>CAYLMO010000005.1:100929-179440 GCA_964384605.1 uncultured Bradymonadales bacterium | reverse complement strand
ACAATGCGACGACCAACAACGCGACGACGAACAACGCGACCACCAACAACTCGACCGCGAACAATTCGTCGTTCGGCTTCTGCGAGGCGAATGACGGAGCTTCCTGGGAGACCGACTACCAGATGCGCTTCGACTCGCTCGCGTTCAAGCAGGGCAACGTCGGCGCCGGTCTGAACGGTTTGCTCGCCAACGGCTTCAACCAGGAGCAGGACTACCCGATCGTCGTGCTGCTCGACATTCGCGACCTCGACACCGACGCGGGAGTCTTCGAGCTTCGCGGTGGAGCTGGCCTGAAGACGGAGACGCCAGAAGAATACGAGTGGGAGCCCGAGGCTGACGCAACCTACTTCGACGGCACGTTCGACCCAGCGTGCGGCGCTTTCAACTCGACCGTCGACCTGTTTGAGTTCGTCGCTACGTTCGAGACCGAGTCGGGACCGGAGAAAGTCATTCTGCCCATCAACCAGCTCGAATTCGACGCCGCGATCGCGCTCGCTGCAGATGGAACTCCCTCGATTACCCAGGGAGAGCTCGCCGGCTACGTGACGAAGGAGCAGGGCGATGCAACCCTCATCACGCTCACCCCAGGAAGCTCCGGAATCCCGCTCACGACGGTGCTCAAGGAGTCGAAGCTCGACTATGACACCGCCTCCGGCGAAATCGTCGCGGAAGGCACGGGCGACGCATGGTTCCTCGAGGCCAACTTCACCGCGATTCAAACAACGATCCTCCAGTAGTTCGCCAGCGGCGACGCCTTTGGTCTGTGTGAAACATCTCTTCCTCATCATTGTCGCCCTCGTCTTCGTCGGTTGTACCGACGGCGAGGGCGACAACGGTTCGACGCCAACGCTGCGGGACTGTGAGACGGCCGCTGACTGTCGTCAGGGTGAGTTATGCCGTGCGGGAAGGTGTTTGCTGGCATCGTCGACCGAAGAGGACGACGCCGGTGTGGCGGACGCGGGCGATGCCGGGGCCGAAATCGACATGTCGATGGCCGACGCTGGAGACATGGGCACCGCAGACGATGAAGATGGCGACGGGGTCGATGACGATTCCGACAACTGCCCCACCACGGCAAATGCCGACCAGAGCGATGCCGACGGCGACGGAGTGGGCGACGCCTGCGACAACTGCGCGAACGTTAGCAACACGACGCAGCAGGACACCGACAGCGACGGCGTAGGCAATCCCTGTGACATCTGTCCGCGGTTGCCCAATGCCGAGCAAGAGGTAAATGGCGATGGGACGCCGGCTGCATGCAGCGACCCGACTGCCGACTTCGACGGCGACGGAGTGAACGACCTCGTGGACCTCTGCCCGACGATCGCAGACGCGCTCCAGGTGGACCGCGACCGTGATGGCTGGGGCGACCTCTGCGACAACTGCATCGACCTCGCCAACGCGGACCAGCGCGACGTGAATCGCAACGGTCGTGGCGATGCGTGCGAGCGCCGCGCCGGACTGGACGCTCCCGGGGCTCCCTTGGACCAAGACCGAGATGGCTGGATCGACGCGATCGACCCATGCCCTACACTCGCACAAGAGACGCTCATCGATAGCGACGGCGATGGAATCGGCGATGCGTGTGACCCTTGCAGACGTACACCGGGAGTTGACGGCATCGCCTGTTCGGCGATGTCTGACGCCGACGATGACGGCCTGACGGACGACATCGACAACTGTCCGGCGCTGGCAAACCCGGCGCAGGTTGACCTGAATCGCGACGGAAAAGGGGACACTTGCTCCGAATGGCTGGGACTGCTCGACGCCGACGGAGATGGGCTCATCGACTTGCGCGACAATTGCCCGACTTTGGCCAATGCGGCCCAGGAGGACGATGACTCCGATGGGGTTGGGAACGCTTGTGCCTCGCTCGGCAATGACGTCGACGGCGATGGAGTTCCGAATAGTGACGACAACTGCGTCTGGCGAGCGAACAGCGACCAGACCGACACCGATTCGGACGGGCTTGGCGATCATTGCGACCCTTGTTACGCGCGCGCTGAGCCGAACGACCCGGCGCTGAGGTCGACTCTTTGGTGCGCCGACGACTTCGATGGGGATGGGATTCCGACGCGGTTCGACAACTGCCCCTATGTCTCGAACGCGTCGCAGCAGGACTCTGACGGCAACCGAATCGGGGATGCGTGCGATGTTGGCGGCCTGTACGACAGCGATGGCGACGGCGTCGCGGATGGCTCGGATCTGTGTCCGGTGTGGCCTCTTCAGCCCGGTCGAGACTGCGGAGTGGATACCGACGGCGACGGGGTGAGCGACCCAGCGGACAATTGTCCGATCACGCCGAACCTGTCGCAGCGCGATTCCGATTTGGACGGGGTAGGGGACGCATGCGACGCGTGTCCAACGCTGGCAGATCCGTGGAACCGCGACAGCACTTCAGGCGAAGTTACGTGCGACAACGATCGCGATGGCGATGGCGTGCCGTCTGCCCGAGACAACTGCCCGACGGTCTCGAATCCTTTCCAGGCCGACTACGACGGTGATGCAGTAGGGGACCTTTGCGATGTCTGTCGATTGGTGACCAACCGGCTCGAGGCGCTGGCAGGGAACAACGCTGCATGCGCGTCGGATTTCGACGGCGACGGCATCTCGGACGCGTTCGACAACTGCCCTCAGGCGTCAAACGCCGACCAGCGAGACGAAAACGGCGATTCGGTGGGCGACGCGTGCGACGGCGACCTGGACGGCGACGGCGTGCGGGACGCGTTCGACAACTGCCCGACGCTGCCAAACGTGGATCAGCTCGATTTCAACTCGGATGGGGTTGGCGACGCGTGTTGGAGTGACCGAGACCGCGACGGAACCCCGGACCAGCTCGATTCTTGTCCCGATCGCTGGGATGGACCCAACCGACCGTGCCCATAGTCACTCGAGCTCGTTCAGTTCGCCGAGCGTAACGGAGTCATTCCCGATGACGAGCCGAACTTCGTCGCCGTGCTCTTCGAAGTGGTTGAAGAGTTGGTAGTAGGCGGGCCGTTTGAACCGAGCACGGAACTCGCCGCCTTTGACGTTGCAGTAGAGCCGGCCGCCGGATTCGTAATGAACTGAGGGGAGGTCGAGCGCTTCGCTACTCCCGTCGCTCAAGTCGATTGTGGCGGTGTCTCCGAAATGAACGCGCTCTACGAAGTAGCCGGTATCTTCGACGATGATGGGGTAGGTGAAACGCCCGAGTTTGAGCACCCAGGTGCCTCCTTCGGTCCGGCTGACGCCGCGGTTGAAGGCGTCGATGATGCGCGGGTTTTCGAAGTCGAGGTCTTCGTGGGTCCACTTGCCTCGTGCATCGAGCTGAATCTTGTGGAGCTGGTAACCCTTTCGGAGGAAGCCTTTCACCGCTTCGGGCAGCGTCTCGTCGATCTCGTCGATCGTGTACATGCTAGTGCTCCGCTGGTGTTGGGCGCCCTTGTACGAACGAGAAGACCGCGGTGCTCAAGGGATATTCGGCAGACGACCAGGCATCGATCGTCGCCTCTTTGAGCTGCGAAATCGCCTCCTGGTCGTCGGATTTCACGAAGAAGAACTGGTCTGAGGTCGGCACGCTAAAGCGATAGCCCTTGTTGACCTCGCCGAAGAACGCGTCCTCGAAGACGAGGGCGCGGGCGGCATCAAAACCATCTCCCCGTTGAATCTGAAACACACCGTCGAAGCCGTCGACGCCTCGCCAGGCCAGGTTTCGAGTCTCATGGAAGAGCATGCTGCGGCCGGCGCTGGTGACGCGGTCATGCGTTGCCGACCAGCCTTCGAACTGCGACATCGTGAGTGGGCGCATGCCCATATCGAGCCGGATTTTGTAGGCGATTACGAGGTCCGGCTCGAAGGTGACGACAAACGGGGAATCGCCCCCGGTCGCTGCGACAACTCCATCGACATAGGACCAGGCCTCGAGGCTGGGGAAGATTCGCCCAGCGGTCTGCTCGAACGTCCAGTCCGCGGCCTTGCTTCGTTTGGGCTCGAGCATGACTGTCTTCACGCCGCTGGCGAATCCCGAGAGAAGTCGGTCGAACTCCGACTCGGGCTCGGACTCGAGTTTGGCGAGGAACGGAGACGGGTCCAAGTTCGTCTTGACGGCCAGCGGTCCGGTTCCTTGAGTGATATTGAGCGTTCCAGCAACCGAATCGACCACGAGCTTGCGTCGTTCCAGGGCGGATTGAAGGCGTTCGTTGAGGTTCGTCATATCAATTTCTCGCTAACCAGTGACCCGTTTCACTTCACGAATGAGATGCACTGAAGTGGTATTGGGACACGTTTATTGCGCGACACAAACGTTCTGAACACATGCCGCGGTCGTTACTTGCGGGCATGCCTCACACGTGAAGTTACACCGATCTCGGTTGATTCCAATGAGATCGTAGGTCGACTGGGCCGCGAGGAACGGAAAGTCGAGCCCGACGGCTTCGTTGCAGCCGCATGGATTCAGGTCGTTTCGCAGGGTGCAGTCCTCTGCGGTTTCGCATCGAGATGGAGCGACGAGTCCGCCGTAAACGTTCTCTTCGAACTCTGCGCACGTCATAGTCTCGGTGACGACGCATTCGTTTTGCTCGCACGTGCCGATGAGCTCCGGTTCACGGTAGCCGCGCGTGTAGCCGCATTGCACCGATCCGCAGGATGCGAACGGGTGGACGCACATGTTCTCGTCGAGGGTCTGGAGCGCAGAATCGAACGCGGTCAGGTCGGCCATGATGTTGACCGAGTTGGCGCATTCGCAGTCTCCGGCGCGCTCGACGATGCGGCATTCCACGTCGGATTCGCACGAGCGGTCGAGAGCGCGAATGGCGTCGGCGACCGCGTTTCCGGACGTTTCGCAGGTCTCGGCGACCGAGGTGTTGTTGGAATCTCCGTTCGAGCCGTCGGTAGGCTCGGTGTCGCCACAGCCGATGGCAACGAACGTGAGGAAGAGAGCGCTGAGCGCAATGCAAGACCGCAACATGAGGTGCCCTTCGTCGAATCGTGCGAATGCCCCGAGCCTAGACGATTGGCGAGCCTTACGCGAGGCGTTCGATCGGCAGGTCGTCCGGGGGCGCCGCGTACCGATCGTGCCACGCGTCCTCGGCCGGTTCGATGGCTTCGGCGCTCAGCTGGTAGCGCGTCGGGTAGAACGGAATCTGCGGCTCGATGGCGCGCGCTACGACTCGGCCATCGTGAATGGCGTGGTCCGAGAACTCGGCCTCGAGCGGTTCGGCGACGACCATGTGGTCACGACCCGGAATCCAAACGGAGCCCCCATCCTGCGCTGCGTCCCAGTCGAAGTCGGGAAAGAGCAGGGCGCGCGACGACGTTTTCGCATCCACCGAGTGAAAGCGCTTCACCTTGACTCGGTCGGCGACCTTATTGGTCTCGACCGGCCGCGCTTTGTAGGACCCGTAGAAGTGCGCGAGGCGGGCGTTCTCGCGGATGTTCGCTTCATCGAACGGAACTCTTGGCAGTTCGTCGACGCCGAGGAAGTGCACCCCGAAACCTTCCGCGAGACCAAAGAGCACGCCAAACCGTTCGTCGACCCAATCTGCCTGAACGAGTCTCTTCTCGGCCAACCGGCTCGCGGCCCGAATGACGTGGAGCGGAATGAGAGAGCGCTCGCGATCGCCGTACTGTGAAGGGACCTCGTAGACGTTTCGCGCGGGCGGCTTCGAGCGCTCGGACGCGACGTCATATCTGGAATTCAACTGGTCCACCGCAATTCGGGCGGACCAAAGCGACCAGGCCATCGTGCGCCAGGCTCCCACGGAATCGTCGACTTCGAGGCGAAACCGTCGATCAAATCGGACGAACTCGTCGCCGTTCCGCTCGAACCCAAGTCTGTCGGCCAGCGCGTCGATTGTCGGCGAGAGGTCAGGCATGCGCCTCGACGTCGTGCGTGAAGCTGACCTCTCGCCAGGGGCGGAAGTGGTTCTCGTTCGCCTCGAAGATGTGGGTCTCGATGCAAACCAGTCGGGCGTCTTCGATGTGATAGATGTTGTACTTCCCGCCGAAAACTTCGTCGCTGTAGGTGGTAGTGCTCGTGCTACCTGCCTCGCAGATGCGCAGCTCGCCCGTGCCATCGAGGTGGGGGATCGCGTGGTCGAGAAACTCGTGGTTGTGCCCGTGAATCGCGAGGTCGACACGACGTTTGCGTAGTATGTGGACGACATCGGAAGCGTTCGTCAGTCGTCGGAAATGCTCGACTTTGTGGTGCGGCGACGGCAACAGCGGGTGGTGGATCATCACGACCTTGAAGCGTGAGCGCACGGCTGGGTCGTCGAGTACGACGTCCAGGGCCTTGAGCTCGTCGGACAGAACCTTCCCCGTGGCGAAGAAGGGTGGTGTCGCGATGCATGACGACACGCCGACGATGGCAACGTCGTCGCGGATGTGCACGAACGGATAACCGGTCGGGCACTGATAGTCCGGCAAGTCCGACTCCAGATACTCCGCGAAGTGGTTTTCGAACCGACGCTCGCGGACCGCTCCGGGCGTGTAATAGTCGTGGTTTCCTGGGATGACCGACACTCGTCGACGTGAGTCTTCGAGACCTTCGATCACCGCCCGAGCCGCGCGAAACTCGCTGCCCAACGCGAGGTTCGTGAGGTCGCCCGTGATCGCGAGGTGGTCGATTCCGGCCTCGTCGAGCTTCTCGAGCGCCAGCCGTACGACGTCCGTCGAGTGGGCGTCTGAACGCTTGAAGAGAAGGTTCGCGCCGCCGATGAGACGCTTGTTCAGCATCTCGAGCGGGCGAAACTTGTCGAGCTCCCAGATATGCAGATCGGAGATGTGTCCGAGTTTCATCGGGTCGCCTTCGACGCTAAGGGACGATTTCGATCGTGGTAGTCGCGATGTCGTTGGTCGTGTCGGCATCGTTCATGACGCCGGTTACGAAGTGCAGGTATCGCGTTCCGTTCGTTGCGCTGCCCGGCACGGCGACGCGGTCACCGACCACTTGCGAGCTGTTGCCGACAATGTCGGGCAGGTTGAACGTGCCCAGATTGATGTCGTTCATCGGGTCGTGCGTCGCGGAGTCGGAGAACCAGACGGTATAGGTGCCGCCGGTGGCAGTATCGCTACGCAAGTTGGCGACGGTCGCACTGAATCGGACCTCGTCGGCAATGCGGTAGCTGCCGAAGCCGATGGACAGATTCGACGGTGAAAGGTCGACCCCACCGAGGCCGTCGGCCCCGAGCGTGTAGGTCGCGTTTCGCGTCGTGCCCGAGAACGTCACCTGAAGGTAGTGGCGGCCGGTGGTCGCGGCGATGAAGTTCGCAATCTCTGCAGTGGGCACAGCCGGCGCCGACTCGCTGTTCGGTCCCGGAATCTGGCCGGGCTTGTAGAGCTGAATACGGAGCGTTCCGCCCTGCATGTTGGGCGTCTTCGTCGCGCGGAAGTTCACGTTCTGACCGGCGGTGAGGTCGACGTAGTAGAAGTCGGTGTCGGTGACCGGGCACCGGTCGAGGTTGCTCGTGAGTCCGAGCGCGGGGAGCAGGCTGGAAGCGGTCTGGAACGAGTCGTTCGGTTCGAACGTCGAGCTGCAGACGAGCGTCGGGTCGACATCGCGCACCTGGATATCGAGCGAGTAGTTGGTCTCGACATCGGGCATCAGGGTGATCAGGCGCACGACGGCGTAGAAGCACTGGTCTCCGTTGACGTACGGCACGCTCACCTGTTCCACGTCGACCCCGGTGTTCGCCGACGAGTCGATTCGATTGAACTGGCTGTCGAAGAGCTCGAGGTCGATGTCTCCGGCGTCATCGTCGAAGTTGACCGTCACATCGAACTCTTTCGCGTTGCCGGGGCAGATTCGATAGAAATCGTCGGCGTCGGAGCAAACGACGAGGTTTGCGTAGCTACCGGCGGCGGTAACAGGCGCGGTGCCAAAGTCGTCATTCGGCTCGAGCGGGTCGAAGCACAGCGTCTTGATCTCGAACTGGCGAGAAACGGAGATGTTGTTCGTCGTGTCGGTCTCGGTGAGCTGGCGCGGCGCGGGGTCGATCTCGACGCCCACGTAGTAGTCGCCGTCCATCAGCGTCGTCGGAATGGTGATGGTCGTCGACAGGTCGCGGAAGGCGCCTCCAGGGATGGTGGTGTTTCCGATCTGCGTGACCTGGGTGTCGTTGCCATCGCCGATCGTTCGGTCGGGGCTAATCCAGAAGCGGACGTCGTAGTCTCCGGACGCGCTCGCACCAACATTGTACACGCGATAATCCACCCGGAGCTTGGCGCCGATCGAGTAGGAGTTACTCGCCGGAATTCCAACGTTCTGCGCGATGAGGTCCACGCCGGCCGGCTGCGGAGTGACGGTCACATCGACGTCGTAGAAGTTTCGGTCGGCGCCGGCGCCGCACACATTGAAGAGATAACGGCCGGCCTGCGGAACGACGAACGCACCGACCTGCTGCGCGTCTGCTTCGGAGCTCGAATCGAGCACCTGAACGCCCGTGGTGTCGAACATCGTGGTCACGAGCCGGCCCTTGTCGGTCTGGTAGGTCGTCTCGACGATGATCGTGTCGTTGGCAGCTGCATCGACGCCGTAGTAGTCGCAGTTTCCAGGGGTGCAAAGCGCGGCATCGAAGCTGCCCGGAGTAACCGGCACCGCGTCGAGCGGGCGGTCGTTCGGTTCAAAGAGGTCTTCGGCACAAGTGCAGAACTCGCCCGCGATCATCAGGCGATTGTTGCCGGCCTTGCGGTTGTTCTCTTCGTTGGTCTCCGGAAGCGTGAAGAGCGTGTCGACCGAAACGCCGAACGCGTAGGTGTCTTCGAAGTCGGCGCAGTCGACGGTGACCGGAAGGGTGACCTCTTCGCAGCTACCGGGAACGATGTTCGGAATGTCGAATGTCTCGATTGCGTCGGCCGCGAAATCCACGGTGTCGCCAATCGTGAGGTAGAGCTTGCCCTGGGTGTCGCCGCTCGGGTTGGTTCCTTGCACGCAGATACGCGCGACAACGTCGACCGTGTCGCCCTCGTTTGCGTTCATGGGAACACGAAGCTCCTCGATGAACAGATCGACGTCGGCGTCGTCGGTGACCGTAATCGGGTCGAGCTGAATCAGCTGATTGTTGCTTCGGAAGGGCTCTTGGAGCGCGTTGAGCGGGTCACACACGATGTAGAGGTAGTAGACGCCCGGATCGTAGAGGCCCGGGATGATGATGTCGGTCTCGATGTTGATGACTTCGCCCGACGGAAGTGCCGGGATGTTCAAGTTCGAGAGGCGAGGGTCGTTCTGCGTGTTCACGCGTGGACCGGCGCCAAGGTAGATGCCGCAGAAGAACGAGCCGACGTCGGCGGTACCCTCGTTTGCGATCTCCGTCGTGATCTTCAAGGGCCCGTCGAGGAACGTGCTGTTTGGAGTCGCGGAGAACGACCGAACGACGATGTCGGGTCCTTCGACCGGCTGATCGGTGACGAGAATCGGCTCGGGCGTGACGAGGATGTTGTTTCCGGTGTCGGACTCTTCGAGCTCGGCCGGTACGACCGCTTCGATGATGAGCCACACCTCCATCTCCATTCCGGTCGGCGGGACGATCGGGTTGTCGAGCACGATCTCTTCGGGGCCGACGTCGAGCGTCGTGTCGCGAATCAGGTCGAACTCCTCGCTTTCCGCGATGAGAATGTCACTGTCGTCGAGTTCGCCGTCGCCGATCGACAGGTAGGTGCGGTGTCGCAGACCGAACGCGTCGACCGAGGAGTTGTTTCGGAAAGCGAACCCTCTCGTGACGGAGTTCAATGCCGGGAATGCCCGGTCGGGAGCGTAGGTCAGTTGATCGACGGAGACGTCGGGAAGCAAGTCCTCAGGGTTCTCGACGCGAAGGATTCCGGACGAGACGGCGAGGTTGTTCTCGCGATCCGTATCGGCGACCTGTTCTTCCGGGTCGAGCAGCGCGACCACGTAGTAGTCGCCTGACTCGACCGCCGGCATCGTCGTCGTAAATCCGGAGTTGCGCTCGCCGCCGCTTGCGATGACGACGCCTTCGTCGCCCTGTGAGCTGACTTCGGTCGAGCCGAGCAGCTGGAGGTCCGCCACGTCGTCGGCGTTGATGGCCGGTGAGGACGAGAGGTAGACGTCGACCGAGTAGGGGGTGAAGACGTCTGCGGCGACGTTGTTTTTGACCAAGAAATCGAGGGTTACGTCGTCGCCGACCGTGATGTTTACGGGGGCGCCGCTGATTCGTTCGACCGAGAGATCGACGGGTGAGTAGACCACATAGTCGATGGTTTCGGTGCCGGCAGTTTCGCCTTCGAACTTCGCGAAGACGGTGATCTCGTAGGTTCCGGGCGATTGGAAGGCGTGCGAGGCCGTGCCCTGGACGCCGTCGCCGGTGACCGAAATGCCGTCGCCAAAGTCGACAGCCCACGCCATGCCGCCCTCATTGGCGTTTTCGCCGGGCGTGATGGTGAAGCTGACATCGACCTCGACTCCGGGGTATCCGCCCACGGGTTCGACAGCGTCGATGACGACGGTGGCCTGAGGATCTCCGCCTCCGTCGCAACCACCACAGCCGGTGAGCACAAAAAGAAGGGCGAAGAGGCAGCGAACAAAAAATCGCGTGTTGAGCACGGTAGTCATCCAAATTGGTTAGCGGGCGCCATTTTTTAGGCGCAAACGGCTGCCTCATCTTTATCAATGGGTGAATCGAATGCAACCGCATTGGCCGCCAACGGCTTGACGCCCCTTTGAAACGCGGGGTAGCTTAGACCCCGAGCATAGTTATCGCACAATTTAGACTCGAGAAGCGTGGCGTGTTGCCAGCTTCGGTGGTCTTTGCCCCGACCTCGAAGGGAGGCCTCGTTGGCACCGAACGACAATAA
The DNA here is from genome assembly GCA_964384605.1 of uncultured Bradymonadales bacterium. Taxonomy (GTDB): domain Bacteria; phylum Myxococcota_A; class Bradymonadia; order Bradymonadales; family Bradymonadaceae; genus CAYLMO01. Next base: position 168,652 of record CAYLMO010000005.1, on the reverse strand, counting down.
GCCGGACCTGTCTGATCTAAAGGCGCGCCTTGGTTTGACCAAGGGCGGACCTCCTGGTGGAGCAAGCGCTCCGGCGCAGGAGGAGAGCGAAGCACCGGCTGCCGCATCGGCAGGACCGGGCGCAGGCGCACCAGCGGCAGGTCCGCCGGGCGCAGGTGGCCCTCCGGGTGCGGGTGGACCTCCGGGAGCGGGCGGACCGCCTGCCGCAGGTGGTCCTCCGGCCGCAGCAGCTCCGCCAGCAGCAGCCGCACCGGCACCAGCCGCACCGGCTCCGGCCGCACCAGCGGCTTCGCCAGCTGCTCCGAGCCCATCAGCTCAGCGCGCGTCCGTCGCAGATTCCAACCCGAACGCCTCCATGGCTTCGTCGGGATCGTCCACGGCTTCGACTGACAGCCCTTATACGGCGCCGTCGTCGTACTCCATGGACTTGGACGTCGGCTCCGACTTCGACAAGGGCAAGACGTTCTCGGGACCGGTCGTAGGCGCGCTCATCGCCGCGTTCATCGTCGGTGGAGCGTTTGCATGGTTCGGCGCACAGTCGAGTCAGCAACGACAGCTCTACGATCTTCAGACGCAAGACGCGCAAGCGCTTCGCGACTCGATGAAGCCGAAGGTTGCCGAGTTCAAGTCACTTCACGAGTCCATCGAAAAGATGAACCCGACCGAAGTCGACTTCGAGGCGACGGAGAAAATGTCCAAGGCCGAGTTTGCGCTCGGTTCGAGCCCATTCGCGTCGGACAAGATCCTCCTCGGCTCCGCAATCATCGGACCTGTGAGCGACTACGTCGCGGACTCGGCCATCCTCAAAGGGATGATCGACGAGCACAAACGCCTCACCCTCAAGGTCGACAAAGAAGAACTCACGGCATTGTCGGAAGGCAACGAAGCCCTCAAGAACGAGGACTTCGGCGTGCTCTTCGACTTCGAAGACGTGAAGAAGCGAGCCGAGTCGGAAGGCTACATGCCAAAGTACGGCCGACTCGTCGCGATCACCGGCTCCAACGAAGAGAACCAGAAGGTCAAAGCGCAGTTCCTTTCGTCGGGCGAACCTGTGGAAGTCGAGCCGAAGCAGCTCATTCGAATCTCGAAATCACAAATGGTGAAAGCCGACTCGGGTAACGCCCTCGACCGCTATCAGCGACGACTCGTTCAAATTCGTGTGCAGTCGACCAAGATCAGCAAGTACGCCGACGGCATGATCGAATCCCTTGATGAGATGGCCGACCGCGAGGGCGCGCCAATCATCGAGTTCTAAGTCGACGCCGCGCCCGTCCGGGCGCGGCACGTCGCAATCCATGCGAAACACCATCATCGAACTCTTCGAAGACTGCGTGCACCGCCACGGCGGTGCCGCAGCGCTTCGTCATTTTTCCCATGAAACCTGGGAGACGACCTCCTGGAAGAGCTGGTGGACCGAGGCCGAGCGGATCGCCGCTGCCCTCATCGACGCCGGACTGCAGCCGGGCGACCGGGTCGCGATTCTGTCTGACACACGACTAGAGTGGTTGCTCACCGATATCGCCGTGATGATGGCGGGCGGTGTCCTTGTCCCGCTCTATCCGAGCGCAGGCGTGGCTTCCACGGCGCACATCGTTCGCGATTCGGCGCCCAAGTTCGCCTTTGTCGAGAACCCGTCGCAGCTCGACAAGCTCACCAGGGCTGACGTCGTTCATAGCGACATGCTGGGCGTAGTCCTCCTCGACCAAGAGGCCAACTTCGTGCACGGCGACTGGGACGGCCGCGCACGCGTCGCGATGGCCGACGTCGATTGGCCCGAGTCGATTCCGCTGTTCAACTTCGACACGTTCACAAACGAAGGCCGAAGGTGCCTCGCGGACGACAGTATGCTCGTCGCAAGCCGGCGCGCGGCCATCGTGGGCGAGGATGTGGCGACGATCGTCTACACCTCCGGAACGGAACAACTTCCGAAGGGAGTAGTGCTCACTCACGGGAATCTTCGTGCTGAGGCCGACGGTCTGCGCGCGCTCGAGTTGCTCCGGTCTTCCGACCGACAACTCCTGTTCTTGCCGCTTGCGCACATTTTCGCCCGCGCTCTGCTGCTGACCGCAGTTGGCTACGGCATCGAGACCGTCGTCGGTCGGGGACCGGCCCACCTGCTCGAGGACGTAGTGGCGACGAGTCCGACTTACTTCGCGGCTGTGCCGCAGATCTACGAGCGCCTGCATTTGAGCTTCGAGTCCGAGGCCCGAAGGCACGGTGGATGGCGCGAGCGCGTGTTCGACGTGGCCACAACCGGCTCAGGGTTTGCCGGTGGAGTAGGGCAGCGAATTGCCGGCGAATGGGTCAAACGGCGTATCGAAACGGCGCTCGGCCAGCGAATTCGGTTCTTGGTGTCGGGCGGAGCTCCGCTGGCTCGCTCGACGGCCGAGTTCTTCTGCGGTGCCGGCATCCCTCTCTTCGAGGGATATGGGTTGACCGAGACCACCGCAGTCACTTGCGCGAATCACCCAGACGACTTTCGAATTGGCACCGTGGGACGACCACTGCCAGGAGCCGAAGTCGCGATCGACGAAGACGGCGAGATTCTGGTTCGCGGAGAGACGGTCGCACGCGGCTATTGGGGGCGAGAGCAACCGCTGGTCGATTCCGATGGGTGGTTCGCCACGGGCGACCTTGGAGCGTTCGACCGGGATGGCTATCTGAGCATCACCGGTCGAAAGAAGGAGATGATCGTGACCTCGGGCGGAAAGAACATTCCACCTGCGCCGATCGAAGCTGCGTTCCGTTCGTCTCCCCTCATCAGCGATGCATTCGCCCACGGCGACCAGCGCCCTTATCTCACGGTGTTGCTCGTGCCGGAGGTGAATGTGGTCGAGGAACTCGCCGCGCAAGAGGGCATCGAACTTCCGCCGCGTCGCGCCTGGAACGAAGACCCCTTCGTTCGGCGCCTGATGAGTGGCGTTGTCGACGAGCTCAACGCCGAACGGGCGCGATTCGAGATGGTCCGACGGTTCGCGATTGCGCCCACGGAGTTCGTCGAGGCCACCGGAGAGCGGACGCCGACGGGGAAGCTCCGTAGGGACGCGATATCGAAGGCTCGATCCGAGCTGCTGGATTCGATGTACGAGCGGTGAAAGTCGAGCCGATCGATCGGCTGGCGATCGCTCCTCGATCGTTGATCCTCAGCTCGCCGGGGCCTTGACACCGAGGCCGCGCGGACGAGCGGGGTTTTCCCAAAAAATGACAGAAGTTTTTTTGACGCCCATCCACGTCACGGTACGGTGGGTGTACGTGATGGGCGGTGATTCACCGTGCATCACATACCGTCTGCACGAGGGCGCAGAACGGTATCCGAGCCGTCGGTCGGCCAAGGAAGGCCAAAGGCACATGGACGTGCCGCCAGCGGTTCATCTCGCAAACTTCGAAGACAAGGATGTCTTCGTTAGACGGCCAGGAGGCAATATGTCTGAGCGAGCCAAGAGCGTAATTCGTCGTCGTCCGGCGGCGAGGCAATCCTTCGCAGGTTTTCGACGTTATGGGCGGCGAGATGTCCGCACCGACGTGGTGATTCAAGATGCTGATGGCTGGGAGATTCCTCTCGAGTCGGTCAACGTCAGTCCCACGGGTATCTTCGTCGAGAGCCCACTTCTGTTTGAAGTTGGTGACACGCACACGCTGATGTTCCGTACTTCGGACGGCGCACTCGTGCGCGTTCACGGTCGAGTCGTTCGAGTCGACCGCGGTTATGATGAACGCGGCGTTGCTGTCGACGAAAGCCCAGGAATGGCGTACGAATTCGTCGAAACCGACGACCAGACGTGGAACAAGCTCTGCGCCATGGTCGCCGGCGTCTAAGACTCCGCGACCAATGTCGAACCACGAAATCTATAAGTTTCATGGCACGGGCAACGACTTCATCGTGCTCCGAGACTCGAACCCGCTCGCCTCGGCGAAGTGGGCAGCTGCGCTCTGCGACCGCCATCGCGGCGTCGGGGCCGACGGTCTACTGATTCTCGGCGAGCCCGAGGCGGGCGGCGACGTGCGCCTGACGATTATCAATGCGGACGGATCGCGCCCGGAGATGTGTGGCAACGGCGTTCGATGCGTCGCTCGATATCTCGTCGAGATCGAAGGGGCGCCCGAGCACCTCGTCGTCGAGTCAGATGCCGGCCCCCGACCAGTTCACGTGATCCGTGAACCGGGGAAACCGTGGCAGGTCGCCGTCGACATGGGACCGGCGGTCGTCTCGGGACAGACGGATGAAATCGAACTGGACGGGCAATCCATCGAGGTGCGGCGTGCCAGCATGGGGAACCCCCACGCTGTCTGCTTCGTGCCAATAATGCCTTCACTCGACGTCATCGACCGTTGGGGAGCGCACGTCAACGACGGCCACCCGGTGTTTCCCGAGGGTGTGAATCTCGAGTTTGTCGTCGCCTCGCCTGGTCGATTCGACGTCGTCGTGTACGAGCGAGGCGTTGGGCGCACGGAGGCGTGCGGAACTGGAGCTTGTGCGGTGGCGGCTTGTGCATGGCACGAGCACCGAACCGAAGCTCAATCGGTCATCGTCGGGCTTCCCGGCGGAGATCTCACCATCGAACAGAGAGGCGAGTCGGTCTGGATGACCGGTGGTGTCGAATCTGTTTTCCGCGGAAGCATTGACGCAACGTGGATGAACCGACGAAAAGGGTAGGGCACGGACGCCCCGCTCGATAACCAAGGAGTAGGTTATGAAATCGATGTACTCACTCATTGCCGCCGTGGCTGTTGCGACACTCGCACTTGCGGCCACCGGCTGTGACGGACGCATGATTTTGGCGGGGAATCTGGCGATCAGCGCCATTCCGTGTGTGCTTCTCTACCTCACAGTGAACCTGAAGAAGGGCTGAGACCTTGGATTTCGCAGAAGCGTTTGCGCCAGACGTATCGATCGAAAAGTTCTTCGAAGAGATCGTGCCGAGATTGCACGCCGACCGCGGTGACTTCGCCGAGTTTTCGGAGGTCGACGTGATCGTGAGCGTCTATCTGGAAGACACCGACAAACGTTACACCTTGGCGTTTCGTCGTGATGGCACATGCGATGTGGAAGCGGACGAGATGATCGATTTCCCGGTCATCACGCTCGTGGGGTACGAAAAGTTCTGGCCGATTGTGAAGAAGCACGCGGTCGGTCTGCTCGAATCGCTCGACGAGCGAAGAGACGAGCTGCAGTCCCAGTATCGTTTGACGCAGAACTTTCTCGACGAGTTCGAGCGGTACGACGGTTCGATCGACATTACGATTTCGGGGCCGGATGGCGACGTCGACATGACGCTCGTCCTGAATGACTACGAGAAGGTGGATGGCGCGAAGAACTTCGGGTTCGTCTTGCCTTTCGAGCTCGTGGAGGCCGTCACGAAAGGTGACGAGGAGCCGGGCCGGGCCGCAAAGAAGCTGAAGATCAAAGGTGATTACGGATTCGCGACCGTCCTGGGCGGATTCCTACTCGAGCAGTTCGACCGTTGAATGGGTTGCGGGCGAGCGGCGTGACGGGCTAAAAGAGTCGCCACGTTCACGTCACTTTCGTTTACCGGCTCCCTCACGATGATCCTACAGCCAACCGATGTCGGCTGGATTGAAGTCGTCTGTGGCCCCATGTTCTCGGGCAAGACAGAAGAGCTGATTCGCCGCGCCCGGCGTGCGCAATACGCGCGCCAGAAGGTGCAGGTGTTCAAGCCTCGAATCGACGACCGCTACGATGCCGAGTCGGTCGTGAGCCACAACAAAGATGCGCTTCCCGGCGTCGCGGTCGACGACGTTTCGCAGATTCATGACCACCTCGACGCTCAGGCTCAGGTCGTCGCCATCGACGAAGTGCAGTTCTTCGGGAACGACGTGATCGCGTTTTGTGAGGAGCTTGCTGAGCGCGGAGTACGCGTGATCGTGGCGGGGCTCGACCAAGATTATCGGGGCGTTCCTTTCGGCCCGATGCCGCAGCTCTTGGCGCGCGCGGAGTACATCACGAAGCTGCTCGCGATCTGCGTTCAGTGCGGCAATCCGGCCGGCAAGTCATACCGACTCGCGACGGATCCCCAACAGGTGCTCGTCGGCAGCTCCGAGCAGTACGAAGCTCGATGCCGCCGCTGTTTTTCTCCCCCCGACGAGGGCTGACGCCCGAGCAAGGAAGGTGCACCATCGATATCACACGTGACGACCTCGACGTCCTCTATACCGAAGAGCAGATCCAGAGCCGCATCAAGGAGCTGGGCGCAGAAATCTACGCCGACTACGGCGACGATGGCGTGCACATGATCTGCGTCTTGAAGGGGAGCTTCGTGTTTACCGCGGACCTCGCTCGAGCAATCCCGAGCGACCAGGTGACTACCGACTTCCTCGGCCTTTCGAGCTATGGAGACAGCACGAAGTCGAGCGGCGTGGTACGTGTCACCCAAGACCTTTCATTGCCGATCGAAGGACGAAACGTCCTGATCGTCGAAGATATCATCGATACCGGACTCACGATGAAGTACCTCATCGAGAACCTGAAGACGCGTGGTCCGAAGTCGATCAAAGTCTGTACGCTCCTCCACAAAGAAGCGAAGACCACCAACCCCGTGCGCATGGACTACGTAGGGTTTGTCATTCCCGACGAGTTCGTCATTGGGTACGGGCTGGACTTCATGGAGCGATTTCGCAATCTGCCGTACATCGGCGTTTATCGAGGCGACCTCGACTGAAGTAGCGCCAAGAATGGCCCCATCGAACACCGGCCGTCACATCGGCCGAGGAGACGAGAATGAACCATCGCCTGAAAGCTACCCTCATCGGCCTCGCGATCGCGGGCGCCAGCCTGACTGCCTGCGAGCAGCCTGACTGGTCGAACCCCGAGTACGTCAACAAGCAGCTGCTCGAGGGTGACCCCACCACTCGTCAGATTGCGTTCCAGAACATGAGCCAGCTCTCGGAAGAGCAGCAGCAGAAGCTCATTCCGGGGCTGATCGCGGTCTACAACGCCGAGAGCTCCAATCAGAAAGATGCGATGGGCATGTTGGTGCAGCTTCGCTCGCCGGAGGCGAAAGATGCGTACCTCAAAGAACTCAGCAGCGATGCGACCGGCTACGCCGGGGCCGCGGCGGAGGCGCTCGGCGAGATCAAGGCCAAGGATGCAGTTCCGGCCATGCTCGAGCAGCTTGGAAAGACCGACAAAGCCGACGTCAAGGTGTCGATCGTCGCGTCGTTCCGACTGATGCCCGACCCAGCGCTGGTGGAGCCGCTCATTGGAGTGCTCAAGCTCGACGTCGACAACAACCCCATCGCGATGCACTCCTACGCATGTGAAGTGTTGAAGGAGATCGCGATCACGACCCCCGACGCGATCAACGACGAGGCGGTGAAGCAAATCACGCTCGCGATGTTCTACGCGAACCAGACGAACCAAACGCTGGACAAAGCGTGCGGAATGACCGTTCAGGCGCTCGGTTCGAAGGCCGTTCCTCATCTGCTCGCGGCGTTCAAACAGGAGCGAGACGACATTTCGACCCTCCTGATGAAGTACGACACTGCCGACGCCGCGTTCCCGCCGAACCAGGCGAAGCTCATCGCGACGCAGCGCCTGGCGAGCATGCGGGCCGAAGCGGCTGTCGAGCCGATTCTGGAGGATCTGAACTCCACCAAAGAGGCACCGAAGACGCTGGCCGGCAACAAAGCCGTGAATTGGCGCATGCGCGAAGGCCAGGTGACCTCCGAAGAACTCTACGCGCTCGGCGACATCGGCAAAGGTGGTCGTGAAGTGCTCGAGGAGGTCGTCGCCGGGAACATGGTCAACGAGGAGTGGGACGACATCACGGACGGACTCGTCGAGCTGCAGCTGCGGCAGGACGCCGCGTTTGCACTCAGCCGACTTGGCGATCGTGCAGCCCTTCCGACGCTTCTCGAAGCGGCCGAAAAAGCCGTCGTGAACGACCTCGAAAAGCGCTCCGCCATGCTCGAACAGCAAGGCCAGCCGGTCAAAGATGTCGAGCGCTACCAGATCAACTGGATGATGGCTCACGCCTACGCGACGCTCGCCACCGCCGCGCAGAAAGAGGCATACGTGAAGGTCGCCGAAACCTACAAGAAGGAGTACCCCGAGGTCGGGAAGAAGATGGACTCGTTCCTCGTGATGTTCGACGTCGCCGCGGAATGCGGGGCGAAGGGCGACGCCAAGGCACAGGGTACCTGCTATGCTGGGAAGCTGAACGACCCGAACAAGATCGTCCGCGAAAAGGCTGCCTGGGAAATTGTTCGACTGCCTGCTGAGGTTGCAGGTCCACTGATCGTCGAGAACCTCGGCATCGAGCACCTCGACACGCGCGAGATCTTGACGTTCGGCGTCTATCGGGCACCCTCGAAAGAGGCCACCGCCAAGATTGAGTCGATCCTCGAAGAGGAAGCGAACAAGGGTCAGTCGCACGCGCTCGACCACTACCGACTCGAGCTCGCGCACGTGTGGCTCAAGAGCACGATCAAGTAAGAGGAACGATGTCGACGATTGAAGGGCGCCAGATTGAGCTTCGCGAGGGCAATGCCACTTTGCGCGAGCTAATCTCTGGCGCCCTCGTCGATCTCGGGTTTGACGTCGTGACCCCCGAGCACGACGAAGAAGTCGACACGGCCGACCTGCTGATCGTCGACGTCGACAGCGGTTTCCCCAACCTCGACGAGAGGGCAGGGGAGTACGCCGAGGCAGAGCTTCCCGTCATTCATTGCGGCGTTCGCATCTCCCGCGAACGATTCGACGATACCAACTGGCTCGAGCGACCCTTCACCCGATTTCAGCTGTACGAGATGGTGGTCGAATATCTCGACGTCGATCGCGACGAGGTCGAGTCGTTGCTGGCTGCGGACGTTCCGGAAGGTCCTGCGACGATCGACGACCTCCCCGAGCCGATTACGAGAGAGCTCGACCCCGAGTCGGCCCAGGAGATTGAAGACCAGTTCGGCATGCAGCCGGGAACGCTCGAGTCGAAGCCGAGCGACGGCTCAGGTCTGAACGACTTGAGCGAGGGGAGCGACGCGACGTTCGTGCTCGACCCCGATGAAGACGTGATCCCCCTCGAGCTCGGGGATGGCGGCGGGATGATTCGGTCCGACGTGTCGGTCCGTTCGGTAGGAGAGGATGAACTCCGGAACACCGCCGACCAAGAGATGGTCCATCGTGGGTTTCGTTCGCCGACCTTCAACCAGACGATGCCCGAGACGCCGGCGGCGATCGACCACTACTCGGAATCGACCCGCGAAGCTCAGATCGCGCCGGACCTGACCGAGATTTCTTCGGAACTTCCGGTGCCCGAAGAGCCAACCACCAATCCACTCCGCTCAGATCCGCTCGAGAACGATGTCGCCTCCCAGTTCAAAGGCGTTGCTCGCGCTCTCGCCGAAAGTTGGGACCGAATCGCGCTCACGGCGCGCACGGAAGACCGTGCTGGCCAGATCGAGCGGATCCTCCGAGCAGCGCTCTCACGCGGCGTGAAGGGAGCTTCCGAAGAGATCATGCGGCTTCCGCTGGCGCAGGGCTTTTCGGGCAACCTCGAGGCGATGCCGGCCATCGATCTGCTGCGAACCATCAGGGACCGACGGCTGCGTGGGCGGCTCGAGATTGCATCGCACCATCAGGCCTACGTGCTCTATCTCGACGGGGGATCGCTCGAGGAGATCGACTCGCTTTCGGGTGCGGCGTCTTCGGACGAGGTGCTGCTCGAGGTGCTCCTGAGCTCCGGTGCGCTTGACCCTTCGGTGCATGAAGAGCTCCGCGATGCGTATTCGTCGGGCGACATGATGCTGCCGCTCGAGAATCGACTCGTTCGTGACAATCTCGTCTCGGATGGGGCGTTGCGCGAAGCGCGAGCCTCGCGGGCAAAGTCGTTCTTTCGGCAGATTTGCTCGTTGCGTCGCGGGCAGTTCGCGTTCATCGAGGTTCGGCCCGGTGACGGCGCGCCGTGGCCACCAGAACCGCTGCGGATGTCGATCGACACCATCTTGCTGGAGCTTCTGCGTGAAGCTTCGTTCGACACCGGAGACTCGCGGGCGACGTCTCGCACGCGACTGGTGCTGGACCCTTCGAGGGCCGCTGCAGTGCAGCCTTCGTCGCTCACCGAGTTCGAACGGCGTGTCTTGAGCTTGTTCCGCAACCCCGAGACCGTCGGTCAGGCGCGAGAGATGCTCGCGAAGGCTCCGCCGGAAGAAGTCGACCGGATCGTCAATCGACTGAAGCAGCTCGAGATCTTGAAGCGTTCCGATCCGCTGATTTCGATTCCGGACGAGGTTCGAGATGCAGCGAGCACGCATACGTCCGACACGGTCGTTTCGGATATCGCGGACGTGATTGGAAACGAGCGCGCGCGGCAGGCGACAGCGCCGCTGCAGGACGTGGTCGCGCGCGAAGATGAAGGCCAGACGGCCCAGAAAGCGAGTTTCGATCTCGGTATCGTTGCGGATCGGCTCGAAGACGATGACGTGGAATCGCTCGTCGCGAGCGGCATCGCTGCGTACGAAGCTTCGGAATCCGAGGCCGAAGACGACGGATAGAGCCACACGCAGTGCGGTCGCGCGCAGCTTGTGGACCTTGACGCTCTTTGGCCGTGAGGTTTACTCTCTCTGAGTGAACTTCCAACCTCACTCACCTACGTATCGGTTCGTGTTTCACGTGCTCCTGCTCGTGATCGGGTTCCCTCTGTTCGCCGCCTGCGATTCGGGCGAAACGTGGAAGGAGCCGGGGCCGCGCGTGACCTTCGAGCAGTTCCTCATGAACGTGTTTCGCGGTCAGGACGAGCTCGCGTTTGCGGCGATCGCGCCGGAGGATCAGAAAGTGCTGACACAGGCGCTCGAAGACCTTGGCGACATCCCTGACGAAGCGCGCCCGAAGGCGCATGAGATGTGGGTGATCACGGCGGTGGATAATCCTTATGACCTGAAGAGGGTCGAGGTGGTTCCGAAGCTCGAGGCTGAGCCGAAACCGGGCACTCGGGTGACGCTGAACATCTCGTACCAGGACGGTCGTGAGGGGCAGGCCGTGATGCTGTGGGACGGTGAGCGGTGGTTCGTGGATCTGCCCCTCGAGGCAGCGCCAAAAGCAAAGAGTTAGACCGAGCGGCAGTGCTCCAACGAGGCTTCAAGATGAGCGAATCGGTGGACCCAACCGAAGAAGGCGGCGAAGAGTCGCGCCAGCAGCGACCTGGACGTGCGGTTCAGATGACCGCGCCTGGCGTGCTTACCGCGAAGGAAGCGCCCGAAGGTCCGGTGACGCTCGCGACCGGCGACGTCATTGGTGGGCGCTTCGAGATCGAGCGCTATCTCGGCGCCTCCGGCGGCGGCGTGAGCTACATGTGCCGCGACACCGCAGCGGATACCCGCGCGGTCATCAAAGTGCTCGCCATGCCGTTCCCCGGCAAAGCGAAGTTCGACCAGATGGCCGAACAAGTGCGAATTGCCTCGCGAATCCAGCACCGCAACCTGACCCGCATCATCGGCATGGGCCGCGTTCCGGAGGGCGAGATCTTCGTCGCAATGGAGTACGTGAAGGGCTCGACTCTGTCGTCGATCCTCGCCAAGCGGCGCGAAGCTGGCCAGAGCGTCAGCGTACGCGACGCATTCACGGTCCTCGCCCACGTGTGTGACGCGCTCGAGACGGTCCACCCGTTCATGCCCCACGGCGTCCTCACACCCTACAACGTCTACCTCGACAACCGGTCCGTCATTCGCGTCGGAAACCTCGCCTTCGGTCGAATTTCCGCGGATTTCCTCGTGCAACAGAACGAGGGCCCGTACGTCGACTCGATCTACGTCGCGCCCGAGGTTGCTGAGGCACCAGACCTGATTTCGAGTGCTGCTGACATCTACAGCCTCGGCATGATCGCCGCAGACATGCTGAGCCCGAATGGCCTACCGAATGACCGCGACGAGGCGAAAGCCGCCGCGATCATGAATCTCGCTTCGTACCCGTCGGTCCTTTCGAAGCTCATCACGCGTTCGATCGGCGAGGACCTCGCCGCCCGGCCGAAGTCAGCAGCCGACTTCCGACATGCTTTCGAGAAGGCAGCGAGGGAGCTTGGAGCCAATCTGAACGATCCGCCCGGGCCCGAGTCGATTCAGGTCGAGCCGGCGGTCCAAGATTCAAAGATTGGCGACGAGAACCTGTTCGACATTCCAGAGTTGTCGACGACCCCGTCTGAAGCCAGCGAGTCGAGCGACGAGCGCTATCTCGTGCAGCGCGATGGACTGGATTACGGCCCGTTCACCGCGCAGCAGGTGCTCGATCAGCTGTACGCCGACGAGATCAACGAGTACACACTCGTTCTCGACCGGGTCAGCCAAGACCGGCGCGAGCTGGGGACCATCGAGCAGTTCCGAAAGGAAGTGAAGGAGTACATCCCCAAGCGCGAGGAGAGATTGCGCTTGGAGGCGGAAGCGCGAGCGGAGCTCGAGCGGAAAGTGAAGAAGGGCGGGGTGGTCGGAATCAGCCTCGCCGTCGTGGGCGGTCTGATCGTTCTCGCGTTCCAGATCACCTTCTTCCTCTTGCAGCCCGATCCGAAGCCGATGCCGCTCGACAAGGCATTTGCCGAGCTGGACTACAAGTTCCTTCCGCCGCCGAAAGAGTTCGTGGCGGTGTCGGTCGACAAGAAAGTGCTCGAGTCGATCTTCAACCCGCGAGCGTCTGAGGAAGAGATTGCCAAGGCGATCAAGAAGCGTCGCAAGTCACGTCGCAAGTCTACCGGTGGCGCGACGCCGACCGCGGGCGACAACGGTGTGACGGAAGTCGACATGTCGGCGGGAAGTGGCTCGACCCACATCCTCTCCGACGAAGAGGTGAACGACGTGATTCTGTCGAACTTCGGTGGATTGCGCTCGTGCATCTTGAAGCAGCTCAAGACCGACCCGGGATTCCGAGGGGTCACGATCAAGTTCTTCATTCGTCCCACCGGAACGACCGGCGGCGTGAAGATCAAAGAGTCGCAGTATCGAAGCGAACCGGTTGCTGACTGTCTGACTTCTCGATTCCGCTCGATGCGGTTCCCGGAACACGGGGGCTTCAACCGCGGTGTCGAATTCCCGCTCCTCGTTCAATGAGCTCGGCTATGAATATCGAAGACCTGACCGCAATTTTTGTCGAAGAGCTTGGTGGGAAGTCTGACGGCGATACCGTTTCCCTCGCCGACAACGGCACGAAAGTCACGCTGTTGGTCGCGACGACCGACGGCGTGATGTCCGTACCGAAGGTGCGTTCGATTCGAGCGACCGAACGCTATCTCGCGGTTGCGACCGAGACCGGGCACACCTTCGTGGCCCGCAACACCGTGTTCGGTGTCCGCTCCGAAGACGAAGGCACCCGCGGCTCGTCTCGCCCAGGCTTCAGCTGAGCCGACCTCCATGGAAGACCACGTATTCGATCCGGCCGTTCTCGGGCTTGGTGCGCCGGTTTGCGCCGTCAACCTCGACGACGCGTCAGCGACGGTCGCGTTGGGGGCTGCCCTCGCACGTGCGGCGTCGCCTGGCGACGTCGTAGGCCTCATCGGCACACTCGGCGCGGGAAAGACCACGTTCACCCAGGGCTTCTGCGATGAGCTCGAGGTCGGCGAGGCAACCTCGCCGACCTACACGCTCCTCAATGTGTACAGGGGCGATCCGTCGGTGTTTCATTTCGATCTCTATCGACTGGAGCATCTCGATGATCTCGAGGGCATCGGGTACTGGGACTACGTCGAGAGTGGCGAAGGCGTCTCGATTGTAGAGTGGCTCGACAAGATCCCAGATGCGTGGACATCACACGGTTTGGTCGTTCATCTGACCTACTCAGGCGATGCCCGCCACGCGAGGGTCTGGGCGACCGACGAGTCGGTGGCGGCTCGCGTGAGGTCCGAGATGGCGGAGTAGTGGTGTGGCAGAAACACCACATTCGCTTCGCACTGCTTCAGAATCGTGGTAGAGTCGCGGCGTTCCAATTGCATTCCAAAACCCTTGCCCGCGTGAAGTGATGAGCGAAGAGCTCTCTGGTGTCGAAGAAGACAGCGCGGTGGTTGAGCGCGTGAACCTGCCTCGAAAGACGCAAGTGCATCGACCAACCGTCGAAGTCGAAGGTCAGCCACTTTCGGAAGGTTTCCCGGTCCAAAAGATCTCGCTCGAGGTCGTGGATGGTGAAGATACGGGGGAAGCCGCAATATTCGAAAAGCCGGTGATTCGTATTGGTGCGGATCCGCTCTGCGACATCATCCTGAGCGATCCGACCGTTTCTCGGACGCACGCTGAAATCCGTCGGCGCGGCGAGAATTTGGAGTTGGTCGACCTCGATTCGACGAACGGCACGTTTCTAGATGGCCTGCAGATTGGTCGTTCGGCGATTCGTCCCGGTGTCACCTTCAAGGTGGGTCGAACATCCATACGCCTTACCGTGCAGACCGAGAGCATTCCGGTCGAGATGACCGACCGAACTCGCTACGGCGAAATCATCGGTCAGTCTCAGGCGCTCCGAGAGATCTTCTCGATCTTGGACCGTGTCGCTCCGTCTGACCTTTCCGTGGTCATCGAAGGCGAGACAGGGACGGGAAAGGAGCTCATTGCTCAGGCGCTGCATGAGCATAGCAACCGCGTCAGCGAGCCATTCGTGGTCTTCGATTGTTCGGCGTTCCCGGCGTCATTGCTCGAGTCCGAGTTGTTCGGACACGAGAAGGGCGCATTCTCGGGCGCGATGAATCGTCACCGCGGCGTGTTCGAGCGAGCCGATGGCGGAACGATCTTCTTCGACGAGCTCGGAGAGATGGACATCGAGTTCCAGGCCAAGTTCCTGCGCGTTCTGGAGACGGGTGATGTCCGCAGGGTAGGGGGAGAGAAGACCTTCAACGTCGACGTGCGGGTGGTGGCAGCAACGAACCGCAACCTCGAGGAGCTGGTCGAAGAGAAGAAGTTCCGCCGGGACCTCTTCTATCGTCTGGCGAAAGTCCGATTCCGTCTCCCGGCACTTCGCGACCGAGTCGAGGACATCCCGCTACTCGCGGAGCACTTCCTCGACCTACTGGCACGCGACGATCGAGCCAAGCCGCTGCTCACGGAAGATGCCGTTCGAGCTCTTCAGCTCTATCAGTGGCCGGGTAACATTCGTCAGCTGAAGAACGTGATCGAGAAAGCCGTAGCGCTTTCGGCGAGCG
The DNA here is from genome assembly GCA_964384605.1 of uncultured Bradymonadales bacterium. Taxonomy (GTDB): domain Bacteria; phylum Myxococcota_A; class Bradymonadia; order Bradymonadales; family Bradymonadaceae; genus CAYLMO01. Next base: position 153,536 of record CAYLMO010000005.1, on the reverse strand, counting down.
GCACGATTGGCGGCGACTACCTGCGAAGCGAGTTGGGTCTGGACGGCGGGGAAAACCCCGGAGTCGGGCTGCCGGCGATGACTACGACGGCTGCACCCACCGGTTCGGTCGGGAACAACCTCTTCGCGGCAAAGATCAAAGATGGCGATGGCGGCTTCGTGCCGTTCCGGGACGCGAAGGACGCACTCGTTTCGGCGTTCGAAGAGAAGTACCTGCGAGATCTGCTCGAGCACACGAAAGAGAACATCTCCGCGGCAGCGCGCGAGGCAGACATCGATCGCCGACATCTCTACCGGTTGTTGAAGAAGCACGGTCTCATGGACGACTAGCGCCGCGTATTCTGCAGCGCTCAATCGTCGTAGATTTCCTCGAGTTCCTTAAACAGATCCTTGAGCCCCTCTTGGGCTTTCGACGGCACCGTGTGTGACGGCGACGATGCTTCGTCTTCGCTCAGAAGCTCTCGTGCGTCGATGATTGGGGTCGTTTGATCTCGGCGGCGCACGACTCGAGGAGGAGGTTCTGGGCGCTGAGGTGGCAACGGTGGTTCGCTCGCCGGCTGGGTGTTCTCGGAAGGCGCTCGTCCAGCGGGTTGCGTCGACTCGTCGCTCGAACGACCGCGTGGTCCAGCGGGTACCGTCGCAGGGTCGTCGATGCCCTTGGTGTCGATGATCTGGGTGCCACCAGCCAGGCCCCGGAGAAACTCACTCTCTCGACGAATGTCTTGGCTGAGCTCGCGTCGCATGTTCTCGGCGAAGACCATCTCGTCGTAGCTCGGCGAAATCTCGTGGAGAATACTCAGGAAGTTTTGGGCCAGGTTGCCTGCGCTCTGAGGGCGGCGCTCCGGAACCTTTTGCAACATCGCGTGGATCGCTTCCGCCAGCATTCTCGGGACGCGGACATACTTCGTGATCTTCGGAATGTCCGGGTCTTGGGCGCGCTGAAGCGCGGTCGAATCGTCGCCTTCGAGCGGGTTGAAACCTGTGAGCATCGAGTAGAACAGCACGCCCGCCGAATAGATGTCGGTCGTGTGGTCAATCACCGGCGAGGCGTGCGCTTGCTCGGGCGAAAGGTAGTCGATCTTCCCCTTCACGACGTGCAACCGCGTGTTGCGCGGGTTGATGGACGAAAGCGCGATGCCGAAGTCGATCAGCTTCACGCGCCCGTCGAACGAAACAATCACGTTCTCCGGACTCACATCACGATGCACGATATCGAGGCGTCGTCCGCGCTCGTCGCTCAAGTTGTGCGCGAAATCGAGGGCGAAGAGCACCCGGCTCATGATCCAGAGCGCCGTCTCGACATCGAATCGCATCTCCTTTTCACGCATCAATGTGGCGAGGGATTGCCCCGACACGTAGGGCATGACCGCATACAGGAGCTCGTGGTTGTCGACCTGACCGAGGTCCGTGATGGCAACCAGATTTGGATGGTCGAAAAGCGCCATCAAACGCGCTTCGGCCATGAACGATTTACGAGCGTCTTCGTCGTAGTAGATAGGCGGCAAGAGGAGCTTCAACGCACAACGACGCCGAAAACCGCCTGGGCCGGTTCGATAGGCGAGCCAGACTTCGGATTGACCGCCGACGGCGAGCTTTGCCTTGAGTTGGTAGGGTCCTAGGACCTGTGGTACGGACATGGCCTTTGGGCCCGCGGTCGAGGGTTGAGAACGCGTTTCGCGTGATTATATGTGGGCTTTACCGGGGTCACAACCCCGCCAGCCTTCAAGCAGAGATACCGATGACCTCAAACACAAAAAAGCTCGGTCCGGTCGACGAATCCGAGATCGCACGCATCCACGAGGCGTTGATCGCCAAGTACGGCGTGCAACTCAAGCCGGGTGAATCGCTTTCACTCGACGTCGAGCGCTCCAACGAGCACGCCCACGCCACGCTCATCCTCGCGTCGGCCGACGACGGGTTCCGCCTCGAGATGGAGGCCGCGTTGCTAGAGTCCGACGAAACCGACGGCTTCGAGGTGAAGCCCGAGGAACGCCACCTGAAGGCCGTCGACTTCATCGATGTGATGCTCGAAGAGTACTTCGCGGAAGATCGACACATTCGATTCCACGACGACTGGCGGGTCGCCGAGTGGGAATCGGCGTTGGTGCGATCCCGAGGCGTCGAACGGCGCCCGCACCTCGAGGCGATGGCTGACGCCTGGCTCGAGGCTGGCGGTGACCCGGAAAAGGTGGGTGACTGATTTGGAGCAGCAGACGTTTCCCGTAGGCATAGCCGCCATCTTTTATGCTTTCCTGGCCGTTCTCGGCTGGGGGGTGGCGAGCTTCGTCTGGGGACTGGACGTCTGGGTTTGGCGCGATGGACTGACGTCGAGCTGCTTCATCGATCTGCTCATCGGGGCCGGCTTTGGCGTGGCTGTTGTCGGCGCGACCTATCTGTTCGAAGAGTACACCGCCTGGGCGGCGAAGCTCTCACTCGAGTTCAAGAAGTTGCTCGGCCCCATCACGGTCGCGCAAGCGTTCGTACTCGCCGTTAGCTCGGGAATCGCCGAGGAAGTGTTCTTTCGCGGATTTCTGCAGCAAGTGATCACCGATGTTGCCCTTGCAGACATGGCGTACGCCGATGTCATTGGGTGGGCGGTTGCGTCATTTCTGTTCGGCGTCGTCCATCAAGGACCCGATCGGAAGACGTTCCTGCCGTGGACCATCTTCGCGCTCGTCATCGGCGCCGCGCTTGGCGGTCTGTATTGGCTGACGGGGAATCTCCTTGCGCCGGTGATCGCCCACTTTACAATCAACTTCCTGAATCTCTCTCTCATCAGCTCCGACGAAGAAGAGCGGTGAATTCTTCCTGGCTCACGACTCCAGTCGCGCTCATCACAGAGTTCCAGCCCGTGCTGGTGCTCTGGATTCTCGCGATCAGTTTCTTTGTCGCGCTCGCGGGCGTCGCAGTGGTCTCCAAAGGGCGACCGTGGGGCCAGATCGCGGGCTTGTTCGTTGTGGCGTACATCGTCGTGTCGCTGCTTGGTGTAGCGACCGCGACCTACCTTTTCGACGTCCAGGTGGTGAAGTTCGAGGTGATCTCGTCTGCCGCCTCGAACTAGGCGCCAGCAGCGGCCACAGTACAGACCGGCTGAATCGGGCACGAAGGGCAGTGGTCTGGCGAGAACCGGTGGATGCATTGCTTCGACATCCCCAGATGACAGATCGCGAAATCGAAGCGCAGGGGATCCTCTGGATCCAACTTTCGCAGCGCATCGGTGACCTCTTCGACCGTCTTTGCGTCGTTCGACTTTCGTTCGGTCATCCCGAGATATCGGCAGATCCGTGAAGTGTGCGTGTCGAGTGGCATACGCAACACGGCGGGATCGACGCTCTCCCAGGTCCCTGGGTCGATGGGATCCGGGCCCCGGACCATCCATCGTAGAAAGAGATGCATGCGCTTCGCGGTGCTCCCGTCAGCGGGATCGGTCAACAAGTATCGAAGGCCCCGACTCATCTTGGGCCGTGCGCGCCCAGACCGGACGCTTAGAACAAGGTGGCTCAGCCGATCGAGATGCTCTCCATCTGCCGCCAGATAGCAGGCTTCGAGGCTCCCGTACTGCCTGAGGACCGCACGAATCCCCATCAACAAGTCGAACACGTCTGGGCCCCGGGTCATGCGATACACGAAGTTCTCGAGTGGCTCCTCCAACGCCTCGAGATCTCCCTCGACGAGAAATGTTGCCGGCGCGGGACCGAGCAGGGCGAGCACTCGACGCACGGCGGCCTTGAGCACAGCCACTTGCCCGTAGGCCATCGTCGCCGCGATGAATGCGACGATCTCGCGATCCGCCCGATCTTCGTACTCCCAGACGATCTCCACCGGGTCGTTCTGACGCCGCTCCACGCGGTCACAGTCGCGTTCCATGGCTTCGAGGAAGGTTTTGAGGTCGTGTTGCATACTTCCGCATTCTTCGGGGGGGCAGGGCTTTGGAGCAACCAAAGGTCGAGAGATTTTTTGACGGTCAAACGACCACCGGTATCGTGTGTGCAGATGTAGGACAACGTGAGACACCCACGGTGGTTGGCCTCACGAAGTTCATTTACGCCCCGTCAACATGATGTTGCCCGGGGCCATTCCACGGACGGAGAAGACATGGCTGCCAAGCAAAAGCTCACGCTTTACTTTCCAGAAGAGATCGTCGCCGAAACGAAGCAGGAGGCGCTCCGTCAGGACCGTTCCTTGAGCTGGATCATTCAGATGGCCTGGATGATGGCGCGCGAACGGATCCAAGACCTTCCTGGAGTCGAAGAGTTCACGCTCGAGATCGAAGAGACCGCGCACTAGCCGCGCGGAACCCCCGTACAATTCGAAGTAGCATGCTGTGGCTCGGGTTCGCCGAGCCTTCAAAGTCGCCCTCGTGCAGCATGAGCGCCGTAGCCGACGTAGCCCAGTGAGAGATCTGGCGCTTGTCGGCTCGACGCGTTAGTGTCGCGTCTCAACGAGAGGACGCGATGGACCCCGCACAAATGACGCCAGAGCAGCTCGAAGCCGCTCGCAAAGCCGCTACGATCAAACGACGCCTCGGCTTTGCGTTCTTTTTCGCGCTCATCATGGGGATTTTTATCCCGATGATCATCGGCTCGTTCGGAGGTGTTGCTCGGGGTGAAATCTACGACCCGTACACCGGCGAGCTCTTGGCAGAGGGCGCGCACTCGACTGACCAATGTTTGGTCGACGCAGAGGACCTCATCGTCCGCTCGGGAAAGCTACAGAAGCTCGACCCAGTGTGGGATGACCAGACCACAGACTGGGTGCGTCGCTGTCGGAAAGACCATCCCGACATCTACTTGATGCTTCAGGACTCGCGACGAAAGCTACGCGAGCGAAAGAAGGCCAAGTAGGCGTCAGCTCAGAATGTCTATTGAAGGGAGGGGACAGCGATGCGGAAGTCGCCGCCATCGGCGGTCGTTCCTTCGCCGATCACCACGAGCTCGCCGTCGATCGGCTGCAGAGCTTGTACGGTCACATCGGCGACCGGCTTCCAGGCGTCGTCGTCGGTCTCAGCTGCCGGCGGCGCGCCGAATACCGAGCCGAACAGAACGGTAGGTTCGGCCAAGCGCCAGGTGCGAGGCTCCGAAGTAGACGTCTCGTCGCGGACCCGAGTCACGTAGCGGGGGAGGCCAGCGTCGAGCGGAATCACCGAGACCCAGTAGTCGCCTGGTTCCAGCCAAATCGAGAAGGAACCGTCGGTCCCCGTGGTCGCGACGATTGGCTTTGCAAACTGGGTGGTGTTCGATGCGGTCGGAGCAATCTCGATACGGGCCTCGGCCACGGAGCCGCCCTCCACATCCACCACTTTGCCCTCGAGCTTGTTCTTCGTAGTCATCTCGAGCGGGATGCGGTCGCCGGACGTCTCGACTCCGACTTCCGTAAATCGACGTGACGCCAGCGGGAAGTCTGGTGGCGTCAACACGTCGATGGTGTAGTCACCCGCCAGGCTCTCCACCGAAAACGTTCCGTCGGCCGATACTTCGGGCCGAACGACGATCTCGCCCTGCGGCAGCTTGCGGGTGACGCGAGCTCGCACGCCCTCCCAGGTGGGTTGGCTCTCGGAGGAAAACGAAAGCACGAACGTGGTCGCGACCAAAGTGTTGAAGTCCTGCTCGAAGTCGAGCGAAATGATCTCTGCGCCTTCAGCGCCGGGCAGCGTGCTGTAACAGGTGTCGTCGCACACGAACGCGTTCGAGAAGGTTGCGGAAGGAACCAACGACTCCGGACTCGCCGGGGAGATCTTGATGTCGTAGGCCCCGGTGCCGGCAAAAACCTGAAGTGTTGCTCGAGGTGACCCTTCCTCGGCCGCGTCAGGCACGAAGTTCACGGCGGTCGATGAGACACCTGTCTCTTTCGAAACCGCGAGAATGCGAGCGGCGAGTAGCTTTTCGGCGCGCTCCCCGAACGTCGAAGCCGCCGGCAAATTCGTCGTCACCGTGACCGAGCGAGCTTGCGATTCACCCGGCATCGAGAAGTCCCATGCGGTGTCCAAGCGGAAGTCGAGATCGTTCCAGGCGAATGGGGGGACGAGGTCACCCTCGGGGATCATCGTGACCGAGTACTTTCCTGGGCTGAGGAGTGCTTCGTATGCGCCGTCGGCGCCTACGGGCACCTGCACGGAATCGGGAGTTCGGGCGTTCGTGCGGTCGAAGACGAGTGTGCCCGCGATGCCGGTTCCATCGCCGCCGCGTCGGACCGAACCGACGACTTCGACGCTCGCTTCCATACCAATATCGACGCCGGTCGATGGGTCGATGGGCGCGGCTTCGACGAGCTGTGGGCGGTACCCCGAGTTTGGCGTCGGAAGCAGGCGAAACGCGAGCGAGCGCGGTTCCGTATCGCGAACTCCGCAGAGGCCCGCGATACAGGACTGCCGTCCCGTGCACGCGTCGTCGCTCTCGCACAGGAGGTTGGTGCGCGGCTCGCGCTCCAGTTCCGGGTAGCACGCGCTCAAGGCCACGGCCGCAGCGAACAGAACGAAGATGGAGATTCGCCTCATAGCGAACCTCCGCTGTCGCAGCGATTCGGGTCCAGTTCGAGCAACCAGCTGTAGCTCTCGATGAACCCGTTGTCGTCTTCGGGCTCCACCTGATTGTTTCCAGGGAAGACAATGCCGCCGTCGCTCACATGGACCCAGATGGTCTCAGAGTCTTCAAATCGCAGCTCGGTTCCGCAGGTACTCAAATCGTGGCTCGCTTGCCCGAACCGGTAGAAGATCCCTCGATCGAGGTCTTCAGCTGGCTCCAACGGAAAATTCCCGGTCTCGAGTAGGCCGGACTTGTCACCGATCCACGCCACGGTGAGCGCGTTCTCTTGATTGGGATCGAAGAGACGTACGCTCAGTGGGAGGACCGACGACGTAACCTGTGTGACTCGAGTTGCTGGTTCCACGGCGTCTATGAACGGCGGAAAGTTATTTTGAGGTGGTTCTGGCTCGATGGGAGGCGGCACTACACAACCACTCAAAGCCAATAGGGTGCCGCATCCCACCGAAACCAGAACCGCCATCTGAAATTGCACGCAACGTGCCATCTTTTGAGGGCTCGAGAGGTGGGTTTGCGACAGCGAATCGGATCTCGATGTCCGATTCTGACTTCGGGGTGTGACGTGAATGTCAGTCCTCCCCGATCTCTTTCTCAAGGTAGCGAAAGATGGTGCGAGGATCGACGTCGAGCTCGCGCGCGGTTTGGGTGCGGTTGCCGTTGTTCCGGTCGAGCGCCTTCATGATGTACTCGTAGGCGAAGCGTTCCTTGGCGTCGGCGAGTGGAAGTACGGCGGTAGGCGCGTCGGCGTGAAGCTCGAGATCATTCGCGGTGATGGAATCTCCATCTGCGAGCACAATGGCCTTCTTCAGACGGTTCTCGAGCTGGCGAATGTTGCCCGGCCATTCGTAACGCTGAAGCGCGACGAGGGCATCGTCTGCCAGTGGTTTCGCGCCGAGGTTCAAATCGCTGGCAATCTGCTCGATGAGATAACGCGCGATGAGGAGCACGTCGTCGCCCCGCTCGCGAAGTGGCGGCAGGCGCATCATGACGACATTGAGGCGATAGAAGAGGTCTTCTCGGAACTCTCCGCGCTCGATCGCGTCTTCGAGGTCTCGGTTGGTGGCCGCGATCACACGAATGTCGACCTTCTCGGTCTTGGTGGCCCCGACCTTCGTGATCGTTCGTTCCTGCAAAACACGCAGGAGTTTGACCTGGAGGTTGAGCGGCATCTCGCCGATCTCATCGAGGAAGATCGTTCCGCCGTCGCCCGCTTGGAACTTGCCCTCGCGGGTGTTCGTCGCGCCCGTGAACGCTCCCTTCACGTGCCCAAAGAGTTCGGATTCGAGCAGATTCTCAGGAATTGCGCCGCAGTTGATGGTCACGAACGGTCCGCTGGCGCGGGGTGAGCGCGAGTGGATCTCGTTGGCGATGAGCTCCTTGCCAGTCCCTGTCTCGCCCAGCACCAGCACGTTCACTGCGGTGGGGGCGACCTTTTCGATGGTTCGGAACACCTCTTTCATCGGTGCACAGGCCCCGATGATGCTGCCGAATCGCTTCTCTTGAAGCTTCTTCGAGAGGAACGCGTTGTCGAGCTTGAGCTCTTGCACGAGGAGCGCGTTGCGCACGATCAAGCTAGCTTGCGCGGCGAAGGTCGTCAGAAGCTCGAGGTGGGTCTCGTCGAACAGGTTGGCGACGTTGTCGTTACCGACGTAGATGATTCCGAGCATGTTGCCGCGCGCCAAAAGGGGCACGCACATCACGCTGCAGAGCTTCAGGTTCACCACCGACTGGGAGCTGTTGAACTCTTCGTCGTGCAGAGCATCGCTTACGATCAGCGGTAAGCGCTTCTTCAAAACCTTGGCTACGATCGAGTCGGAAACGCGCTGAACAGCGTCCTCGACATTCTCGCGCTCGACATTTCGTGCGACCGCCACATCGAGCCGATCTTCTTCATCGTTGTTGAGGATGAGGAAGCCTTTGTCTGCTCCGGTGAGGTCGATGACCGAGTCCATCAACTTCTCGAGGAGCGATGGGACCGAGTCGTCGCTCATCAAGCGCTGGGAGAGTTCCGAGAGTCGTCGGAAGCCCTCGATCTTGGCGTCGTCTGCGTCGTCGGTCGAATCGTCGGGCGTGACGCGGGGTTCGATCAATTGGAACTGGAGTTTGGTTCGGCCCACGCTGATTTCGTCGCCGTGAGACAGTTCCTGGCGCCGTCGACGCTTGCCGTTGACGTACACGTCGGCTTTTCGATCTGCAGGCTGAATGACAAAGCTCGCGCCGTCGCACTGAACAATCGCGTGCGAGGCCGCAACATGGCCGTCGTCGACCACGATGTCGTTGGTGCTCTGAGCACCGATCGTCGTCATCTTCTTGGTCAGGGGAAAAGCGTGCTCCCCCTGTGATGTTTGCAACACGAAACGGGCCATGGACCGTGTTCTCGTGAAAGAGCTACCAATCGAAATCGAGCGAGAATCCTAACGGAACCGCAGATCTGTCGCTACCCGGTACGTCGGTGAGTTCAGGCGGCGGACCGTCGAGGGTGCGGATGTTCACGTTGTACTCCTCGAAGAACGCCCACGCATCGACGACCGAGATGACGTAGGCCAACCCAAAGGTGATGAGCGAGCCATAGAGCACGTTCCGCCAGGCGAGGGCCGTGGCGAAGTCGTTGCTCTCACCGGCACAAAGTGGGGTCTCGGACCCTTCGACACCGCTACAGTAGTACCCGCGCGGGTTTCGAAGACTCTCGATCATCAGGAAACTCGTGAAGTTCAACGTCAAGGCTGCCGCCTGAATGGACGCCAGCAACGTACCTTTGATCAGGTCGCCGTTCTGAAACTGACCGACGGCGAATGGAAAGAAGATGAGCGCGAACGTCGCGCGTTCCTGTTCGCGCTGGATGTACACGGTCTCGATGGTCTGGGGACCATCATTCGGGCGAAGCTCCTCCCGAAGCTTCTCGAGCTCCTCGGCGTTGTTGGCGACGACATCGTCGAACAACTCCACCACACTGGCAGGGTAGAGGAGGGGATCGAGCTGGAAATAGGGGTCTTCGCGCAACAGGTCGAGGAACGAACTTCGTGCTTGGTCGAGCAGGGCGTCTCGTTCGGCCGGACCGGTCGCTTGCTGGGCGCGAAAGAACAATCCGACCGCGTACAGCTGTCGCGCATCGATTCGGTCTTCGACAGAGAGGTCGTCCACGCGATCTGGAACGACACTTTCGAGAATCGAAACGAGCGTCCCGTAATCGGCTTGCCCGAAGGCGCTGCGCGCTCGATTGACGGCCGCCTCGGCAGACTCCTGAACGACTTCGTCGACCTCTTCGTCGGGCGTACCTCCAGTGTCCGGCTCGCCTTGCGCCCAAGCGGGGGCTGCAACGAACACCAAGAGCATGAGCAAAAGTGCGCGGAGCGCGGTCACGTCAGTTGAAATTCACGTTCAGGGTCGACGTTGTCCCCGGCCGAACCGACACGCGTTGAACCTGACGGTCCTGAACGCGATCTTGCGGTGCCAATGTGAGTTTCACGGAGCGTTCGGTCACGAGTGAACTCGAAGGTCCGAACGGGAAGCGAAGCGTCGCATTCTTGCCCGCAGCGCCGATCTTGCGCGGGTTTTCTTCGTCCTCAAGCCATATCACGGCGGGACGGTTTGCGAACACTTGAACTTTTCCATCTTCCCACTCCAAAACCACTGGAAGCGGTTCGGAACCTTGAGGACCGTCCACCCGAATCTGACGCCGCCACTTCTTGCAGCCGGGAGAATTCGCCTCGAGGCGGTGCAATCCCCGTTCGAGCTCGATGCCCGCTGCGGCTTTGAAGAGCCCAACCGGTCGCGAGTTCACGGAGAACGAAGCCGCTGCCGGCACGACCTTGAAGCGATACTTGAAGGTTTCGGCGGCTTCACTTTCGGTAGGCGTTCCTGCATCCGGCGTCGCCGAGACCACCTCGTTCCGCATGGGCGGAATCACGTTCCGAATTGGAGCCACGGCAAGTTCGGTCGGTCCCGCATCGTTCGATTCGGCCCGGTCGGTGGTCGACTCCGCGTACAACTCCGCCATCCGCTCGGCCCCAGCAACGCTGGCCGCATTCATCGCGGAATCGAGCGCTGTAGACACGCGCGACAGCGCCGGTGAAGGATCGAACAACACTGGTTCGACCACGTTCGCGCTAGGGTCGGCAACGGGCTGAAAGGCGAACCAGATACCTATCGTCACGAGCGCGGCTATGGCCAGGACGGCTGCAGCCCAAACCGGCACCGCACGGCGGGCGATTGCGTCGAGCTCCTCTTGAACTTCTTCGTTGTCTGGGTCGTACGCCAAAACACGATTGAAGAGCGACACTGCTTCGGGGATGCAGCCTTCCACGCGCGCGGCGCGAGCGCGGCGAAACAACTCCACGACCAGGTCCGCCTCGAGGTCAGCCGAGAACCCGGCCGGGTCGTCGAAGTAGGACTTGAGGTCTTGCGATTCCGGATCCAGCCCCGCAGCGCGACAGAACTCTTCGAGGGCGGCTGAGACCTCGCTCACCTTCGCGTATCGATCATCGGGCGATCGCGCCATGCATTGCGAAACGATGGCGGCGAACTGTGCTCCCGCCTTTGGCTCGACCAGGTCGAGGTCGTCGTAGTTACCCTCGAGCACCGAGCGGAGTACCTGCGGCGCGTTCTTTCCGGTGAAGGGTAACTCACCGCTCGCGAGCCAAAAGAGCACGGTTCCGAGCGCGAAGATGTCCGCTCGCACATCGACCTTTTCGCCGTCGATCACCTCGGGCGCCATGTGCGCAGGCGACCCAAGCAGGCTGCCGGTCGCCGTCATCGTTTCGGCGTCGATGACGTGCGCGATTCCGAAGTCCATCAACTTCACGACGCCGCCGTTCGACACCATGACGTTCTCGGGCTTCAGGTCTCGGTGGATGATGCCGTGGTCGTGCGCGTGCTTCAGCGCGCGGCAGATCTCGATGCCGATCATCGCGGCGATTTCGGCGGGCGCGGGGCCGTTCCGATTCAGGAACTCACGAAGGTTCAGCCCCGAAACGTACTCCATGACGATGTATGACTTTTCGGCGTCGACCGTGGAGAAATCGTAGATCTCGAGGATGTTTGGGTGTCGCAGTCTGGCAATCGCCTTGGCCTCGCGATGGAAGCGTTTGCGATTGTCGAGCTTCTTGGCGAGGTGCGGGTGAAGGACTTTGAGCGCGACGTCGCGTTCGAGCGATGTGTCCCGGCCACGGTAGACCACAGACATACCGCCATGGCCGAGCTCGTCGACGATGGTGTAGCGGTCTAGGGACTGGCCGATCATGTTCAGAATATCTTGCGCGGGTATGGAGCGGGGAGTCTACCGCGCGACCCCCGCAGGACGCTACCGCCCGAAGGCGTCACAGTTTGGGTTCCGGAAGCCCACAAATTGGGCCGCGGTCGGGTTCCGGAATCGCCTCGATCAGATTCGACCAGCTCGCCGGCTCGCCCGCCAGGAATGCGGCAGCGAGCGCGATCTTCGGGTCCGCCTTGTCGCTCTTCACATACTCGATTGGGTCGGTCCACGCCGCGAATCTCGGATCGCGCTTCGTGGGGGCTTTGGCCGATTGACCTTCCGCGGGAGTTGGGCCGACCAAATGCTCGCGAATGAAAGCGGCACGCTTCATTCCGGGGGTAAACCCGATCGCGGCGAAATCCGATTCCAAGGCGGTCATCAATTTTTGTGCTTCGACGGCGTCTCCAGCCGCCAACGCCTTCACAAGGTCGGCCCGAAGTGTTGCGGTGCCCTCGAGAGTTCGCGTTGCGGTCGCAAGCATGACGGCGTCTTCCTTCACAGGCTCGACCTGGATCGATTCGACGAACTTCTCCATCTCTTCGGATACGATGGGTGCCCAAACCCAGGTGGGCGGCAACGAGCCTATGCACGCGTCTCCCGGGACAATCTGACGGGAAGCGAGCTCCACCGCTTTTCGCACTTCCGGCTCGAAGCTCGCCGAGACGGATCTGGTCCGATCGAAATTGATGAAGGCCGCGAGCCGCGTGGCGCTGCCGTTCATCGTGGGGCAGGCGAGGGCGGTTTCGGTGAATGAGTTGGCTTCATCGGCGCGTCCAGCGCGGAGATGCGCGACACCCAATGCGACATTCCACCGCTCGCACGACGCCGTGGGAGCGGCGAGTTCGGCGAGGAATGCTGCGCCAGGAGTCATCTCTCGGCCGTCGTTCATCGTGCGCATTTTTGCCACGACCATTCGGCTCGAAACGGCCCGACGCGAAACACTCTCTTCTCGGCTGGCTGAAATCCACTCCCGGGAAGCCTCGATGAGGTCGGACAAGCCGCGACAATAGGCGAGGTGCCCGGGGCCTAGGAACCACGCGGCGCCAGCAGCTCCCGGACGTTCGCGAGCGAGAGAAAGCGCCTCGCCGGGGCTGTTCTCACAGTCGACGGCAAATCGCACGAGGCCACGTTCCACTTGTTGCCGGTCTTCGGCGTACGAGAGCATTGCCACGAGCAGTGCCGGAGAATTCACCTCGGGCAGCCTGAGTGAGTACCCGGGAGCCCAGCGAGCCGTGCCCACTCGAGTCAGCCGCGGAACCAGATCGTCGTCGAGCTTGGCGGTGAGGAAGCGCCGACCGTAGACGTCCAAGACGCATTCATCCGATGGCGAACCCCCGCTCGATTCATCGCAGGGGAGGGGGGCGTCGGTCTTGAACACAGCTCGGAGAAATGCGCTTTCGTCACCGTCTAGGCTGGTCGCGTCGACTGCACGGTTCAGATTCAGATGGCCGAGTCGAGCGGCCTCCCAAACCATCGCGGGTCGCAGCGTCTTGAGCTGTTCGTCGCCTAACGCCTTGTTGAGCGATTCGAGGGCAGAATAGCCGGCGGGCCCGTTGAGGTCCTCGATCGCCTTGTACCAGGCGATCGCGGCCAACACGGCGTCGTCGCTGGTGCGCTTCGCACGTTCTTGCAGCGTGCTCTGACGCTCCGCGAACTCGCGAGACAGGCCAAGCGCGTCTTCGACCGCGGCCATCCCGAGACCCCAACGTGGGTCGTTCTCGCGATTCCATGCGGCGCTGGTGCCCTGACTTCCCTGGCGCACGGCTGACTCTACGCGGCCCGATTCCACCGATGCCTGCATGGTGTCGCGACCGAAATTGGCGATCGATTGTCCTTCACGACGCAAGACTCGTTCTGCGTAAAAGTCGGCGGCTGCGAGGTCGCCGGTTGCGAGGAATCCAGCCCAGGCGAGCGCGTCGCTCCAGGTCGATTTCGGAAGCTTCGTCGTCGAAAACGCGGTCAGAAACGGGCCGACGTAGTTTCCGTCGAGTCTGGACCATCCACGGCGTGCGAGCCCTGGAACGATCCACTCGACAACGTCGCCATCACAGCGGGCAAATGCGTCCACACCGGCAGACCACGCGGCGGCTTCTGCGGCGTAAAGGCCACCTTTCGCCGGTGCCTCGCCGACGATCACTTTCGTATGTTGGGTCGATTCCGTGCGAAGGCCGCGGCAGGAAGGGTCCGCGACGACGATCGAATGCGTTGGACGGCCGACCGAAGCGCGCGGAACGGCAATCCACGCTCCTTCGACCTCACCGAGCAAGTCTGGTCCGAGTGAGCTCCAGTGAACCTGCGCGATTCGATGCGCGGGCAGAAGGATCTGGTCGCCATCGTCGTTTTGGAGGCGAACGCGTTCGCCGTTCGTCGGGTAGATATCGTATCTGCCTGCCTGCGACTCGGTGATGCAGGGGTGCTGCGTCGGGTCTCCTTTCCCGGCACAGAACTGCCATCGACGAAGCACCTGACGATGGAACTGCGTCACCGGGATCAAGCTGCCTTTTCGGTCGGTCGCGATCGGAGCGGCGTCGAGGCGCTGCAGAAAGGCGCCCCAGGGGTGCTTGGATAGGATGACGAAGAGATGACGTCTCTGTTCGTCGACCCCGCCGAAGCCGACGACTTGACCGACGTCCCACTCCGGTTCGACCGCATCTTTGCCGATCTTGTAGGCCCAGCGGCCGTCATCCATGAGAGAGAGTGCGCCGAGCTCCTCGTCGAGAACCGGGGCGACGATCTCGACCGGCTTGGTCAGGAGTTCGTCTTCGGTCGGGGCGAGGCTGTGCGCGCACGCGGTCAGGACGAACGCGAAGAGCAGGAGTGCAAATCGTTGCATGATTGGAGGCTTTCTAAGGGTAGCGCACGCTTACGCGCGTGCGGCCGACGACGAAGCAGTCGCCATCGATGAGTTCGACCGGGTCGTGAATGCGCACGAAAGTGCCAAAGGTCGATTGCATGTCGCGAATCAGGTAGCCGTCGTCCCGGCGCACGATCTGGGCGTGCTGGCGGCTGAGGTCAGGGTCGTTGGGTGCGAAGATGTCGGTCGAATCTCGCCCGATCGAGAGTTCGTCTCCGATCAGGTAGATGCCACCGATGAGGCCGCCAGCGAGGTAGAGGATCACGCGCGCAGCTTCGGTCGGTAGCGCGGCGCCGAGAGCGGGCGCGTTCGCCGCATGTGGACCGGAACCCGACGGTGGTGCATCCCACGTAGTGCGGAACAAGAGGCGCTGCGAACCGCAGATGATCTCGTCGTGGTCCTCGAGGGCGAGCTCATCCGCGATGCGCAGATAAACTCCGTTCGCGGAGCCGAGGTCTTCGAGTCGATACGAGTTCCCGTGCCTCCGAAGCTGACAGTGGTACGGGCTCAAAAACCGGTCGTCGAGCGTGTGATGGCCGTGACTTCTGCCAATCTGGAACACTTCGTGATCGACTGTGGCAACGCCTTTGATTCCCGGGCCCTGGAAGCCGAGTTCCGCGACGACAGACGGCGCCGAAGCCGACGATGGAGCCGCAGTGTGTGGCCCCGAACCGGTCGCGACGCCGCCACTCGTAGTGGTCCAGCTCGCACCCTCGGGAAACTCGATCGAAGACGTGATCACCGGCTCCGAGGATTCTTCCGCAAGACTCGAGATGACCTCTTCTTCTTCGGAAGGAATCTCGAACGGGACCTGGTTTTCCTTGTGTCCATCAGACACAGAACACTCCAAACACGGGACTAACAAATACGTGGTCGAGTGTTGAGGCTACCACGAGAGAGCGAAACCCGTGAAGCTGTGTTAGGCTCGCGCCGCCCCCTCGAAATCGGAGGAGTCAGATGAAGCGAATTTTGATCAGCGCCGCAATACTGGGATCGTCCGTCGCCCTTGCCGCATGCGACAAAGACGAAGCCGCGGGCGCGCAAGAGCCGGTCATGAACACGCCGGAAAAAGCGCCCGCAAAACAGCCCGGTACCGACGATCGATATGCGACCAAATCGCCGGACGACGAAGCCGTGGTCGGTCAGAAGACCAAAGTGGCTTTTCGAATCGAGCCTCGCGGCGATCTCAAAATCAACAAAGAGTTCCCGTGGAAGATCGAATTCCAGGCGCCCGAAGGCGTCGAACTCGGTGCAACCGCGCTCGACCGCTCGGCGATCGAGCTGACCGACAGCGCCGCAACCATTCCGGTCGACCTGACTGCCGCAGAGGCTGGTCAGCTCAAGCTGGCGGCGACGGGCAATTTTTCGGTTTGCAACCCACAGCGTTGTGACATCCTGCGTGATGAACCGCTCGAATTCTCGGTCGTCGCAGTGCCTGCCGAACAGAACGGCGAAGCTCCGGCCGTCGACGCGCCCGAAGAAGATCCAGCCAAGCAATAAACTCTCGAACACCGAATAAGGCCCGACGCGATGACCACCAGCAAGACGATTCTGGAATCGGTCGCACGCACGGTGCGACACGACTTCGAGGAACAGCGGCGAATCATGTCGTTCCGGCAGTTCCTCGACCTCTTCCTCGAGCACCCGACGCGCCATGCGCGCAATGCCGCGCAGTACACCCGCGACGCATTCCGTTTCTTCGGCGAAGAAGAGCGCGACGCTGTCTGGGGACCCGTCACGCACTTCGGGCTCTTCGACGCCGACTGGGAGAATGGAAAGGAGCGCTTGGTCGGCCATCAAGCCGCACAGGCACGAGTCTTCCGCCTGATCGAAAACTTCGTCCGTGAAGGACGGGTCAATAAGCTCGTGCTCCTGCACGGTCCGAACGGCAGCGCAAAGAGCACGTTCGTCAAAGCGCTCATGCGTTCCCTCGAGGAGTACAGCCGCACCGACGAAGGCGCGCTCTACCGCTTCAACTGGATCTTCCCGAACGAACGGCTGGCCGGTGGCGGAAGCTCCATCGGATTCGACGGCTTCAGCGCTCGCACGGTCGAAGAATCGAACCTCGAGTCATTCGCGTTCCTCGACGAAGAGGCGATCGACGTAAAGATGGCGAGCGACCTCAACGACCATCCGTTGCTCCTGTTCCCCGCGGACCGCCGTCGCCAGGTGCTCAGCGACGCGATTCCGGGTGCGATCGCGCCGGGGTGGGGCGAAAAAGAAGACGGCGAGGGAGAGTCCTCGGAGCTCTTCTACCTCTCGGACTATGTACTCTCCGGCGACCTCTCGCATACGAGCAAGCAGATCTTCGATGCGCTGATGACCGCTTATCGCGGCGATCTCGAGAAGGTGCTCAAGCACGTTCAGATCGAGCGCTTCTACATCAGCCGCCGCTACCGCGTCGGCGCCGTTTCAGTCGAACCACAGATGCGCGTCGACGCGGGCCTCCGGCAACTCACGGTCGACCGAAGCCTCGGCGCTCTGCCGTCGAGCCTTCAGAATCAGACGCTCGTCGAGCCTTTCGGAGACCTCGTCGACGCCAATCGTGGCGTGATCGAGTACGACGACCTCTTCAAGCGTCATCCCGACCTGAACAAGTACCTCCTCGCGACGAGCGAGAAGGCATCGGTGTCGCTCGAGAGCCGCATCTTGCACCTCGACATGCTGCTGCTCGCGACCGCGAACGAAGACTACCTGGACGCGTTCAAACAGACGCCGGATTACGCCTCGTTCAAAGGGCGCGTCGAGCTCGTTCGCGTGCCGTACATCCTCGACTTCAAGCTGGAGCAGTCGATCTATGATGCGCCAGTGGAGCTGATGTCGAGCGAGCGTCACGTCGCTCCGCATGTGACCTATGCGGCGGCGCTGTGGGCTGTCCTCACTCGCCTGCGTCGCCCCGACCCGGACCGCTACAATTCCTCGATTCGAGACGTCGTGTCGCGGCTTTCGCCACTCGAGAAGGCGGAACTTTATGCGAGCGGGAACGTTCCCGACGGAACGGCGCCGGACAAGGCGCGGGAGCTCAAGTCGATCGTTCCCGAGTTGATGACCGAGGGCGATGGGTCCTCGGAGTACGAAGGTCGGCGCGGAGCGAGCCCTCGCGAGATGAAGATGATTCTGCTCAACGCCGCGCAGAATCCGAAGTTCCCGTGCTTGTCACCGCTCGCAGTGCTCGAAGAACTCGAAGAGCTCGTGAAAGACGCGAGCGTCTTCCCGTTCCTTCAGATGAAGCCCGACGGCGACTACCACCGACACGACAACTTCATTCAGACCGTGCGCGAGCGCTACCTCGACGTGTTGGACAACGAAGTCAGCGAAGCGATGGGCCTCGTCGACGCACAGCAGTACGAGGACCTCTTCTCGCGCTACGTCGACCACGTCTCACAGCGGCTCAAGGGCGAGAAGGTCTACAACTCGATCGTCGGTCGATATGAAGAGCCCGACGTCGAGTTCTTGGAAGAGGTAGAGGCCGTCATCCTCGCCGAGGAAGAAGACGACGCCGATATCGAGGCCTTCCGACAGGGCATCATCTCGTCAATTGCTGCCTTCAGCATCGACAACCCTGGCGAGAAAGTGAGCTACAAGGTCGTCTTTCCGAACCTGTTCTCGCAGATGCGTCGGTCGTTTTTCGAGGAGCGGCAGAAGACGGTCCGCAAGATCTTGGACCACGTGCTCAAGTACTTTGACGGGACCGCGAAGAACCTCTCGACCGCCGAGCAGTCGGCGGTGGATACGACCCTTTCAAACCTGCGTGACAGCTATGGTTACTGCGACCATTGCGCGCGCGAGGCGGTGGCCTTCCTGCACTCGAACAGGTATAAGGGCTAGAGAATCGAACCCCACGGAGACACCATGATACGGCGAATTTCGCTGATTCTGACAATGGTCGGGATGCTGCTGTTGAGCACGACGCTCATTGCTGCCGAACCGGACGGTTCTACGGTGCAGCAGTATCGAACCGAGCTCGACGAATACAAACAGGCCGTTGGAGCGAAGGCGGCCGACAAAGACATCGAGATGGTCGAGAAGTGGCTCGACGAAGCCGAAGTTCTGCTCGCCAACGGCGATGACGGAGCGGCGAAACGCCGACTGAAGCGCGTCGAGTTCGGACTCGACCTCGTTCGGGCGATTTTGGCTGCCGAGCAGGTTCGGAACGCGGCAGAGGAGCAGGAGGCCACGGCCTACACCGCTCCAGACACGACCGAGAAACTCCGGGCCGACATCGAGAAGCTGCAGCAGCAAAAAGAAGAGCTGCAGTCGGAACTCAAACGACTTCAGCAATGAGGAGCGCCACCATGCACTACCGCACTTTTGCGCTCGCAATCGTCGTTACCCTCGCAGCCATGCTCGCGGCTTGCGGTCCGGGTCCCAAATCGCAGCAGCTCGAAGAGCTGGAACGTACGCTTCAAGACCCTCGGGCCAAGGAAGTGAAAGACGCTCCTGGCGCGAGCAAACCCTACCGGGAAGCTCGCCAGTATCGGCGGTTGGCTCTGGAGTCGTGGGAAGAAGGCAAAGAAGCCCGCTCCAAAGAGTACGCGCTCTTGGGAACGCTCCGATACCGCACGGCTGAAGCCATCGCCGAGCAGTTCGAGAACAAGGCGCGACTCGACAAAGCCAACACCAAGATCGACGAAACGAACCCCGAGATTTCCACCCTCAACGACGAGCGGAACAAGCTCGCGAAAGAGGTGCAAAATCTGGAGCGCGAAGTTGCGCAGGCGCGTCGCAAGGCCGAAGAGCGCGAGCGACTGGCCAAGGCCAACGAACAGCGCGCGAACATGGGTGGCGGTGGCACGGATGACGCCGCGCTCAAGCAGCGGCTGCAGAACGAATTGCGACGTGTAGAAGACGCTCGTCGCGATGCGCAGACCGTCGATGCTGCGACGCACGCACCACAGCAGTTCAACCGCGCAGACAACCTCCTGAAATCGATCCGCACGATGATGTCGAACGGAACGGTTTCGCAGCAGTTGGTCGAGCAGGCCAGCGCCGCGACGCAGCTGTTCCAGCAGGCGAAGACCGCCGCTCAACCGAAGTACGACGAAGCGCTCGCAAAGGCGAAGCCCGAGGCGCGTCGCGCTTCGGTTCGTTCGGACGCCTCAAATTCCTTCGGCTCCCCGTACGTGGTTACGGAACCCAACGGCGCGCGAATCATTCTCGCCGGCTTGTTCGAGTCCGGGTCAGCGACGATTAGCCCTTCGAAGCAGGTGATGGTCGAAGAGCTCGTGAAGCTGACGCAGAAATACGACGAGTTCCAGGTCTACGTGGAGGGATTCACGTCGAAGAAGGGGAGTGCGACTGAGAACCTCGGCCTGTCGCAGCTTCGAGCCCGTGCGATCAAAGACGCACTCACGGCGAAGGGCGTGAAGAACAGCCGAATCGAGACTCGCGGCCTCGGCCAAGACCGAATTCGCTACCCGAGCGACGCATCGCTCAACGATCGCGTGGAAGTCGTCCTCAGTCGGTATCAGTGAACCCATCCGCACTCGCAATGGCCCGCGCGCTTTCACAGCGCGACGGGCCTTTTCTTTTCTTCGACTCCGGCAAAGGGGTGGGGGAGTCGTGCATCTTCAGTGATCCCGTCGAGGTGTGGACGGCGGCCGATGGTGCACTGGACGAATGGATGCGGCGCGAGCAGGCAGCCGGCCGTTGGGTCGCTGGGGTGTTGTCGTTCGAGCTCGCCTGGGAGTTGGACACCGTCAGGGGCGCCGCTGCACCGGTACCGTACCCGACGGCTTGGGTCGGTTCTTTTTCGGAGCGGGAAGGTTGGCGCGAGCCGGTCGAGGGTTCGGCAGCCCTGCCTCCGCTTGCCGAAGATGTGTGGAGCCCGCGAATGGACATCACGCGGGAAGCCTACGAGGCCAATGTTCAGGCATCCATCGACGCGATCTTCGCCGGTGAACTCTTCGAAGTGAACTACACGGAGCGTTTTCGGACCGGTTGGAAACGGCCGGCCTTCGAGCTCTTCGAGCGCATGCGTTCGACCGCGACTGGGTCTTTCTTCGGATTTGCGCAGCTGGGAGATGTCGCAGTCGCGAGCGTCAGCCCGGAGGAGTTTCTTCGCGTGGATGCACGCCAGGTTTTGACTCGGCCGATCAAGGGCACGATGCGTCGCGAACTCGACCCGACGGCAGACGAAGCTGCTCGCGCGAGCCTCGCCAAGTCCGAGAAGGACCGCGCCGAGAACGTGATGATTGTCGACCTGATGCGAAACGATCTCACGCGCTGGTGCGTACCAGGAACTGTGCGAGCCACGGAGATTTGCGCGGTCGAGACGTTTGCGGGCTGGCACCACTTGGTGTCGACGGTGGAAGGCGTACTCGAGCCGAACGTGAGCGCCACCGACCTGCTTCTCGGCAGCTTTCCACCGGGCTCCATTACCGGCGCTCCGAAACTGAGGGCGATCGAGCTCATCGCTGAGCTCGAGGCTTCGCCGCGCGGCGCGTACACCGGAACGATGTTCTGGGCGGGCGAGGGGAGGTTGCGGTCCAACGTGTTGATTCGAACCGCCGTGATTCACGACGAAGTCGCCGAGTATGGCGCTGGCGGCGCGATCGTCGCCGATAGCATCCCGGCGACCGAGTATGAGGAAGCGCTGCTGAAGGCTCGGCCTTTTCTCGAGGCGGGCACGTGATGGACCGAAGCTACCTCTACGGGGACGGGCTGTTCGAGACAGTGCGTGTGGAAGATGGTCGGGTTCACCGACTCGATCGGCATGTCGCCAGATTCGTACGATCGGCGAGGTCGTTGGGATTCACCGACGAGTTGATTGGCGAGGCCGTCGCTGAGCTCGAGGCGATCGCTCCGGATCCAGACGGGTTGGTTCGTGTGACGGTCTCGAGGACCCCAGAGGGCGCTCCGTTCGGCGGGACCGGTGGAGTCACCGTGTTTCGACGACCGCTCCCTGAGGCAGCCCGACCGCGGCTTGTGACGCTCTCAGGCTGGTATCTGCCCGAGGATCCCCTTGCCGGTTTCAAAACCACAAGCTACATGCGCTGGGTCGAGGCGAGACGAATTGCACACATGCGCAATGGCGACGACGCGGTTATGATTTCGTCCGACGGATTGGTCGGGGAGACATCGACGAGCAACTTGTTCGTGCGATTCGGCGACCGACTCGTCACTCCAGACCCGAAGGGGGTTCTGCCGGGCGTTACGCGAGCGGCGGTGATCGACTCAGCAAAGTCGCTCGGGCTGGAAATTGAGGAACGGTTCTTGTCGTTGAAAGAACTGTGGGAGGCCGACGAAGTTATCTGCACCTCGTCGGGAGTTTTGGCGGTCGCCGCCCACTCGATTGATCAAGTCGAGTTCGGCGGGGATGTTGCGCCACGAATCAGAGAAGCATTGCGGAGAGGTTGGCCATGAATGGTAGGTGGGTGCATCGCGGCACGGGGGAGTGCATTTTGCTCGACAATCGCGACTCGTTCACGTTCAACCTGGCGCACAGGCTGTACGAAGCTGGACTACCGTGCGTCGTCGCGAGGAGTGACGAGCTCGATATCGAAGAGCTGAAGTCGTGGGAGCCGAGCGGCATCATCGTGTCGCCCGGCCCAGGGCATCCGCAAGACGCCGGCGTTTCGATGGATGCGGTGCGCGAGTTTTCCGGCTCGATACCGATCCTCGGAGTTTGCCTTGGGCACCAAGCCATCGCTGAGGTGTTCGGGGCGAAGGTCATCGCGAATGGAAGGCCGCGACATGGCAAATCGACCTTCATCGATCACAATGGCGCAGGCCTTTTTGACGGGCTTCCGCAACCGCTCGAAGTGGGGCGATACCATTCGTTGAGCATCGAAGGTGGAATGCCCGACGAGCTCGTCGAGACGGCGAGCGCGGACGGCATCACGATGGCGATCAAGCATCGCGACCACAAGACGTATGGCGTGCAGTTCCACCCAGAATCGGTGTTGACCCCGCAAGGGCTCGAACTGCTCGAGAACTTCGCCAGACTTTTCTAGGAGTTGGTTGCCGCGAGCACGCGTTGCGTCGCGCCGTGCAGTTTGTGCATCTGAAGGCGCTTGAAGATGTCGCCGGCGGATTCCATCTGCTCGCGACCTCGGTCGAGGTCGCCTTGCTCGATCAAGAACTGCCCGTACGCGCTCTGGCACCGGGCCAACTCGCTTTCATTGCCGATCTGGCGAAGCAGACCAAGCGCATCCTGAAAACACTCTTCGGCCAGCCGGACTGCCGTTTCCCGTAGCTCATCATCGAACACGTAGTGGGCGTGAATATCGGCGAGGCTCTGCATTCCAACCGCAATGAGAACCTGAGAGTCGAGCTGGTTTGCGATGCGGAGCGCTTCGTTGATTCGTTCGAGCGCAAGCTCACGGTCAGACTCGCGAACCGCCAGCTTGGCCAAGTTCCGGAGGACGTCGAAGAGAACACGCTTCTCGCCACACTCTTCGGTGACCTGGAACGCGTCCTCGAGGAAGTTCTTTGCGTCGACGACTCGGTTTCGAACGAGGTGCAGTTCGCCGATGTTGTTGAGGAGGACGGCTTCGGCCGTGCGATAGCCAATGTCGCGCGATACCGACAGTGCCTCTTCGAAGAGGGTGAGGGCTTGATCGAGGTCGCCTCGCTCCATGCACATGGCACCGAGGCTATTGAAACTGTCGACGACACCCTGGCGGTCGCCGATCCGCTTTCGAATCTCCAACGACTCGCGGAAGCAGACCATCGCCTCGCGCAGCTCTCCGGAGTGCATCTTGAGGATGCCGAGGTGGCTGACGGTGACTGCGATCATCCGCTCATCACCTACTTCGCGACGCAGCTGAAGTGCAGCCGTGTAGCAGCGGCGCGCCTCGGCGTAGCTTCCTCGCACCCAATGGATCTGACCGACTTCGTCGAGGGTCGAAGCGATTCCCGACACGTCTTCACTCGAGCGGAAAAGCGTGAGCGCTTGTTCGAACTCCTCGAGGGCACGGTCATAGTGCCCAAGGCTTCGATAAGCCCGCCCAAGGCGGTTATACGCCCGACCACCGCTGGACGGGTCGTCGAGGAGCCAGGCACATCGCAGCATCTCGCGGTAGTAAGCGAGCGACTGGTCGAACTCCCCCTGAAACTCGTAGACGTCGCCGAGGTGCTCGAAGGCCTCGATTTTCAGGCCGAGATCGGCGGACCCGGTGTAGGACAAGCCCTTCGTGTAGAGTTCGACCGCTTTCTCGTTGGAGTAGCGTCGTCGAGCCATCCCGGCGGCCCGCAGATAGAACCGCGCGGCCCGGTCGAGCACGCGCGCTTCGTCGAAGTGGCGCGCGATCGACTCCGCCCACGGGTCGAGGTCGTCGAACGTGCTCATCATCCATTGCGCGATGAGCCGGTGGTACTTGCGAGACTTCTCGACGTCGATCTCGTCGACCAGCGTCTGACGTTCGATGCGGTGCTTGAAGTACATCTCGGCGCGCGACCCTTCGGGGCCATCTTCGCGACGTCGCACGATGTCTTTTCGCTCCAGCGACTCGAGCAGGTTCTCGGCGCGGTTGTCGACCTCTTCATTGGTCCAGTCGAGCTGCGCTGCGGCCTCATCTTCAGCGCGCATGCGGTAGAGGGAGCGAACGGCGCCGACCCAGAACGGGGACCCGATTGAAGCCGCCATCTCGAGAACCTCGAGTTCTTCGGGCGACAATGAACGAATTCGTGCGAGTACGGTACCGCGGACGGTCTTCGGCAGCTCGACGTTGGCCATCTTGGCCTCGTCGACCTTCCATTTCGCCTCTCGCGTGTCGACGACCCCCTGCGAGATCAGGATTCGCAGCATCTCCTCGACCGACAGCGGGTTTCCGTGTGCGCTCGCGATGACCGAGTCGATCAGGGCGCGCGGAATCTCGTCGGCCTTCCGCAGGGTGTCGCTCAGGAAGCTCTCGACTTCGTCGTCACTCAGTGGGTCCAGCGTGACGGAAGCGTCGAACTCGAGCTCGCCCAAGACGTGGCGCGAGACCAGCTCCGTCGGATTCCAACTGAGGACGAAGAGGATAGGGCAGTCCGCGAGTTCCTCGGTGAGGAACTTGATGAGGTCGAGCGACTGGTTGGTCGCGTACTGCAGGTCTTCGAGGAGTATGACGAGCGGATTGCGAGCAGAGTCGGCGCGCAATACGTCGCGGACGGCCTCAAACGAGCGGCGATCGAGCTCGCCGGCACCCTCCGAATCTGTCACGGAGGGGACGTGTGGGGAGTCGTCCCAGTGCACGTTGATAAGTTCGCCGACGAGATGAGCGAGTCGTTCGGCCTCGTCCTTTTCGCGAACGATCGACTCGATGGCGGCCAGCAATCGAGCTCGTGCGTGTTCCGGGTGCTCTTCGTGCGGCATGTAGAAGCGCGCTTTCAGCATCCGCGCAAACATGGAGTAGGGCGCTCCGGCGTCGTCGCGACTCGCCCCGTGAAGCACCATGGTCGCGGTCATCTCGCCGTCGATGCGGCGGTGAAATTCGCTAAGGATGCGGGACTTTCCGAGGCCGATGTCGCCGGTGAGCTTGAACAGCTGCAGCGCGTCAGCTTCGAGCGTGTCGTGATAGGCCTGAAAGAGCGCCTCGATCTCGCGCTCACGGCCGACCAGGGTCGTCTCGATTCCGTAGACTCGCCACGTATCGAGTGGCTCTCGTTCCCGCGCTCGGCCGAGCCGAACGACACGGGTTACGATGGCCATTGGCGAGCCACATGCGGTGCAGTACTCGGCGCTGACGGAGTTGAGATTGCTACACGACGGGCACGCTGCCTTCTCGCCCATCTCGGCGTCGGCGCGGCAGTCATCGCATTTGCTTACGCCCCACGGGACGTCGCAGCCGCACTCGGCGCATGCTGGAGCCGGAAGTTCGGCTCCGCATCGTCCACATTCTTCGGAGGGTTCTTCGTTGAAGAACCCGCAGATCAAGCAATTCACAACGGCCTCCAGCCGCTCTGTCTGCGTTTGGCGCAATATCGAGCAGGGCCGGTTGTATAGGGGGTCAGAGTCGAGAATTCAAGCGTTGTAGTCAGATGTAGGACAAGGTGGGTCCTACTGCGGTGCGAACGTGTCGGGTTCGACGAGGCGGACTCGGCCTCCAGCACCTTCTACAACGGTCTTCATCGTGGCGGCGCGGCGTGCGCCCACACCCCAGGCAATCACTCGTGGGGCGGAGTTTGCGAGGTCGAG
Organism: uncultured Bradymonadales bacterium; assembly: GCA_964384605.1. Taxonomy (GTDB): domain Bacteria; phylum Myxococcota_A; class Bradymonadia; order Bradymonadales; family Bradymonadaceae; genus CAYLMO01. The sequence continues at coordinate 127,771 of CAYLMO010000005.1, read as the reverse complement.
AGCATCGGCGTAGTCGATCGAAAGCAGGATGGACAGGACCTGCCCAATGCTTCGATCGGAGTAGCCAGGGTGACGCAGGACGACGTCGACGAGTGGTGTGGTTGCGTCTGGCCCATTGAGCCGTGGGTCGTCGAAGCGCCCGGGTTCGAGCGGCGCGCCATCTTCGAGGGGAGCGGAGAGGTCGAGGATGAGGCCGCCAGTATCCACGTCCTCGGGAGCGTCATCGACGAGCAATACAGCGGGCGAATCCGAATCGTCTTCGTCGGCCGCGTCGCCGTCGGAGTCTTCTTCGCCGATCGATTCGAAGGGGCTTCCGCCAGACTTCTTCGGCGCGGTTGGTCCTGCGGAGCGAGATCGCACCCCGAGGAAGACCAGCGGGTCGATGCCGCCTGCGCTGACCTTCTGCAACGTGTCGATGTGGTCGTGCAATTGGGGGGCGATGTCGGCCACCGTGGCGCTTCCCGTGAGTGCGTCGGGTTCCACTCGGAGCATCAGGCGAGTGGTCGCGCCGGCGAGTGAAAGCTCTTTTGCGCCATCAGGGGCGATTACTGAGGTCTTGACGTCATAGCGCCCTCGCAGTGAGCGCGACCACGCTTTCAGCGCGGCATCGAACGTGTCGACGTCGAGCTGCTCGGGCAGGCCCATGCCGAGCTCCACCGAATCGTCGACGACAGCGATCTCAAACATTGGGTCATCGGCGAGTTCTTCGTCGCCAATGGTTTCGAAAGGGGAACCCTGTTGTTCCTCGCCGTGCTCGGTTTCTTCGCCGTCCTCGGGTACTTCGACGTCTGCGGCGTCGTCGGACTCTGCGGCAACGAGGGTGGTCTCGGAGTCGTCCTGTTCTTCTGCACCCGTTTCGGTTCCGTCGTCGGGTGCCGTAAGCGCTTCGAGCCGTTCCACCAGGTCGCCGAGATCGTCTCGATCGGCGGTGACCGCATCCGCGAGGAGCAGGAGGGGAATGACCGACCGCCGAGCGTTCGCCTCTGGAGCGGATCCGGCGAGGACGAAGTGGTGCTCCGTGATGGACTCAGTGGACCAATCGCCGCGATCCGTTCGCTCCAGTGCGGCGCGCGTCGCTTCGACCGCGGTTTGGGAGAGCGCGGGATGCGCCGCCTCGACGTGCCAGTCGAGGTCATCGCCAGCTTCGGAGACCAACAGGCGGGCAAACCCGAGTCGTTCGAACGAGCTGCGGACGTTGTACCATGCGCCCTTGCGACCCTCGGGGGCATCGACGGCGGACGGTGCTGACAGTCCAAGATCTTCGAGGGCTACTTTCCAGTCTGCTACGGCCACGGGCGCTCCTTACGGTGCTGGCTACGTTCGAGTTCTAGCAACACAGCGGCTATGGGCCAAGGCAATGTTGGAACGGTCCACGAAAGAGTGGACGTCGGAACGAATGTGCCTAAACTGTAGATATGCTGCGGGGAGCGGCCTCGCGGCATTTCTCGAGAAGGAGGGACCATGATTCCTGACTATCTCATCTATGACGAGCTGATCCGCGAACGGGAAATGGACTCTGACTGGCAGCCGGAGCCACTGCATCTTCCCGTCTACGTTCCCAATAGCCACGACGAAGAGCCTGAGGTCGAGGACGACGACGATGTGTCCCGAGGCGTCATCATCATCGACATGTGCGGCGGTGAAGATTTCTAGCCGACCTCAAAAGTCGTGAAAAAAAAGGCCCGGCGCATCGCGTCGGGCCTTCTTTTTATTCTTCTTCGTCGCTCGGGGATGCCGAACGGTCCGAAGACCGAGTCTCGTCCAGCATTACCGACACTCGAAGTCGATGAACCGGCGCTTCCGGGATCAACTCTTCCAGTTGAATCGGGCGCTCCTCTTGCACCTCACCGTCCAGAAACTTGGCTGGAAACTTGGTTCGAATGCCGTGGCGATGCGCGTAGTAGGCAAAGAACGAGAACTGGACCATCACGACGAACAGACCAAGCGACGCGAAGAGCAGTAGATTCGTCGCGGTTCGGATGACCCCGGTGAATGCGGCGAGTCCGGGCTGCTCGAACGTCAGCGCATAGGCAATGGAGGCCGCCCAGGCCAGGCAGAGCGGGGGAAGCAAGATCGAGAGAGCCGTGACGAACACGCGATAGACGTACAGCGGCCGTTCCAAGACCAGCTGCGCGGCCTCCAGTATCGCCGCGCCGAGCGGCTTCTTGCCGATGAAGTAGGCCGGCGCTGTCAGCTCGATCGTCAGGTAGGTGGCCCCCGCAGCGAGCGAGAAAAACGTGCCCGCGACGCCGAAGATGGCGGCCGGGAGCCACAATTCGCTTCCTCCGATGCTCCCGTGTCTTGCGAGCAACACGACGAGCGGAATCGACCAGCTCAAGAATAGCGCCGCGATTGCGAGCCGTGCCGTGAAGTTGAGTCCCCGCAGAAGAAGTGCGTCACCGAAGTGGTTCAGCCCGAGCTTGAGCGTCTCCGTTGCGGACGCCGCCTGGGATTCGTCGCCGGCTGTCCTCGTCGCGTGTGTCCAGACAACGCTCATCACTACGGCATCGAGGGCGAGAAACGCGCCGAGCGCCGTTGCGAGCATTCCCGCGATTCCGATGGTGATTCGAGCAGTATCCGCTCCCGCGAACATCATGAACACCGCGCCGATCAACGCGATCATGACCGCCCACACCACGACGTTCGTCGCAAAATCACTCACCAGGCGCAGCACGACCGTCAATGGGCCAGTCTTGACCATGCCCCACGCCGCGCGTACGTAGTCGGCGGGCTCGATCTCCGGGCTGTTGGTGGGTTCTTTCATCGCCAACGAAGATAACGGCCGAGGGAGCATTCATGTCAAAGACATTCGCAGGCAAAGTTGTTTGGATCACCGGTGGGAGCGCAGGAATCGGCCGCGAGATGGCGTTCGAATTCGCTCGTCAGGGCGCACGCGTCGCCGTTTCGGGGCGCCGCAAGGATCGCCTGGACGAGGTGGTGAGCGAGGTCGAGCAGCTCGGCGCCGAAGGGCTCGCCGTGCCATGTGACGTCACGGTCGAGGCCGAAGTCGAAGCGGCCGTCGCACAGATTCTGGATCACTGGAGTCGCCTGGACGTCGCGGTGGCGAACGCCGGATTCGGCGTGTCGGGAAAGGTCGAAGAGCTCACTGCAGACGATTGGCGGCGTCAGTTCGACGTGAACGTGGTCGGCGCCGCGATCACGGCTAGACACGCCATCCCGGCATTGCGCGAGACCAAAGGACGACTCGGGCTCACGGGCAGTGTTGCCGGGCTCATGGCGTCGCCGGGCGCTGGGGCATACCACGCGTCGAAGTATGCGCTCCGCGCCCTCGGTCAGGTGCTCTCGCTCGAGCTCGATGGGTCCGGAGTGACCTGCACCACCATTCACCCGGGTTTCGTCGAAAGCGAGATTGCGCAGGTCGATAACGAAGGGAACTTTCGCGAGGATTGGACCGATCGACGGCCTGCAGCGCTCATGTGGCCGACCGACAAGGCGGCCAAAGTGATGGTCGCGGCGATTCGAAAGCGAAAGCGCGAGTACGTCTTTACCGCACACGGCAAAGCCGCCGCGTTCCTCGGGAAGCACGCACCCGGCGTGCTTCACTTCGCGATGACCAAGTTCGGCTGACTAGCTCAGGGTAAAACCGACCGACGTAAGTCCGTCGATTTCGCCCACGACACGCTCTCCGCGCTCGACAGGTCCGACTCCAGCGGGCGTGCCGGTGAAGATGAGGTCGCCCGGAAGAAGTTCGAGGTGGTCGCTCAACACCCGAATAATGTCGGCTACTGGCCAGACCATCTCGGCCAAATCGCCGGATTGGCGACCAACACCGTCGACGCTGGCAGCGATCGACGAAGTGTGGTGTCGGTCCCAGTTTGAGCGGGGGTGCAGCGGTCCCATCGGCGCGGCACAGTCGAAGCCTTTCGACATCGCCCACGGGTGCTTCTTCTCTTTCGCGCGGGTCTGCATGTCGCGTCTTGTCATGTCGAATCCGACACCAAACCCAAACACGTGGTCCAGTGCGTCTTCGACTCGAATGTTTCGGCCTCCACGTTCGATCGCGACGACCAGTTCCACTTCGTGGTGCAGGTTGGTCGTCATCGGCGGGTAGGGAAGCGTGACGTCATCTGCAGCAGCCGCGTCGACCACTGAATTCGCGGGTTTGGTGAAGATCGACGGTGGTTCGGCGTCGGGGTCGACGCCCATTTCGCGCGCGTGCGCCGCATAGTTCTTTCCGATGCAGAAGACCCGCGAGATCGGAAAGCGGGCGTCGGTCCCGTAGACCGCTACCGTCGGCAGCTCGGCCGGTTCAAACACGTAAGTCATGGGGCCTCTACCGTCGGTTCGACGACTCAGGGAGCTCGATCGGGTCGTGCGGAAGACTTCCGCGTGGCGAACGGAAGTACATGAACGGCGTGTAGTACAAGAAGTTCGAGACACGCGACGTGTAGATGTCCGCGTAGCGTTCCAGCTGGCGGGTCAGGTGCGACTTGTCGTTCCCCGCGCGAAGCAGATAGCCCCACGTCGGATTGCTCTCACGCCCGTCCATCGCGACCAGCGGCCCGATCCTCCCGTCGATGGCGACGAGCTCGTCCCGCTGGGCCGTCAATTGGGCTTTCAGGTCGTCGGCGGCGCGATCGGTCTGCGGGCCATAGCCGCTGGAGTTGCGCTGTAGCTCCAGCCGAGTCGCCGACATCTCGTGCTCCATCGCCTCTTTCATCACCATCAGGCGAGAGATCTCCTTCTGGCCGTCGAGGTGGGCTTCGATCGCTTCGACCTCGTGCTCCATCTCGCGAAGGATCAGTGCGGTTCTCCACCGATTGATCTGTTTCGACACGTTCACATCGCCGTAGATGTGGTCACCAACGTAGAGAATACGCTCGCCGTCCAGGCCGAGGCAGTCCTCGACGTGGCTCGCCGTGCCCCCGAGATACGCCTTGCCGCGCTCCACCTTGCCCACGACGGGCCGCAAGTGGCCTTCGTCGTCGACGACCTCGAAGATGGGCTGCGCGTTTTGGAAGAACGCCGGTTTCCGGGCCGACACGACCACCAACTCGAAAAGGTCACGCCAGGCCATGCCGTCGGGCAGATGGCGCTCGATCGCGTACTCCATCATGAACTTCGTGTAGAACCACTCGGAGTTCGTGATGACCATCAGCTTCTTGCCCGCATGCTTCTGGTCGAGCAGGGCGAGCGCGGTGTCGGGGTCGTCTTCGACGAAGCGGCCGGGGTCGGCCATGATCTCCTCTTTCAGAACGCCTTCGACGTGCGCCATATCGAGCGCCTGTCGGACTGCTTCGGCGAGGTCGGCGTAATCTTTGACCTCCGTCAGCATGCCGTCGTCCATCATGTCGACAAGCTGGCAATAGATGCACGCCTCCGAGATGGAGAAGAGCGTGTTCAAGAAGGCGTATCGCGAGTCACCAAGGTCGACCAGCTGCCGGGCGTAGGCGCGTCGTAGCGACTGGAAGTCGATGCGGCGAGTGCCGTGCAGCGCTTGCTTCACGTAGCCGAATCGATTGGCCTTCACGATGTTGCCCAGCTCTTTGTCGATGACCAGACCTCGCGAGACGAGCTCGGGGTCGAACTCGAGGTGGTCCACCGGCCAGCCGCGTGCGATAAGCCTCGCCTTGGTGTGCGCGTAGGCACGACCTTCCCACTCGCGCACGTTGTAGTGCACGAGCGTGTAGTCCATGTCGTAGCCGATCGCCGCGACCGAACGCAGATTGAGCGTCCGGTTGCAGAAGATACGGCGCTGCGAGGGACAATTCTCTGGATGTTCCGACACGATATACTCCGCGCGTCAGCGCTGAATGATGGGGGCTTCGTACGACTCGTAGTCGTAGAAGGAACACTCGGCGAGCAGTGAATCGACGAGACAAAGTTCGTCGGTCAACTGATTGCCCGAGTTGCTCAGGTACCACCCGACATGATTGGTCATGTACGTCGCCACATCGAACGCGGCGGCCGGGTTGGGTACGTTGAAGGTGTGTTCGCCGGTGACCCGCAGGTAGGGCAGGCGCAGGGCGCTGTAAGAGCCATCTGCGTGTTGAACCGTGGCGAGGAGCGGTGGATCGCCGTCTGGGTTCGGACGCGGATCGTCGGGGTTGTCACGCGACCGGAAGCGGCCCTGGTCCAAGTCATCGGGGTCGAAGAGCGTGTTCGGCTTCTCAGGGAATCGGTTGAGCTCAGCGATGCCCTCGTAGACGAAGTTCGACGTCAGGAACTGGTTCTCGGTCATCCCGTAGCGGCCGTCGTAGCGGCGCGAATCGACGTATCCGGCAGCCCGAGCAATCGCGATGGAGTTGCCGATCGGCACCGTCTGGTCGCCGATGGTGCCGATCATGAGGAATCGCGTGAATCCGTCCTGGAAGCGGTCTTGCTCGTACGGGAACGAGAATGGCTGCTTCATGTAGTGACGAGCCGCGACAGCGGGATCGGCAGGCTCCAGGAGTGTCTGAGCGATGCCGAGGAACTTGCGCAGCTCGGGGGTCTGGCGCTTGAGTCCCCATCCCTGCGTGAGCGCAGCGAGCGGCGCACCTCGTGGGTAGAGGATGTTCTCGTAGACCAAATGCTGCGGGAACGAATCGATCGTCGTCTTGAGCTCTCCGTCAGCGCCGTAGATCTCGATGATGTAGCCGTCGCCCCATTCCTCGGGGTCTTCGATGATGTGGCTCGCCAGCGCGTCGGCGAATTCTCCCGAAGCGTTGGCCGGGTCGAAGTCCTGAATGCAATCGGCAACCGGATAGCAGGCGTCGTCGCGGCAAGTCTGGGCTCCGCCTTCGCAACGGGTATCTCCGCAACGCTCTCGCGCTCGGCAGTCCATGATGTCGTCGATGGTGGAAATGGTCGGATCAAGCCCGAGCCGCGCGCGTCGCGCGGTCGTGGCGACCGCATCGGAGGCGATCGCGATGCGCAACTCACCATTTCGGATGTGTGCTTCGGCGATTCGGTCTTCCTCGGGGACGATCGGGTTCGCGAGCCGCTGCTTGTTGATGAGCACGACTCGGTCGCCCTCTTCAATTCCCGAAACGGTGCCGAAGGGGACCGAGACGTCTTCGTCCGCGCTGGCCAAGAGCCACCGCATGCGGAGGTCGCCATCTTCGTTCAGATTGCCGAGCAGCAGCGGGCCAAACATCCGCAGGACCACGCCATTTCGAACGTTGCTGATCGTGGTTCTCGAAGCGATGTCGCCCAGAATTCCGCCGCCCGCGTTGGAGCCGGCCGCGATGATGGTGGGCTCGAACGCGGCAAGGAGAGCGGTCTGGATGCCACCGAGCGAGGTGCCGAAACTCACGTAGGCCACGTCGCCGCCGAAGTCGATGACTCCGTCGCCGTTGAAGTCTCCGGCGAGCTCAGGCTCGCCATCTCCGTTTGCGTCCCAGCCGGCGACGAGGTCGCGGCGCGCTTCGACGTAGGGGCTCGATTCGTCGACTTCCGCCGGCCACCGGCGCTCGCCCCACGACCGTAGAATGCGGACCAGCTGGATCTGATCGATCGCGGTCTGCCGAATGTTGTCGCGAGAGTGGAGGATGTCGGACGTGAAGTACTTTCCGCCAGATTCGCGCACGCCGTCGTTGTCGAGGTCGCGAGCACGGTCGTGGTCGATGACCGCTCCGAAATTGGGGATTCCCTGGCCGGTCGTGACTTGCTGCAGCAATCCGACGAACTCCGGCGGAATCGCGATGCCGTGGCCAACCGCGTCGATGGTGCACGAGGCGATGCCGAACTTCGCAAACGCCGACCCGAACAAGAGGTTCTCGAGCCGCGTCGACGAGATCGCGTGGCTGTAGATCATGGTGGGGAAGGGCGCCGAGCGGCCCGGCATCTCTTTCGGGACCGTGCACATGAAGGTGACTTCGTCCTCGCCGACGACAGCCTCGCCGTTCGCCAGGTCGATTCGGAAGGTCTCGTCATCGTCTGCCGGATTCCCGCCGGTCGAAACCAGCGTGACGCCAGTGTCGGCATCGCCGTCGTCGTCGGCCAAGAAGTATGGGCTCACGAACGAACCGCTGACGATGTAGTCGACGTCGTCGAACTGCGCCCGAATCTGATCTGCTGCTGCGGCGCCAACTTCCTGCGACAGGATCGGGACCAAGATGCCGACCACCTGCTCCACGCTGAAGACGAGGGGCTCTTCGGCGCCCACGTCCTTCTGGTTGTGAATCATCTCGAGCTCGGCCGGATATTGCTCAGCGAGCCACTTCAGCGGGCCGTGGCCATACAGTCCGGCTCGCACGGCCAGGAGTTCGTCTTCCGGAACGCCGGTCGTAAATGTCCACGCGAAGCGAACGCCTTCGAGCGACTCATCGAATCGGCTCGGAAACGCCTGCGGCAGGAGCTGTCGGAGCGGCTGCAGATCTTCGGTTTGGCGGGCGTGGTTGATGCCGGTGAACGGGGAGTCGATCGGCAGACCATCGAGCGACGTGAGCTCGTCGGTGATGACGATCGCGTAGGTCGTTCCCGAATCGAGAGGGTCGACGTTGCGCAGGTAGAGCGTGTTTGTCTCGGTCTCGTAGAACTCGATGAGGTTGCCCGGCGCCGATGGGTCTTCGTCGATATCGAAGACATTTGGCTTGTCCCATACGCCGTCGTCATCGGTGTCTTCGATGGGGTCGAGCTTTCCGTTCCCGTTCAGGTCGTACTCGGCGACCGTCTCGAAGACGAGGTTATTGCCCTCCGAGCGAGGGTCGTTCGGAAAGTAGCGGTCAGGCCGGGGGGCGATGAGCGGATAGTTTCCACGACCGAGGTCGAGCAATTCGAATCGGCCGAAGTTCGGCGAGTCGCGGTCGACGTTGACGAGGTAGACGACGTCGTCGGTGAAGTTCGGGACCGGTTCCTGGTGTCGCTCCGCGATCTTCCGAGCGTTGAGCGGCGCATCGAAGCGCACCCACATCGGTGAGAGCACTCCGAAGCCGGACTGATCGTTGATCTTCGCGCGAACGCGGGACTCCTCTTCGGTTGCGCCGATGAGGCTGACGTTCACTCGTCGGCCCGTCGGAGAGGTCGGGTCGATGCGCGTCGCGAGATCGTTGGGGAACGGAATCTCGGGGAACGGGCGTTCATCGAGGTCGAAGACGATCCGCGGTCCCCCCGATTCCGACGCAATGCGCAGGACGGTGGGGTCAGCGTTGTCTTCGAAGCAAGCCGTCGACACGAGGGTCACGACGGCGCCAAGGATGAGGTATCGGCGCACGAAAAGCCTCTATGGTGCAAAGGAACAGGGCGTCAGACTCGTCAGCGAGCGGATTCGTGTCAAGGAGTGACGCACCAAGATGCCGATCGTCTCGCAAATCCGCGCAGTATGGGCTAAGAGTCCGGCAGTTCCACATGAGGAATCGAAGTTGATTGATGATGTAAAAGATATCACCCGTGTCGACATCGACGGGCGCGAGGTCATCCTCATCGGTACCGCGCACATATCGCAGCAATCGGTGGATACCGTGCTGTCTGTGCTCGAGTCCGAGAATCCTGACACGATCTGCGTGGAGCTCGACGAAGCGCGCTACAAAGCGCTGCGGGAAGAGACCAATTGGGAGGATATCGACCTCGTCGAGATCATCCGCACGAAGCAGACGACGTTTCTTGCTTCGCGGCTGGCCCTGATGGCGTTTCAGAAGCGGATGAGCAACTACACCGGTGTGAAGCCGGGCTCCGAGATGGTCGCGGCGCTCGACAAGGCCGAGGAGATGGGCGCTCACGTCGTACTCGCCGACCGCGACATTCGTCAGACGTTGTTGCGCGCGTGGCGCACGACGCCGTTTACCAAGAAGGGGACGCTCCTCTTCATGCTTTTCGCCGGTCTTTTCGAACGGACCGAGGTCGACGAAGACGATCTCGAGGACCTCCGCGAAGCTGCCAACCTTGCTGAGGTGATGGACGAGCTCGGCGGAGCGATGCCGGAAGTCAAAACCGCGCTCGTCGACGAACGCGACTCCTACATGGCGGAAAAGATCCTGACGGCACCGGGAGAGCGAATCGCCGTCGTGATCGGCGCGGCGCACAAGGCCGGAATCCTCAAACACCTCGAAGCACGAACCCGCGCGTCGATCGACGATTTGTCCGCGATCCCCGAACGCGGGCTCGGTTCGAAGCTGATCCCGTGGATCTTGCCGGCGATCGTCATCGGACTCTTCGTCGGTGGGTTCTTCTTTGGCGATACCGAGCAGCTCAAAGACGCCGCCATCGCCTGGTTCGTCGTGAACGGCGCTTGCGCCGCGTTCATGACGGCCGTCGCCTTTGGGCACCCACTCACGGTCCTCTCGGCGGCGATCGCGGCTCCGTTCACATCGCTCAATCCAGCGGTGGGCGCCGGCATGGTGACCGGCCTGGTGCAGACTTGGATCGCGTCGCCCAAGGTTCGCGACTTCGAATCGATCGGCGACGACATTTCCGAATGGACCGGCTGGTGGAAAAACCGGCTGGCTCGTGTTTTGTTGGTGTTCATCTTCGCCAACCTCGGCAGCACGATTGGCACATTCGCCGCGCTGCGCTGGTTCGCCGACGTCTTCTGAATCTCAATCTCTATGGTCCACACTCGCACGGTCACGTTGGTCGTCTGCCTCGTGGCAGTGCTGGCGTGCGCTTGTGGCGGCGCGGGACCTGCCGGCGTGGCCGGTGGCCTAGAGATCGACTCCTGCCCATTCGGCTCGGACTACTCGGGCGCGGCACCTCCGACCGCGTTGCGGCTGCACTGCGAGCGCACGGAGGGCGACGCGACGGTTCTGCACGGGCCCGCGTACACCTGGTACTCCGACGGCTCGCCTAAATCCGTTGGGGAGTATGTCGATGGCGAGCGCGATGGGATCTGGCGCACTTTCCACCGCAACGGCGCGAAAGCGAGCGAAGGCCGCTACGTCAATGACCTGCAAGAGGGGACATGGACGAGGTGGTACGCGAGCGGGATCAACGAATCTATCGGGCGTTACGTCGGCGGGCGGAAATCGGGAGGCTGGACACTCTTCCACACCAACGGAGAAGTCGCCCAACGCGGTTCCTACGAAGACGGCAAGCTCACCGGCGAGTGGTCCAAGTTCGACGACCGCGGCAATCTCACAGCGCAGGGCGCGTACGTCGACAACCTGCAGGAAGGCCCATGGGCGTTCTATGCATCAAACGGCTCACTAACATCGAAGGGCGCATTTTCGGCTGGAAAGCCGTCAGGGGAATGGACCTTCTACGGTCCGCGTGAGCAAGTCTTGTCGACCGGTTCGTATCGCGATGGTGTGCCAGTTGGGCCATGGACGCACTTCCACCCCAATGGCGAGCGACGCGCTCACGGCGCGTACGACACCGAAGGTCGAGAGGTAGGGGAGTGGACATTCTACTACGACGACGGCAAGCCCGAGTCTCGAGGTTCGTACCTCGCCGGAAGCCCCGACGGAAAGTGGACGTTCTACGCGCCTTCAGGAACGAAAGTAGAGGAGGGCGCCTATCTCGACGGCGTCCCCCAGGGCGTTTGGCACGGCTGGTCCGAGTCCGGCGTGAAGATTTACGAGGGTGAGATCTTCGGGACGACCCGGGTTGGGGAGTGGAAGTTTTTCCATCCAACCGGTGAACCTTGGATGGCCGGGACGTATCAGAATGGAGTTCCGGATGGGGAGTGGCGAGTCTGGGCCCCGAGCGGGCAACTGCTCGTCGTAGGGAGCTACCGCGAAACGGAACGCGACGGGCAATGGACATTCTACCATCTCAACGGAGCCGTGCTCGCGATCGGCGAGTACGACGAAGGTCTGCGGGTCGGCGTTTGGACCTGGCGCGACGAAAAAGGAAAGGTTGCGAAGAAGCACGATTTTGAAAAAAATCCGAACCCGGGGCCGGCGGCCGCGCTTCCACTGATGCCGGTAGAGTCGATTGAGGACCTCCGCACGCTACGTGGCAGCAACTAATCGGCCCCGGTCGCATCGAATCATGTGGATTCGTGGCCAGACGGCCAATGTTTGTTCAACAAACTTCCGCGTTCTTTTTCGCGGTCCTTCGCATCTTTCAAGGTGTGAAGAATCTAGCTGACATACAGGACGAATTGATGGCCGACGGAACGATCACAGACGAGCAGCTGGAGCGGCTCGCGATCTTTCCGCTCGGGCAAGCGGTGTTGTTCCCGGGCACGAAACTTCCGCTTCACATCTTCGAGCCACGCTACCGACAGATGGTCGAGACTGCGCTCGAACAGCAAGCGCCCATCGCGATGGCGCTGCTCGACCCGAACGGCGAGCCCGACGAACACGGTCGTCCGGCCGTTCATCCGGTGGCGGGAGTAGGAGTCATCGAATCGCACGAACGATTGCCGGACGGGCGGTTCTTGATGGTGCTCCAGGGAGTTGCTCGAGTGCGAATCGTCGAGGAGCACGAACCCGACATGCTCTTCCGCCAAGTGCGGGCGGAGCGGATCGCCGACAGTGTCGAGAGTGAGCAAGATGTCGCAGAAAAGCTCGCCACTCTGCAGAACCTGACGTTCAGCATCCGACTCATCAATCCGCGGGTGGCAGACTTCCTCGCTTCGACGATGGGCTCGCTCGACAACCCGGGCAACATCGCCGACGCGGTTGCGAACGTGCTGTTCTTGGAGCCGGCCGATCGTCAACGACTGCTGGAGACTCCAGACGTCGCCGCGAGGCTCGATGCGGTATCGGAGCGAGTCACCGAGATCTTGGCGATGGCCAACTCGAACGACTCCGGGACGCTCAACTAGGTTCGGTGAAACTCGATGAGTTTTCGAACCTCTGGCGAGTTGGACTCGACCGGTTGAATCGAGCGCGTGTCGCCCATCCATTCGGCACAGGTCATGAGAACCCCGCCGCTCAGGCCTTCCAAGTCGTAGCCGCCCTCCAGTGTCGCGACCAAACGGCCCTCGCATAGCTCGTCGGCAATGCGGCGCACCCTCCGGGCCATCGCGCCAAAGCCGGCGTCGGTCACGTTCATGGCGCCCAATGGGTCTCGTACGTGAGCGTCGTATCCAGCACTCACCAGCACCAGGTCGGGTCCGAATTCTTGGGCGTACGGACGCACCACGTCGTCAAACAACGCGAGGTACTCCGAGTCTCCGGCGCCGGCGCTCAACGGTAGGTTCAGCGTTGCTCCAACGCCGTCACCGGTGCCGCGCTCGGTCAACGCGCCCGACCCCGGATAGAACGGAAACTGGTGCAGGTTCACGACTGCGACGTCGCCACGGTGTTCGAAGCTGTGCTGCGTGCCGTTTCCGTGATGCACGTCCCAGTCGATGATCAAGACCCGGTCGATCTTGTTGGCGCTGCTCGCAATGGCGGATTCCGCGAGGATGGCGACAGAGTTGAAGTAACAGAACCCCATCGCCCGGTCGCGCTCGGCGTGGTGTCCCGGTGGGCGGACGATCGAGAACGCCCGCTTCGCACCACCACTCAGAACCAAGTTGAGCGCTTCGAGGCCGCAGTTCACGGCCGACGTTGCGGCGTCGATGGTGGTAGGACCGACCCGGGTGTCCGGATCGAGATAGGCGGACTTTCCGCGCATCTCGAGCAGCCGGTCGACGTAGGCGGCCTCATGCACGCGAACCAGATCTTCGCGTGACGCGTGGCCGACCATCTCGAAGACGGGAAGCCCCGGCACTTCTTGAAGTGATGCTTCAAGTGTCGAAAGGCGCTCGGGGCGTTCGGGATGCCCCGGCCCCTGCACGTGTGAGGTTTGCGAGTAGTCCGCGAAGATCGCCAGTTCGTACATTACGCAGCCTTGGTCTCGGCATACTGAAGTCGGTACAGCTTCTCGTAATGCCCACCGAGCTCGACGAGCTCCTCATGCGTACCGGACTCGACCACTTCGCCTTTGTGGAGCACGAGAATACGGTCGGCCTTCTGAATCGTAGAGAGGCGGTGAGCGATCGCCACCGAGGTTTGCTGGGCGAGCAATTGTTCAACTGCTTCTTGAAGGAGCGCCTCGGTCTCTGTGTCCACGTTTGCCGTTGCTTCGTCCAAAATCAGCACTTCGGGCTTGTGCGCGAGTGCACGTGCGAACGCGATGAGCTGCTTCTCGCCGGCGGCAAGGTTGCCGCCGCGCTCCTCGATCTGGTGGTCGTATCCGTCGTCGTAGCGCGCGATGAGCTTGTCGGCGCGCACGGTCTTTGCGGCGCTCCGAATCTCGTCGAGCGGCTGCTCGGCGTCGAGCCCGATGTTCTCGCGGATGCTCCCTTTGAAGAGGAAGACGTCCTGCAGAACGACCGCGAAGGCACGGCGATAGGGCGTGAGGTCGAACTCCCGAATATCGACGCCGTTGATGCGGATGGACCCGCGATTCACGTCGTAGAGGCGGAGCAACAAGCTAGTGATGGTGGTTTTCCCAGCTCCAGTGTGACCCACCAGAGCGAGCTTCTCGCCTGGCTCGATGGTGAAGCTCACGCCGCGCAAGATCCAGTCTTCGTCGTTGTACGCGAACCAAACGTCGTCGAATTCGATTCGGAATGGCTCCGTGGGCACTTCACGAGGCTGTTCGACGACCTCGAGCTGGTCTTGATTGTCGAGCAGCTGGAAGATGCGCTCACCGGATGCGATGGCGCTTTGGAACTGGTTGTACTTTTGGGCCAAGTTGCGAATCGGAACGAAGAACTTTTGCATGTACTCGATGAACGCAACCAAGACGCCAAGGGTGATGGCGTCTTGAAGGACCTGTCCGCTGCCGTACCAGATGATGACGCCGATCGCGATGGACCCGACGGTTTCGACCACCGCGAAGAGCAGGGCGTCGTAGCGAATCGACTGGAAATTCGCGTCGCGATAGTCCTCGTTGATCGCGACGTATTCGTCGGCGCTGACGTTCTCACGAACGAAGAGCTGGATGACGGGCATGCCCGAGATGCTCTCCTGCAAGTGCGAGTAGAGGCGGGCGACCTTCACGCGAATCTCGCGGTACGCCTTGCGCATGAAGTGCCGGAAGATCGCGGTCAATCCGACGAGGAACGGCAGCACGGTGAAGCTCCAGAGTGCGAGCTTCCAGTCTTTCACGAGCAGGATTACCACGACGCCGCCGAGCGTGAGGACGTCTCCAATCATCGTGATCATTCCGGAGCTCAACGCCTCCTGCAGGGATTCCACGTCGGTGGTCATCCGCGCCATCAGCCGGCCAATCGGATTCTTGTGAAAGAAGGACACGCGGAGCGACTGAACGTGGGCGAACACGTCGTTGCGCAGGTCGTGCAGCGCTCGCTGACCAGCCCACTGCATCAAGTAGAACTGTAGGAATTGAACGAGGCCTTGCCCAAGCACGGCTCCGCCGAAGGCAAGCACGATGGTGGTGAGACCGCTGTACTCGCCAGGAACGAAGTAGTTGTCGATCGCGAGCTGAAGCAGGTGCGGCTGGAGCAGTGTCAGGCCCGACAGGATGGGCAGCAACACGAGGCAAACCGCGAAGACGAGCCAGTAGGGCTTCATGTACGCCCAGAGCCGTCCCATGATG
This sequence comes from uncultured Bradymonadales bacterium, assembly GCA_964384605.1. Lineage (GTDB taxonomy): Bacteria > Myxococcota_A > Bradymonadia > Bradymonadales > Bradymonadaceae > CAYLMO01. The sequence goes on along the minus strand of CAYLMO010000005.1, from coordinate 112,390 downwards.
GCGAGATCGGAGATTTCGCCGAGGCGTTGCTCTTTGAAGCCTGAGCCGATTGCGGCGTCGTCTGGCCGTTTCTTCTTGTTGTCAGCCATCGGAGAGTTCCTCCTCGAGCTGTTGTCTCGCCCACATGTCGGCGTAGATCCCACCGCGGGTCAGCAGTTCCTCGTGCGTGCCGGATTCCGCGACCGCTCCCTCGTCGAGCACGAAGATCTTGTCGACTCGATCGAGCGCATTGAACCGATGCGTGACCAGGATGGAGGTTCGGTCGGCCATCACAGTCTGCAGGTGGTCCAGGATGATGGACTCCGTCTGCGTGTCGACGGCTGAAAGTGCGTCGTCGAGCACCAATAGACGAGGGTCGGTGAGGAGCGCTCGGGCAATGGTGACTCGCTGCTTCTGGCCGCCCGACAGCGTGATTCCGCGTTCGCCCACGAGGGTCTGGAGACCTTCTGGGAAGCCGTCGATATCTTGTGAAAGTCCCGCGATCTCGAGCGCTTCGTCGATTCGCTCCTGCGTGGTCGCCACTCTGTCGGAATCCTGAAGCGACGCGCTTGGGGCCTCACGCTCGAGTGATTCGTCGTACTCGAGCGCGTCGACGCCGAAGCGGATGTTCTGGGCAATCGTCATCGAGAAGAGGAAAGGGTCTTGCGTGACGAAACCCATCTCGCTGCGCGTTTCTCGAAGCGCGAGCTCGGCGAGCGGCACGCCGTCGATACGGATCTGGCCCTGCTGCGGGTCGTAGAGTCGCGCGAGCAGTTTGACCAACGTGGTCTTTCCGGAGCCAGTTCGCCCGACGATCGCCACGGTCGAGCCGCTCGGAATCTCCATGTTCACATCGCGCAGCACGTCGTGTTCGCCGTACGAGAACGTGAGGTTCTCGACGGTCACACCACCGGAGCCGTCTTGAGTCCTCGCAGGCAACCGTTTTGGCTCGGCGACCTCTTCGACGGCCGCAGGCGCGTTCAGAACTTCCAGGATTCGCTCGTGAGCTGCATTGCCTCGGTTCCAGACCGAGAACACCCAGCCCATCGCGCTCGTGGGCCACGCGAGGGCCACCACATAGCCATTGAACTCGACAAACTCTCCGAGCGTAATCACGCCGGCTTCGAGCTTCATCGCGCCCACGACGAGTACGATGAGCGTGCCGACCCCTGCCAACAGAGCCATCACGGACTGAAGCCCGCCTCGAATGGTCACCAGCTTCATGTTGGAACCGAGGTAGCCTTGGTTCAGCTCCCCGAACTGGGCGCGCTCGCGTTCCTGAAGCACGTACGTCTTCACCACCGAAACGCCGGCGAGGTTCTCCTGCACTTTTGACGAGATGTCGGAGAGCTTCGACTGCACAATCTTCGTTTGGTCGAAGAGAGCCCGAATCAGCTGGCGAATTCCGAGGAGGAAGATGGGGTAGGGCGCCAGGCAGTAGATGGTCAGCTCGACGTTCAGGGCGAGCATCTTCTGGAGGGCCAAACCGTACGCGATCGACGTGTTGATGATGTGCAAGAAGGAGATGGCGAAGAGCACGCGGACGAAGTTCACGTCGTTGCTGGCCCGGCTCGTCAGGTCGCCGGTGTCGATCTTCGAGAAATATGCAGGTGTGAGCTTGGTGAGCTTGTCGTACAGCGAGTTCCGGATGTCGAACTCGATCTTGCGGCCGGCATTGAAGATGAACACGCGACTGAACACGCGCGCAATTCCGGCGCCGATCGCGAGCAGGATGATGAACTGCCCGTGTTCGACGACGACTGGGAGAATCTCCTCGGACGACTCGGCGACATCGCGCAACGCTTCAATCGCAAGCCCGATGCGACGCGGGATGGCGAAACCAAACACGTTGGTGAGCACGAGAAAGAGTGCGCCGACCGCGAAATACCCGATGTAGTTACGGAAATGCTCCCACAGCGCTGCGTAGCGAGCGGAGCGGTCTACCGAGCTGTTTTGGGGATCGTTGGACATGGCCGGGGTACGTCTGAGGCGCCCGAGTTCTCCAACAGATCGAGATGAATCGCAAGGGTTGAGCGACTATTGGGTGCGCAGACCGATTCGGTCGGGGCGAGTGCCGCTACGGTCGTTGGCCCATGCGACGTACACCGGTTTGCCGAGGATTTGCTCGGCTCGGATGGCTCCGAAGCCGCGGGAGTCGAACTTGGAGCCGTCAGGCGGCACGTGGCTGCGATTGTCGGCGAGCACGAAAAACTCGTTGGTGCCGACCTCGTCGGCCACGTTCACGAGGACGCGAGCTTTCGGTGAGACCGAGATCACGTATCGCTCGCCATTGTTGTGTTCGACGAGGGCAAGCAGATCCGCACTCTCGATGGCGACGGTGCTGGTCTCCACTTCGTCCTTCTCGAGCTGCGACCGCTCGAGCGGTTCGTCGTTCACGTAGACCGTCTCGCCTTCGACGCGCACGATGTCGCCCTCCACCCCCACGACGCGCAAAATTCGCACGCTGTTTTCGCCCTCGGCATCGACCACGACGAGGTCTCCGCGGGACGGCTGCGAGTTTCGGTAGGCGCTACGGTCGATCATCACCGTGTCGCCGGGCTGAATCGACGGGTACATGAGCGCATGCTCCACCTGGACGAACCCGACGAGGTACTGCGAAAGAAAGTACCCGGTTCCATAGATGGGGAGCGCGTAGGCTGCGAACCACACGAGGCCGTAGAACATCCAGTGGTTGTAGTGCTTCCCGACGTACTCCTCGCCCTGATCTTCGCAGGCACCCGCGACGTCGCGAGCCACCAGCGTGCTGAAGACGAGCCACGTCAAAACGACGACGACACCGGGGAGTAGCGGGAAGAATTTCAGGACGCTGAACACGATGACGAAGCCTTCCAGCAGGAGCAGGAAGAGCAGGTTGATCGTGATGCCTTTGAGGAACTGCCCGACGTACATGTACCCGAGCGCGGGCGAAAGAAAGCTCAGCAACACTCCGACCTTCTTGGAGCGCGGCTTGGGTTCTCCTCGATACTCGATGTCTTCGACTTCCATCGGTGAACTGCTCAGGCGATCTCTTCGCACAATAGTAGATGGTTTCCTGTTCGAACGCACGACGCGGCCGCGTCGGAATCTCGCGGTCCGCGTTAAGATGCGAACGGCACGGAACATGCTGCAAAATACAGATGTTTGTGATGCAACCCCACGCTACGTGGTTGCGCAGTCCGACAGGCTCTCCTACAAGTCAGGGGCTGTTCGGACACAATGGATATTGGAGCACCATGTCTGACGAATCGAAGAACGAAACGAGCGAGCCCAAGAGCGCGCTCGGTCTCATCAGCTGGCTCATTCTCCTCGCTTGTGCGGCCGTACCTCCGGCCTTCGCGACGGCGTTCACTCGGTTTGAGGACCTCAAGATGGCCATCTTCGGCATCTTGTTGGGCGCCGCGATGGTGACTTTCGGCGTCGCGGTCATTCGAGGAAAGACCATCACGATTACGGCCGGCCGCATCGTCGCCGCCGCGCTGGTGTTCGCGCTCTATGCGGCAGCTTCGATTTTGTGGGCGCCGCAAGCGACCTGGGGCGCGGTACATGCCACGACCTGGCTCGGAGGTGTCGCCGCTTTCCTCGGGGTGCTCGGTCCGGTGGGCCGCCCCATGACGTTCTCGGACTTCGCGGTCGCGACCTCCGTGGGCACGCTCATCTGCGGTGCGTTCGGCATTCTCGACCTGGCCGGATTGGAGCTCTTCACGCCGGTTTGGAACCCCGTGGGACCGACGGCTTCGTTTGATGCCGCCGAGTTCGTGCAGCCGTTCTACGCCGTTGCGCTCCCCATCGTGGTCGCTGGCGCTTGGAGATTGCGCGGGCCGCAACGAATCGTCGCCGGCATCGCGCTCGCGCTCGGCGCGTTTCACTTCGGCCTCTGCGCGACCTGGCTCCCCCTGGGCGTCTTTACCGCGACGGCCGCGATCGTCACGCTCATCGTGCTCGCGCTGCAGCGGTTCGCCCGCTTCCCGTTGCTTTTGCCGATCATGGCGCTGTTCTTCATCGGAATGGTCATTGCGGCCATCCCGAATGTCGCCATCGAGCCGACGGAAGACGACACGTACGCCACGGCGCTTCCGCGCGTCGTTCCGAAGCGAGATGCCCTTCCGGGCGCCGAGCTTCGTGACACCAACTTTGCGTCTGGCCGATGGGAGTCCATCACGAGCACCAAAGGGCTCGACTACGCGCTTGGGCAAGGCTTCTCGTTGTTCCGCGAGCAGCCCGTGTTCGGCCAAGGGCCGGGCGGTTGGTGGCTCGCGCAGACGCGCTATCCCGACGCCGGACATCCCTGGGTGGAGGGGCGATTCGACCACTATCCGGCGCTTCGCTCACCGCACAACAGTCTGATGCTCCTGCTCGTCGAGCTTGGCGGAGCCGGGCTCCTCCTGTTCCTCCTCTGGTTCGCAGCGGTGGTGGGCGTGACGTTCACCGCATTGTCGACGACCGAGGAGTCGGAGAATTGGTTGATCGAGCATTGGGCGTTGGCCACTTCGTGTAGCGTCGGCTTCGTCTTCTGCTTCTTCACGCCGGCATTCGAGCTCGCCGCGAGCGCAGTCATCTGGTTCGTGGCGTTCGGCCTGCTCGCACGCGAGTCGGCAATGCTCAACGGGCTGAAGGGGCTCTCGGCGCCCATTACGGTCAATCGTGACGGACGCCGGTATGACGTCGTCATTCCGCTCGGCGTCTTCCCAGTCGCGGTCGGCCTGCTCATGGTCGTCGTGTCCGGATTTGGCGTCGCTTCCAACTACTATCGCGGGCTCGACGACCACCTCATGCTTGCTGGAAAATACGAGCGCGTGGGTGAGAACTACTCGAAGGCCGAAGAGATTTGGGGCGGCCGAGGCGAGCTGCACTACAACCGGGCCCTCGCCCTCAAGCGTGGCAAGTCGTTGAAGTCAGCTGCCGACCACCTGAACAAGGCCGCTGACTTGCGCCCCGATGACGCGCGAATCGTCAATCTCGTGGCCTACCTGAACCTGCAGAGCAAGGAGCTCGACGAGGCCGTGAAGGATGCTCGTCGCGCGCAGGGGCTCTTCCCCAACTACATCGACGCCTACCGCGCAGAAGCGCTCGCGCACGACCTCGGGAACGCGCCCGAGAAAGCTGTGGAAGTGGTCGAAGACGCCCTCAAGCTCGAGCCGCCGGCGATTGAGCGCGGCCGCCTGCATCAGGAGGCCGGCAACTACTACATGGGACCGCTGAAGCAGCCTGGGAAGGCCGCAGAACACTTCCAGAAGGCGCTCAGCTTTGCGACCACCGACCTGTTCCGCCGGGAAGTGGAGAAGGAGCTCGAACGTGCTCAAGCGCTCGCGGAAGCCGAGCGACTGATGCGTGAAGGGAAGGTGGTGCCAGAAGATGTCAAGCGTCGTGCCGCTCCGCCTGAGCCGCACATGCCGTTCGGCGGTGGCCACGACCACGGCCCGGGTGGGCACGAAGGTCACGACCACTAAGCCTCGGCGCTACTCCTTCCAGACAATCTTCCAGGGACGCTGCTTGATGATTCGCAGCATCTCTTTGAGGTCGTCGTAGACCTCGCGGTCGGTGAGGAGGGCGCCGACGGTGCCATCGCCATCTTTCACGCCCTGAACAATCCCCTGGGCGTCCTCGGACATCACCGCCAAGCGTTGCGTCGAGACTTCGACGTTGTCGATGGACTTGGCGATCTTCGCCTCATTGTCGACGAGCAGGCGGTCTGCCGATTCGGTCACCTTTCGGGCGTTTTCCGCTGTCACAGTCACGTCGTCGAGCATGGGGTCGATCTTACCGTCGACCTTGGCGGTAATGTTTCGTGCGTTGGCCGCGGTCTTCTCGACGTCGGTGATTGCACCCTGAAGGCTTTTGCCATCGCCCACAGCCACGTTCAGCGACGCCAACAGCTGTCGCGCCTCGCCCGAACCGTCGCGCACGTTGTCGACGGTCTGGTCGAGGTCGGCACGGTTGTCCTTCAAGAAGCCGTCGAGGGTCTTGGCTAGGGAGGCGGTGTTCGAGATGAGGTCTTTCGTCTGAATCTCGGGATTGTCGAGCAGGTCGGTGAGCGAGGTGAGCAGCTCAGACGCCTTGGCGACGATGATGTCCATTCGCGGAGGGTCGACACCACGAAGCACGGCACCCTTCTTGATGGGGGGCGCATCGAGCGAACGAGTGACAATCTCGATGTAGGGCTCGCCCAGAACCCCGCGAGTGGTGATGAAGAAGTCCGAATCCTCCCGAATCGCGTCGGCTTGTTCGGCATCGACCGAGAGCGTGGCGGTCACGCCGACCGCGGACTCGGCGACGGTCGGGTTGGTGTTGAATCGCAACGATTCGACCTTGCCCACGTTGATGCCGGCGATGGCCACGTCGGCCCCCGGCTTCAGGCCGCCTGCGTTATTGAACTCGACCTCGAACGTGAACCCCTCGCCAAACGAGAAGTCGCCGAGCGCGAGAACAAACGCGACGAGCAACGCCAACGAGAAGAGCACGAGGGCGCCGACCTTCACTTCGATCGCGGTTTCTTTCTGTGCCATGGGTGCAACCTTTCAAGTCTCGAAAGTCAGATCTCCATCGGGCCGTGCGGATTACCACTGATGAACTGCTGGACGATGGGGTCGTCGCTGTTCTTGAAGGTATCCTGCGTGCCGTCGAGGATCAGCTTTCCTTTGTAGAGCATCGCGATGCGGTCTGCGATGCCGAAAATACTGCGCAAGTCGTGCGAAATCACGATGCTGGTGACACCGTGTTTGTCGGAGAGGTGACGAATCAGTTTGTCGACCATCGCCGCCGAGATGGGGTCGATGCCGGTCGTGGGTTCGTCGAAAATCACATACTCGGGGTCGAGCGTGAGGGCGCGCGCAATCGCGACCTTCTTCCGCATGCCGTCGCCGAAATCGGCGGGGAAGCGGTCGGCGTACATCTCCATTCCGACGAGCCGAAGCTTCTCCCGAGCCATCTCGTTCGCCTCGCTGGCGGACACGTCGAGATGCTTACGAATCGGGAGTTCCACGTTCTCCAGGAGTGTCTTCGAGTCGAACAACGTCGAGTTCTGGAACACCATCGCGCAGCGCTTTCGCACCGGATAGAACTCCTTCTCCTTGAGGTCGGTAACCTCGAGGTCATCCAGGAAAATCGAACCTTTGTCGGGCCGAATCAGCCCGATGAGATGCTTTACGAGCACACTCTTTCCGGCGCCGGACTGGCCGATGATGAAGAAGACTTCGCCCGGATCGACGACGAGGTCGACCCCCTGCAGGACGACTTTCGGCCCAAACGCCTTGTGGATGTCTTTGAACTCGATGCGTCCCATTAGAATCCGACGTTGAAGCCAAGCGAGAACGTATGCAGCCGGCTGTCTTGCTCTGCGGCCTCGGGAGCCTCGCCCGAAAAATCGGTGGGCAAGTTCAGGCCGGCGATGAAAGGCGTCGAGTATCCAACCTCGAGCTGGAGATATTCGGCTTCCTGCCACCACGTCCAACCCAAGCGTATATGCGGCGAAAACGTGTTGAACGTCACTTCGTCGAGCATGTCCCATCTCGCGTGAAGCCCTAGCCCGACCGAGGGGCCTTCGCCTTCGCCGAGCAGGAACCACCGGCCTGTGAGGCCGGCCGCGACGGTGAACGCATACTCGCTGTCGGCCCGGGCTACCCTGTTGAGCGTATGCTCGTCGTACCAAACGCTGCCCAGATCGATCTCGACGCCCATCATTACCGAACGAGCGAGCAGATGGTGCAGACCGACCCGAACCACACCCGAAGCGGTCGCCGCGTTCTCGTTCCAGTCCGGTTCCGCCGGGATGGTGGAATCCCGCAAAAATCCTGGCTGAAGATGCATTCCAGCCGACAGGAACTGGGTGCCGACGCGCGTCTCGAGCGGGTCGGCGGAAGCGGATGCGCTCATCGACAGGATGGCGAGCGCCACGATGGTCTGCAGTCGTCTCATAGAAGCGCCAGCACCACGAATCCGAGCCCAGAGATGATGAAGTCCAGAATCACCACCGCCAGGGAGGCGTTCACGACGGCGGTCGTCGTCGCTCGTCCGACACCGGCGCTTCCGCCAAACACGTTGAGCCCGGCTTCGCATGCGATGATCGGAATGGCCATGCCGTAGGCCACAGACTTCACGAGGCCGATGATGATGTCGAAAGGGCCGATGAAGCTGAAGTCGAAGAACGTTCGGAAGTTCACGCCGAACGACGCATTTGCCGTGACAGCCCCGGCCAGATACGAGACCAGCACGGCGAAGATGGTGAGCGCCACCATCATCGCAGTACACGCCAAGAAGCGCGGAACCACGAGGTATTGGACCGGCTGGGCCGCGCACATCTTCAGCGCATCGACCTGTTCGGTGACCACCATGGAGCCAATCGACGCGGCCATGCCGGTACCGGCCCGCGTGGCGACCATCAGCGCGGTAATCGTGGGCGCAAACTCGCGCAGCAAGAGCTGCAAGAACAGCCCTCCCAACAACTGCAGGTCCCCGGTGATCTTCATCGCCTGATAGCCGGCCTGGTAGATGAGAATCATCCCCAAGAATCCGAGCGTGAACGCGATGAACACCAGGCTGCGGTTACCGATCTCGTTCGCCTGTTCGAACGCAGCCTTCCAACGAACACGACCGTTCAGCAGGTAGTAGGCGGTCAATCGACCGGTCTGGCTGATACGCTGAAGCGTGCGCCAGACCTCGAGCGTCGGCGTGCCAAAGCTCGCCGCGATCGAGGCCAAGAAGCCCCGTTCGCCTGGCTCAGTCATTTCGTCGGTCGTCGCGGCCACAGATGCCTACAGGTAGAGATAGGTGATGAAATAATCGAGGACGAAGATTGCAATTGCGCTGCCCACGACCGATGCGTTCACGGCCCGGCCGACGCCTACTGCACCGCCGCTCGTCTGCATTCCGAAGTGACAAGAGATGATGGCGATGGCGAAGCCGAACGCGACCGCTTTCACCAGACCATGGGTGAAGTCTTCGAGCAGAATGTAAGTCAGGATACTCCACGCAAAGAGCTCGGGGTCGACCCCCAGCAGCACCTCCGACGTGAGTGCGCCGCCGAGAAGGGCGGTGAAATCGCCCACCACGACCAGTAGAAACATCATCACGAGCATCGCGAACACGCGCGGCGCGACGAGATAGTCGACCGGGTCGATCGCGAGCGCTCGAAGGGCGTCGACCTGGTCGGTCACCTTCATGGTCCCGAGTTCGGCGGTATTGTTCGCGCCGACTCGTCCCGAGAACATCAGGCCGATGAGGATCGGGCCGACCTCGCGCAGAATCGAATAGCCAGCCCCCCAGCCGAGCAGGCCGTAGGCGCCGTACTGCTGAATGTACATCCCGGACTGAATCACCATGATCGCGCCGGTGAGCACCGCGGTGACCACGACGATCGGAAAGCTCTTCACGCCGACCTGGTACAGGTTTCGCCAGGTTTCCGGTCCATCGAGCTTCGGAGGCAGGAATGCCCGCGCGACCTGCACGATCAAGATCAGCATGCCGCCGACCTCGGCCGACCACGACATGAACCTCGTGCCCACCCGACCGAGCACGCGTTCTAGCATCGATTTCTTTGCCTCAGACGCCATCTAACCGAGCTCGTCGTCGCTGAATCCCTGCCAGAATTGCTGCACCATGCGGTCTTCGCAATCTTCGATTTGCTGCCGGTCACCGTGGAAGATGAGTTTTCCGCGCTCGAGCATCGCAAAGTTGTCACAGATGTCGCGAATGCCGCCGATGTCGTGACTGATCGTGATGGACGTCACGCCGCGTTCCTCTTTCATCGCTTGCAGCATGAGGAAAATCTTGGAGCTCGTGACGGGGTCGAGACCCGCGGTGGGGTCGTCGTAAAACACGATGGGGGGTTCCGGAACGACCGCTCGGGCAAAGCTCACCCGCTTCTTCATGCCGCCCGACAGCTCGTTTGCGTAGTTGTGACCGATATTCGGGAGGCCAACCGAATCGAGCTGCTCTTGAACCTTTGCTTGAATGGTCTCTTCGTCGAGCTCGCCCGCCTGGCGCAGCGGAAACGCGATGTTGTCTGCGACGTTCATGAAATCGAAGAGGGCATAGTTCTGGAAGAGCATGCCGATGTCGAACCTGAGCTTCGCAAGCTCGGTCTCGTCGAGCGACTGAACGTGGGTCTCGCCGATGTACACGGCCCCGGCGTCTGGCTCGACCAACCCGCAGATGATCTTGAGCAACAGCGACTTCCCCGAGCCGCCCGGACCAATCAGCCCGAGATTGGTCCCTTCCGGAACTTCGAGCGTCACATTGGAGAGGACAGGGCGCCCCTCGTGAAGTTTGGTTACGTTCTCAACGCGAATCATCGTCGCTCCTCACGCCGAGGCGCGCGCGGGCGACGCGTGCCCACTTGCTCGTCGGGTACTCGTCGAGAAACGCGCGCATGGCCGAGAAGTGACCGGCTTCGTCACCACCCACTCGACGTGCTTCGACCGCTCCCCATGCCGCATCGTCCGCTTTGAAACCGTCTGGATACTGGTCGACGTAGTAGTCGTACCAACGGATGGCCTCGACGTGGTCCTCGAGAAAGAGCAGGTGAATCTCGGCGAGCAACAAGATCGAGTCGTCGACCCACTCCGATGCGTAGGACCCGACGAACCAGCTCGCCTCGACATCGGTGGCGATCTTCTCGAGAAGTCGGATCGCGGGCTCCCAGGACTGTCGTTTCCGGTGAATTCGGGCCATCTCCCACAGCGCGTCGTCGGCGAGAGAATCGTCGGGGTAGGCTCGGAAGAGGTCGGCAAAAGTGGACAGTGCATCCGCGTCAGAGCCGGCATCTTCGTGTGCAAGCGCGAGTCGGAACATGAGGAAGTCGGCGATCATCGTACCTTCGACCTCGTCGACCGCGGCGGATGCGGGCTCGATGAACGATTTCAACGAATTCTTGTCTCGGGCATCGCGCTCGAGGACTTCGATTGCCCGCTCAGCGGCCACTTCGTCGGGATAGCGCGTCACGATTTGCCAGAGGGCTTCCTGCTTTTGGTCTGGGTCGGCTTCTAGTTCGGCCAGTTTCCAGGCGGAGTTCGCGCCCCAGAGGTCGATCGTGCCGTCGTCGCGAAGCTCACGAAACTCTTCGATCGCGTCGTCAGCTCGGCCTTGTTCCAGGGCCAGTTCGGCGCGGTTGTGCCGCAGCCACCGGGCCCGATTCTGGTCGGGCGCGGACTCCAAGAGACGCTCGTACTCGTCGTCCGCAGCTTCGAGTTCACCGCGGCCGTGGAGCGCCTCGGCAGCGAGTGCCTCGTCGGTCCAGAGATGCTTCGGCTTGGTCTGCGCGCAGCCGCAAACCACCACGAGGATCAGGACGAGTAGTTGTGTTTTTGTGGATTTGGTGTTTAATCGCACCGTGAACCCATCCTCACGTCATAATGCAATTCGGTGGATCGCCGCACTGTTTGGTGCGTTGCTGGTGCTTGCTACCGGCGACGTTCACGCTCAGAGCACCGTAGACGAGGCACCGCCCGAAGTCGACCGCCCAGATTCGGCAGAATCCGAGGCGACCACC
>CAYLMO010000005.1:89078-100919 GCA_964384605.1 uncultured Bradymonadales bacterium | reverse complement strand
CCGGCCAACGCGACAGATGCAGCCGATCCGGCTGCCATCGCCAAAGTGCTGATGGAGCGTCACGGTGTCGACAGCGACATTTCCGACAACGCTCCCGCCATCGAAGCCTATCTCGAGAAGGCCGCGACCGAGCTCGCCGCGGTTGATGCCGCACTTACGCGGCTCAACGGAGAGTCGGGCACACACGAATCAGCAATCGCTACGCTTCAGGCGCAGGTCGAGAATACCGGGCTGCCGATGAACGCCCGCTCCATCATTCTCGCGGACGTCGCCTCGCACCGAATCAGTGTGGTTCGCAACGCCGCGCAGAGCGCGTCGCTCGCCAAGGAGCAAGGGCGACTTCAAGCGATGCTCGAACTTCTGAGGGAGCTCGACGCGCAGGTCCAACCGCCGACCGTCGCAGACGACCAAGATCAGGTTCGACGGCGTGAAGCGGAACAGGAAGAAGCAGAAGCCATGCGGGCGCTGGAGCGAGCAAAGGCTCGCGAGGCGGCAGAACGCGACGCGACGCTGAAGCGCCTGGCGGCGCGCGAACGAGAAGTGGCGGAACGTTCGCTCGAGATTACGCGCGGCCACAATGAACGGATCGAGTCGCTCAGCGAAGCGACGCGCACCAACGCGCAGGAGTTCTCCGCCACCAAGGCGTCGATCCTCGAGAAACTCGACGAGCTGCCGGTCGACCCGACCACGGCGCAATCCGAGAAGTGGGGCGACCCGGCGCTCCAGAACGCAGTTTCAGAACGACGACGCCTTCGTCCTCGGTACTACGACGCCTTGGGCAAACTCGGCGACGCGCGGGACCTTGCCGAGAAACGGGTCGAAGCTGTCGAATCGGCCAAGGAAGCGCTCGAAGGCGAGAAAGGCCTCACGAAACAGGGGACCGAACCCGACTCCCAGCTGTTCAAGCGGCGCGTCGCGCTCGCCGAGGCCGAGCTGGATCTGGCTCAGAAAGAACTCAAACAAGCGAAGGAGCTCGAGAGCGCGCTGCAGGCCGAGGTCGACGCGTTCGAAGAGCAGCTCCTCTTCTTCAACAAGACGATCGACGAACTGTTGCCGCGTGTCTCGGAAGATGCGCGCGACGAGTTCTTCCGGATCAGCGACAACGACAATCTGCAGGATGCCCGCGACGGCGTGCGCGACGGAGTTCGCAAGATCTACGAAGGTGCGATGCACCGACTGGATCAGGGGCTCGGTCACCTGAACAACCTCGGGAATCCCGAGCTCTGGGCGTGGATCCTGGGGCTTCTGTTCCGGCTATTGGTCGCGGCTGCGATGTTGTTCTTCCTGCCGCGATGGATCCCATGGATCATCCATCGCCTCGTCGAAATCTTCATGGCACGTCGGTACTTCCGACGGCACCCGACGTTCGTCGTCAAGCTGGCGGAAGTACTGCGTGGGCTGACGCGCCCGACGGTGAAGTACTTCGCTGCGGTGTATGTGCTCGGCGCGATCACGCCGACGCTCGGCGAGTTCATGGTGGTGCGGTGGCTCGTCGACGCATTGTTCACGTACGTCGTGGCGGTCGAAACGGTCCGCACGCTCGTTCTGCCTAGATGGCACCGGCGGCAGCAGCAGATGCCGTCGGCCGAGGCATTCGAAGCGCTGGACGAAACCGAAGCCAAAGCGGTCGCCGATTTCATCGGTGTGGGCCTGGTACGCGGCAAGAAGCTCGTCCGGAGCGCGCGGGTCATCTCCATCTTCTGGCTGCTGACCGCATACGTTCCGGACTTGGTCCGCATGGTCACGGGTACCTCCGTGATCTCGAACATCGTAGACTTCGTCGCGACCTGGGGTTTCGCGGTCATCGTCTACTGGGTGCTCAGCACCTGGCGCGACGACATCGCGGCGCTGTTCGAGAAAGAGGCAAAGGACCGTCTGCCCGAGGTCGTCACGAACTTCGTCGCGCAGCGAAAAGAGGGCATCCTCGGGGTGTTGGTCATTGGCCTTGCCTCGATCTACGTCCTCGCGGTCGAGGGCGCCGAGCTGGCGCGCCACTACCTGATCGACACGGATGTCTTCAAACGCGTCAGCAACTTCGCGTTCCGAAAGAAGATCGAGTACCAAGCGCGCGACCGAGAGGGCGTCGAAGAGGAAGACCCCGCGTTTGCGGCTCTGCCCGCCGAGTTCGAGGCCATTTTCCAGCAAGACGTGGTTCTCGAAGAGGCCATTGAGCTTCTGCCCGAGGAAGAAATCACCCACGTGATGGCGCAAGTCGGCGTGTGGCTCGACAAGCGGCGCCAGGGCTCCATCGCGTTCGTTGGCGAGACCGGAATCGGCAAGACGTCGCTGATGCTGCGGGTAGCGAAAGAGCTCGCCGAGGCAGCAGAGGTCGAACTCCCCATCATCACCAGCGCCGTTCGTCGTAAGCGAAATCGCCGAAAAGACGTGCTCGCTCTGGTCTCCGAGCTGTTCGATCTGGAAGAAGTCGAGCACACGAAAGAGGCCTTGATCGACAAGATTCGTAGCCTCGATTCGCGCATCGTGCTCCTCGACGATTGCCACAACGTCGTCTTCCGAAAGATTGGCGGTTTCGAAGGGCTCGACACGCTCCTCGACATCATCAATCTGACCGACGACAAGCACTTCTACATCATCTCTTTCAATTCGTTCGCTTGGTCGTACGTGAATCGCGTGCGGCCGCGTGAGGCCTACTTCGGATCGGTCCGGACCATCGGCGCGTGGAGCGAAGCGAAGATTCAGGAGCTCATCGAGCGCCGGGTCGAGCAGACCGGATTCTCCGTGTCGTTCAACGAGATGGTCATCACGGGCGACGGCAACGAACAGGTCGACTATCTGAGTGAGGTCGTGAAGACCGCGGCAGGTTACTTCCGGTATCTGACCGAGTTCAGCCGCGGGAATCCCCGCGTCGCAATGGCGTACTGGCTTCGGTCGTTGCGCTCCGACCCAAGCTCCGAGAAGGCAGTCGCCGTGAGTCTGTTCCGACGGCCGAAAGAAGATGTCTTCGCCGGACTCTCGGACAGCCATTGGTTCGTCCTCACTGCAATCACCCAACACGGCAGCCTCGATCCGCTCGAAGTCGCCGATATCGTCAACCTCGAGCAAGGCTTCTGCATGCTCGCGCTCAACCTCTTCGTCGAGCGTGAAATCGTGGACCGAGACGAAGAGACTGGCCGCGTCTACCTGCGCCCCGTCTACTTCCGCCAGGTCCTGCGCAGTCTCGCGAAATCGAACTTCCTGTACTCATGATCTTCTCTACCGACATACCGTTTCTCCTGGCGCAAGCTGCCCCCGAGGCCGAGCAAATCGCCGAGGTGCTCGACGTCGTCGACTGGTGGAAGATCGTCAAATCGATCGGCGTGATTGTGGTGGCCTATCTGGTCAACCGATTCGCCATCGCGTTTTTCGACCGGCTAGGGGAGGGCAACGCGCGTCGTCGCCTCTTCATGAAGAAGGTGTCCAGCTTCACACGCATCGGCATCTTCCTCCTCGGCGGCTACATCGTGGTCATCACCTTCATCGAAGGTCACGAGAACGCGCTCATCGGCTTGGGCGGAACGGTTGCGCTCGCTACGGGCTTCGCCCTCAAAGACACCGCCTCGTCGATCATGGCGGGTATCCTCATCCTCATCGACCAACCATTCCAGGTGGGCGACCGCGTCCAGTTCCAGGACACCTACGGCGAGGTGAAAGAGATTGGCCTGAGGAGTGTTCGAATCGTCACGCTCGATGACAACGAAGTATCGATCCCGAACAACAAGTTCCTGACCGAGGCCGTTTCGTCAGGCAACTCGGGCGCGCTCGACATGATGGTCGTGATGAAGTTCTACATCGCGGTCACCGAAGACTTCTCGCTCGCCAAACGCATCGTCTACGAAGCCGCCATCACCTCGAAGTTCGTCTTCCTGAAGAAGCCGGTCGCCATGGTCGTGAAGGAACAGGTCGAAGGACCGGCGTTCTGCACGCTCATCCAGTGCAAGGCGTACGTCATCGACGTCCGCTACGAGACTGCGTTCGTCACCGACGTCACCGAGCGCGTAAAGCGTGCCTTCCGCGAACACCGCATTCAGCATCCCTACGCGCGTGAGTACTCGGTGCGGTCCCAGGAATGGGAAGATTTCACGGCCCGCGCCGAAGACGAAGAACTTGCGAGCTGACCCACGCTCGACCCCAGATTTTTTGACGCTCCTCCATGCACCGTTAGTGTAGGACAAGGTCGCACATCCGCGGCTTCGTTCATGGAGGACCACATGCTCAAGAAGAGTGCAGTCATTGGTTTGTTCGCCCTTGGAACCGCGTGCGGCGGCGATGTTGAGCCGCTCGGTACCGGTTCGTTGGAGCTCGAGTGGGAAGTTCGACCGCGCGGTTGTGCCTCAGCGGAGGTCGATACCATCTCGGTTCAACTCGAAGGCCCCGAACGCGTCATCGAGACCTTCCCATGCGGTGACCGGGCCGGAATCGTCGACGGTTTGATGCCCGGGACTTACGAGGTCAGCATCTTTGGGCTCGACGGGCGCAATCGGCGAACATTTTGGAACCCGACCTTCGAAGCGAAGGTCCGCGGCGACCGTACGAATGATCTCGGCGACGTCGAGTTGACCGCACGTCCAGCCGATGTGGACCTGTTTTGGACGTTCTCCAACGGTCGTGTTTGCGGCGCCAACGACGTCGACTCGGTCGAAATCGTCGTGTTCGACAAGCTCGACTACGAGGTCAGCCGCGAGACGTTCGCGTGCGACGAAGGGGTTGCCGAGCTTTCGGGATACCCGGCCGGAACGTACGTATTCGACGTGACCGCCGAGGTCGATGGATTCGACGTTTGGCACGGAAGCAGCTCGCTCACGCTCGACCGTGGCGAAGGCGCTCAGATCGAAGTCGCGCTCCAGCCGCGATAAGGCGAAACGTCAGAGGGCCGGCTCGGGCAGCGAGTCGAGATTGACGCACGCGGTAGAGTTTCCACCGCTGCAGCCGAGCTTGTAGTACGCCCGAGCCCCCTCGATGTCTTTTGCACCGCCGAGGCCCTGGTGCAGCAGCCAGCCCAGGTTGTTGCACGCCGACGCCTCGTTCCCCTCACAAGCGCTCTTGTAGAGCACCCGCGCCTTGGCCTGGTCGATCGGCACACCGCGGCCCATGTCGTAGAAATAGCCGAGGTTGTTGCACCCTTTCGGGTCGCGCTTTGCGCAGGTGCTCGAGTAGAGCTCGGCGGCGCGCTTGTAGTCGCGCTTCACGCCCATCCCTTCCTGATACAGGTACGCAAGTCCGTTGCACCCGGCGAGGTCTTCGTCGTTGCAGGCCAGTTCGTAGTACTTTTTGCTGCTCGCGTAGTCTGGGTCGCCGCCGATCCCTTTGCGGAAGAGCCGAGCGAGTGACGTACATGCCGGGGCGTCGCCACCGTCGCAGGCCTTCTGGTTGAGCGAACGAGCCTTCGCGCCGTCCTTTGCGACCCCGTAACCATTTTCGTAGAGCAGGGCGAGGTTGGCGCAGCCGATCAAGCTGTCGCCGTCGCATCCTTTCTCGTAGAGCTTCGCGGCCAGCTTTTGGTCGCGCATCACCCCGAGGCCAGCGTCGTAGAGGTACCCGATGCCCGTGCAGCCGCGCGCATATCCGGCGTCGCACGCGAAGCCGTAGAGCTTCGCCGCGCGCTCGTTGTCGACCGGCATACCAAGCCCGTTGCTGAGCATGTAGCCCAACCCGTGGCATCCGCGAGCATCACCGCCCATGCAGCCTTTCTCGAGATAGTCGCGCGCTTTTGCGTAGTCCTGCGCGACCCCCTGACCTTGTCGGAGCAGTCGCCCAGCCCCGGAACAAGCCGGGTAGTCCGCCTTCGCGCACGAGCCCTCGTAGAGTTCGAGCGCACGTTCGTAGTCCTGCTCCAGCCCGCGTCCAGTTTCGTAGAGTGTCGCCAGATTCGTGCACCCGATCGCAGAGCCCAGCTTGCAGCCTTTTCGGTAGAGCGGGATCGCTTCGGTCAGCGAAGGGTCGGAGCCGTAGCCCATTTCCCACATGAAACCGAGCGTGACGCACGACCACGAGACGTTGCCCTCGCACGCGATCGAATAGAGCTCTCGCGCTCGAGGGTAGTTGGGGTCGGTCCCTTCCGGAGGAACGCGATAGGTCGTACCTGCGCGCCCACACGCCACGTAGTCGCCGGCCTCACAATCTTGTTCGTCTTGGGAGAGGTCCTTCGATTGTTCGGCGCCATCGCCTAGCCGCACTTCGCCGTCTTGGACGACGAACGCCTTGGGTTCGCCGTCGTCCGCGGCGTTCGATTGGTCCGGCGTAGAGTCGGTCGGGTTGCGATCGTTCTTCTCGGGGGCGCCGGAACAGGCAGCGAGTATCAGCGCAAAAGCCATCAGTAGCTTGAGTGTGTTCATCACCATTCCTCGTCGAAGGATGAAGTCGGACGATAGCAGACGCCGCCCGTAGCGTGCATCGTCGGATGTGCGCAACGCTCGACGCTCGTCCGGCAGTTTGCTATAGGTTCGCCGAAACCGGCCGCCCGAAATTTTTCGGCGCGGCCGCTGTTTCATCGCACACCGCGCCCCACGGGAGCAGCCATGAGCCACCGCGAAATTCGAGAAGCCCTGACATTCGACGACGTCCTGCTGGTGCCGGCAGAGAGCCACGTCCTTCCGTCGGACGTCGAGCTTGCGACCAAGTTGACGACCGACATTTCGCTCAACATTCCGCTCATGTCGGCGGCCATGGACTCGGTCACCGAGGCCAATACGGCGATCCGCATGGCACGTGAGGGCGGCATTGGCGTGATCCACAAGAACCTCACGGTCGAAGATCAGGCCACCGAGGTGCTCAAGGTGAAGAAGGCCGAGTCGGGCCTCATCCTCGACCCCATCACCGTGCGCGCCGACCAACCGCTCGCCGAAGCGCTCGAACTGATGGAGTACCACAACATCAGCGGACTTCCGGTGGTCGAGGGCAAGCGCCCGGTGGGAATCCTGACGAACCGAGACGTGCGCTTCGCTCAGGACATGGGCCAGACGGTCGCCAACCTGATGACGAAAGACCTCATCACGGCGACCGAAGCGACCTCCCACGACGACGCCAAGCGCCTGATGCACAAGAACCGCATCGAAAAGCTCATCGTCATCGACGAGAGCGGCGAACTTCAGGGCCTGGTGACGATCAAGGACATCGAGAAGCGCGAGCAGAATCCGAACGCCGCCAAGGATAGCGGCGAACGACTTCTCGTCGCGGCAGCGTGCGGGGTAGGGGGCGATCGCGACGAACGAGCAGAAGCGCTCGTTGCCGCCGGGGTCGACGTTCTCGTGCTCGACACGGCGCACGGACACTCGCGCGGCGTCATCGATTCGGTCCGCTTGATTCGCGAGCGTTACCCGGACCTTCAGATCGTAGCGGGCAACATCGCGACCGCCGCCGCGACCGAAGCGCTCATCGAA
Source organism: uncultured Bradymonadales bacterium (assembly GCA_964384605.1). Classification (GTDB taxonomy): domain Bacteria; phylum Myxococcota_A; class Bradymonadia; order Bradymonadales; family Bradymonadaceae; genus CAYLMO01. The sequence goes on along the minus strand of CAYLMO010000005.1, from coordinate 93,543 downwards.
GTGGGCGTCAACGCGGTCAAAGTCGGCATCGGCCCCGGCTCCATCTGCACGACGCGAGTCGTCGCCGGTGTCGGTGTGCCACAGCTGACGGCCATCATGGACTGCGTCGCGGTCGCATCGAAAGCCGGCGTGCCCGTCATTGCGGACGGCGGCATCAAGTACTCGGGCGACATCGTGAAAGCGATCGCGGCCGGAGCCAACACGGTCATGATTGGCTCACTCTTCGCCGGCACCGACGAGGCGCCGGGCGAGGTCGTGTTGTACCAGGGACGAACGTACAAGAACTACCGCGGCATGGGCTCGATCGGCGCCATGCGCCGAGGTTCGTCGGACCGCTACTTCCAGGAAAGCAGCTCGACCGACAAGCTCGTCCCGGAGGGAATCGAGGGTCGCGTTCCTTATCGCGGGGCGCTCGCCGCAAACATCTTCCAGATGGTCGGCGGACTGCGCAGCGGCATGGGTTACTGCGGGTGCGCGACAATCGATGACCTTCGTACGAAGGCCGAATTTGTCCGAATCACCTCCGCGGGCCTTCGCGAAAGCCACGTGCACGACGTGATCGTCACGCAGGAAGCTCCGAACTACAAATCGGCGTAATCACCCAAACGACACGGCCTTATCATGTCCGAACTGTCCCGCGGCATTCTCATCCTCGACTACGGCAGCCAGTACACGCTGCTGATTGCCCGCCGCATCCGCGAGCTCGGAGTCTACTCCGAAGTCTGGCCGTGCAACGACGACCGGCTTGCGGACGTCGTGGCTTCCGGTGAGTCGCCCGCGATGGGCATCATCCTGAGTGGCGGACCCAGCTCGGTGGGCGTCGAAGGCGCCCCCATCCTGCACGGCGGCCTTCTCGACATGGGCGTGCCTGTGCTCGGTATCTGCTACGGCATGCAGCTCATGGCCGACGCGTTCGGCGGTGCCGTCGAGCCCGCAGACACGCGTGAGTATGGCCGCACGACCATCACGGTCGACGACCCGCGCGGGCTCCTCGACGGCTTCTCCAAAGGCGAACAGACCACCGTGTGGATGAGCCACGGCGACTCGGTCACCAAAATGCCCGAAGGCTTCGAGATCGTGGCTTCGACGGAAAACGGCGCGCTCGCCGCGATTGCCCACACCGAGAAACCGTTCTTTGGCGTGCAGTTTCACCCCGAGGTCACGCACACGACCGACGGCGAGCGCATGCTCGAAGGCTTCGTGTTCAAGGTCGTCGGAGCCAAGAACGACTGGAACATGACTGACTTCATCGAGCGCGAAGTCGAGGCCATCCGCGAGAGGGTAGGGGACGACCGCGTGATCTGCGGCCTCTCGGGCGGCGTCGATTCGTCGGTCGTCGCTGCGCTCCTTCACCGCGCCATCGGCGACCAGCTGACCTGCGTGTTCGTCGACAACGGCCTGCTTCGCCACCAAGAGGTCGACCGCGTGCGCTCGATCTTCGAGGACCACTTCGGCGTGGACCTGCGGGTCGTCGACGCACGTGAGCAGTTCCTCGGCGAGCTCGCCGGCGTCACCGACCCGGAAGAGAAGCGAAAGAAGATCGGCGTGACGTTCATCCGGGTGTTCGAAGAAGTGGCGAAGGACATCCCCAACGCTAAGTACCTCGCCCAGGGCACGCTCTATCCCGACGTCATCGAGTCGGTGAGCGTTCGTGGTCCGTCGGCTACGATCAAGTCGCACCACAACGTGGGCGGACTCCCGGAAGACCTCGGGTTCGAGCTCATCGAGCCGCTTCGCGAACTCTTCAAAGACGAAGTTCGTGTTCTCGGCCGAGCGCTCGGCCTGCCGGCCGACATGGTCGACCGCCACCCGTTCCCCGGACCTGGTCTCGCCGTACGAATCTTGGGCGACATCACGGAAGAGCGGCTTCGCCTCGTTCGCGCGGCCGACCACATCTTCATCTCGATGTTGCGCGAAGAAAATCACTACCACGATGTGTGGCAGGCGTTCGCCGTGCTCTTGCCGGTGAAGACCGTCGGCGTGATGGGCGACGCTCGAACCTACGATCAGGTCATCGCGCTACGAGCGGTCACATCGCGCGATGGCATGACGGCCGACCGTTCCCACCTGCCCATGGATTTCCTGGGTCGCGTCAGCGATCGGATCATCAATCAGGTGCGCGGCATCAATCGGGTGGTCTACGACGTTTCGAGTAAGCCCCCGGCGACCATCGAGTGGGAGTAGCAATTCTTGCGTGTATGGCTCGTCGACGGCATCCTTGTCGGCGAGACCTTCACGCCAGGATGGCACGTGTTTCAAAAACTCCTCTTCATCGCTTCGTTTCTCGCGCTCGTCGCGTACGCACCACTCGCGACCGCGCAGGAAAGTACCCTCATTTTGCTGACCGAAGTGGCGGTCGCTGACGACGGCAGCACGACCGAGTCGTTCTGGTGGGCGTCGAGTAGCGCCCCCGAGTGGACCGCGACCGATGCGGCCGTGCGCGCTCAGGGCGCAACGTTTGAGCCCAAAGGCCTCGAGCGTGTGAGTCGTATCTACCGCCGGCCCAACCTCACCGATGCAAATGCCGCAGCACTCGCCGAACTCTTCGGCGCGGACAACGCGCTGGTGGGAGAAGTGCGGCGCGAGAAGCTCAATGTCGCTCCAGTGGGAGAGGCGGCGATCCGTGTCTCCATTCGAGCTCGTCTGGTCGAACCCAGCGCCGATGGTGCGTCGGTGCGCCAAGAGTACGACGTGCAGCGAATGGCGACGGGCGACGAAGTGACGGCTGCCGACGCGGCGACACTCGACGCTGCCAGCACGTTGGCCGGGCTCGTCAGCGCGACGCTCGCTCGAAAGGTGGGGCCTGTCGGGGTCGCGCTGAAAGAGACGCCAATCATCTTCGAAGGCGTGCCTGACCTCGCGATTTGGCGAACGCTTCACGATCGCCTTGCCGCGCGCCAGGGTGTCGACGATGTCGCCGTGTCATGGCTGGCTGAGGGAATCATTGCGGTGGCGCTAAACGCCAAAACGAGCGAATCTAAGGACACAGTAAAGCGAATCGCAACCGAGCTTCAGAACGAAGTGTACGAGGGGTTTGAACTCGTCGCTGCGCCTGCGAAGACCGATAGTGTGGTGCTTCGAGTTCGCAAGCTCTCGCCCTAGAACGACACGGAGCCACCGTGACCGAAGAGCATCAGTCGAAAACGGCCCCAAACGAGCCCGACGATCTCGACGCGGCTCAGATGTGGTTCTACTACTACCGCTACCCCTACCTGCTGGCGAAGGTCGCGTTTTTTGGCGCGATTCTGTACGGCATTTTCCTCTGCCTGCAGACGGTGGGATCGGTTCTCTTGCCGTTGTTGGTCTCGTTGCTGCTCGCGTATCTGCTCGATCCGACGATCGACTGGTTCGAAGAGCGCGGGATCGACCGAACGGTCGCGATCATCATCTTCATTTTGCTGGGTGGCGCCGGTTTGGCGCTCTTCGTGCTGGTCCTTTACCCGACGTTTGCGACGTCTCTGTCGAAGGTCATCGACAAGTTCCCGCAGATCGTTTCGCTGATCGAAAACTCCGCGATTCCCTGGGTGGAGAACACGCTCGGGTATCAGCTGCCACCGACCATCGATGAGGCTGTCGCCGAGTATCGTGGCCAGATCGAAGCACAGATCCCAAGCGTCGCGAAGCAGGTGACGGGTTTCGCGGGCGGGTTGCTTTCACAGACCGGCGCGGTGGTCGCGAGCATCTTGAACCTCGTCATGATCCCGATCTTCACGTTCTATTTCCTTCGTGATTTCGACAAGATGAGGGTCGCGTGCATCGACTTCATCCCGGAGTCACGCCGCGACCTGATTCTCGACCGAATCGTGAAGATGGACAGCGTGGTCGGCGCGTGGTTCCGCGGGCAGATCAACGTCGCGCTCATCCTCGCCGGCCTCTACGCCATTGGGCTCGGCGCGGTCTTTGGGTTCTCGGGGCTAGGTACGACATCTGGCGTTGCGGTTGGGCTACTGACCGGACTGCTCAACATCATCCCTTACTTCGGGATGGCGATTGGTATCGTGCTGTCGGTGCTTCTCGTACTCATCGATTTTGCGGGCTTTGGGCCGCTCGTGGGTGTCATCGTCGTGTTTGTGGTGGTCCAGTTGCTCGAAGGCTACGTCATCACGCCCAAGATCGTCGGCGAGGCGGTGGGCCTGTCGCCGGTGGTGGTCATCATCGTCCTGCTCTTGGGCGGCGAGGTGCTCGGCCTGATGGGCGTATTGCTCGCAATCCCAATTGCCGGCGTCGTGAAGGTGCTGCTGCCCGACATCATCCACGCATATCGGACGTCTCCATTCTTCACCGGGGACTTCGGCGTGCCGGAAGACGAACCCGGCCCGGACTTCGACGAGGACGATCCGCCCGAGCGCATGCCCGAAGAATCCAGCTCGGAGCCAGAAGAATCGGAGCCCGAACTTGAGTCGGATGATGATCGGTCCGATGAAGATGACGAACCGGATGTCGAACAGCACGAAGATGCTGATGA
>CAYLMO010000005.1:0-88978 GCA_964384605.1 uncultured Bradymonadales bacterium | reverse complement strand
ATCGGTCCGATGAAGATGACGAACCGGATGTCGAACAGCACGAAGATGCTGATGAAGACGACGTAGACGACGTAGACGACGTAGACGACCAGGATGAGGCTTCCGACTCCGCAGAAACAGAATTGCCAGATCCACCCGAGGAGACACGACAAGCGGGTGATCCGGAGACACAGTGAACCCTGTTGACACCATTCTGTGCCGCTGAAACGATAGAGATCGGAAGGCCGCCCGCAGTGTGCTGAGATGAGCGACAAAACCGACAAAGATACGCTTCAGGAGAAGCTCGTGACGATGATTCGTCGCGAGTTCTCAGAGGTCGAGCCCGAACAGCTCGCGTCCGCACTTGCGGGCGTCGTCGGGAACTTCGAACGAAGCAGTTCCGCGACGGCAGGGCCCAGAGCCCTCTCGGAGCCCAGATCGGTCGCCGTCTTCGAGATGACGGCCGAGTCGGACAAGGAGATTGCCCGACTGCTCCACCAGGCGCTCCACGTAGGGGCCGTCGTCTTCGAGAACCTCGAAGAACCCGCAGTGCTCAACGATGTCGTCACCGTCGCGTTGCACTTCCCCTCGCTCCATCTTCACATCCAAACCGAAGGCCGAGTCGTCCATGTCTCGGACCGCGGTACGGCCGTCGAAGTGAGCAAAATCTCCAAGGAAGACCGCATCGCCCTCGACAAGATCTACGAGGAGTACCGAGAGCATATCTCGGGCGGTCCGTCGTCTTCACAGTCCGTCACGATCGGGCGTCAAAAGCCGAAGCGGCGGCGCATCGAGACTCCCACCCCGCTCGCGAATCGGCCCGGCAGCGGCACGGTGAAATCGATGCCGGGCAGCCGCCTCCGCCCGAGCGACACGTTCAGCGGGTTCTCCAAACGCGAACGCACTCGTCGCACGATCGACCTGACCGACCCAGACGCCAAAGTTCTGGCCTCGTCGTCGCACGTCCTCGGCCGAACGGTCGAAAAGACGCGGGAGTTCTACGGCCCCGAGATTGTGTGGGTCGAGCCAAAGTCGGAGCCGTCGCGAGTCGAGGAGCTGTCCGGCGAACGAATCCACGACATCATGCTGCAGCTTTCGCAAGACGGCTTCACCGGCATCCTCGAGTGGAAGGGCGACGAAGAGAAACGCCAGATTCACTTCGACGGCGGATTGACGGTTCAGATCGGACTACGTCCGCGCGTCGCAGACTTCGAGCTTGGCCTCATGCTTCATCGGGCCGACCGCATCACGAAGCAGCAGCTCTCGATGGCCGCTGCCCACGCCGACGAACAGGGCAGCACCTTCGAGCGCTCGCTCCTCGACCTCGACATCCTCGACCCGGAGCGAATCCGAAACGCCATCGCGGGACGTCTCACGTTCCTCATGCGCGAATTGCTCGACTGGGACTCGGGAACCATTTCGATTTATGAGTCGAGTTCGCTCCCGGCGGGCTTCCTCCCGACGCCGCCGCTCCGCGTACACGTCTCGTCGGAACGAGTCCTCTTTCGACGCTTGTTCGAGGGCCTTCGTACCCGCTCCAAGGCCGACCGCGAAGCCCTTATTCAGGACCATCTGGAGAGCTATCCGGAGCTCATCGCCGAAGAGAAAGACCGCGTCGATCGCGCGATCACCGACGACGCGCACGCAGCGCTGATCAACGAAGTCGTGACCGGCCGGCGCCGCCTCAAAGAGGTCATCACGGAATCGGCGCTCTCTCACGCGGACACCTTTGCCGTGCTGCATGGCCTGCACCGCATGGGCTTGCTCCGATACGACACCTCGCTCCACCAGACGGTGGTTCGCGAGCGCTACCGAGAGAACGTCACCGTGAAGTACCTCTCGGTTCACAAGGCGAGCTACTTCGAAGTCCTCAACGTCCACTGGTCGAGCTATACCTCGGTCGTGGAGAAGGCTTTTGAGGAACTCAAACAGCAGTTCGACCCCGAAGCGGTGCCGCAGAAACTCGAAGAAGAAGTCCACACGCGCGTCCGCGAGATTCGGGACCGCATCGACTCGGCGTACCAGGTGCTCTCGAACCGCGAAACGCGCCACGCGTACCGCAAGCGAATCATGCCGGAGTACAAGCTCTCGCACGCGATTCCACTGTTCATGAAGCAGGCCGAACTCGCCGAACGTCGTCAGCAATGGAAAGAGGCGAAAGACGCCGTGCTTCGCGTGCTCGAGGTCGACCCCGACCACAAGCAAGCCAAGTACAAGCTCGAGCGCCTCGACGCGATTCTCGACAACCGTCTGTCGCCCAACGCAAGCGACTCGAACTTCTGAATCAGTCCCCGTTGCAACCGCACGCGCGCTCCATTAGAACCGGCTCGTACCCTCGAGCCTCGGAACGCACATGTCTCGTCTAGACCTCCTCAAAGACCTCCAGTTCAACAATGGCTCGAAGATCCTGTTCTGGGTCTTCGACGGAGTCGGTGGCCTTCCGCACCCGGAATCGGGCAAGACCGAGCTCGAACTGGCGAACATCCCGAATCTCGATGCATTCGCCCAAAAGGCCGCCTGCGCCGGTCTTCAGCCTGGTTCTGCGGGAGTGACTCCGGGAAGCGGCCCGGGACACATGTCGATCTTCGGATACCCCGCAGAAGACCTCGATCTGCCGCGAGGCGTCGTCGAGGTGCTTGGGGCCGAGAAGATTCTCCAGAACGGAGAACCCGTCTCGGGATTCACCCTTCGCGCGGGCGACCTCGCCATGCGCGGAAACTACGCGACGACTGAGATGGCGAACGGTCAGCGGGTGGTTTCAGACCGACGCGCCAACTCGATCGCCACCGAAGAGAGTGCGCGCGTCTGCGCCATCCTGAGCCGTGAAATCAAGCTCGACGGTTACGAAGTGTTCGTGGTGCCGGGCAAGCAACACCGGTTCGCGCTGATCATTCGCGGCGAAGGGCTCGCCGGCCCGCTCACGGACGGCGACCCACAGAAATCTGGTCTGCCCGTGAAAACCATCGAGGCGCTCACGCCAGACGGCGAGAAGGCTGCGGCGCTCGTGAACGATGTGGTGCGCCAGGCTACCGAGGTGCTCGAAGACGAGCCGCAGGCCAACACCGTGCTCATGCGAGGTATCGGCACGCCGCCTGATGTGCCTTCGCTCGAGGAGCTCTACGGCATTCGATGCGCGGCGATCGCGACGTACCCGATGTACCGCGGAATCGCCTCGCTCGTGGGCATGGACACGCTCGAGGTCGGCTCGATGGAGCACGCTGACGAGGTCGCAACGCTCGAGAAGCACTTCGACGACTACGACTTCTTCTACCTGCACATCAAAGAGACCGACTCGTGGGCTCACAAGGGCGACTGGGACAAGAAGGTCGGCGTGCTCGAGGAGTGCGACCCGCTCTTCGCTCGTGCGCTCGAGCTCGATTTCGACGTGGTCGTGGTCACTGGCGACCACTGCACTCCATGCCTGCTCGCCGAGCATAGCTGGCACCCAATCCCCACCATGCTGTGGTCAAAGACATGTCTTCCCGGTGGCGCATCCGCGTACACCGAACGGGAGTGCATCAAGGGCACGTACGGAGTGCGTCCAGCGCAGGATATCCTCTCGCTCGCACTCGCCGAGGCTGGGCGCCGCAACAAGTTTGGAGCGTAGCCCATGAAGCAATTCGCGCTCGCCGCCTTTCTCGTAGTCCTCACGTTCAGCTGCTCGGCCTCCAAGACCGCGCAGCCCGAACCCGACGTCGCAAAGGAGCCCGAAGCGGAAGCTCCCGCGAAGAAGGGCGATGCGGTCGATGACGCGCCAAGCGATGCCGTTCGCGTAGCACGCGAATCGGTCGAAACGGCGGCGTTGCTCGCGATCCCGTTACAACCCTTGGAGTCGAAAGTAATTCAGGGGTTCGCTCTACCGCTCTACGCCGAGCTTCCCGGCCTCAGCTACGAACAAATGCTTGCCGCCGTGCGAGAGTCTGGTGCGTCGCACGTGAGTGTTGTGGTCTCTTGGGACCAGCGAACCATCTACAGCAACACCATTCGGCCCAACCCAGACAAAGGGCCGTCCGACAGCAGAGTAGGGGAGGTCATCTCGGCCGCCAGGGCTCAGGGGCTGAAGGTGATGTTGTTTCCGATCATTCACGTGAAGCTTCGCAATCAGGGTGAGTGGCGCGGGAAGATGGCCCCGGAGGACCTTCCTCGGTGGAAGCAGGAGTACACCGACTTCATTCTGCACTACGCCCGCCTCGCGGCCGCACACGGCGCGGAGATCTACTCAGTCGGCTCCGAGCTGGGAGCGTTGGAATTCGACGAAGAGTTCTGGCGCGGACTGATCAAAGAGACGCGAGAAATCTACGACGGGCAATTGCTGTATTCGGCCAACTGGGATCACTACACGAAGCCAGAATTCTGGGACGCGCTCGATTTCATCGGCGTCTCCAGCTACTTCGAAATCGCGCGCGAAGAAGACGAGTCGATCACCGACATGGTCGAACGATGGCGAGGGTTTCGCACCGAGATGCTCGCGTTCGCCAAGGAGCATGATCGCAGACTCATCATGACCGAGGTTGGCTATCCTTCGATGCCGTCGGCGGCCACCAAGCCTTGGGATTACACGAAGAAGGGCGCGCCTGATGGCAATGCGCAGCTCGCCGCGTTCCGGGCGATGGCGCAGACTTGGACCATCGAGGGCGACGACGCCGACCAATTCGCCGGGCTCTTCATCTGGCACGCATGGGGACCGGGTGGCGACGAAGACGGAAGCTACGCGGTTTGGGACAAGCCGACCGAACGCTTCGTCGACCATTGGTACGCCGATTAGCAGTGCGCTCAGGTCACTTCGGCCACGACCTCTTCGTCGTTGTCGCCGTAGATCAAGAGCAGGAGCGGCGGCAGGAGCAGAAGGTCGCCGAACACGGCTCCAAAGATGGTGATGCCAGTGAGCGTGCCGAAATAGCGCGTCGGCATGAAGTCGCTGAAGAGCAAGATTCCCAGCCCGACCAACAACATCACGCTCGTGAGCATGATCGCCCGACCGGCGCCGTCGTACGTGCGCAGAAGCGCCTCGCGCGTCGTTGGTGCCGTCTGCATCTCTTCTCGGAACCGCGCGAGGAAGTGAATCGTGTCGTCGACAGCGAGTCCGAGCGAAATCGCGAACGTGATGATGGTCGTGGTGTTCAGGCTGATTCCCATGAATCCCATGTAGCCGAACGTCATGACGAGCGGGAGCAGATTTGGAATCGTCGAGACGAGCCCAATCTTGAGCGACCGGAACACCGCGGTCATCATCAGGAAGATGATGCCGACGGCGAGCAGCAAGGAGTAGAAGAGGTCGCGGATGAACGAGTCGAGGGCCTTCGACGCCACGTACGCGTCACCAGTGAGGCGATATCTCACGCCCGTTTCTGGCGGGTAGAGTTCGTTCAACCTCTCCTTGAGTCGCTCTCCGAGCGCCATTTGCGCTTTGGCACCGGCGTCGCTCACTCGGAGTAGGATTCGAGCGTTTTGAAAGTCGGAGGTCACGAACTGAGCCGTGCCGGTCTGGTCGTCGGGTCCACCTTCAATGAGCACCTGTATCTGCTCAATCTGTGCTCGCGAGTCGGGCATCACGTCGCGTTCGTCTTCGCTCCCGAGGAGCGCGACTCGCGCGGCCTGGTGGTAGTCGACCAGTGAGGTCGTCGAGAGCACGACCTCTTCGCTTGCGGCAAACTCCTGAATCTCTCGCATCTTCGCGAACGTTTCGGGGTCTTTGAACGCGCCCGGTTCGTCGCTCTCGAGCGAAATCTCGATCGGTAGCATTCCTCCGAGCCGCTCTTCGAGAAACACCGTCGTCTGGTAGGTCGGGTGGCCCGGCTCGTAGACTTCGAGCAACACGGTGTCGATCTCGACGGTGCTGCCAAACCAGGCGAACACCGAGGCGAACATCATTCCGAGGACGATCGACGTCTTTGGCCAGTTGAGGACTCGCTCTCCGACTCCTCGAAGTGCCCGTTCGATGACTGGGTCCTTGCCTGATTCGCCGAACATCGGTGCACGATGGACGGGCCGCAGCAGTACGAGCGCTGCGGGCAAGAAGAGGATCGTCGCGACGTAGGCGAACATCACGCCCGTGCCGGCTTGCCAGCCGAAGTCTTGTAGAATCTCCGTGTCGGCGGCCAACAACGAGAAGAAACCAACGGCTGTCGTCGTGGAGGTGAGCAGGCAGGCAACGCCCGTGTGTTTGACCGTCTCTTTGACCGCTTCTTCGCGTGTCCGCCCGAGGTTCATCTCCTCACCGTCGCGGGCGAGCATGTGTATGCTGTCGCTCACCCCGATGATGAAAATGAGGCTCGGCAAGACGTTGTTGATGATGTTGATGCTCGAATCCGTGAGCACGAGCATCGCGACGGTCATGAGCGCCGCGACTCCGACCACCCCCATCGGAAGCAGCACGCCGGAGGTGCGCCGAAAGAGGAGCAGCAAGATCAGCATGTACGCGACCGCCGTGCCTGGGATGAAGGTCATCTGCTGCACCTTCAGGCTCTCGACAATCTCCGCTCGCAGATAAGGAACCCCGCCCAGCCGCCACTTGGTGTTTGGGGGCGGCTTGGACGTCTCGAGATAGTTGGTGACCCGCTCGACCGCCGCATTGAGGTCGGTCACGTCTTGCAAATCGGCGTTCAGCCATACCAACAGCACGGTGACTTCGCCTCGTTTGTCGACGAGCCGTCCTTCGACGAGAGGTTCGCCCTTGGCCAGCTCTTCGAGGCGCGAAACCTGGTCCGCGTCGACAGAACCCGATTGCGCAATGATCGGCTCCGTAGACAAGACTCCGGGCATTTCGCCGGCGTGCGGCAGCCGCACGGTTGCCACGGACTCGGCGGTCTTCACGACCTCCCACTTGCGCATGTCCATCGTCGCGTCGCGCAGATACTCCATCAGCTCGGGCTGATAGATCGAGTCCGACTCGAATACGATGAAGATGACGTTGTCTTCGCGGCCAAAACGTTCGGCGAAGGCCTCGCGATAGTCCAGCTCGTCAGAGGTCGACCGGAACATCTGTTGCGGCGTGAAGTCGAACCCCAACTGCGGGACAAAGCTCCCGCAAACAGCGACCAAAACACCGAAGGCCAAGACCACCGCCAGCCTGCGATGCATCAGGAATTCTGCAAGCTTCGCGTACATGTCGGACTACTCGCGGGGGACGACGGTCATCATGCATCTCGGCGCCGAAAAACGGTAGGGCCAAGACGCCTAGCGCTCGGCTGCCGGCCCGCCTAAGATGCCGGTCCATGGCTGAAGAAACGAACAACACGTCCATCGGCGTCGACGTCGGAACAAGGCGCATCGGAATCGCGGTTTCAGAAGACGGCGGCCTCGCGCTGCCCCACGCGACGCTCGACGCAGACACCGCCACCGAGGCCATCGTCGCACTGGTGGTGGAACGCGACGCATCGACCATCGTCATCGGTTGGCCACTCGAGCTCGACGGCCGCGAAGGCCGAGCCACTCGCAACGTCGCCCGTTTCCTCGAACGTCTGGAGAAAGCGCTGACCGAAGAAGGCATCGAACCCGAGATCGTTCGATACGACGAACGCCTCACCACTTCTGCCGCACAGGCGCTCCTGAGCGAGGCCGACGTCTATGGCTCGCGACGGAAGAAGGTCGTCGACCAGGTCGCGGCCACCCAGATCCTGCAAAACTACCTCGACGAGAACCGTTGAGCGATGGCCCCTAAGTCGAAAAAGCCGAGCCTCAAAGCACAGCTGTTGCTGGCGCTCGTAACGTTCGTCGCGGTCTGCGCACTGCTGGGCTCGGCGGCACTCGGCATCCACTACTACGCGTGGACCAGCACGGCGCTACTCGACGAGAGCGACGCGGTCACCCTCGTCATTCCTGACAACACCACCTGGGATGGAGTTGTAGAGATTCTGGCGGACCACGGCCTCGTCACGCGCCCCCTCTACTTCCAGCTCTGGGCTCGAAATCGTGAGCTTCCGCCGAACGTGAAATCGGGCGCGTACCTGTTCCAGGGCCCACTGAGCCTGGAAGACTTGGACCGTGCACTTCGCAAGGGCGGGGCGGTCGAGGAAGTCTCGCTGACCGTCCCCGAAGGATTCACCATCTTTCACATCGCAGACCGGGTAGAGCGAATCGGCCTTGCGTCGCGAGCAAGCTTCCTCGCGGCCGCTCGCGATCCCGAAGCGCTGCAGGAAGCCGGCATTCAGGGTGAGTCGTTCGAAGGCTACCTCTTCCCTGACACCTACCGATTTGTGAAGGGGACGCCCGCGGACCTCATCGTTCAAAAACTCCACGACCGCCACACAGAGGTGGTCGCCGAGCTTTCAACCGCGCATCCAGACGCCATCGAAACACTCGGCTCGAAGTACGCGTTCGACATGCACTCCATCGTCACGATGGCGAGCATCGTCGAGAAGGAGTCATCGGGCACGTCGGAGCAGCCGATTATCGCGCGAGTCTTCTACAATCGCCTCGACCGCGACATGAAGCTGCAGACCGATCCGACCTGCGTGTACGGCGAGCAGACCTACAAGGAGGTGCCTCATCCGCGTTACTGCAAAGACCCGCTGAATCGGTACTCGACTTACGTGATTGAGGGACTGCCGCCCGGACCGATCTCCAACCCAGGGCGGGGCGCGCTCGAAGCCGCGCTCCAGCCCGATGAGTCGGAAGACGCCAGGGCGTATCTCTTCTTCGTCGCGCGCCGCGATGGCTCGCGGGGGCACCACTTCTCGAAGACCTATCGCGAACACAAAGCGGCGATTCGCAAGTTCCTCAAGGGGCGCTGAGCTATTCGGTCGCGCCGGCGGCCGCGCTCGAAATCGGAATCATCAGGACGTCGAACTTCACGACGCTGAGCGCCGAGTACTTGCCCGGAAACTTCCAGCTCTTGATCTCGTTCACGATGCAGTTCTTCACGCTCGAGCTGCCGAACTCCGTGTGGCGTTCGAGCGCTGCGAGCACCGAACCGCTCTGCGAAACGGTAAACTGAAGGCCCATCTCACCTTTGAGGTCGGGGTCCTGACTCATCCCTTTCTGATAGCACTCGCGAAGCTGGTATCGGCGCTCTTTGACCTGACGCTTCACCTTCTCCGGATCGAGCTCTCCCTCTACTCGGAGCGATTCCTCGATCGGATAGAGGAGGGCGTAGTCCGCCTTCGCAGCCGGTTGGGCGTCCGGCTCCGTGGTCTTCTCAGCAGGTTCGGCGATCGGCTCGATCGGCGTGCTCGCGACCTCGATGCCGAGATTCTGAGCGATCGAGGCATCCGACTTCATCGCGCCCACCATCACACCGGCGCCGGCGACGATGCCCACGACGAGGGCGAGACTTGCAATCATGAAAACGACAACTCCGCTGCAACCCTTCTTCTGCGTGGGCGCGGCGACTTGTTGGGTGGTGGCCATCGCGGTCTCCTCGAGGTGGTGAGGCCAAGAAAACTTCGTTGTGAGTTTGTTCGACGTTTACCACGCTTCTTCATTCAGCGCATCGCCGCACTGCGTCTTCTCGGCGCTTGATGGTTCCGGTATCGTGGCTGCCCGCGAAACGCTTGGCAGTCTCGATTGGTTGGCTTCATGGCCCACATTGAATGGAACGAAGTTGCGATTCACGAGGGTATTCGCGCTCTCGCGACCCTCTTGCGTCGTCGCTACGGCGTTTGGGTCGGCGTGACGACGGCGTCCGGCTCGGTCATCCCGTTCGGCGACGGAGCCATCCGCGGACCGGCCCTCTGTTCACCGATCGCAGCAAACCCGCCGCAAGACGACGGGCCGAGCTGCTTCCGTACTTTGACCGACTGGGCCAACTTCGACGGCGGCCCGCAGCTCGTGCGCTGCCAGGCTGGACTTGGCGCCTACGTCGTTCCGATCGAAGACTCCGACGCCAGCCTCTACGTTTCCGGATTCTTCGAGGGCGACTCGGCGTTCACTCAAGGCGAGACTGCCCGGTCCGAACTTGGAAGGCTCAACACCGATGCCGAGCGATTGGACGCCATGATCAGCGGCGTGCCGCATCTCGACCGGTCCGACCGAGAGTTCGTTCGCGCGATCGCTGACGAAATCGCAACACGCGTCGCCTCGTCTCGCGAAGCCTCCACCATCGAAGCCGGCGAGACGTTCGAAGGCATGCTGGGCGCGTGCGACGCGATGGTGAGCATGTTCGCCACCATCCGAAAGATCGCGCGTTCCAACTCTACCGTGCTCATCCAAGGCGAGAACGGCACCGGCAAAGAGCTCATCGCTCGCGCCATCCACCGTAGGTCGCGACGAAGCAGCGACCCTTTCATGGTGCAGAACTGCGCGGCGATACCGGCAGACCTCATTGAGAGCGAACTCTTCGGCCACAAAAAAGGCGCGTTCTCAGGCGCGCACCGCGACCGAGACGGGCTATTCGTCACCGCGGATCAGGGCACGTTCTTCCTCGACGAAATCGGCGATATGCCGACCTCGTTGCAGGTGAAACTCCTTCGAATTCTGCAGGACGGAACGTTCCTCCCCGTCGGCGACGACACCTTCCGCAAAGTCGACGTTCGAATTGTCTGCGCGACCAACCGCGACCTGAACGCGCTCGTCGAATCCGGCGAGTTTCGACAAGACCTGTTTTTCCGTATCAACGTCATTAACATCGAAGCTCCGCCACTACGCCACCGGCGCGACGACATCCCGCTCCTCGCTCGCCACTTTGCGGCGAAAGCGGCGCGAATCCATGGCCGACCCAAGAAGTCCGTTTCTCCCGAAGCAATCGAAGTGCTCGTGGACCACAACTGGCCCGGAAATGTCCGCGAACTCGAGAACGAGGTGGAGCGAGCGGTCATCATGAGCGGCAACAACCCCGAGATCACGCCTGAGGACATCGCGCTTCGCACGCTGCCCACATCGAACGACTTTCGAGACCTGAGGCGCGGCGACATCGAGCTGCCCGAAGCGATCGAGCAGCTCGAACGAACCATGATCTTGGAAGGTCTGCGTCGTACCGGCTGGAACAAGACTCAGACTGCGAAAGAACTCGGCATCAGCCGACGCAACCTCATTCGAAAAGTCGCCGCGTACGAGCTCGAGGAACACCGGTCATCGTGAGATTCCTCGTCGCCATCATTGCCATGGCGGTCACACTCTTCTCGCTGCCCGCATTTGCCGAGGCACCGACCGATGTGCCGCTTCAAACCTACCGTATCGACGCGATTGTGGTCCGCGGCCTGACGCGAACCAAACGCGAGGTCGTCGAACGGGAGCTCCTGTTCGAGGAGGGCGACCACGCAACCATCTACGACATCCAGGAGTCGATTCAGCGACTTCGAAACCTCGGCTTGTTTCGTTGGGCCAGCTTCGAACTTCGCGACGAGCGGATTCCGCTGCCTGACGGGACATTCTCGGCTCCTGCTGACGGCGCAGAGCCCCGCGTTCTGCACATCCAAGTCGACGAACGCTGGACACTCATCCCGTTTTTCACGGTCGCTCAGGGCGGCGGAATTCTTTCGATTGCGGTGGGCGCCTTCGACATCAATGTGTTCGGGCGCTACTTCGAGTCTGGCGTTCAGTACAACCGCTTCGGAGACACCAATTCGGTGCTCGCTTGGTTCTACGATCCCAGGTTCCTGAACGAGCGCCTTTTCGCCGGGGTATCGGCGTCGTGGACCAATCGCGTCCGGTTCTTCTTCAACAACGACGGTGAGCTCGACGGCGGATACTTCCGCGAGCGACGCAGCGTCGTAGGCGCTCTGAATCGCGAGTGGCACCCATGGTTCCGAACCGGTTTCCAGGCGCGCCTCGCCTACGATTCGTTCTCGTATGACCTGATTCCCGACAGCGCTTTCGAGGCGCAAGAGGCTCGAGGGGGACTTCCAGAGGCCGTCTTCGATATCCCACTCACCGCATCGTTCTCCCTCGGCGACATCGATCAATATTCCTACCTGCGCGAAGGGGTGCTGCTCTCGGGTGCGCTCCAGATTGCAGACGATTTGTGGGGGAGTGAGCTCGATTACATCGAAGGTTCGGCTACGGCCCGCGGGTTCTTGCGGCTGCCGTTCTCATCGAACATCGGTGCGCGAGTAGGCGTCGGCGCCACCACCGCGAGAGATCTCGAACACCTCTTTTACCTCGGGGGATTCAGCGCGGTGCGAGGGTACGTCGATGCGCGTTTCCGTGGGACACACTATTGGTACGCCAACGCGGAGTTTCGCATCCCGTCGCTCGACTCGCGCTGGCTGGTGCTGCAACACATCGCGTTTGTCGACGCGACAGGGGTCGGCGACTCGTTCGGCGCCCTCGGAGGCGTCGACGGTGCGAGCGCCGGGGTGGGGCTTCGAATCTTGTCGCCCAAGATTTACAGTCTGGTCGCGAGGTTCGACTACGCCTTCCCACTGCTCGGAAGTCGGTTCTCTCAGTTCAGCTTCGGTTCCCAGCAGTTCTTCTAGGGCTTGTCCGCGGGCCGCAGCACACGGTCGTCTGCATCGATCTGTCGCAACCACTGGTACGCCAGATACGAGCCGATGACGCGCTTCGTGTAGTTCCGCGTTTGCAGGTAGGGGATGTCCTCGACGAAGAGCGCGATCTCTTCGTTCGGTTGGCGCCGCAGCCACTTCCCAGTGGCGCCCGCGCCCGCGTTGTACGCCGACACCATCAGAACCGGATGCCCGTCGAACCGTTTCGCCAGCCAGTGGAGGTGATCCACGCCCACTCGCACATTCACTTTGGCCGTCTTCAGGCGGGGCGGCGTCGCGTCGCCTTCGATGTCATTGTCGTGAGCGAGCGCGGTGCGCGGCATGAGCTGCATCAGCCCCAGCGCTCCAGCATAGGATTCGATATCCTCGATGAAGCTCGACTCCTCGCGCATGATGGCCGACGGCAGGGCAGGGCGGACCTCTTGTTCCGGGTTCTGCGCATCTTCGGCTGCTGCCGCCGACTCGATCGCGTCGCCGAACGGCTGTGGCCAAGCGATGTGCCACCTCCCCAATCGGCCGGTCTGCGGCTCGGTCCAAGGACGACCACCAATCGACCGCCGCACGATGTTGTGGCTCGCCCACGGACGTCCCGCGACGTGAAGCAGTGCGGCCTTGCGCCACTTGGACGCGTCGTCTTCTGCCGGCTCCACCGTCGCGAGGTCGGCCGCTTCAGCGAACAAACCTGCGTTCAACAATCGAACCGGAGCCGACCGGTACCACCCCCGATCGACCCATTCGGCAACCTCTGCAGGCGCTTCGATCTCGACCTTCGCTCCGAGTTTTCGCGAACGCATGAGTGAAAGGTACCCGTAGAACGAGAACGGGTACTTCTGCACGACCGACGCCCACGTTTGCAGCGCAGCCGACTTGTCACCGCTTGCGAGCTGAGCCCGGCCCGCGAAGTACTCGAGGCGCCCCTGCGAGAAGTACTCGTCGTCCCGTTCGGGGAGATCCAATTCCGCAAGCTGCTTTAGATAGTCTGCGTGAGCGTCCGTACGAACGAGCGGCTCCAGGTGTTCCCACACGATTTCGTGGAGCATATCGCCCGACCGGTACTTCGTGAGGGCGAGCTCGAGCAGCTCTTTTTCGGCCTTGGTATCGCCGGAAGACCGCGCGATACGACCCAGGTACATGATGGCGTCGTCTGCGTGGCTTCGGTCGGGATAATCGGTGAGGATGGCCGAGAACGCGGCCTTGGAGTCATCGAGACGACCGGTGTCGAACGCTCGATCGCCAATCGCGTAGAGGCTGCGAACGCGCACATCGGGGTAGTCCGCACAGCTTTCCACGACGTTCTTGAAGTGCTCCATCGCGTCGTCCCGACGGCGAAGGCGGTAGACAGTCCGACCGCGGCGAAACTCCGCTCGGCAGCGAAGGTCCTCGGGCAACTTCTCCGACAGTCCGGCCAGCTCGGCCTCGGCCGCTCGAAAGCGCACCATTCCATAGAGGCGATCTGCCCGAAGCAACTTCATCGCATCAGAAGGAGCGATGCCGTGCTTCGTCGCCAGAGATTCGATCTCCACGTCCGAACAGTAGCCATGATGGAGGTTCGCAAGCTCTGCTGCCGGCTTCGACGAACCGACTGAACTCTCGATCGCTCGGCAGGCCGATTCTCGGTCGGGACCATCGAGCGCATCCTTCGCGGACTCTGGCGAGATCATTCCGGTGAGGGCGAGTTCGATGCCGAGGCGCGCGCCGGCGCTCCCCTTCAAATGCCCTTCGAGCACGCCGCTCGAACGCACTCTCGACAGCCACTCTCGCGAAGGCTTCGGGCTGTTGAGCTCTGCTTCGACGGCGTCAATCCAGAACGTGGCCCCGGTATCGGGGTGCATCGCCGCGGCCCGCTCACTGTGCACGCGCTTGCCGAGTGGCTCAGCGTTCGCATCGGTCGTCGCGGCCAGCGCGAGCAGGCTGCGCGGCGACTCGGTCCACCATCGCGACAGTGAAAGCGAACGCCGTACCGAAGGCGGTGCGGTGAGCGTCGCGCCGCCGGGGCGAGCAGGGCAGTTCTCGGGCCGACAATCCGCGGGACCTCCCGGCAACCAAGACCAAACCGGGTCCCCAGGCGGCGCGGCAAATGCCGATGTCGGAATGATGAGTGCGGCGAAGAAGAGTGCGGTACGGAATCCGTCCATGGTCCGTCCAAGGTGTAGGGTTCTAGAAGAGTAGGCCGTTCCTTCGAATGCCGAGTCCAACGAAGACAGCGTGTGCTCCGAGCTCGACCTCTCCGAGTCCGCCATCGAAGTCGGCGCCTCGATAGCGATAGAGGAGATTGAGCCACGGCGCCCAGCCGTTGTCTGGGTCACTCAGCGGAATGTCGAGACCGGCCCCGACCGACCACGTAAACCCGAGGTCGGTCTCATTCGATTCCGGCAGAGTTCCAATCGCGAAGTGTCCGCCCAGCCCGAGCTCGAGATAGATCGATGACGCCACGTACGAAATCCAGTCCGAGCCGAGGATCAGTAGATAGAGTGGGTGAATTGCGCCCCAGACTCCGATCTCGTGCGTCTCGATTCGCTCGTAGCCTTCGGGGACGCTGCGGTCGTAGCGATAGGCCAGACGCGTGTCGCCGAGCAAGAATGGGAACGCCTGCCGGATCCCTGCATCCACGGCCCATGCGGTGCCTGGAGCTGTCGTCGGCGCCCCGCGAACCGACCATTCGACGAACGAGCCGTTGTAGGCGTCAGAGTACGCCTCGGTGGGTTCTTCGGAGGGTTCCTCCGCCTGAGCGCTCGACGCAATGAGGCTCATCACCAGCGTGGCTGCGACGAAACATCGGCGGGGCATCGAAAGGTCCATGTCGGCGAACATAGCCCAAAAATCTACGATCGCGAAGCTGACATGCGGGTGAAACGGACCTCTTTGAATCCGCTTGCGCCAGCATGAACCCTTGCACTAGGATTCGGCGCCCGTCGCGGATTCGGACAAATGGATAAAGAGGTCCACGTGCGCAACAAACCAATGATCGCTCTCGTCACGCTCGCCGCCTTCACTCAGATGGCGTGCTACAACACGTACTTCATCACGAAGACCGAGCTTCGTAAGCTCGAGAGCAGCGTCGAACAGAAAGAGACCGTGACCGTCTACGGTGACTGCCCCGAGGGTACCACCGCAGTGATTCCGGCCGACCGTCCGCTCTACGCCCAAGCTGAAGGCGCGGGCGAGGCACCTGCCGAAGAAACGGCAACCGATGCCTCGACGGAAGCACCGGCCGAAGCTGCAACGGAAGAGGCCCCGGCCGATGACGCCGCCGCCGAAGCCCCCGCCGAAGCTGCTCCCGTCGCTGACGCTGCAGAGGGTGCCGAAGGCGAAGCCGCTCCCGCCGGAACCGTTCCAGCAGGCTGCACCGAAGTGAAGGTCTCGACGAACAACGCACTCAACATCGTGACCAACGACGGTGAAGAGAAGCGCGTCACCCCGTTCAACTTCATCATGAGCGGCGGCCAGCTCGTCAGCCCGGAGTACAACCTCCTCGAAGGGCTCGATGACATCGCCGGCGCAGAAGTCACCGAGTTCTCGACGTGGAAGACCGTCGGCACCGTCGTCGGCGTGAGCGCCGTCGCCATCGGCACTTTCGTCGCAATCAGCGTCCTCGCTGGAGAGTCGTCCGGATTCTCCAACTAATCGCCAACACGGCGAATCCAAAAGCATTTCGGCTCACTGACGAGCCACTTGTATCCCGCTTTTGCCATCAGGTGTGGCAAGGTGGGATACGTTGCTCTGTACCCTGCACAGTGCTAAAGTCTGCCTGTTCTCATTTATAGGCCCGTACACCTGCCCGCAGGGAAAGCCATGCTCCGCGCCCGCTCCCTCTTTAGATATCTCGGAATTTTGTCGCTGTTCGTGGCTCTCGCCGCGTGTGGTGATTCCGAGGTCAACAGCAACACTGACCTCGACCGAGAATCGGCGAACAACGCGCCATCCGTGTCGGACCGTTACTTCATGGTTCCGGCGGGCGAAGCGAACTTCCAGGCGAATGTCGCCAGCTCGGTTCCGCTGAAGGTCTTCTTGTATGACAAGGTGACTGGACAGCCGGCCGGTCAGCAGAACATCACCTACGAGATCCTCGAAGCCTCGCCTGAGACGTCGCTCTCGGCCAAGAATGCTTCGACCGATGTCGAAGGTGCCGCGTCGGTAGATGTTCGCCTCGGAGCGACCGGAACCGTGCTCGTGCTCGCCGACCATCCGTCGGCCAATGGCGTCGAGTTCGTCGTCGAAATCGTGCCGCTCAGCACGGGAGACATCGAAGTCTCGATCGTCAATACGGCGCCGAGCATCACGCAGATGTACGACACGCAGGTGCGCCTCTACCGCGCCGACTCGTTCTCGTGCGACGAGTTCCGACCGCTCTTCGGTCAGGACCCGGGCATCGTCGAAGGCACCGCGCCGACGGTCGATGACGTGGTCACGTTCGAAGACCTCGGGACGCTCCAAGACTTCCTGATCACCGGAATCGCACTCGGCGACCAAGGTCAGATTGTTGCAGCCGCGTGCGAAGACAACGTGGTCGTTCGCAAGGACCAGGTCACGGACGTCGAGTTGCTCATGCAGCTCATCCCGCTGAACCCGGTCGGCAAGTACGACGTCACCGCATTCTGGGATTTCACCGACGCCCTGGCTGATTCGGGAACCGTCGGCTCGACCATCGTCCGCGTTCTGAACATCTTCCAGAATCCGGGCGAGGCGATTTACAACGAAGTGATCGCGCTCATCGGCAACTTCTTTGGCAACGCGATTAGCTGGGTCATCGACTTCCTTGCAGATTCGCTGGGAGCCGCGGACTTCCTGAAGAACACCATCAACAACTTCATCGAGGGCAACGAGGCACTGCGCAAGATTCGGGACGCTGGTCGTGACCTGCGCGACGTGGTCGCAAACCTCGAGGTGCACAGTGAGCTCACCATCGGCAAGCTCAACTCGACCTACGAGTTCCGCGGTGCCGACAACTGGCTCGGAGTCGTGCTGTACTGGCGCTGGGACTGCGACGCCAACTCGCCGCCCGACTGCGGCGCGATCGACCTCGCCGCGGATTCGGCGGGTGAGATTGCTGACCTCGGCGTGCTCTCCTCGGAGTGGACGGGCCGTGTCGTAGGCTACAATCAGCTGCAGATCGATACGCACTCGCTCACGCTGCGCTACGGTCGCCTCATCATCTACATCCTGAACGACGTCATCATCCCGCGAATCACGGACAACAACGCGAACAGCTTGTCCGAGGCCTTCGCCTACTGGATTGGCTGCGCGGACATCGCGTCTTCGATTGGAGACATCAGCGCGCTTGGCTTCAACCTGTCTGAAGCACAGATTGAAGGCTTCTGCACCTCGGCGGTTTCGACCATCTTCGGATTCGCAGACCTGCTCATCACGAACCTCGAGTTCGACATCGGCTTGCGGCTCGGTGGCGAAGGAAAACTCATCGAGCTGACTTCGGACGGCCGAGTCGACGAGATCCGAGAGGGCACGTTCACCGGATACATGGAGTCGAGTGAAGGAGGCGCATCGTCGCCGTTCACCGCCACGTGGGAAGGCGTACGGCGCAATAACGAGACGGATGGCCTCTGATTTGACGATCCGATGAGGATCACTGCGGCGGCACTCGCTCCGAGTGGCCGCCGCTTTCTTTACGCTTTGGGTAGGGCTGGATATACTCGGCCAAATACGGTGCGATTCGACGCTAAGCGTCTCACATCAAATCATCGTTTGCGGCGCACCGTATACTCGACCGACACCCTGTGGAATCGCCTATGAAACTCGTCTGTGCAGGCATGACCGATGTTGGGAGTGCCCGAAATCACAACGAAGATGATTTCTATCTGTCGGAAGGCGAAGAGGCCCTCTGTGTCGTCGCTGACGGCATGGGTGGTCACCGCTCCGGCGAAGTCGCGAGCGCAATGGCCATCAAAGCCATCGTCGAATTCTATCGCGAGACCCTGAACGACGAAGATGTCGGAGACGAGACCATCGTCGACGGCGAACGCGAATGGACCATCGACGAGTATCGTCTCGTGCAGGCGATCCGTGCCGCGAACAAAGCCGTCTTTCAGGCAGCCTCCGAGAGTGAACTCTATCGCGGCATGGGAACCACCATCGTTTCCGGCTACTTCAGCGAAGGTGCCGTCTACCTCGCGCACATTGGCGACTCGCGCGCCTACCGCGTACGGGAAGGCGACCTGGTCCAGAAGACCGAAGACCATTCGCTGGCGAACGAGTACGTCCGCATGGGCATCCTCGCCGCCGACGATGTGGAACACTTCCCCTACAAGAACGTGATCACGCGCGCTTGTGGACTGACCGACGACGTCGAAGTCGACATTGCGCGGCACGAGGTCGAAGTGGGCGACATGTTCGTTCTTTGCTCCGACGGTCTCACCGACATGGTCCCGGACCGCGAGCTCAAAGAGATCATTCGGGGAGAAGACGATCTCGAAGGGCTCTGCCGCGAACTCGTGAAACGCGCCAACCTCAATGGTGGCGCCGATAACATCACCGTCGTCGTGGCGCGCGTCGAAGAATAATCGATTATTTTCGCAACGATTGAAGGCAACGGCCGATAACTCTGCATGAGTTTTCGGCCGTTTCTCGTTTCAGGACCTTCTCGTGGCAATCGATACCGACGCAATTCGTCAGCTTGTCTCCAGTCAATCTACCTTTCCCAGCCTCCCCGCTGACGGCCCGCGTGTGCTGTACGGTGTCGGAGACTTCGAGCTGCTCGAACAGCCCACTGTCGCAATCGTCGGTTCGCGTTCGATCGACGCAGACGGTGCCCGACTCGCCAGAACCATCAGTGCGGATTTGGCGAGGGCCGGGGCCATCGTCGTGAGCGGTGGGGCCATCGGCACCGACACCATCGCGCACACTGCCGCGCTCGAAGCGGGAGCTCCCACCGTCTGTGTGCTGCCTTGTGGGGTGGATGTTGCTGCTCCGGCGAGAAATCGCACGTTGTTCCAGCAGATCTCCGAGGACGGCCTGTTGCTCTCGGCGTATCCGCGTCAGACCAAGGTCCGAAAGCACCACTATCACGACCGCAACGCGCTGTTGGTGGCGATTTCGGACGTCGTCATCGTGGTTCGCGCCGGCGCCCGTAGTGGATCGCGGATATCGGGGAACCAGGCGCTCGCACAGAACAAGCCGTTGTTCGTCGTCCCAGGCGCCCCCGACGATCCGACCGCCAGTGGATGTCTTGACCTCCTCGAGGACCCGCGCTCGAAGATGTTTCGTTCGATCGAACCAATCGTAGAGCTTCTCGAACTCAGGGCGGGTTCGTTCGGGACCCGGGACGGGGACACAACGGCGCATCCGCATCCGATTGCGGCAGCGTTGTTGGCGTTGGGCGGACGCGCCACGTGCGACGCGATTGCAGACGAACTCGGCTGGGACGTATTGCGGGTGACTGCTGAACTCATCGAACTGGAGCTACTTGGCATCTGCCGACGTGACGCAGGCGGTGCCGAAGTGTCGCTGGCGCGGTCGTGACGCGTTGACTCTGGTCACGCGTGTGTGTACCCACGGGCGGAAGCTTCTGTGCGAGGCAAAAGCATGACGAAACACTATCTCGTCGCTCCCGGGCCAACGCCCGTTCCCGAACGTGTTCGGCTCAAGATGGCCGAAGCGCTCATCCACCACCGCGGGCCCGCATTCTCGGCCATCTTCCAGGAAGCGTACGAAGGTCTTCAGTGGCTCTTCGGCACCGAACAACCCGTACTCACGCTCACCTGTAGCGGAACTGGCGCCTTCGAGTCGGGGGTCGCAACGTTCACCGCAAAAGGCGATCGGCACCTCGCGATCGGCGGCGGTAAGTTCGGCGAGCGCTGGAGCGAGGTCGGCAAGGCCTTTGGACTCGCGGTCACGGACTTCGACGTAGAGTGGGGAAGGGCGGCAGATCCGGCGGAAGTAGCGCGGGCGATCGAAGCGTTGGGTGGGGTCGAACTGGTCAGTTGGTGCGCAAGCGAGACCTCGACCGGCACGCGAAACCCGACGCGTGAGCTCATCGAGGCGGTGCGTGAAGTCGCACCGGACGCGCTCGTTGCCGTCGACGGAATCACCGCTGTCGGCGTGGAGCCGCTTCCGATGGACGAGCTGGGGATCGACTTGATGGTCGCCGGTTCGCAAAAGGCCTTCGGGCTCCCGCCCGGCTTGGGATTCATCGCTGCATCCCAACGCGCCTGGGACCGCGCGGAGTCGTCGGACCACGCGAAGTACTACTTCGACCTGAGACGAGAGCGAGCGAAGCAGACCAAAGGCACAACCGCGTTCACGCCGGCACTCACGCTCGTGATCGGCCTCGCGGAGGTACTCCGAATGATGCGAGAAGAAGGGCTCGAGTCCGTCTATGCGCGTCATCGCTTGCTCGCCGAGGCGGCAAGAGCAGGCGTCACGGCGCTTGGTCTCACTGTGTTTCCAGAAGCGCCAGCAGACAGCGTAACCGCCGCGACCGTTCCGGCCGGCATCGACGCGCCCGCCGTCGTGAAGAAGATGAGGGACGAACACGGCGTCACCATCGCCGGCGGTCAGGACCAGCTCAAACCCACGCTCATCCGCATCGGCCACCTCGGATTCTACGAGCCAGCCGACATCCTCATCGCACTCGCCGCACTCGAACACTCCTTGGTCGACCTCGGCCACGAACCACCGGCCAGCGGCGTTGCCGCCGCGCAGTCGGTGTTCACTGGATACCGCAAATAAAGGAAGTCCGATGTCTGCAACGATCGTGATTGGCGCCCAATGGGGCGACGAAGGAAAGGGAAAGGTCGTCGATATTCTCGCCGAAGCCTCCGACCTCGTCGTTCGATTTCAAGGCGGAAACAACGCGGGCCACACGCTTGTCATCGACGGCGTACGCACCGTGCTTCACCACATCCCGAGCGGAATTCTCCAGGGTACGCTCTGCGTGCTCGCAGGCGGAGTCGTGGTCGACCCCAAGATCCTGCTCGACGAGATCGAAGGGCTCAAGACCCGCGGATTCCTTCAGGACCCGAAGCAGCTGACCGTCGGTGAGGAATGCTCGGTGATCATGCCGTATCACCGAGTGCTCGACGCGGCGCGAGAGGCTTCGGTCAAAGGGACCAAGATCGGCACGACCGGTCGCGGAATCGGACCGTGTTACGAAGACCGGGTCGCCCGGCGAGCGGTCTTCGTTCGGGACCTCACGCGTCCAGACGTTCTGCGGGCGAAGATCGAGGCCAACCTCGTCGAGAAGAACGCCATCGCGGTCGCCCTCGGAGCAGAAGAGTTCGACGCCGAGTCATTGGTCTCCGAAGCGCTGGAGCTCGGGGAGCGTCTCAAGCCGTACGTGCGCCCGGCAGGGGCAATGGTGCGAAAGTCGCTCCGTTCCGGTGAGGACATCCTCTTCGAAGGTGCGCAGGGCACGCTGCTCGATGTCGGACTCGGGACGTATCCGTTCGTCACGTCGAGCCACACGGTATCGGCTTCGGCCTGCGTCGGTACCGGCATTCCGCCGAACGCGGTCACCCGTGTCGTTGGAATCACCAAGGCGTACTGCACGCGCGTGGGCGAAGGTCCGTTCCCTACGGAATTGTTCGACGAGACAGGCGAGTTTCTTCGCAAGGCGGGGGCCGAGTTCGGCAGCACCACCGGCCGCCCTCGACGCTGCGGCTGGCTCGACATTGCCGCGCTTCGATACGCCTGCGACGTGAACGGCTTCACCGAATTGGCGGTCATGAAATTGGACGTCTTGTCTGGGATCGATACCTTGAAGGTGTGCGTTGGGTATCGGACACCCTCGGGCGAACGAGTGGACGAGCCGCCGCTGGACTGGCGTGACCTCGAACAACTCGAGCCCATCTACGAGGAACTTCCTGGGTGGTCCGAAGACATCACCGAGGCCAACGATTTCAGCGAGCTGCCAGAGGCCGCCCGCTCTTACATCGAGTACCTCGAGGAAGCAGTCGGCGTACACGCGGCCATCATCTCGGTTGGCCCTGGCCGAAAACAGACCTTCGAACGGTAAGACATGAGCGCCGAAGAACCGCAAGACATCGAAGACGAGCCGATCGAAGAAGATTCCGTTTCGGAGCCGTTCGACGACGAAGACCTCCTAGACGACGAGGACTTCGAAACGATCGACGAGACCAACTGGGAGGACATCCCTCAGGACGAAGCCCACAAGATTCTTCGCGGCCTCGAGGCGATCATCCCCGACATCCTCAAGCGAACGCTGGTGTCGAATATCGGCAACCTCGTCATGAACGAGGAAGGGATTCGTTCGATCGTTGCCGAGAAGAATCTACCGAAAGAGGCGGCAGGCTTCGTGCTGAACCAGGCCGACGCCACGCGCCGAGAGATTCTTCGCATCGTCTCTCGCGAGATTCGTGTGTTCCTCGAGAACATGGATTTCGGTGGCGAGATAGCGAAGATTCTCACCACGCTCTCGTTCGAGGTGCGCACCGAGATTCGGTTTGTCCCCAACGACGAAGCCGTGCGCCCGAAGGTGCGCAACCGCGTGAAGATCAAGCGTCAGAAGGCGAAAGGGAAGGGGACCGAGGAGATCTACGACTCGGAAAATCCGGAAGTTACGCCCGAAACGCCGGCCGAATCATCTGCGGACCGCGAAGAGTTCAAGCGCGACCGTACTAAACGCAGCGGCCGCAAGGGTCGCTGGAGCCGCAACTCGGCGCGGAAAAAGAAACCGACCGAATAACGGGAGGTCAGGGCGCTCGAAAAATTTCGACGCGCTCCAGCATGGGAGCCTCGACCGGGCGGTCTTCGGGACCGGTCGGTGTCCGTGCAATCTTCCGGATGACATCCAGGTCGGAACAAGCCCCAAACACCGTGTGTCGGAAGTCTAGATGTGCGACGGCCCGTTCGGTGATGAAGAACTGGCTGCCGTTCGTGTTTGGCCCGTGGTTCGCCATGCTTAGAATGCCAGGCTTGCTATGCCGATGGTCCGGTGAGAATTCGTCGGCAAAAGTGTACCCAGGTCCGCCGTTTCCTGTTCCGGTCGGGTCGCCCGTCTGAATCGCAAAGTCCGGGATCACGCGATGAAATGGGACCTGTTCGTACAGGGGGCGTTCCGTGACGTCGTCCGAATCTGGGTCGATCCAGGGGCGCATACCGCGCGCCAAGCCCACGAAGTTTGCAACGGTCTGCGGAGCGGCCTCCTCGAACAAAACGCACGAGATGGTGCCCTGCGAGGTGTGTAGCCGAGCACGGAGAAGTCCATCGCCCAGGTCAGCGGTCATGTCTTCCAAGTCTGCTGGCTCGGGCGCACGCACCACCGCGGGTGCAGCCGGAGTCTGCTCGCCTTGCTCCACCACTGGTTCGGGCTGAGGGTTCTCGGTGGCTTGCTTCTGGGCGCCGCCGCACGCTGTCGCCGACAGCAGCAGGGCGCCCAGGAGGAACCAATTAGTTGGTGAGTGCGTCGCGTGCATTGATGACGAACTCGAGATTGAAATCGAGATAGATATCGGCGGCTCCCTGGGCAGGGAACGGCTCGCCCTTTTTCACGACCGGCTGCGTGTAAGGGATGAACGAGACCTTCAAGGTCTTGAGCAGGTCGCTCGCCGCGGCCTGAGTTTCGGCGTTGGCCTGAGCCGTCCCGGTCGCGTTCTCCATCGGAGGAATCGGCGGAATCGTCACGATCGGCTCGGAGATGACGCCGGTAGCGTTCCGGGTCTCAGCGCCAATCGGGCCGAGATAGATTCGGTATTCCGACGTGGGCACGTTCAGCGTGTTGTTCTGAGCCTCGTAGTCCACGGACTTGACCGTGACGCTCTTCACCTGCCCAGCAGCGGTCGCGATCTGGGGCTCCTCGGTGAGTGCTACGATGTCGAGCGGAACACCGGTTTGGACCTCGGGGCCGACCACGTCGTCAGGGCTGGGGCCGGGCTCTACGGTGCAGTCCGTACCCGGAGGGCAGTACTGCGAGGAGTCGACCTGATACTCAACCTGGAACGACTCTTCGAGCACGATGTCGAAGGGGTCGCCCTCATCGTCAAAGACTCCGCAGCCTGCGCCCAATGAAATTGCCGTTGCGGCCAATGCCGCATGTTTCAATGCCGTACGCATCATCATGCCTTTCGTATTGTGTTTGCTTATTTGGTGCGCTCGAAACGTACCCGAACACCCGTCGCGGCTCAATCGAAGGATTGGAAATCGAAACGCCTGGGCCGCACTACGCATCCGTCGGAGCGTGGTTAGACTCGTCCACGGATGGAGATGTAGGTGTGTGTATGATACCATTCGCGCCTACTCATTGAATTTTCACCCGATTTCGTTAGACTACGTTGTCGCTCCAAGCATTCATTTTTGCGGCTGAGAGCGCTGTTTGACGTGTCGGAGCCCGCCGGCTCGAGGAATTGATGTCGAAGGCCGAAAAATCAACAAGCACGATCGACGCAGCGAAACTCGCTGATCGTCTGGTTCGCAGCTCCGGTGTGGTCGTCGTAGACGGCTTGTCGGCCGGCCGAATTTTGCGCACGACGAGCTCGCTACGCGACGAACTGTATCAGAAGGGGAGCCTTCTTTTCGTTCTCGATCCGCACTCGGCCGACGAGGCGGAACAGTCGCTCGACGGCGTCATTCGTGCCTACCAAGTCGAAATCGATCGACGAATCGGCCTCTCCGACGAAGCTTTGCGGCTGAGCGACGCGCTCGGCGCGCGCAGTCGGGGACTTCTCTCGAAACAGTCGAACCGTGCGGTTCGGCTCGAGTCGATGGGCCGACTTTGGACCATCCTCTCGCGCGATTTGCCTTCCATCCTCCTCGTGGCGAACTGGGCCGACCTCTCGGCCTCGGATCAAGCGGCCCTCGAATGGATGACCGGAAACGTCTTCAGCGACCCAATTGGGCGGCTCTCGCCCGAAGCGGGAGCTTGGGAAGTTGCTGACGGAGCGATTGTGTTCGCTCCGGAAGCGCCCGACTTTGCGCCCGATTCCATTACGGTGATCGACTACCGCGCCGAGACAGAGCAAGCCGTCCGACAGTTGCTCGCGACCGATGAAATCGTTCGAACCTTCACCGAAGCGACCCGTGGTGATGTCGACGAGCTCGCAAAGCTCGTCGAACGTCTCCCCGAAAGCACCACGCCAATCCGGTTGCTCGCCGCCATGCGCCTCGACGCCGACGTCCGAGTCGTGCTCCAGCTCGCAGCGGTCGCCGGGGAGCCGGTAACGCCTGACCTTCTGTCCGATGCGTGCGAGCGTCTCGTCGGCACCACCTACTTTTCGAGGGCCATCCGGTCGCTCTGCAGCGAAGGCTTCCTGCGCCGAACGATGGGTTCTGGCTCGGTCCTCGTTCACGTCGACGACCGCGGACTCGCTTCCGGCCTTGTCGAAGAGATGGCCGACGATGTCGCGGCCGGCATGCACAGCGCCCTCGCCGACGCCGCGATGGCTTCCGACGAGCTGGCCGCAGGATTCATCGCCAGACATCTGTTCGGGGCCGCCCGCTTCGAAGAAGCTGTGGCGTTCTCTCTCCGAGCCGCGCAGTCCGACATGGACGTCGATGCGCTCGAAGACGCCAGAACACACTTCGAGTTCGTCCTCGAACATGGGGATCAACCTCGCCAGGTTGAAGCCCATTCAGGCCTCATCGACGTGTTCACGGCGAGTGGCGAGGTCGAGCGCGCGCTGCAGCACTGTGACGCGCTCTATGAGTTGCTGCCGGAAGCCAACCAGCCTCGCCTCGCTGTCCAGACCGGGCGCCTCTTGGCAACGTTTGGAAAGCAGGACGAGGCCGCGAAACTGTTCCGAGAGACCCTCGAGCTCGACTTGGATTCCGACGTGCGCTTCCAGGCGCAGTCTGGTCTCGCGGAAACACTCTACAGTTCGGCGTCCTACGACGACGCAAAACGTGTCGCCGAAGACGCTGTCGTCGAACTCGAAGAGCTGACGCGCTCGAGCAACGAACGAACGCTTCACCTCACCGCGATGGAGCTGCGCAACCTTCTGGGGAAGGTCGCGATCTTCCAAGACCGACTCGGCGACGCAGAATCCCTCTTCGAGAGGAACGTAGCCGAAGCTAGCCGCTGGGCATGGGACCAAGAGCTGTCACGCGCGAAAGCGAACCTCGGAATTGTCGCGATGCAACGCGGCGACGATGAAGCCTCGCTCGAACGTCTGCTCGGCGCGCTCCAATCGGTAGGCGTGGCGGGCGGACTCCCACGAGCCTACTGCCTGATCAACCTCGCGACGCTCTTCCAGAAGGCCGACCGCTATGTGGAAGCGCTCGACCACTGCCTCGAGGGACTTCGTTGCGCCAAGCGGATTTCCGACCGGCTTGCATATCGCTCGGCGGCCAACAACCTCGCGTCTATCTACCACGACCTGGGAGCATTCGACCGGGCCTGGGCGATCTTCGACGACCTGGAGAACGTGGAAGACGAGGGAGTCGACCTCTTCTCGCAACACGTGGCCCAGCTCGCGAAGGCGAACCTGCTCTTGGCCCAAGGCGATGCGGCGTCGGCCGCTGACCTGTTCGATGGTCTCACGGACGAACGCTGCCCGAGATTCGTAGCGGACCAAGCTGACGTCCGACTGACCGAAGCATCGGTCGACCTGGAACAGTGGGACGCCGTCCGGAGTCGAATCGAAAACGTCGAACGCTCGGATGCATGGGCGCATCACTGGACCAGTCACGAAGCTGCGCTCGCGCTGCATGACGGCCGCGCCGAAGATGCAGCGGACCTCGCCAGACGAGCCCTCGAGTCGTTGCCGAAGACCGCCGCAGTGCGAGCTCGCGCAATCCGCGTTGCAGCGCTTCGCCAGCTCGGGCGCACTGAAGAGGCTAAGGCGCTGCTGGCGGACGGAGTCCGTTCGTTGCTCGCGAGCCTGGATCGCATTCCCGAGTCGTTCCACGAGTCCTACACCGCGAAGCCGGCTCACCGCCGCCTGCTCGAAGATGCGAAGGCCGCCGGCGTTCCGCTCTCGGCCAAAGTGGCATCGTGGATGAACCGCGATGGCGCGGCACCAGCAGCCGCGAGCACGAGCGAGTTCCGAGCCTGGCGAGAACGCTACGCGGCCATCGTGGGCGAAGATGCGCGCATGCATCAGATCTTCCGAATGGTGGATCGCGTCGCGGCTTCCGACGCGACGGTCTTGATCCACGGCGAGTCCGGTACCGGTAAGGAACTCATTGCCGCTGCGGTTCACCGACAGAGCGATCGGGAACGGAAGCCGTTTGTGAAGGTGAACTGCGCCGCGTTCGTCGAGAATCTCCTGCTGAGCGAGCTGTTCGGCCACGAGAAGGGCGCGTTCACGGGCGCAGTCACTCAAAAGGACGGTCGATTCACGCTCGCCGACGGCGGCACCATCTTCCTCGACGAGATCGGGGACATTTCACCGAACACGCAGGTGGCGCTCCTCCGCGTGCTGCAAGAGGGCACGTTCGAGCGCGTCGGCGGCTCGCAAACGCAGAACGTCGACGTGCGCGTAGTCTGCGCGACGAACAAGAATCTCGAGGAACTGGTCGAACGCGGCGAGTTCCGGCTCGACCTGTACTATCGCCTCAAGGGAGTGGTGCTCGAAACGCCAGCACTCCGCAATCGACGCGAGGACATTCCACGACTCGTCCGCCACTTCGCGGCCGAATACGCCCGCTCGGGGCAAACCCCAGAGTTCGCCCCAGCAGTGCATCAGTTCCTCGCCTCCTACTCGTGGCCCGGCAACGTACGCGAGCTTCAGAACTTCGTGAAAAGCGTGCTGTTGTTCGCCGATGGTGACTACGTGAGCATGGAACAGATCGAAGACTTCCGAGAGTTCTTCTCGAGCGGAACCATCGATCGATCGCTGCCACCTGTCGATTTGGCGGGAGACTTCGACCCGCCAGAACTGGTCGAAGTGGCCGCGAACACCGAGATCATCGAATCGGTGGAAGACGCCGAAGAAGCACTGGTCGAACAGCTCGTCGCCGCTGGCGGATCGCTCGCCGACCTGAAGAAGCGAATCGAGATGGAGTGCATCAGACGTGCACTCATCGAAACAGAAGGGAACGTTACACGGGCTGCTGAAATCCTTCAGATGAAGCGGCCCCGCCTGAGTCAGATCATCAACGGATCAGACGAATTGGCGGCACTCAAGCAGCAGCTCGTGAGCTAAGAGGACCTTATGAAACACTCCATTCTGGCATCGGTCGCCGCCGCAGCTCTCCTCCTCGGAGGAACATCATGCGTCGACAATGTAGACGAGTTTGGGCAGCCGGTCGGCTACTCCACCAAGCAACAGTCGGTGGTGGTCGCTCCTCAGTTCGAGATCGTTGGCGAGAAAGAGCTTCCCGATACGCTCCACGTGACTCAGTTGGGTCTCGTCGTTTCGGAAATTCTTCTTCAACCTATCGATCGGCCCGACAGCGTTTCCTATAGCTTTGCCAAGCCGTTCGCGCCGAAGTTCGACCTCTCGCGCGGCGAGACCATCAAGTCGTTCGACGGTGTCGAAGTTCCGGCCGGCCGATATCTCGTGAGCCTCCGGCTCGAGCCGATCGCGGTCGAAGAGGGCGACGTCGACCCCAGCTCGTTCGAAATGTACGGCTTCGTGGCGGAAGGCCCGAAGATCTACAACGACGAGGTCAGCTCCGACGGAACTCCGGTGCCGCTTCCGTTCAAGGAGGGCGAGGATGACGCTGCCGAGGGCGAACTCACGGACCTGCCCGAGTCTCCCGACCAGTGGACTCCGTTCCTCTACAAGAGCAAGAAGACCGAATTCTTCACCTTCTCAAACGTCGAGTTCACGGCCGGGCAACAGTACCTGACCTTCCGATTCGACGTGCGCTCGTGGGCGCTCGAAGTGGTGCAGCCAATCTCGAAAGCCGTTCGTAACGGTGCCATCGATGATGAAGGAGTCGATGCCACCAACGTGATCGAGGGAAGTGGAGCCGGTGCACGAGCACTCATCGAATCGGGCGAAGTCGAAATTCGACGCTAGCCTCGACGTTCGAAACAAAAAGCGGCGCGCCCATCTCGGGCGCGCCGCTTTCGTTTCTTGTTCATCGCTCACTGACTCAGGGAGAGCCCGCGTCAGGTTTGGCAGCAGGTGAATCTGCGTCGTTTTGGGTCGCTGATGCAGGCGTTCCCGCGTCGGACTCTAGCGTTACCTGAACATCATCCGATCCCATCACGCCGAAGAACTTTCCGGCGTTGTCCGCTACTTCGTCGCGGAAGAGTAGGATGATGAGCAGGATGACACCCAGGCCCAGAATCTGGACGAGCTGCACGCCAGTCTGGGACTGTCGCCGGGAACTTCTTCTCCTGCGTGCCATCTATGCCGACTTGGGGTGTGGGGTGGCGATGCTAGTCCGGTCGGGCACTTGCTCGCGAGCTGCCCGTACGCCGCGGATTTGAAGCTCGAGTCGCACCTGGCCGCGCGTTCGTATCTCGCGAGCGGTGAACGCAATCGCGAGCGCATTCGACTGCACGAGCTCGGCCTGCTCGCCCATGGAGAATCCGAATGCGTCTATGGAGGCGCCCTCGCTGCGAAGCTTGGCTCGGAGGTGCCCGCGCCCCACGACCTTCACGTGCGAAGCTTCTGCGTCGTCACAGAAGAGGATGGGCTCCGGGTTCCCGCTGCCAAATGGTCCAAGTCGCTGCAAATCGTTGAGCAGCTTCTGGTCGACATCCGCCATGCTCACTCGACCAGAAAGGTCGAGCGTCGGACGGGGGAGGGGGCCGTCGTTCAGAATCGAGGCAACAGCTCCGTCGATGCGGTCATGAAACTGCTCCAGGTTGCCGGCGTTGAGTGTGAGGCCGGCGGCAAGGCTGTGCCCGCCATATGTGGCGAGAAGCTCGTCCGCTTGCGTCAGCACGTCGACGACGTTGATTCCCTGGATGGAGCGGGCACTGCCTTTCGCAACGCCATTTTCGATGCCCATCAGAATTGCTGGCCGGTGGAACTTCTCCATGAGGCGGCTCGCGACGATGCCGAGCACGCCACGGTGCCACGATTGGCCAAACACCAAGAGCACCCGACGGTTCTGACTGGCCTGGAGCTCTGCTTGCGCGACCGCGTCGTCGAGGATCGAGCGTTCCTCTTCCTGCCGCGACTTGTTGAACTCTTCGAGCATGCCAGCGAGCTTGGTCGCACGGGCGTAGGAGCGCGTCGTGAGCAGTTCTACGCACATCGACGCGTCGTCCATTCGACCGGCGGCATTGATGCGAGGAGCGAGACGGTAGGAGATCGTCCGGGCCGTCACGGGCCCGTCTTCGATTTGCGCACGCTCCATCAATGCGGCGATGCCTGCGCGTCGACGCTTCGCCAATACTTCCAACCCTGCCGCCACGTAGATTCGGTTTTGGTCGACCAGCGGCATGACGTCGGCAACGGTGCCGAGCGCCACGAGGTCGAGATATCTCCGCAGGTCAGGCTCGGGAATCGAACGGAAGATGCCCCGTTTGCGCAGCTCCGAGCGGATGGCGACGACGAGATTGAACGTGACGCCGACGGCGGCGAGCTCCTTGAAGGGATACGCACAATCCTTCTGAAGCGGATTCAGGATGGCGTTTGCGGGGGGAAGAACGGCCGGCACGGTGTGGTGGTCCACAATCACGACACGCAGCCCGAGTTCGCGAGCGAGCGCGATCTCCTCCACGTTCGAGATCCCGCAATCGGTGGTGACGATCAGGCCGAAGCCTTCTTCCGCAAAACGTCGCACCGATTCGCTAGACAGCCCGTAGCCCTCTTGCTCGCGTCGCGGGACAAAGTAGTCGACCTTTGCCCCGAGGTCGGTCAGGAAGCCGTAGAGAACGGCGACACTGCTGACGCCATCGACGTCGTAGTCGCCATGTACGAGGATTCGGTCGCCACGTTCGATGGCGCGCAACACTTCTCGCATCGCGCGCTTCATGTCCTTCATGAGGAAGGGGTCGTGCATGTGGCGCAGCGACGGTTCGAGGTATCGCCGAGTTTCTTCGACGTCGAGAAATCCTCGCTGGTAGAGCACGCGGGCGACCACCGGGTGAAGATCGAAGGCCGACGCAATTGTGCGCCAGCCTTCATCTTCGGGTTCCCACAGAACCCATTCTTTGCCTCTTTTTTTGAGCTGTGAGGAGCTCATCTTGCCGCCGGAGTCTTCAAAGTCGCTCTGCCCAACCTAACAAATGGGCAGAGGCTTGTATTCACCTCATCTCAGGATGCCTCGGCTCGGCGCTTACTCTCGCGTCGGGCTCGGAAGTACGAGTCCATGAAAATCATGACCGGCGAGGCAACGAAGACCGAACTGTAGGTACCGATAACGATACCGACGATCAGTGCGAAGGCGAAGTCTTGAATGAGGCCGCCACCGAAAATGTAGATCGCGACCACTGCGAGAAGCGTCGTCAGCGAGGTGATGATCGTTCGGCTGAGGGTTTCGTTGATCGATCGATTGACCACTCCAGGAACGTCGGCGTCGCCCTCTGCGACAAGGTTCTCGCGAATTCGGTCGAACACCACGATCGTATCGTTCAGTGAGTACCCCACGATGGTGAGGAGGGCTGCGACGATCGGGAGACTGATCTCCATCTGGATGACCACGAACACGCCGACGGCAATCGCGACGTCGTGAGCGAGTGCGACCACCGCGCCAGGCGCGTAACGCGCGTCGAAGCGGAAGGCGATGTAGACGAGGATCAGGAAGAGCGCGACGACGATGGCGAGCATCGCCGAGTCACGGAGCTGCTGGCCCACGCGCGGACCGACCGTCTCGAGACGTTCGAGGCCCGACGCTCGGTCGAACTTGTCGCCCATTGCTTCGGCGAAGCCGTTACGAACGCGCGTTCCGAGGTCCTGGAATCGGATGACGTACGAAGCCGAGCCTTCGAGGCCGAGCGTTTCGACGTCGACATCTTCCAGCCCCAGCTTGCTCGCTGCGGATTTGATGTCACCAGACTCGACGGACTGCTTGTAGATGACGTCCATTCGGTCGGGCTGTGCGGCGTCCCAGGTGAGGCGGTCGACTTCGCCGAGCTTTGCCAGCTCGACTTCGACCTCTTTCACCTTCTCGGCGTTGACCACGGAGACCTCCCGGGTCTGCACGAGGAATTCGGCTTTCTCTTCGGGACCGAAGCGCTGGACGTTGGCGTCCGGGAAGCCAGCCTTTGCGGCGGCCTCACGAACTTCCTCACCGGTCACCTGGCCCTCAAAGCGCAGGATGATGTCGGTGCCGCCGCGGAAATCGATGCCGTAGTTCGGCTCGAGGACGAAGAAGAGCGCGATACTGGTGATCACCAGAAGTGCGGAGACGATCCCGAAGGTTCCCCGCTTTCCGACGAAATCGACGCTCAGGTCTCTTGGTACAATTCGAAACATGATGATTCCTTCTCGGACCGCTCCAAAGGGCGGTCGTCATCCATTCAGATACTGAGCGAGTCTTTGTCCGCTTTCGCGAGCCATGCATCAAAGAGCAGGCGCGAAATGAAGACGGCGGTGAAGATGGTCGAGACGATTCCGATGAGGAGCGTCACGGCGAATCCCCGAACAGGGCCGGTACCGGCTTCCATGAGCACGATACCTGCGATTCCGGTGGTCACGTTTGCATCCATGACCGCCGAGAGAGCGGCGTCGAATCCGGACGAGACGGCTTCGCGAGCCTTCTTGCCTTTGTCGAGTTCCTCTCGAATTCGCTCGAAGATGATCACGTTTGCGTCGACCGCCATACCGACGGTGAGGATGATTCCGGCGATACCTGGGAGGGTCAGCGTAGCGCCGAGTCCCGACAGGCCTGCCATCACGAACACCATGTTGAGGATGAGCGCCAAGACCGAAACGAATCCACTCGCCCGGTAGTAGAGCAGCATGAAGAGGACGACCAGGATGAGGCCGATTGCGAGCGCCCGCGTACTGGAGTCGATCGAGTCCTGACCGAGCGTCGGTCCGACGACGGTCTCGAACTGCTTCTCAATTGGAGCGGGCAGGGCGCCGTGTCGGAGCACGATGACGAGGTCTTCCGCGTCGCGGAGAATCTCGGTGTACGACTGCATCGACCCGAGGTTGATCTGGGCGCGGCCGCCGGGGATGGCTTCGTTGAACGCCGGAGCGCTCTTCACGGTGTCGCCGAGCATGATGGCCATGCGCTTGCCGACGTTGTTGGCGCTGAGCTCACCGAAGAGTTCTGCACCCTTGGAGTCGAAGTTGAGCGCGACGTAGGGGCGGTTGAACTGCTGGTCGACCGCAACGCGTGCTTCCTGGATGTAGTCACCGGTGAGGGCGACCTTTTCGAACACGTAGTAGCTTTTCCAGTAGGAGCGCTCTTCGTCGATGATCTCTTCCGCCTTGTTCTCGTAGACGGGGTGGAACTGGTAGCCGACGACATGGGTGTCGGGGACCTTTCCTTTGAAGAACGAACGAAGCGCCGTCAGGTCGTTGTGCGTGACCGAACGGTAGCCGCCGTCGATGACACGCAGGGAGTATCCTTCCGGAAGCTGGCCGGAGAACCCGTTGAAGAACGCGTTCGTGCCGGCGTCGTCGACCATCCGGAACTCGAGCTGAGCCGTTTGACCGATGAGCTTCTTGGCTCGCTCGACGTCGTCCTCTTTGAGGCCGGGGAGCTGAACCACGATGTCCGACTGGCCCTGACGGGTGATCGAAGGCTCCGAAACGCCGAGCGCGTCGACGCGCTGACGAATGGTCTCGATCGCCTGCTGGATCGCGAACTCTTTGGTCTCTTCCACGAAGGTGGGGTCGATGGTGAATCGGAACCCGCTGCCTTCGTCGACCTTGGTGAGGGTCTGGAAGAAGCTCATCATGTCTTCGTCGACCAGGTCCTTATCGGTCGGATCGGCAAACGTGACGATGATGTGGTCGTCGCCGTACTCGTGGTTGACCGTAACGTCGACGCCGTCTTTGGCGTCGCGAATGCGGGTCTCCAGGTCTCGGGCGAGACGGTCGAGCTTGTCTTGGACGGCCTTGTCGACGAGGACGTGGTACTGCAGCAGCAGACCGCCCTGGAGGTCGAGACCGAGCGTGAGCGGTTGACCGTTCTCGAGCACCCAGGCAACAGCCGGGTCTTCGGCGTTCGGTACTTCACCGTCGAGCTGACCGTCTTGCAGGTCGGCGAGCGTCGGCGCGAGTCCGTACACAGCCCCGATGAGGGCGGCGACCACGACGAGCCATCGAATCGTGTTAGCGTTCATGTTCCATCAACTCCGTGCGGGCCGAGCGCATGCTGGCCCACGTATTCATTCGTCCTTCGCGTCTTCGTCTTTGGCTGTGCCTTCTTCGAGGAACGACGCCTGCGTGCCACGCACCGAACTCTTGAGGACTCGAACTTTCGTTCCTCGCGAGATCTCGATCGTGACCGACTTGTCGTCGACGGAAGCGACGGTTCCGAAGAACCCACCTTCCGTTACAACCTCGTCCCCCTTCTTGAGGGCATCGACGAATTTGCGATGGGCTTCCTGGCGCTTGGACTGCGGGCGCCACATCAAGAAGTAGAAGATGAAGAGGATGATCCCAATCGGCACGAGTTGCGCCACGAGGCTAGGGCCTGCGGCGGCGCCACCCTGCGCGAGCAGGGTCATGTTCATCAATCCATCCAGCATCATTCACCACATCGTATTCAAAGTCTTCTACTCGGCCCCAAATCAGGCGTCGCATCAACAAAGGGACGCTTGAGCCGGGGTCAAGGACGGCAGTGCATATCAGCCCACCTCAAGCAGGTCAAGGCGCGGGGGTAAGACCACAGCCTTTCGCCGCATGAAGTAAGGACTTGCGGACCGTTCGTTCGGACCTCTCCGCGCCGTCAAAGGGCCGGGGGATCCTCGCCTTTCGCCGCGTAGTAGGCCGCCCGCCACGCCTCGAAACGCCCCTCCAAGATCGCCGCGCGTGCCCCTTGTGAGATCCGAAGATAGAAGTGGAGATTGTGGAGCGTCACCAACCTTGCCGCCAAGATCTCTCGGCTCTTGTAGAGGTGTCGGATGTAGCTCCGCGTAAAGTTCTGGCAGGTCGGGCAATCGCACGCCGGGTCGAGCGGGTCGAGGTCTTTCGCGTACGTCGCGTTCCGGATCGGCAGGGCACCGACGCTTGTCAGCGCCTGCCCGTTCCGCCCGTTACGAGTGGGTAGAACGCAATCGAACATGTCGATTCCGCGGGCGATACACTCCACGAGATCGTCCGGCTTACCCACGCCCATCAAATATCGGGGATGATCCTTGGGGAGCAGCGGCGTCGAAAATTCGACGGTGTTGTACATGGCTTCGGCGTGCTCGCCGACGCTCAGTCCGCCGAGTGCAAAGCCGTCAAACGGCATCGAGGTGATCGCCGCAGCGTGCTCTTTTCGCCACTTCTCGCTCGTTCCGCCCTGAACGATGCCGAAGAGGGCGCAGTCACTTCGCGTCCTTGCGTCGAGGCACCGTTCTTCCCATCGCGTCGTGCGGTCCAGCGACTCACGCATGTAGGCGTCGTCGGCATCGTGCGGTGGGCACTCGTCGAACACCATCATGATGTCGCTTCCGAGGGTCTCCTGGATCGCGACCACCTTCTCCGGCGTGAAGAAGTGCTTGGAGCCGTCGATGTGATTCTGGAACTCGACGCCGTCCTCCCGAATCTTGCGCAGCTCTTTCAGGCTGAACACCTGATATCCACCGGAGTCGGTCAGGATCGGCCGATGCCAGTTCATGAAGTTGTGGAGCCCGCCATGCAGCTCGATGACTTCGAGACCCGGACGCAAGAACAGGTGGTAGGTGTTGCCCAGGATGATCTGCGCCTGGATCGGCTCGAGGAGTTCGCTCGGCGATATCGCCTTCACCGTGCCGAGCGTACCGACCGGCATGAAGATGGGGGTTTGGATTCGCCCATTGCGGGTTTCGAACCACCCAGCGCGCGCCATACCGTCGGTCGCTTCGAGCTGAAATTCGAACGTCTCGCATTCGACACGTGTCATGGGAGTGCTCCGGGCAGAATCAGATTGGCGTCGCCGTACGAGTAGAACCGATAACCGTCTCGTACCGCGGTCGCGTAGGCTTGCTGCATCAAGTCCACTCCCGTGAACCCCGCAACGAGCGCCAACAATGTCGACTTTGGCAGGTGAAAGTTGGTGATCAGTCCGTCGCAGTAGCTCGGCGGATTGCTTGGATTCAGGAAGATGTCGGTCCGCCGAGTTCCCGGCTCGAACGGATCATCCAATCGGCTCTCGGCTTCGAGCGTTCGCATGGAGGTCGTGCCTACCGCGACTACCCGCCCACCGGCTTGCTTCGTCGCGCGGAGTGCCTCGGTCAGGGTCGAATCGATGTGGTATCGCTCGCTGTGCATGGCGTGCTCGGACAGCCGCTCGGACGTCACAGGTCGAAAGGTGCCAGGACCGACCTCGAGCGTGAGTTCCGCACGCCGAACGCCGCGTTCTTCAAGCCGTGCGAGGATGACATCGTCGAAATGAAGTCCCGCCGTGGGCGCCGCCACCGCGCCGAGCTTCGACGCGAAGACCGTCTGGTACCGTTCCAGATCGTCGACGTCGGGTTGTCCTGCCAACTCTCGCTGCCGAACGATGTAGGGCGGCAGCGGAATCTCCCCGAGTTCCTCGAGCAGTTGCGCAGGGGTTGCGCCTTCTGACCGGAACGCGACGCGTCCACGTCCTGCGCTCCACTCCTCGACCTCAATGGTCCTCGCACTCCCTTCGACCAACAACGGAGCGCCGACGCGAACGGGCTTTGAAGACCGGGTCATGACGTCGAACCGAATCACGTCCGCGGACTCATGCCAGTCCGCCGGTTCGACGAGCTCAACGACGAAGACCTCGACGGCCCCTCCAGTCTCTTTGCGGGCGGCGACGCGCGCCGGGATGACCTTCGCGTTGTTGGTGACCAGGAGATCGCCCGGGCTCAGGAACTCGACGATCTCTTCAAAACGGCGATGTTCCAGACGCTTACTCGACGGGTCGATGACCAGCAGGCGGCTTTCACGGCGAACCGGGGCAGGTTCGGCCGCGATGAGCTCGTCGGGAAGCTCGTAGTCGTAGGTTTCGAGAAGGTCTTCGTCGGGTTTCATGAACGAATGCCTAGGGATGGGCGCGGCGAATGTTAGAGCGCCAAAGTAGCAGCGGGCGATTACCACGCCGTCGGGCGCATGTGAACTCGGCATGCGCCTTGTTCAACCGGGGCAACGTGCTAGACTCGCCAAGACCCTCTTGCTCGCGCAGCCTAGATGTCGACCTCGGATTCTGAAAAAGCCGCTCGCCTCGAGCGCATCCGCTCCATCGTGAATGAGGACTTCGAACGCATCGTCGCGACCGAAGATCCATTCGTCATTCTCAATCTGGAACCGGACACCTCGTGGGACGAAGCTGCCTCGCGCTACGAGCGATACGAACGCTTTTACCGGGCGGAGAATTTTCAGCGTTTGGGCGACATGGATCTCACGCGGAAGGCGCTCGACATTCGACGTGCCGTTGGGCGCGCGATCGTAGAGGTGCAAGCGACGCTCGAAGAGCAAGCAAACACCGACGAGCGAGGCACGGCCGTCGGACTTCCCGACGTCGACCCCAACTCGGCCGCGCTCGGTGAGGTCTACTTCAAAGACGGCCTCACCTATCTGAAGCTCGGCGACCTCGACATGGCGTGCGAGTGCTTCCGCCGCGCGTGCGACTACGACCCGAGCCAGGGCCTACCCCTCGGCTACCTTTCGTACACCAACTTCAGGCGCCGCATGAACGAGCCTGAAGTGGTCGATGAGACGCGAAAGAGCCTGGTGCAAGCAACTCGAATGGACCCGCGCAACGCCGACGTCTTCGTGCTCGTCGCTCGCTTTCACATGAAGCTTGGAGAGAAGAACGAGGCTCGCGACGCCATCGAAAAGGTCGAGACGATCTCTCCGGAACATCCCAAGCTCGACCGACTCTACGAACGGCTCGACCGGCTCTAGAGAATCCGTAGCGCGAGCGCGACGTTCCACGCGTCGCGGTCGTCGTTCCAACCGCCCAATAGCCGCCACGACCAGCCTGACCCCATGGGGTGCCACGAAGCGCCGCCATAGGCGCCGCTCCACGATTCATCCGTGGCTGCGGTCGAGGTTTCGAAGGTGAACTCCCCAACCGACCAACTCCCGTGCGCGTGGACAATCGTCATGCGGTCGGTAGGCAATTCGCGGCTCACCAAGATTGGCGCATTGGGTGAATCCAGACTGCGCAGCAACGACAACACCGAGATGTCGGCCGGCGCGGCGTGGGCTGCGCTCGTGCCGAGGCGCCAGCGCGCACCGAACACGGATGCACCAGCGCGTGCCGCGAACTCGCCACACTCCGAGCGACATACAACGGACCCTCCGAACTCCACGTGCTCGAACTCGAGCTGCCCATCGGCCGCGGGGGCCAGTTCGCCCAGATCAACTCCGGCGCCCAGCAAAACAGCGGCTGGAGTGACCGTGAGCACCGACCGTGCAAGCGTGAATGAGTTCTCCGCGGTCAACACCCCCCAATGGGCCTGTTCGACTCGCGTGAAAAGGTACTCGGCCGCATCTGCCGGGAGCGGAGCCCGTTGTTCGATGCCAAAGAGCTCGCGACCGACCTGCAGCCTCGGCGAGAAACGATGCCGGACGGATGGGAAAGAGCCGGACCACGAGGCGCCGGCATCCATGATGGCAAAGAGGCCGCCCGACGAAGAAGCTTCGAAGCCAAGATTCGTCGGCAATACGCCGTAGTTCGTGAACATCCCGAGCGACGGCGCAGCCCAGACCTTGGAGCGGCTCCCGATCGGCGCACGCAGCCTCGCAGATGCGGTGGAAGAGTGCGTCGATTCGTCGGCTACGACGACCGAACGATGATCGAGGTCCAGATCGAGCTCGAGGAACGAAACAACCTCGGACCGGGCGCCGAAGTTGGCGGCCAAGTCTGCACCTGTCATCCCGGAAGAGTCCGTGATCCAGGTGCTGTCCATTCGAAGGCCATACGACCGGCCCGAGAGGTTCGCGCCCATGCTGGAGCGTCGGAAACCACGTAGGAACGCGTCCGACTCGAGCAGCCGCAGGTCGGCGTGCTTCTGACGCGAGGGATGCTCTAGCTGGACGTCGATTCTCTGGCGCTCAGATCCAAACGTTGCGGCGCCCCAGGCAAATGGCTCGAATCCGCCCGTTTCCTGGTCGTAGCGTCCCTGCAGGTCGAGTCCTCCTCGCTGGCTGTGAATTCGAACGCCTCCGCCGTACCAATCGCCAGGAGCCGCAACGGCCACGAGCGAACCCAAAGGCGCCACGTATCCTGATGCCTCGAACTCGACAGCATCCGCGCTGGCTCGGAACGAAGGTGGGGTGAGGCCGCTCGAAGACGCACCAGACGAAACCGTGCCGTAGGGGACGAACCCGACCGTCAGTCCCTCGATCGTGGCTTCGCCGGCCGTGGTGATGGCGCCTTCGCCAGTCGCCGAGGTCTCGACCGATGGCGCCTCAGCTCCACAAGCTGCCTGAATCGGAGCCTCAGCTTTTCCCCAACGCAGACCGGCGAATTGCCACCCGGACTCCGAGCGGCGGGCCGTCTCCGCTTCGAACGCCTCCTCGCCGCGCACGATGGTGATGCCTTCGAAACCTTCGGCGGCCGTCCACCGTTCGGCAACGACCTGCAGATTGGCGACCCGAAGCGAAACGCCTTCCGCGGAATCCGCGCGCAGCGTTTCGATGACCGCATTGTCGCTCACGACGCAATGGCAGATGTTGGCAACGAGTTCGCACGATTTCGCAGACTTTGAGTCCGCGACCGAAACTGCGCGAAGTGCAGTGTCGGCCTGGTCCATCACCGTGGCGTCGGGCACAAAAAAAGCCGCCTCGTCTTGCGCCCAGGCGGGTAGGGCGGTCGATGAGACGGCGAGAATGGCGAGTGCGCCTAGAAGTCTAGGACTCTTGGTTTGCGACCTTCTTCTTGAAGTCGAGATAGAGATATCCGCCATTGCGGCTGATGATCGGCTCTTCGTCCGACGCCAACTCAATGGTGACTTCAACAACGTTTCTGGAGGCTTGCTTGGCATCGATGCGCCGGACATTCCATTCGAACGCAGAAGTGTCGATGAATCGC
The DNA here is from genome assembly GCA_964384605.1 of uncultured Bradymonadales bacterium. Taxonomy (GTDB): domain Bacteria; phylum Myxococcota_A; class Bradymonadia; order Bradymonadales; family Bradymonadaceae; genus CAYLMO01. The sequence continues at coordinate 48,710 of CAYLMO010000005.1, read as the reverse complement.
TTGAAGTTCCGGACCGGAATCTTGGTGTTGGAGAACCGTACCACAAGGATATTGCTCGAGTCTCCCGAGAGAATCTCGTAGTCGGCGGCGCGCACGGTTTGGAAGAAGACGCGCGAGCTGTCGTCCTTTGCCTGGAAGCCGATCCAGGTGATTCGGTTGTCGCCTTCGGAGTCTTGGCTCAAGTGGGCGACCGAGTCACGCTTGCCGGGGATCACGCCGCGGTACATCTCGGTCTCCGAGAGGTTGAGCGTGTCGACCGGTTTCTGGTTTGCGCTTCCGCCAGCGAACACCGTTACATAGCTCGGCGAGGATTTCTCTTCACCGTCTTTGGCTTCGGCCTTTGAATCCCCCGAGTTGGGGCTCGTCGAATTCGACTGTGGGGGAGGCGGAACAGGCTGCCCGGGCGTGTACGAAGTGCGGGTCGAGCCGGATCCGGTGTTCGTCCCCGTCGGCGCACCGTACTGCTTCTCGGCCTGTGAACCGTAGTTGCGAATCGTTTGCGCCGAGGCCTCGCTCGCCACGAAGGCGAGGGCGATGAGCGTGAAAGAAAAGACGGATGTGCGCTTCATGGGCGCCCTCGCAAGAGAGGTGGATTACGCGTTCAATCAAGGATTGGTGAGGTGAGGATATCACTGGAAACGAAACCACGGCAAGTTTTCCACGCTCCGGCGTCGCGTCTGCCCAAGGTGCGCGATTGACAGGGATTTGCGCGGGTTGCTACTTCTCCGCGTCACTTGAGCGAAGCAACTCTATTACACCGCGAGGCCCCAAATGGCGGATATCTCCCTGAGCAAGCAGCACGGACTCGAACTCTCGGATGCACAAGACAAAGTCGGTGAAATCATCGGCGCCATCGAAAGCGAGTTCGGAAATCTCGTCTCGGACATCAGTTGGAACTCCGACCGCACGGTCGCCGACCTGAAAGGGAAGGGCTTCACCGGCAAGTTCAAAGTGGATGAGAAGGAAGTCGGCATCGACATCAACCTCAAGCTTTTCGCGAAGCCGCTGAAAGGGAAGGTCGAGTCGAAGATCAAAGAGAAAATGGAACACTACTTCGGCTGAATGACGCCGAATCACGAAGGACGCCTCATGCGTATCCGTCTGCAACACATCGCGCTCGCACTGCTGCTCGGAGCGGTACCGGCCTCGGCCGACGCCAAGATCTCCAAGGAGCTGAAGGCTGAGCTGTCGACCTACATCACCGAACTCGAGACCTCGCAGAACGACGAGACGATTCGAGCCGTCGCGTTGTCGCGAGCACTCGTGCAGGACAAGAAGGCCGCACAGGCCGCCTTGGAGCCGCTCAAGAAGGATCCTCGCGTGCGCGTTCGAATCGCCGCGGCGTTCGGCTTGATGGAGACCGGAGACCGAAAGGCTGACGACTTCATCGTGGGCCAGCTCAAGTCGAGCGAGCAAGCGCTCCCCGTGCTCGAGGAAGTGGTCAGCATCATCCCCGACAAGACTGAGGCATCCATCCTGGAAGACACGCTCAAGGGCGCGACCCCCGTGGTCGCGCGCGACGTGTTGCGCTACCTGGTTGCTCAGGAAGGCAAACTCTTCGACCTCTACGTCGACACGCTGCGCTCGGGCAAACACCGCAAGGAAGCGATGCAGGCAGCGCTCGCCTCGACGCGTCCAGAGTTGGTCGAGCCCGCAAAGAAGCTGTTGAGCTCGAAGAACGCAGATGACCGCCGAGATGGCGCCGCGATCGCCATCGCGATGAGCCGCGTCCCTGGCCGAACTGCGGTCGCGACGCCGCTCCTGCACAAAGCGGCCGGAGACAAAGAGTCGAAGGTGCGTCAGCCGGCAGCGGAACGATTGCTCGAGATGGGCGACCCCAAAGGCGCTGAGGCGCTCCTGGCGAATATTGGGAGCGAAGAGCCAGCCGCTCAAGCGCTCACCCTCACGGCAGTGCGCGACTCGGGCGTGAAGGTCTCGGCCGCATCGGTCAAGGACCTGATGGCCAGCGAAAACGAAGACGTGAAGCTGCTCGCCTATCAGCTCTCGGCCAAAGAAGCGTCGGTCACCAAGGAGATCCTCGAAAAGCTCTCCAGCACCGACCCGAACGAGCGCATGCTCGCGCTCAAGGTCGCGGGCTACACCGACAGCGTGAAGGCCGCCGAGTATCTGGCCGGTTCGCTCTTCGAAGGCCGAGCTGACGTGCGTCGAATCTCGGCGGAGGGTTTGGCGGTGCTCGGCAAGCCTGTCGCGCTCGAACAGCTCAAGATGGCGCTCGACAAGGAGCCGGACCTCGAGACACGCCTCGCCGTGATCGAAGCGCTCGGCGCCATTGGAAACAAGCAAGCCATCCAGGTGCTTCGATTCAAGTCGAAAGACCGAAACGAGAAGATCAAGATGGCGATCGTCGAAGCGCTCATCGCGACCGGCAAGAAGGACGCGGTGAAGGCGCTCGAGCTGATGACTCGTGAACGGAACGCCGAGATTCAGTGGGCCGCTTTCATGGGGATGATTCGGCTCGACTACAAGGCGGCGACCGCGAAATTCGACCGATTGTTCCGCAACCCGGAGCCCGGATTCCTCGCCGACATCGACGCGATGCCGCCAGCGATTCGCAAGCGCATCTACACCTACCTTCTGACCGAGAACAAAGGTGCTCCGCGTGATGCAGCCCTCGTCGCCGCACTGCGAACAGGCGAGTTCGAAGACCAGGTGTACGAGCAGGCGATGAACGACAACCTTTTGCCGAAGGTGCGCCGCGACGTGCTGCTCAAGCTCGCCGCGCGCGGCAACAAGAAGGACCTCATCGTGCTCGAGAACGTCGCGCGACAGTCCACGCGTCCGGAGATGTCGCATCTCGCAGCCTGGCTTCTGATGCGTCACCCGGACAAAGGGCAGGAGGCCACCTATCGGGGCTTCCTCGTGAAGAAGGATGAGACGCTGAAGGGGATCGCGACGTTCGGCCTCGGCTTCATCAACAAGTAGGCCGCTGCGCCAGGACCAAGAACGAAAAGAGGCGTCGAGCTCGAGCTCGACGCCTCTTTTGTGTTCAAACCCAGGTGTTCAGAACTGGAAACCCAGACCGGCTGAAATCCCGTCAGGAGTCGGCGCGACGCCGAAGGTGACGTTCGAGACAGCAGGCGAGGTCGAGTTGTCGTTCGCCGCGGCTTCGCCGGTGTCAGCTTCGGCGGAGTCGGACGAGTACGCGGTGTAGAGAAGGAAGCCACCGACTGCGAGGCCGACGGCCGCGACGCTGAATCCAGCGAGCTGAAGGGTCTTCGCAGTTCCGCCGTCGTCGATGAGCGCTTGAATCTCAGCCGCCTCCGACGAGGAGCCGAGCGATGCGTTCGAGCCGGAGCAGACGTTGCCGAACGAGTTACCGTCGGCGCATCGAGCGTCGAGGTCGGACTGCACGGCGCTCTCTTGCATCAGGCCGTAGATTCCGAGGCCAGCACCTGCAACGCCGACGCCGATTGCGATCCAGCCCGGGATGGTCGAGGGGCCACCAGCAGATTCTCCGCCGCCACCGCCGCCACCGCCGCCGGCCATTCCTTCGCCGAAGGTGAATTCGACGGTTTCAGCCGCACCGTTGCGCAGAAGAACGGTTTCGGACTGCTCATCGCCTTCACGCGTCTTGACGGTGATGGCGTGCTCGCCAAGAGGGAGGTTTTCGAGGGTCATCGGCGCGACGCCGACTTTCTCGCCGTCGAAGAAGATCTCGGCATTGTCGGCGCCAGCCACGTTGACGGTCAGCACGCCGGTATCGCCATAGACAAAGGCCTCTACCACTGCAGGCATTGCGGCCTTCACGTCTTCTTCCGATCCCTGAACCGTCTGGTCGACCGTCTCACGCACGAATCGAGATTCGGCGAAATCGAACATACGGACGGTGAAGAGGGTGACGTCCTCGGACTGTTGGACCGAACCGAAGACGATTCGGTCGGCGTCCACGAAGTCACGCAGGCCGCTGAGGCAGTCTTCCGACGGGGCTTCGCAGCCGACGGTGAGCAGGAGGTCTTTCATCGAGACCTCCCCAGACGTCTTGACGTACATGTCGGGTGCGGCGTTGATTGCGCTGTCGAGCGCAGTGTAGAACTCTTTCGTCGTCGCGTCGGAGACGTCGAAGATGTCGAACTTCATAATCACGACGCTCGCTCCGTCTTGCGCCGCCGCAGGGCTGGCGAAGAGGACGATCGCGACGAGGCAGGCCATAAAGGCCAAGAGTCGGGTTCGCATGGGAACTCCCTCAAAAAGCAGTGCCGATCAGGTGTACTGGCTTGCCCAATTATTGGCCGAGAATGCGGTCGGAGCAAGTACCGCGACTAAAGAATCTGTAATGCAGGGCGACCCGCGCGATGATCTGGATTGAAAACCTCACCAAACGCTTCGGATTCGAGACCGTCATCGAGTCGGCTTCGTGGCGCATACCCGAGGGGAAGACCATTGGCCTCGTCGGCGCAAACGGAGCCGGGAAGTCGACCCTGCTGCGGATCCTCGCCGGCGAGCAGGAGCTCGACGAAGGCGAGGTCATCATCCCGCGTGGCGTCACGCTCGGATACCTCCCGCAGGAAGTCGAAGCGCTGGATGAAGGAACTCTCTACGACATCGTCGAGTCAGCTCGCGCAGACCTGCTCGAGCGTGAGGCAGAACTTCGGGCGCTGGAAGACCGCATCAACCAAGGGGAGGGCGCGGAACTCGCCGAGGTCTACGCAAACAAGCGCGACCTCTTCGAGATGGACGGCGGATACCGATTCCGCAGCCAGGCGCGCGAGATTCTCGTCGGAATGGGATTCTCCTCGGACGACTTCGACCGAGCGATCGATGAGTTTTCGGGCGGTTGGCAGATGCGAGCGATGCTCGCACGCCTCCTGCTCCAGCGGCCTTCTGTGCTTTTGCTCGACGAGCCGACGAACCACCTCGACCTCGAGAGCCTCGAGTGGCTCGAACGATTCCTCGCCAAGTACGAAGGGTCGGTCATCGTCGTCAGCCACGACCGCTACTTCTTGAACCGCATGGTCGACGTCATCGTCGAGCTCGAGCGAGGAAAGCTCACCAGCTACGACGGCAATTACGACTACTATCGCACCGAGAAGGCAGAACGACGGGAGAGACAGGCAGCCGCGGCAGCTCGACAGGACCGCGAGATCGCCGAGATCGAGCAGTTTATCGAGCGATTCCGCTACAAGGCGACGAAGGCGAAGCAGGTACAGTCGCGCGTGAAGATGCTCGAGAAGATCGACCGGATCGACGCGCCAGATTCGCAGCTGAAGACAATCGAGTTTCGATTCCCACAGCCGCCTCGGACCGGTCGCATGGTCGCGGAGCTGCGCGATGTAGCGAAAGCCTACGGCGACAACGTCGTCTACGAATCGCTGAACTTTCGGATGGAGCGGGGCGACAAGGTTGCGCTGGTGGGCCCAAACGGCGCGGGCAAATCGACCCTGCTCAAGATGCTCGCGGGCACGCTCGCGCCAGACACGGGCGACATCGAGCTCGGGCACAAGGTCGAGGTCGCCTACTTCGCGCAGCATGCGGTCGACCAACTCGACCCGAAGTCGACCGTGCTTCACGAGCTTTGGAACGTTGCCCCCGACGAGATCAATACGCGGATTCGCGGCATTCTTGGCGCCTTCGGTTTCTCCGGGAACGACGTCGAGAAACAGGTCTCGGTGCTGTCTGGCGGCGAGAAATCACGCCTCGCGCTGGCGAAGCTGATGCTCTCGCCGGCCGGATTGCTGGTGATGGACGAGCCGACCAACCACCTCGACATCGGTTCGCGGCAGACGCTCGAGTTTGCCCTCCAAACATTCGAGGGAGCATTCGTGATCGTGAGTCACGACCGCTACTTCATCGACGAAGTCGCCGAGCGCGTGGTCCACGTCGAGGACGGGGAGACCACGTCGTACCTCGGCGACTATTCGTACTACCGCTGGAAGCGCTCCGAAGAAGAGGAGGGCGAGGCCGAAGCCGAAACGGCCGACGAAGCCGACAGCTCCGGCCGGATGTCGAAGAAGGACCTTCGACGCGCCGCCGCCGAGCTGCGCAAGCGGATGAACGAAGAGATGGGGTCGCTCAAGAAGGACTTGAAGGTGTGCGAGGCGAATGTCGAACGGCTCGAGGCCGAGTTCTCGGACGTCGAGACGAAGCTCGCTGATCCGTCGACCTACGACGACCCCGCGCGCGCGACTTCGCTGAACAAGAAACACCACGAGCTCCAAAAGGAGCTCGAAGATGCGATGGAACGTTGGGAAGGGCTGGCCGAGCAGATGGCCGAGATCGAGTCGAAGTACGAAGCCGAAGAGGCGTCGCTCGGCTGATTATCGCGCGGCGACTTCGCTGGTCTTCGGCTCGTCCATGTTCGCGAAGATCAGCCGAACTGCTTCGCTCGCCGCGTACGGGCCCTTGATGCGCCACTTCGGGGAGTTGCAGACCAATCCCGAGACCGCGACGCGTTTGTTGGTGCGGTCGTCCTGACCAAACCCGACGAACCAGGTGAACCCGAGGTAGGGGTCTTTGTTCGAGAGGGTGCCCGTCTTGCCCGAAACCGTGATGTGATTCGGGAAGCCGCGGCGACGCTTGAAGTAGCGACGCGCCGTACCTTTCTCGGTGGTCCGCACCATCATCTCGCCCAACACTTTCGCGGTGCTGGGCTGCATGACACGGCGGAACTCCTCAGCCTTGAACTCGTGCACGACCTTGCCGTCGGGCGCTTCGAATCGCTCGATGATCGTTGGCTTCATCATGACACCGTCGTTGGCCACCGCGGCACCAATCATGGCGCCGTGAAGCGGGCTCAGATACGTGTGCCAGAAGCCGGCGGCCGAGCGGGCGCGCTCCAGGTCGTCATCGACGAACTCCGCCATGCTGGGCTCGACAGGCAGCTCGAACGGAATCTCGGTGTTGTAGCCGAACTTCTCGGCCCACGTGGCGAGGTCTTCCTTCTCGAGCTTGTTGTAGGCGAGCTTGGCGAAGATGGAGTTGATGGACCAGGCCAGGGCGTCGCCGAGGTCGGCGCACTTGTGGTCGCGCTTGGGGTCGCCCTTGATGTTTCGGGCCGAAAGTCGGCTGCGGCCGCCGTGGTAGCAGGTCTCGGCGTGCGGATTGACTCCGCCCGACTCGATGAGCGCTGCCGCGGTAATGATCTTGAACACGGAGGCGCTCGGAGCCGTCGACTTACGGGCGAGGTCCGGAATGGCCGGAGTCGCTTCGGTCGACGAGACCATGGCGAGCACGCGACCGGTCGGCGGATCGAGGAGCACGATACCGCCGTGCGGGACGTTGTAGTCGTCGAGCATCTTCTCGAGCTGCCGCTGGACTTCCGGGTCGATGGTGAAGGTCACCTTCGAGCCGTCTTCGAACGTCTGGACGAGCTTGCCGTCGACCGTCTCACCTTTGGCGGGGTCGAGCCCGATCGCGTCCCAGCTCGAGGGGAGGGCGCTCACCTTCACAGGCGCAAAGTGCTTCGCAGCGTCTGCTACCGCGCTCGCGGCAACTTTGCCGTCGGCGTTGGCACCACGTTGTTCGGGGGTCGTCTCGAGATTCCGGAGTGACGATTCGATGTCAGCCTGGCGCTGCGCATGCTCGAGTGCGTCCTCGACGGCATCTGTCGGGGGGTTCGCGGTGGCCGACACGGCGGTGCCGAGGGCAATCGCGGCCCCGAGGCCGAGCCCGAGAACGTACTTAGGAACGTATTTTGGAACGTAATCTTGAAATCGAAATCGTCGCATCGCCGCGTCCTTGCTGCATATGCTTGTGGTGGAAGTGCATGTAGTACATCCACCGTTGTACGCGGTGCTGATCGCTGGTCAAAAAAATTTGTGCGACCCAAGAAAAGCGAAAGGCGGCTCATGAGCTTCGTGACCGAAGCGTTGAGCCGCCTTTTGCTCGAGTAGCGGGAGAGGGACTTGAACCCTCGACCTCAGGGTTATGAATCCTGCGCTCTTACCGGCTGAGCTACCCCGCCGTACACGCGCCGCGAGGCACGATTGGGAGGCGGGACCCTACACAATGGCGTAGCTGCTCGCAACCCAATTTTGACCATCCGCTGCATTGCGGTTGCAGGAGCGAAACGTGACGCATAGTGTAGAGGCACGAATACAAAGCTTGAAACGGATACGATCTATGGCTCCGTCCATCGACGAGATTCGTGCGGCAATCAATAAGATGCACGCACGCGTACAAGAAGAGACGTACTACGAGCTGCTGGGGGTTGATGAAGAGGCCGACAACGCCAAGGTGACGACGAGCTTCCGAAAGCTCGCCAAAAACTGGCACGTCGACCGCTTCAGTCAGTTTGATCTGGGGGAAGATCGGCACAAACTGCAGGAGATCTTTTCGACCCTCAACTCGGCCCACCGAACGCTGACCGACGAAGACGCGAGGTTGGAGTACGACCTCGAAATCTCCGACGGCCCAAGCATCGGCGAACTCCTCGAGGCTGAGAACGATTTCCTTCGTGGCAAAGGAATGCTGAACTCCGGACGCGCGAAAGGCGCCCACGAATTGTTCCGGAAGGCGAGTGAAGCAGCCCCCGAAGAGATGCAGTATCGAGCGTATTTCCTCTACACCGAGGCGCTCCAGCTGCCGAAGAACGAAGACGGCATCGTCTTGAAGGTCGCTCGAAAGCGCGCCACCGAAATCTACAAGGAGCTCGACGACCTCACGATCCAATTCCCACAAAAGGACTGGCTGATGCAGTTCTTGGGAACCGTGTCGCTCGGGCTAGGGCGTGAAGCCGATGCCCAGGAGCTCTTCACCGAAGCGCTCATGATCAACAAGAACAACACCGACGCGGCTCGCCAGCTTCGACTTCTTCGGATGCGAAAGCAGAAGTCGAAGAAGTCCGGCGGTTTCTTCTCCAAGCTGTTCGGCGGGAAGTAGTCGGCGGTTTCGCCCTAAGGCCGCTCCAGCTCACTCCGCAATCAGCCCACGGTCGCGCAGTCTCTTGCGCGCCTCGGCCGCTGTTTTTGGTGGATTGTCGAAAGAGTCGAACAGATCATCGCGGACAGAGAAGTCCTGCGCTTGCTGGTCCCATTCGAAGGCGATTGTCTGGTACCGGTCTCGCGCGGCTTCGAGACCATGTCCGATCATCCACACGTAGCTAACAAAGATATCCTGGTCGCCGTCGTCTCCGAGGTCTTCGAAGAAAATGGCGGTGACCTCGATGACGTTGCCGGTCTGATGGGCGAACCTCCAGGCGTGAGGCTCTCCATCTTTCTCGGCGAACACCCACGCCGACACCAAGTGACTGTCGACATCATCCAGGGCCACCACTCCATCCGGCCATGGACCGAGCGGCCCCTTGAACGCAGGGTGTCGCAACTCCTTCACGGGGGGCTCATGGTAGTGGTCGCCTTGACCCTCTCGTAACTCCATCGTCCTCGCCGACCGAGGGATTTGGCTGGCGATTTTCTGAACTTCCGCCAGGTCGAGCTTCTCGTAGCGCGGTTCGGCTGCGGTCTCCGTCGTATTCTCGTCGGAGCTCTCGGTTGCATCGGAATTGTGGGAGGGGCTGGACTCGGCAAATTCGGTGGTCGTTGTCGAGCCACCAGTACTGAACGCCTCAGATTCCTCGTTTTGCGACTCCGTCTCGGGGCTTTTGCAACCGAAGATGGCGACCGTGAAAATGAGCGCGAGCGCGATGTGCTTCATGGCGAATCCAGGCCGGGGGAGACCCACACCATCCCAAGCGAAGCGGTGGAAGCGCAAGGGAGCTTGGATTCTGGCTCCGATTTCACAATGTCGGAATTCGCATTCGATTGGCGGCTTGAGTTTCCGTCGTGATTCACTACTCGCTCGACTCCCGCTCCAAACACTCTTCGTAGTCGGATTGCCATTCATAGCACGCCGTTTCGGTCGGCCTTGTCTTTGGATCACCGGGAGAGAGCTCTTCTTCGGCCTCCAGTCCCTTTCGGTCGGAACCCTCCCGTTTCGTATCGACGAGTTGGTTTTCGAGCGAGTTTAGGACCCATTCTCCTTGCGAACCGAGGTAGACGGCTCGTCGGTCACATCCCAATACGCCGACGGTGCCGAAGTACGGGTACGAACCATCGGTTCGAAGCTTCGAAAAGACTTTGAAGTCCAACTCCTCGATCGGGCATTCCATCTCGAAAGAGGCGCGTTCCCGTAGACCAATCAAAGCAGAGTCTTGGTTGACCGAGGTCGGCGCGATCGGCCCGGGGTGGTAATCTCGAATTCCACAGCCTGACCAAATGGTCACCGCAACGACGAGCGCAATCACATTCCGAAAGTTGTTCACGGGTTCCCCTTCATTGACGTTCGTCTTCTCGATGACGTTTGATGAATGGCCACATCGATACGGCCCTTTGTACGTGGACGCACCGCCAAGACCTGACGACCTTCGGTCGCTACCCACAAGAGTCACCATCGTCCTAACAGCTCGACCCACAAAAACCAAAGTTCGAACCAAAGGGCTTGGTTGCGGGACGGTTCAAGCGATGACGGACGGACTTAAATCAACCCACAAGCAACTTGCTTGGTTCGGTTTCAACCTACAACTTCGACGTCCGATAATATATATTATGTAAACTCACCACAGTCCACAACAAGAGAGGCGCTAGACCGCACCAAACCTGCGGCTCAGGCTATGGTTGCCCCTTCTTCATCCCGACGAAGTAATAATCGATAAACGTGTACGACACGTCCGAGTCGACCTTCTTATCGATCTCAATCGTCTCGCCCGGCCCTATGGCTCCGAGCGGCAAATCGGTCTTGAAGCCGACCGGTGCGTCGTAGAGTTCCTTCTCACGCTCCGAAGTCTGCTTGTCCCATTCCTTACGCGCCTCGACCTCCGAGATTCCGCGTTCGGCCATGATCTTCCGCCAGCCTTCAATCTGAAGCTCTTTGGTGTCGAATCGCGGCTCGAACAAGATCACCCGAAGTGAAATCGCTGCGATGGCGTGATCGTGCGGATTCGTGATTTGGCCGCGAATCGTCGTGTGGTTGTGAATCTGCAGTCCGCTGTCGGGATACGTCGTCGACACCGCGAACGCCTCGAGTTTGATTTCTGGGTACTCGGCGACTTTCTCGGCGATTCGAGAGTTCGTCGCCAAAAGCCCGGGCATCGCGCGCTGCATCTGGGCAAACTCCTCGTCGCTCAGCGAACTCTCCGGGTCTCCGCCCATGAGGTTCGAGAGCAAAAGCGAGAGATACTGAGCGGCTTCGTGTGGCTCGTTTCGCCGAAGCGCATCGTCCGCCCAGCTCTGGACCATCGTGATTCCGGCGCCCAGGTCGCCGTTCAAGCGCACCAACTCCATCAGACCCCCGACCGATTTGAACTCGGCGGCCTTCGCGATTGCGAGTTCCATCTGCTTTGCCGCCGCTTCGGAGTCTTCCAGGTCGGTGAACAGCTGCCAGGCCGCCAATCTCTGGGTTTTGCTCTGTGTCTCGTCGGCTAGCGACGCATACGACTCCGCGGCCAGTCGTTTGTGCGCCACCGACTCCTCGAGATTCTCCAGCTCTTCGTAGATTCCGGCCGCGGCGAGGTAGCGGTCGGCGGCTCGTTCTCCGCCCTCCTCGGCCCAGGTTCGATACGCCTGTGCGGCCTCGAGCCGTTTCTCGGCGCCGAGAAGCAGGTTGATCCCTTCCTGTTTGCGCCCGCTTTTCAGATACGCATCGGCCGCCCGCAGGGGTTCGCCGCCCTGAACGAAGTAGTAGCCCGCCAGAGCCGTGTTATCCGACGCCAGACAAGCCTCGCCGGCCTCGACGAACTTCGGAATGTTTGGATAGAGCCGGCACAGGTCCTCATGCTTGCCCAGTTTCTTGTAGAGGCGAGTCGCGTCATCCATGGCGCTGGCTTCTTCGAAGACCTTGGCCGCCTCGTCCAGCTTACCCGCTTTCTCGAGCTGCTCGGCTCGCGCTCGCTGCAGTTCCTCGAGCGCCGCGACCGTATCACTCGACGAATCGAGCTCGTATGCGCGCTCGGAAAGCTTCAACGCTTCGGCTGCCTTCCCGGCGCCGTGAAGCTCCTTCGCCCGCTCGATCAACGCGCGGATGTGCGCCTTTGCGACGGCATCTCGAATCTCCGGTTTCACGATGACGTTTGGCTGGTCCTCGTGGCATTCGACCGCCGCGCAGGCAGAATCCATCGCATCTACGACGCTTTGTAGGTCACCGTCCTGGAGCGCCGATTTGGCCGATTTCGCCTCGCCTGCAACCTCGCCTTCGGGCGAGCTCGCGGAGAAGAATCCGAAGACCATGACGAGCAAGCCGGTGCAGATCACGCCGCCGCCGATCATCTTGTAGGTCTTGGCCTTTTGCTGGCCCGAGAATGAGTCTTCGAATCCGTCGCTGACCGATTCGGGAACTCCTTCATCTCGACGCGACATGCCGATGACGAGCCCCGCGATGCCGAGGATGAAGATTCCGAGTCCGACAATCCCCACCACAAAGGCCGTATCGGCGGCTTCGGTCGGAATGGCCTCTAGAAGTGGTAGCAGTTCTTCCACCGGGCGCTCCTTGATGACGTTGGAGCGCCGAATCTTTGGTTCAAGCGCCACCGGTGTCAACGCGCCCCCGACCACAAAAAAAGGCGCGCCCTGCCGGACGCGCCCTACTTCTGCCTCCCGACGGCAGAATCAGTAACCGGAGTACATCTCGAGACGGTCTCCGATGTGAATCTCTTTGCTCGAATCAGTGATCACTCCGAGCGAGATGTTCTCCCGGACATCGAGGAGCATGACCTGGCCGACTCGACGCCATGGAATCTTCTCGGCGGCTTCGGCGCCATCTTTGTCGAGGCCTTCTTTTCGCTGGTAGACGAAGAAGCGGTTTCCGACGCGAACGCCTTGTTCCGCACCTTTGTTCACGAACACGTAGTACGACTCGCCGAATTCGGTGATGGGAGCCATCGAGTCGACGATCTCGGCGACCATCTCTTCTTCGGCCTGGACAGGCTGAACCGCTCTGAGCTGACGCTCGTACGGGATCAGTAGGTCGCCGCGCTTCATCTCTTGCCACGACTGAATGATCATCGCGGTGTCGTAGTACTTGTCGCTCGTCTCGGTGATGCGAAGCGCGCCGAGCACGATGTACTTGCGGCCGAGAGCATCGCCGTCGGCGTTCGTGACTTCACCGTCGTCGCGAACGATGGCGAATACGTCGCCCTCTTTGACTTCACCCGGCGACTTGTGCGCGGTCCCCTCGGCGTCCTCTTCCTCTTCTTCCTTCTCGAAACCGACCCAGACCTTGTCGTGGTCGGCGAGGAGGACTGCTTCTTTTTCGGACGCGCGAATCTTGCCTGCGTACTCGATCTTCTCGGTCGTCACGAAGCCGGCGACGGGAAGCTGCATCCCCGAACCCCCGCCTTCCTGTCGAACGGGGTCGACATTGACGTTGGTCGGCTTGTCCTGCGCGCCATTTTTGTTGGGTGCGCGGAGGTAGACGATGTCGCCTGGATAGATCCAGTGCGGGTTCGTGATGTGAGGGTTGTTGCCCCACATACGAGGCCATGCGTACGCGTCGCCGTAGTACCGACCCGAGAGGTCGTAGAGCGTGTCACCGTCGCGAACGACGTGATAGTCCGGCGTCGGCCCGCCCTGTCGGACAACGGTCTGCGCCTGTGCTTCAGGTGCGAAGCTCATGAAAGCGGCTGTCGCTCCGAGCGTGGCGCCAAGCATCCACGCGCGAGTCCTGAGCCCAAAGCGCTTCGCCTTAATCGTCTTAGAGATGAGGTTCATCGTACGCGGTCCTCTTTACTGAGTTGGTGCGCCGTGAGGCACTTATTCCGCACGTTCCTGAAGTCGCTTCACGCCGAGCTGACCGGCATTCGTCGCGGGGTAATTTTTCGTGAGCGTTTCGAGCAGTCGGGTTGCATCGTTGCCTCGACCGACGCGGTCGTAGGCGAGTGACATCTTGAGCATGGCGTCGGGAACCTTGTTTCCGTCGGGCTGCTCACTGATGACACGTTGGAAGTAGCTGACGGCGCTATCGAAATCGTCCAATCCGAAGTGGCATTCGCCAATCCAGTAGAGGGCGTTGTCGACGTAGTCGGCGCGAGGTCCGGCGCTGAGGAACCCTTCGAAACCGGAGAGCGCCTGCGCGTAGTTTCCTGCGCGGTAGTCGGCGAGTGCGGTTTTGTAGAGCTCGAGCTTCTCTTTCGAAGATTGCGCGATGACCTTGCGCGGAGCTTCCGCTGGCGCGGGCGCTTCGGCTTTGGGCTTCGGCTGAGGGGCCGTGCCGTCTTTCAATTCATCGGTGGTCGCGAGGCGTTCCGAAGTGACGTCGGGTTGAGCCGATTTGCCGGTGGAGCTCGAGGATGACCGCTTCGTCGGTGCCTGCTTGGGTTCGCCTGCAAACTCCCGGAAGTCGTCGTCGGTGATGACGAGCTCTGCGTCGCCGTTCTGCGTCGGGTAGCCGGAGGTCGGCACCTGCTGCTGTTGCTGCTGCGGCTGGGGGTAATAGGTGTTCCCGTAGATTTCCTGCTCGGAGCCCATCGGAATGCGCGTGACGTTGCGCTGTGGTTGAGGCTGGGCTTGTTGGTGCGGTGCTGGATAGTAGCCTTGGCTTCCCGGGTAGTACGACTCGGGGACCGGCGTCGGTGCTTGGGGCGACTGCGCGATGGAGCGCATGTAGCCTTTGCGCTGGAGCGAAATGCGGTTCGCTTCGACGCGGTCTTGGAGCAAGAAGACGGCGTCTTCGAGCTCCTCGATGCGTACGGTGAGGCGGCTGTTGGTGCGCTCCGAGTCTTCCAGGCGCTGTTGGAGCACCAAGTTTCGTTCGGATTCGGTGGGCCCTTTCGAATCGGCCTGGTGGGCGCAGCCCGCCCCGAGGAGCGTGACAGCTCCAGCCATGACGGCGATTCTTGGGGCGCGATAGTATCGTTTCCAGCTCATCGGGTGCACCTCTTGTGCGGCCAGCGATCTTCCCTATGTCGCATATGCCGCGATGCTAGCATTGGGCAGAGGGGTGTCAAGAAATCGGGATGACACGTCAGGGTTACGTTTCATGCGGTCAAGATGAGCTCACACCACAAAATTTTCCGCCTCGCTTCTGACGAAAGGAGCGTGGCGAACGATGTGACGCCCGCACCGACATTGAAGGTGCGGGAGTTCATAGGCACATGCTTGACCGAGGTTGCCTCACTAGTATACTGACGCAGAAGAAGACGAAAAGTGAAGAAACGCCTTATCTCATGCGGATAAGCGACGTCTTTTGAACCAACCTTGGCCGCCCGTGTACGCGAGCGGTGCATTCTTATATGGCCGTCGAACGAGGAGAAGGACGTGGCCCAGATGAAATGGAATTGGATGGTGTGGCTTGCCGCACTGCTTCTCGCAGCTGCGGCTCCCGCCTGTACCGACGATGAGACGGGCGGGCCGAACAGCGGCACTAACGTTCAAGAAGAGCCTGATGCAGAGGTTCCCGAGAACTCCCGCCTCATTCACCAAAACAGTGAATGCAGCGAAGCCGAGCCGATTTGCGCGGTCGACGTCACGTTCACCTCGCAGAAGACCCTCACGGTCAAGCTCGTCGACGGCGACGGAGCGATCATTCCGAACGCTCGCCTGACCTTCGAGCTGGACGCTGGCGAAGCGATGGGCACCACGCTCAGCGCCGCGAACACGCAGACCGATGAAGAAGGCCTCGCCGAGGTCGACGTTCGCGCTGGCCAGGCAGCCGGTGTCGCTTCCATCACCGTTTCGGTGCCGAGCGAAGAGACCGTCGAACCGATCAAGTTCGTCGTCGGAGTCTCGTCGAAAGACGCCGCTTCGTACCGCGTCTCCTTCAATCACAATGGTGGCGCCCTCCTCCGCGAGATCGAGGTGAAGCTTCACCCGTCGACGGTGTCCTGCGCCGACGTCGTGGAAGACCGCGCTCGTGAGTTCGACCCGGCGCTCAGCCCGACGCTCACCGCCGAGTACGTCTCCGGTGACCTCGCCGCTGTCGACGGAACGCTGCCAATCGTGACGTTCCCGAACCTGCCGAACGGCCAAGCCTACACCGTCGAAGCTCGCGCCTACTCGCGTTCGAACGGCGACGTCGAAGCGGCCTTCGGCTGCACCGACAACAACCCGCCGATTGAGAACGGAATCAGCGTCGACGTCCTCGTGGACCTCGTCGACAACCTTCCGCGCATCGCTGGCGCCTACGACGTCACGCACACGATCAGCATCACCGACGCTGTCTGCATGCCTGACGGCTCCGGCGGATACACCGGCGTGCTTCCGAGCGGCGTCTGCCTGGCGATCGACCTCATCGGCCGCCTCGCGACCGACCCCGCATCGTTCCTCCTCGGTGAAGGCAACGGCGACAACGGCCTCATCGGCCTCATCGTCGACTTCCTGCCCGACTCCGGATTCCTCGGCGACCTCAAGGACGCGATCACCTCGTTCCTCGACAACAGCCTCATCAATGGAATCGGACGCGACGCGCTCAACCAGTTCTTCCAGGACTGGATCGACAACAACGCACCAGCCTGGGCACAGAACACCATCGCCATCACCGGCGACATCTACAAAACGCTCCAGGACCTGAAGATCGAAGGTACGATTCGCATCAACGAAGAGCCTACGCCGATGTACGACGCTGCTAGCGGCGCAGTCGTGGGAATCCTTCAGGCGGACATGAACGGCGAGCGCCCAGGCAAGCAGGTCTGGACGGACGTCATCATCAAGTGGAGCCTCCCATGCGATGCCAACGCACCACCCAGCTGCTCGGAGCGTCGCTTTGGCGCCGACCAGATCGGTACTGCTGACGGCAACATCGTCGAAGGTTACTTCACCGGTAGCCTCGTACCTCTCGAAGACGGTGGCTACGGCCTCGCCATCGACGAGCACACCCTCACGCTCAACTTCGGCGTGCTCATCCTCGGAATCGTCGAGAAGGTCGTCCTTCCGTCCATCTTCGGCCAGAACGTTCAGTCCTTCGAAGACGCGTTCGACGCCCTCCTCACCGCCATCGTTGGCGGCCAGGACGGATGCCAGGGCCTCGCCGACTACGTCGAGAACTCGGTTGGTGGTGGAAACACCGTCAACAGCATCGTCGACAACCTGTGCGGTCAGCTGCTCCAGTCCGCTTCGGACGGCATCAAGGACTTCCTCGTCGACAACCTCACGGTCAGCGGCGAAGACAACTTCCTGATCTCGACGCCGGCCGACAAGCCTTGCCGACTCAACGAGCCGGAAATGTACGCAGGCGAGTGGATCGGCAAGCCGTTCCCGTACGCCGAGAGCATGGGCAACCCAGACATGCAGTGTGACTGGGAAGTCAAAATCGGCATCAACGAGAATACGCAGATCAACGCAGACGCGACCTTCTACGGAAACCGCGAATAGCGCGCACCTGCGCAAGAAACGAAAAGGGAGCGAGTCACCTCGCTCCCTTTTCTCGTTCTTGAGCGCCCTTCCCTAGCGACCCTCGATCTCGATCCCCATGTTTTTGCACGTGAAGAGGAACACCTCGAGCTCCGTATCGGAGAGGTGCTCCGGGTTGATTGCCTCACGAATCTCGGCCCACTGAAGACTTCCCTGTTCGAGGCCGCGCTTCAGAAGCTCACGTTTGTTGCCGTGAAAATCGGTGGGAGCCGGATTGGCGTCGAACTCCTCTTCTTCGCTGGACATGACATCCCTCACTCACAAGTGGTGCGCGCGTCGACCCTGAAGCTAGGCACACAGAGTCGCGCTGCAATGGCCCCGCTTGGATGCGCATGTAGCACGTCGAGTTTCAACGCGAAGTTCAGACGACGAGGTCGTCGGACGTGAAACCGAGGGCCTCGTAGAGCTCACCGAGGAGATAGAGGCTTCCGTATGCGAGGATGGGGCGACCACCGGCCAAGTCTCGCGCTCGCGCGACGGCTTCGTTTGTCGGGAGGCTCGCGGCGACACTTCGCCCCAAAACGGCCTCGATCTCCTCTCTTCGTGCGGCGCGCTCGGTGACGAGCTTCGCGTGCACAATTGGGACTTCCGGGATGTCTTCGAGGAGCGCGTCGATCGCTTTGTCCGCCATGACGGCAAACAAGACCGCGCCTGGCGCGGGGGCGTCGAGTGCGTCGAGCCATTGGCGCATCGAGCGAGCGCCCTGGGCGTTGTGTGCCGCGTCGATGAGATATCGCTGACCGTCGACCACACGGTCGTCTTGGCGGCCCCACCAGACGAGCTTTCCAATAGCGGCATCGGCGACCGATTCGTCGAATTCGACTCCGATGCTCTCGAGGTACGAGCGCGCCGCGCGCTTTGCGAGTCGATGGTTTCGTTCGCGGACGCCGACGTCCGGCGCGTCGACGACATCAGCATGAGGCGCTGATTCTCGCAGCACTTCGAGGGCTGTCGGGTGTTCCTGATGCCCGATGAACGATGGGACACCGCTGCGGAACAGCGCGGCTTTTTCGCCGGCGATCTCTTCAATCGTGTCGCCGAGGTACTGCTGATGGTCGTAGCCGATCGAAGTCACGATCGTCATCGCAGGCTCGATCGAGTTGACCGCGTCGAGGCGACCACCGAGCCCGACCTCCCAAATGGTCACATCGACCCCGACCTCGTCGAAGATTCGAGCGGCCATGAGTGTGGTGAGCTCGAAGAAGGTGAGGCACGGGAAGCTCTTTTTTGGGTTGCCCCACTTCTCGAGCACGGCCTTTCCATGCCGTAGAACCACATCGCGGGGGGCGGGAGCGCCGTCGATGCGGAAGCGTTCTCGCACTTCGATGAGGTGCGGGCTGGAGTAGAAGCCGGTCTTGAGGCCGTGGGCGCGCAAGATGGCGAGAAGAGCGGCGCTGGTGCCGCCCTTGCCGTTGGTGCCGCCGACGATGATTGCAGGTGCAGACGACTGCGGGTCGCCTTCACGTTTGAAGGCGACCCGCATCGAGTGGAGTCCGAGCTTGATGGCGAACTTGTTCTGGTCGAACAGTCGCTCAGAAAAGGCGCGCCAGGAGTCGGGCCCGTGGGCCGCGGCGTCAGCCTTCTCGGTATTCGAAGTGGTCACGAAGTTCGAGGTAGCGGAGGTAGCGTTCGAAACCGGTCGGGTCGAGGATGGTGAAGAGTCCTCGTTTGTCGATGGTGATGAACTGGTCGCGGATGAGTTCGCCCAAAATCAGCTTCACTTCGCCGAGTTCGAGGGTGAGCGCGGCGGCCAGATCGTCCGGAATCGGCGTGGGTTTGGCCATCGCTTCGTCCTTGCGCTGCGCTTCGTGGCGGAGCTGCGAGATGACGCGTGCTTTGTTCGATCGGAGGGCGAAGTTCGAGAGTCGGAATTGCGCCTCGGTGAGGCGGGCCGACATCTTCTTCATCATACGCACGGCGATGTCCGCGTTGCTGCGGAGCATGTTTTCGAATTGCCCGGCATCCATGGCGATCACGCCCGCGTCGGTGAACGCAGTGGCCGTGACCGGTCGTGGTTGGTCGTTGAGCAAAGCGATCTCGCCGCAGAAGTCTCCGGCTCGGAGTTCTTCCACCGTCACGTCTGCGTCGAACACACGTTTCGACAGACGAATGCGCCCCGACTTGATGACGTACATCTTGTTGCCGGCCTCGCCTTCGCGAAAAAGGACGGTTCCGGCGGGGCACTGAGTGACACCCTTATCCTGATTTTTGCTGGCCAAGTCGTTCCTCGCTTAATGCTCGGGGGGAGCGTCAGCCCATTGAAGCTGACGCAGAGCTTGCACGGTATGCGGGATGATTTGTGGATTCATCTGGGTCAGGTGCCCCAGCAAGTGAAACCGCAGAATATCGAGATCTTCGATTGTGTCGACATCGTACCAAAAGCCCAGCAAATCCCACAAGAGGCCATGTTCCCTACATCTAGTGAGAGTTTGGTTCGCCACCCGGGGCGTGCTCCAGTCGATGGCTTGGAAGACCTCCGGATGCGGGCCATCGAGGCCGATGAGGTAGTAGCCCCCGTCGAAACTCGGTCCGAGGACGACTGGCACATCGTCCAGGGCCTCAAATCCTTGTTCGAAATGCGATGTCATGAGCGTGGGAGAATCGCTCCCGATGATCACGAGCTTCTCGTGACCGGCCTCGAAGAGCCGGTTCGAAACCGAAACGAGGCGATCTCCGAGGTCGCCACCGCCCTGATCGATGAACGTGAAATCAGCGGCGCGATACGGATCGAACCCGCCATGCTCTTCGTCACCGGAGGTCGCAAGATACGCAGCAGCGCCCGTCTCGGCCACTGTTTCTGCGAGGTCGGCGAGGAAGGCCCGGTGCAGATCGGCCGCAGCTTCGTCGCCAATCGTGGCGGCGAGCCGCGTCTTTACTCGCCCCGGCACCGGCGCCTTGGCGAACACGACGATCGCGTCAGTCATCAAACTCTCCGGCGAGTTCGTCCCGGTACTGCGCGAAGATGGTGTACAGAATCTTGTGGCCAGCGAGGAACGTACCGCGAATCGTTCCGGTGATCTTCGAGACACCGACCCTCTTGCGATAGCTCACCGGCACTTCGACTGCGGGTACGCCGAGCCGTGCAGCCTTCACCTGCATCTCCACGGTCCAGCCAAAGTCCTCGTCGCGCATGTGGATCTTCTGAAGCGCGCTCCAAGTGATCGCACGGAACGGCCCGAGATCAGTGAACGAGTAGCCGTACAACGCTTCGACGAGCGTGCACGCCAACTTGTTGCCGAACACCGCCTGCGGCAGCAGCGCCCCGCGCTGACGTTCGCCAATCGTGCGTGATCCGATCACGAGCTCCGCGTCGCCCTTCACGATCGGTTCGACCACTCGTGGCAACTCTTCGGGGTAGTCGCTGAAATCGGCGTCGAGGAACACCACGACGTCTGGCGGGTCCTCGGCGATGAATCGCAGGCCGGCCAGACAGGCGGATCCGTATCCGCGCTGCTTCTCTTCGACGACGACCGCCCCGCCCTTGCGGGCGCAATCAGCCGTGTCGTCGGTGCTTCCATTGTCGACAACGACGACGCGACGAACCCAGCCATCAGGGATGGCGGCGAGCACGAGCGGCAACGACTTCTCCTCGTTGAGAGCCGGAATGAGGACGTCGATGACGAGATCGGGCGGGTCGAGCGCCTTACGGTCGGGCCACCAGACACCGCCGCGACGCGTGGCGAGGCGAGATTTGCTCGGAGAGGACATGTGGGGAGTGCTTTTCAAAGGTTCGAAGCGCGGGCATAGTAGCCGCCGCCCAAGCCCGTTTGCAATTGCTCAAAAGAGGCGAACCATGGCGAATCGAAAAGACGATGCATCGGCGTACGCAGCTTCGGGAGTCAACCTCGACGCGGCCGAAGAGGTCGTGGAGCGCTACGGCTCGGTGGTCGACTCGACGACGATCCCCGGCGTAATGGGTGGCGTGGGCGGATTTGGCGGGCTGTTCTCGCTTCGCGACGCGGGTGTTTCGCTGGATGACCCTGTGCTTGTGAGCGGGACCGACGGCGTCGGAACCAAGCTGAAGCTCGCCTTCCAGACCGGCGTTCACGATACGATTGGCGTCGACTGCGTCGCGATGTGCGTGAACGACATCGTGACCTCGGGCGCCCGCCCCCTCTTCTTCCTGGACTACCTGGCCACGGGCCGCTTGGACCCGGAACAGGCCGAGGGCGTGGTTCGCGGAATCGCTCACGGATGTCGACTCGCCGGCTGTGCGCTCATCGGCGGAGAAACCGCCGAGATGCCGGGCTTTTATGCCGACGGCGAATACGACGTCGCCGGATTCACCGTCGGGGTCGTGGACCGCGCGAAGATGCTCACGCGTGATCGAATCGCCGTTGGCGACGCGATCGTTGGCGTGGCGTCTTCCGGGTTTCACTCCAATGGTTTCAGTCTGGTGCGAAAGGTGGTCGCTGACGCCGGCCTCGACCTCGATTCGAAGCCAGAAGAGCTTGCAGGCAAGACGCTTGGAGAAGCACTCATCGAGCCGACCGCAATCTACGTGAAGGCCGCACTCGACCTCATCGACTCGGTCGACGTGCACGGCCTCGCGCACATCACGGGCGGCGGGTTCTACGAGAATGTACCGCGGGTTCTGCCGGAAGGTGTCGGCGCTCACTTCGAGCCCGAAAGCTGGGCCGTTCCGCCGGTCATTCGCTTGATTCAACGCGCTGGAGGCATCGCCGAGCGCGAGATGTATCACGTCTTCAACATGGGGATTGGGCTGATGGCGTTTGTGCCTGAGGCCAGCGTCGATTCCGCGATCGAGAAGCTGGCCGAGAGTGGCCACGAAGCCTGGCGCATCGGCACGGTCGGCGGCTCCGAGATCACCGTGGCCGGAGTCGACTGATTTTGGCGGGTCACCTGGGCATTCTGTTGCGCGCGCGCGCCGCCGGCTGGCGGAACGCAGTTTCGCGCCAATCACCGAGTTCAATCGCCGCGATTGGATTGGCGGTCGTCGCCGTATGCGGCGGAGCCATCGGCCTCGGCGAGCTGGCGTGGGAAGGCCTTTCGACCGCCCCCGAACAGGTCGCGACGATGCGCCTCGGCGACAGTCCGATCGCCGGCGAGAATGCGCTGGAGACCGCTTTCTGGCTTTCGTTTTTGGCGGCGGCGGTCCTCGGATTTCGAGTGATGGAAGTGCTGTTTCGGCGTGGCGACATGCGCATGCTCGACCGGCTTCCACTCACACCGACAGCCCTGTTCTTCGACCGCGTCGTCGTGGCGTTCGGAGAAGCGCTGCTCACCGCGATTCCGCTCGGCTTGTTCTTCGTTCCACTCGGCGTGCACGGTTTCGGCTGGGCCGCAGCTTCCGCCGTGTTGCTGGTATTTGCCGCGCTCCTGACCACCGTTTTGATCTGCGTCGGCGCGAACATCTACATCGGCGTTCAGTTCGGCGACCCGCGTGCGCGAGGACTGAGCGATGCGTATGGCGGCGCGGGCGGCGCGTTCATCTACGGACCCGCTGCCGGGATGTTCGGCTCTGCGATTGCCGCACTCATCCTGAAGCTCGCCGCGGGCGAGCTGCTCAAGGCGCAGGGCTGGTCCAACGCGGTTGGTCTTGGGCTCGCGCTCGCGTTCGGATTCGCGATCGCGTTGTTCATCACCGGGCTTCGGGACTATCGACGCGGCGCCCACCTCGTGGCCGCCTGGTTCAACGAGGCGGATTCGGTCGGATTCGAGGCCGTGATGGACTATCAGGAGAGTTCTTGGGCGTCAGACGGATGGCACCGCAGATTGCCGGGGCGCGCCGGATCGGTCTATCGACGGCTGGCGCTCGAGCTGCCACGTCGTCACCCGCTGGCGCGCTGGCTCTACACGTTGGGCGCCGCGGCCACCGCGGTCGGCTTTTGGTCTGCCGCGCCAAGCGCCTTCCCTGTGTGGGTGCCGGTTGCACTCTCAGTCGCAATGGTTGGAGTCCTCGCAAACCCGTGGGCACGTGTTCGCGGCCTCTCAGGCGCACAGGCGTTCGAACGGTTTCCGATTTCGGAGGGCGAGGAGCGCCTCGCGGCGACGATACGCGGGTTTCGCGATGCCGCGGCGGTCGCGATCGCGATGTGCGCGGCTGCGGTAGCCGGTTCGCTGTTGGGCGGCCGGCCATTGGACGTCGGCCTGGCAGCCGTGGTCGCGCAGCTCGTCGCATACCCCATCGGGGTCGCTGGCCTACTCGCCGCCCTCCCCTATGCACGCTGGAAGTCGCTCTCGAAGCCCGTTTCGGTCGTCATCGGCCTCGCCCTGATGGGTGCGGTTTTGGTGAGCGCGACGGCCGGGCTGGTCGCGGCGGCTGCTGCAGCCGGCGTCGGTCTGCCACTCATTGTCCGAGCAGTAGCGCAGCGCCCTCGAGGAGCAGTCGCATGAGCGTTTTGAAGATCGACAGTCTCACGAAGAAGTTTCGAAGCCTGACGGCGGTCGACGACGTCTCGATCTCGGTCGAACCGGGAGAGTTTGTGGGTCTGATCGGGCCGAATGGCGCGGGGAAGTCGACGACCATGAACTGTGTCGGCGGGACCATCGCTCCCGACGAAGGCAAGGTCGAAATCGACGGTGTCGACGTGCTCACGAACCCTGTCGCAGCTCGGCGAAACCTGGGCTTCGTGCCGCAGGAGCTCGAGCTGTACGGCTACCTGACCGGCGAAGAGTATCTCCGGTTCGTCGGAGAGATTCGGGACGTGCCGGCTGCTGAGCTCGGGGAGACCATCGACGAACTTCTAGCGCTGATGGAGCTCGACAAGGCGCGCAATCGGGTCGTGAAGGAGTATTCGGGCGGTATGGCTCGCAAGATTGCGATCTGTGGCGCCCTGATCGGCGCGCCGAAGTTGCTTCTGCTCGATGAGTCGTTCGTGGGGCTCGATCCCGAGTCGACGCACCGGATTCGGCGTCGTTTGCAAGCCCACTGTGACAATGGCGGCGCCATCATCCTCTCGAGCCACATTCTCGACATGCTGCAGAACATCTGCACGCGATTCGTCATGTTGGTCGACGGTGGACTCGCGCTCGACATGACCCACGCCGAATTCGAAGAAGGCCGACGCGATGGCGAGTACGGGTCGTTGCTGGAGCTCTATCTCGAGAAGGCGGACAAGCTCGACGCAGTCTGAGCCACCAGTCGCAGGAGAGTTCCAGGCGGTGCTGCCGGTCTACTGCGCACCAAGGTCGATCTGCATCACTCGAAGATCCCTTTCGATGACCGAGGCACCTTCAGGCCGGAATGCCACACCGACGAACAGGTCGTCACCATCGACCGCCAGGTCCAACCCTCGAAGGCTGCCGCCAGATGAGTAGAAGACGCCTGACTGCGCTTGCGTCCCTGCCGGGAGATCGAACATGGGTGATCGGTCGCCAGTGGTGACGTCGATTCGTTCGGCCAGCAGGCGACCGGTGTTGGACTGGTCAATCAGAGAGGCGTCGCAGTCTTCGCCACGATCTTCGAGATCGTTGTACGAATACGTAAACGTGGACGTGATGCTGGAGTCGAGCGCGACGACGACCACCTCGTCCTCGCTAATCCACTCGATCCCCCAATCGCCCTCCAAAATCCCCTCGGAAGTCGCCGTGCACTCTCCCTTGGCGCCACATTCGTCTTCACTCAGGCCAGACGAGCCGCAGTCGGACTCGGAGGTGAGGCGGTCGGCGAACAACCCGGTCAGTGGGAGTTCGGTGCCGTCCGGCAACACGATGGCGAGCTCTCCGTCGATGGTGGTCAACGATGCCCAGGGGTGCGGCGTCGCTAGGCCATCCGGAGCGGTCGCGATTCGAAACTCCGGTGGGTCGTATGAGAAGATTGGCCCAATGGCGACGCTCGACTCGTCGCCAGTCGCAACCAACTGATATCCATCGCCTTCAGCCAGATACTCGAACTGCAGGACGGAGCCGTCAGCCAGCGTCTCGAATTCGATGATCCCGTAGGTTTCGTTCGAGACCGTGATGGACTCTTCGGCCCAAGAATCGTTCGAACGGGTCGCGACCGAGTAGTTGTCGCCGCCCGACCAGGTCCAGATGCGCGGCCCGGCGGCCGTCCACTCGAATCGAACCACGCTGTCGAGAGGAGTCTCCTCCACCGACCACCCTGCGTCGCTGCGTTTCGCGAGGAAAGTGCCGTCCGGCACCGATTCCGCCTCCGCCGGCCCCCGATCGTGGGTCGCCGCGACCGAGAGTGTTCCCAGGTCGTCGAAGTCTGGGAACACGGGCTCCCGCCACGTAAAGTCCGGAAGCTCGTTGTCTACGCTGAACGCATCGTCGTTCGCTTCGAACGCGAAACCATAGTTGTCGGAGGAAGTGATGACGTAGCCGATGCCGTCCCGCGTGAGCGTGCGAATTCCAGGGTTCGTGAAGTCGTGGTCGGCACAGGAGACGACGCGGTCGGACACCACGTTGCATCCTGCAGCGCACGAAGAGTCGTGGAACAGAGCGCGTCGGCGGAGAGTCGTTCGAATGAATCGTCGACGTTCTCCTCTTGCTGATTTTCGGAGTTCGAATCCGCTTTCTCTTCGGAGTTCGCTTGTCGTCAGTCGAACTCCCAACCGAGGCGAGCCGAAAGCAACACCTGCTCGATGCTCGTGTTCGCCCACGAATCCGGCGCAGAATCTGAGGGAGCGTACATGTACTGCTCCCACGAGACTGCGAATCCGAAGAAGAAGTTTGGGTCGATGTGGAAGTCCTGAATTGCGCCGAGCGACCAGATTGGAAGGAATCTCACGCCGGTGTTGTCGAACTGCCGCAGAACGACGTAGGCCGCGCCGGCGCGTGCGAACACTCCGGGACGAAACATCCCGTCGAGTTGCGCGCGGACCCCAAAGCTGATGTGAGAGCCTCCCACCTCGCCCAAACCTGCATCGCGTGGCGGACGCACCCCGAGAAGCACTTCGCCCACGAGCCAGGGAAGTGATTCGAAGGGCGCGGCGGCAAAACCGATGTCGACCGAGCCGTGAAGCACCCAAGTGTCATTGTCGGCTCGCTGACCCTCTTCGGGCGGGTCGAGACCGAGATGTGGTTCCACGAAGATCTGTTCGGCGCTTGCGTCGGTGGCCATGCAGGCAACGAAGACGAGCGCGAGGACTGGGACGGCGGTGAATCGCTTCATATCTGACCACCCTCGGGTCTATGGAATCTCGAGACGAACGGTCTTGGTGGACGAACGGCGCTCAATCACGATTTCGACTGAACTCCCCAAACGTCTCGCGGTCACGTAGCGGTCGCCGCGTTCCAACACCTTGGCAGCTTCGGACCCTGGAACCGGGTCGAAGACCCAGGCTTCGCCGTCGCGCGCGAATTGCACGCCGGCCTTTCCAGCGAGTTGGGTCGGCGTCATTCGGCCGGGAGTCGTGGTGGAACCGACCGGATCCGTCATTTCGAGTTCGAGCCGCGGCGCATCGAGCATCGCGCGCTTCTCGCCGCGTTGTGGATCGATTGCGACGACGAACCAGCCATCACCATTCGGACGTTCGACGACGACCGGAAGTTGGCCAGCCGAACGCGCGACGCGGATGCGTTCGGAGCCGCTCCAGATCTCGACGCGCGCACCAGTGACAGTGGCGCGCCGGACGTCGAGAACGAACACCTTGTGACGGACCATTTCCTCAAGTGTCACTTCAGCGTTCTGCGGGCTCGAGCGGAGGGAGATCGACGACTCTTCGGGTGCATGCCCATTCGCCGATGCGCGAGTGAAATAGCGTCCCGGGTAGAGGGTTGCTTTCCCCTCCCACACTTGTTCGTCGACGGCCGCAAGATCGAAGCGCCGCCACCGCTCGCCGTCGGACCAGTCGGCGGTTGGCGAGACACCTGGCTTGGTGACGGTCACCCGAACGGTGAGCTGCTGAGGGTCGGGTAACTTCGCGGAGGCTCCGTCGCCGAGCGCGAGTTTGACCGTCGCTGTCCCGCGGCTCTCGGAGACGACCGTCAGAATTGCCTCGCCGTCGGGACAACCGCTCACCCAGAAATCGCGCTCGTCGATCGACGTCAGCCGGCACCGAGTGCCCGTCGAACTGACGAGCTCGAGCGAGACGAAGTCGTCTGGCAGTCCGGCGATTCGCAATCGTTTCGGGGGTTCACCTTTCGTGAGAACGAGCTCGATGGTCTTCCCCTGGTCGGCACGGGTGACAAGGTGTTCCTGGGAGCTCCAGCCTCGTAGTTCCGCGGAGAGAAGCGCGCCGGGCACCACGGAATCGAAGCGCGCCCTACCCTGGTCGTCGGTTTGCACGCCTCGGGTCGCGCCGCTCAGCTGGTCGCTCCAAACCACGGATGCATTTCGAACCGGTTCGTCGGACTCGGTTACCACTCGCACGTCGAACGAGACCGCCCGTTGGAGCTGGATGTCGATTCGCTCGACGCCCTCGGTAGTGTCGATCTGGCTCGAGACGCCGGCCGCAAATCCGGCTCGCGTCGCGACTGCGAAGGTGGGGCCCATCCGCAAGCCTGAAGCGGCGAACTTTCCTTCGGCGTCGGTCCCGACAATCGCAGCTGGAACTTCGTCTTCGACATAAATTGCGACGACTGCGCCATCGACCGGTTTGCCGTCGGGATCGGTGACGGTGCCAGCAACGCGGGCACCGGGCAAAAGCTGAAGTGCTACTTGAGCATCACCCTCGAGGCCCACTTCTTCTGCCGCGGTGCGCAAGCCCGGAGCCTCGGCAGTGACTCGAAACGTGCCCGAAGGAAGAGGCCCGAAAGACACTCGTCCGTCGAGCCCTGTGACCGCCTCGAGCAGCACCAGGCCGACGTAGTCCCGGGAGACGCGGACGGTTGCTCCTTCAACCGGAATCCCGGAGGCACCGACGATGAGAACATCGAGTTCACCCGCCGGAACGAGCTCGATGTCGGGCACGTTTTGCTCGGTCAGGTCGAGCACTTCCCACGCCGCATGGTCGCCCTCGAACGAATAAACTTCGACCCACCCGACGAGCTCGCCGCCGAACGCCTCGGTGGCCGCGTGTTCGATACGTACGAGGCCATCGTCGGCGGTCTCTGAGAGTTCTGGCGGATAGCTCCCCGGGGCACCCGAGACCGTTCCAGCGCCCGCGACCGGCTCGCCGTTGCGAACGATGCGCACGCTTCGGCCTTCGGCGGTCTCGTCGACGAACGACTCGGCTCCGGCGTCGTCCGTGCCGGCGTCGGGTTCGGCCGAGGCAGTTGGCGTGGTCTGCTTGGCGGCCGGTTCGGTCGGCGAGCCGTTCGAAGGGTTCGACCGCGTCGCGGAGAACAACCCCACGCACAGAAGCGCGAGCAGCACGAGCGCTGCAGCTATGGTCTTTCGATCCATTGTGCTCCCAAACCGACGAGGCGTCTCATTGTATGCCGTCGCGCAAGAAACACGAAAGCGCCCGGCGAACCGGACGCTTTCATGCGAGTGGGTCGGAGCGATGTTTAAGAATCGAGCTGTTCCAAAACGCGTCGCACGATGCTGCCGAGGCGGCCGTGTGCGTCGAGCTCCGATTGCACGACGTCTTCAGTGAGCGCAGCGGGACCAGCCGAGAGAACTCGACTGCCCACACTTTCTACGCATCGCCGAAGGTGCGTCTGCACGAGGGGATCGTCATAGACCCGCGCCAGGAAGTGGCGGCAGGCGGGCGAGGTCCAGAGATGACCGCAGGCGGTGACGAACTCGTCTGCGTACGCTGAACTCGCGAGGAAACCGGGGATGTCTTCTTCGTCGGCCGCAGGTGCGCGGTCGAGGAGGTGCGCGCCGATGTAGCGATTCATCGAGAACGCCTTGATGAATACGCTCGCGGCCTCGGCGCGATTGCCCTGCTGGAAGTAAGCAAGGCCGAGGTTGTAGAGCACCGCTGGTTCAGCGGGCACCAATCGATACGCGCCGATCGCGCCTTCGAGGTCGCCCATTGCGTGCCGAATCTCGCCCGCCAGGTAGCGGCAGCCCGAGTACTCGGCCGGATTCATGTCGGCGAGGTTCTCAAACAGGCTGAGCGCTTCTTCGGACCGCTCGAGACGATGGAGCGAAAGCGCCCTCCCCTCCATGGCGCGGAGGAACGGACGGTGGGTGTCGTCGAACCAGTCGACGGCGCCGTCGTCGGGGAAGCCAGCAGCCATCCCCTTTCCGTACGCGGCGACCGCCGCTTCCATATCGTTCATCTCCCACGCGATGAGGCCGAGGTGGTTGTGCACTTCGGTGTCGTTTGGGAACGCTTTGGAAGCCGCTTCGAAGATGGAGCGGGCTTCTTCGTACTGCTCGCGGGCAATCGCTTCGAGCCCGCGCTGCATGAATGCTTCGCGAGATTGCGCCCGCATCGCATCGGAGGTGTCGAGCAGCCGGTCCGCTTCGTCGTGAAGCGTCTCGAGCAAGACAACCATCGATTTTCGGCTGTCGGGCCGTACTTCTTCGAGCGTATCGATCGATTCGAGCAGCCGAGAGACGTCGCTGAGAAGCTCAAGTAGAACTTTCATCTGAACTCACCATCCGTGGAGCGCAATGCGTGAATGAGCCCACAATCAGGCAGGTTTTGCGGTCCGTCAAAAAAATCACCGGAATGGATGCGATAGCAAATTAGCTCAAGCGTTACTTTAAGGATGCGTGTCAGTAATGGTGCGGGTGTCGGGGTGGCCTCATGCGCGTGCGATCGTTGAATGCCCCCGCCGCGCGTGATAATGCTCCCGGTCCGACGCAGCGCGTCGAACTGGCCAAATACGCACCCAATAGATGCCGCCATGAACGCTCACGAAATTCGCACTCTCTTCCTCAAGTACTTCGAAGACCACGGCCACGAGGTCGTCGAGTCTTCGCCTGTGATTCCGCAGAACGACCCCACCCTGCTCTTCACCAACGCGGGGATGAACCAGTTCAAGGATGTCCTGCTTGGAAACGAAATCCGTGACTACAAGCGAGCGGCGAGCGTTCAGAAGTGCATTCGCGCGGGCGGGAAGCACAACGACCTGGACGATGTCGGCAAAGATGCGCGGCACCTGACCTTCTTCGAGATGCTCGGAAACTGGTCGTTCGGCGATTACTACAAAGAGAAGGCCATCGAGTGGGCGTGGGACATGTGCATCAACGTCCTGAAGCTCGACAAGAGCCGCCTCTACGTCACGACCTACAAAGACGACGACGAGTCGTACGAGTACTGGCGCGACGAGATGGGCGTTCCTGAAGAACGAATCCTTCGCCTCGGCGACATCGAGAAAGGCGACGAAGAGAACTTCTGGTCGATGGGACCAACCGGACCATGCGGGCCCTGCACCGAAATCCACTACGACCTGCACCCCGACAAGAGCGAGTTCGAGTTCGTCGAAGGATACGACGACGATCGCGTCATCGAGTTCTGGAACCTGGTCTTCATGGAGTTCGACCGCGACGAGACCGGTGAGCTCCACCCGCTCCCGATGCGTTCGGTCGACACCGGCATGGGCCTCGATCGTATCGCCATGGTCATGGCCGGCCAGCCGACTGTCTTCCACACCGACCTCTTCACACCGATCTTCGCGAAGACCCGCGAGCTGCTGGGCGAAGGGACGTCGGATTGGGACGAGTTCTACGCGCGAGACAACTTCAGCGACTACGCAGTCATCGCCGACCACGTTCGCACGGTGACCTTCTCGCTGGCCGACGGCGCGAAATTCTCCAACGAAGGTCGCGGATCGGTCCTGCGCTCGATTCTGCGCCGCGCAGTACGCCACGGCCGCCGACTCGGGTTCGAAGGCCCCTTCATGCACGAAGTGTCGAAGGCGGTCGTAGACAACTTTGGCGACATCTATCCGGAGCTCGCCGCACTCGGCGACCGCGTCGCCGAGCTGATTCGAATCGAAGAAGAACGCTTCTTCCGCACGATCGACTCAGGCATCGAACTCTTCAATCAGGCCGCAGAAAAGCTGGCTGAAGCCGGCGAGAGCGAGATTCCGGGCGACGTCGTGTTCAACCTGCACGCGACTCACGGTTTCCCGCCCGACATGACGCGCGTGATGGCCGAAGAGCGCGACATGACGATCGACATCCACGGCTACAAGCAGAACTGGCGCGAGCACCAAGAGGCCTCGAAAGGCAAAGACGTGCACGCCGGAACGGCTGGAATTGGTGACTGGACCACCATTCACGAAGGCCCGACCAGCGAGTTCACGGGATACAACGAGACCGAAGGCAAGACGCGCATCATGAAGGCGCGCCACGTCGACGGCGACACGTGGGAACTGCTGCTCGAAGCGACGCCATTCTACGCCGAAGCTGGCGGCCAGATTGCCGACGAAGGCGACATCCGGGCGATGGGCGGCGAGCTCGCATTCCATGTGGACGACGTCCAGCGCGGCAATATCGGCTGGGTGCATACCGCCCGCGTGACCGCTGGAGAAGCCACCGACGAAGCACTCGCCTCGGACTTCTTCTGCCGGGTCGACGTCGAGCGACGCCACAACATCGAGTCGAACCACACGGCCACACACCTGCTGCACGCCGCCCTTCGAAACGGTATCTCGGACGCCATCTTTCAGTCGGGCTCGCTCGTCGCGGAAGACCGTCTGCGCTTCGACTTCAGCTACGGCCAGCCGCTCACGCGTGAGCAGGTCGAGGAGATCGAAGCGACGGTGAACCGCCAGATTCGCGAAGGCCACGAGGTGATCGGCCATACGGACGTCGACCGCGACACGGCCGTCAACGAGATGGGCGCGATGGCGATTTTCGGCGAGAAGTACGGCGACAAAGTGCGCGTCGTCGAGATTCCGGGCGAGTCCGTCGAGCTTTGTGGTGGCACGCACGTGGCCAATACGCGCGACATCAACCTGTTCCGCGTGACGTCCGAATCGGGCGTCGCGGCTGGGATTCGCCGCATCGAGGCGGTCACCCGCGACGTTGCCTTCCAGGCCTTCAAGAGCGACCGCGAGCGCCTCGACGCACTCGCCGAGATCTTGAAGTCGGACGTAAACTCGTTGCTCGACCGCGCTCGCGCGCTGACCGAGGAGCGAAGCGAACTCGCTCGACAGGTCGACCGACTCACGCAGAAACTGGCGAGCGCGTCGGCCGGCGACATCGTGGACGAAGCGGTCGACGTCGACGGCGTGAAGGTCGTGGCGAAGTCCATCAAGGTGGATACGCGTGACCAACTGCTGGCTTACGCAGACAACTTGAAGCAGAAGATGAACGATGGCGTGGTTCTGCTCGCCGCCGAGATCGACGGCAAGCCCGCCCTCCTCTGCATGGTCGGCGACCAGATTTGGAACGAAAAGAAGGTCAAGGCTGGCGACCTCATCAACGACGTCGCGAGCCATATCGGCGGCCGCGGTGGTGGTCGTCCGACCCTCGCCCAGGCGGGCGGCAGCAACGTAGACGGCCTACCAGCAGCCGTCGACGGGTTCGTCGACGCCGTACGAGCGCGACTTGGCGCGTAAATGCTTGCCCGTAAAACGTTGACTCTAAAAGAAGCCCCTCTCTAGAATGGCGGTTCTCGAGAGGGGTCTCTTTCTTTACGCCGCGGACCGCGACGATGCTCATCAATCGAAAGTTTGGGCCGGACCATGTCCTGCTGCGCCGGCTCGCGATTGGGGGTCAGTCCGAGGTGTTCCTCGCGCTGAAGCGCGGACCCGAAGAGTACACCCGGCCGATCGTCATCAAGGCCTTGCCTCGAAAAGCCAACGATGAGGCGAAGTACATCGACCTCTTCTATCGCGAAGCTTTCATCGCTTCGCGCTTCATGCACCCCAACGTCATCAACGTTCACGACGCCCGAATGATCGAGGGCGAGCACTGTATGCTCATGGACTTCGTGAGCGGGCAGACCGTGGCAGACGTAGCGCAGCGGGGATATCAGCAAGGGATGCCCCCGACGCTCAAACAGGTCGTGCAGATCATCGCCGACAGCCTGGCGGGCCTGAACTACGTGCATGACTTCCGCGATATCGACAACCGCCGGTACTCGGTCGTCCACCGCGACGTTTCGCCGCAGAACCTGATGGTCACCTATCAAGGCGTGACCATGGTGTTCGACTTCGGCATCGCCAAGGTTTACGGGCTCGAAGATGGTGCGGAACCGTCGCTCGGCGGCGGAAAGTACGCGTACATGTCGCCCGAACAGTTGCGCGGAAAAGACGTCGACCCGCGCAGCGACATCTTCTCGATGGGCATCATTCTTTACGAGCTTTCGACGGGATATCGGCTTTTCCGGCGCAAGACTCCGCCGGCCGTCATCAAGGCCGTGACCGAGGAGCCGATTCAGCGGCCTCGAGACCTTCGGCCCGACATCCCGGAAGCGCTCGATGCCGTCATCATGAAGGCGCTCGAACGCGATCCCATGAAGCGCTTCTCGAGCGCGGCCGACATGCGCGACGAGCTGCTCGCATCCCTCGAAGGGATGGGCGAGCGCGGCGATGTGCGACGGTCTTTGGGAGCCTACGTCGCGGCGCTCTTCAAAGAGGAGCGGACCTCCATTGCGTCCACGCTCAAAGAGGCACCGAAGCTCGCCGATGACTCACAGCCGATGGACATCAAGCTCGCAGACATCGAGGTCGACCCGAAGACTCCGGACGACTCGACGATGGAGCTCGAATTCGACGAAGAAGCCTACAAGGCGGCGATGAAGTACGCCGCGACCATTACGGCCGAGCGCGACGCGCCCAAGAAAGAGTCGACGCCGAACCCCTACACGCCGGAAGTCTCGAAAGAGATTCATCAGCAGGCCATCTTGTTGAATGAAGAGGTCGAGAAGCTGTATCGGCACCAGAAGGTGCTCTATCTCGCACTCGCCTTAGCGGCTGCAGTGGCGGCGTTTCTGGCCGTGCTGCAGTTCGTCGGCAAGCCCGCGCCAGCCGAGGCGCAGGCGTCTGAAGTGCAGCAGACCCAGCCCTAGATTTCCGCATCTGGGTCAAACCCATCCGGCCAGGTGGTCGTCTCATCCCAAACTGCCTGCGACATGTCGGTCTTGAGCAGCTTCGCGCCCGAGAAATCCGCGCCTTGCAGGTCGGCCCCAACCACGTTCGACCAGGTAAGCTCCGCTCCCGAAAAGGTGGCGTCGCGTAGATTTGCTGATGAAAAATCAGTGCGCCAGCAGTTCGCGCCGTCGAGTTTTGCGTTCTGGAGATTCGCGCCGACGAACGTCGTCCCGGATAGCCCTACTCCGGTCATGGTTGTGCCTTCGAGATTGGCACCTCCGAACGAAATCCCTTCGATGTTCGCCCCGGTAAGGTCGCATTGCGACAGGTCGGCTCCCTGGAACTTTACGCGAAAGTTCCCGTGCCCGAATCGCTTTCGCCAGGCGTTCCAGCGCCGTTTGTCCTCGCGCAGCATATGCACGCCCTCTCGGGTCGTCGGGAAGAACAGGTCGGCCATTTCGAGCTCGGAAAGTACGGTGATCGACGCGCCGTCTTCGATGAGCTCCAGAATCTTCTTCTCGGCTGAAGAAGGCTTGTGCTGCCCGTACTTCGGTTTGCCCACGACCATGTGCGTGACCTTCGCGTTCGCTGTCTTGGTCACGGTCGCGCCGAGCTCTGCCGCCGTGTCTTCTCGGAACGACTTGCTGGTGTCTTCAAATCGCCCCGTGAAGAGGAAACGTGTGCCCGCGAGCCGCTCCTCGAACATCAGCGACGGATCCGTCGCCACAATCTCTTGGAGAACGGGGCCGCGACTCGGCGCGTCGGAAGCGGTTGCAGGCTCGAGTTCGACGAGCCGGACGTTCAGGTCGCCCGAGACGTACGCTACCGAGTCACCGAATGCGGCAACAGGCCGCACCGACAGTGATGACGGGCGGAACGACTCCTCATCGACGACAGGCTCGAGCCACTCGCCGGTCTCGACGTCGGCAATGTGCAGGAGCCCAGCCGAACACGCAGTCACGACACGTGTCGGGCCAGCGAAGGCGAGATGCCCGAGCCGCGCGCCCTCCACATTCAATCGATGAAGTCGCGTCATGTCTGTTGGATCGACCACATCGAGGTAGCTCGACGGCGTGAAGTTGTTCCCCATTCCGTCCCAACTCGCGACCACGTGCCCCAGTGGCGAAATGGCGAGGTCATAGACTTTGCCGAAGAACGACTCGTCCAACTCGTAGGTCGCGAGCTCCACCGGTTTCTCGGCGAGCTGCCAGAGGTGCAACTGGTTGTCGGCGGTTACGAGCCAAGCACCGTCCGGGCCAAACGCGACCGCCGAAGTCGGCTTATCATGCGGCAGTGTCGTGAATTGTAGATTCGACTCGAGGTTCCAAATCTCCACCTCGTTCCCCACCGGGATCGCGATGAGGGTCCCGTCCGGCGAAACCGCGACGGGCCCCGACGTGTACCTGCCCGCCTTGAACCCGTGGCCGGCGGCGTCATCGTTCGGATGAAAAGGGTCGACCTGGTCGTAGGAAACCCGAACGAACCCGTTTGGAACGGAGACAACGTCGGACGGCGGAAATGAGATTGGAAACGAGTTGAGCTCGGGCCCTTCGCGACTCCACGTACGCACACGCTTGGTGCCAGCGAGAGCGACGTAGTCGCCCGAAAGCGCCAGCCTGCGCGGACTTCCGGTCATTTCGGCAGTCACGCGCGTGCCGTCGACCCACACGCTCAACCCGGCGGCCGTCGAACCGACCGCAAAGACGCGACCGTTCGGTGAGAGCGAGCACGACGGCCCTTGCGCGTGCTGCCTGGGGACCTCGAGCCGCCCGACTTCGGTTCCGGATTCGTCCCAGATTCGGACAAGATGTTCGTTTCCGAGCGACCAGATTCGCGACCCGTCCGGCAGGTAGTCGATCCATCGGCAGCCTGATGGCCCTCCCCCGCCAGTCTCGAACTCGTGCGCGCCTTGAAACTTGTCCTTCTCGAGGTCGGGAACCGCCCAGCGAAGTACCTTGCCGTGTCCGTGCCCCGCGGTCAGCCACGCGTCGTCCCGTGAAAACGCGAGCGCGATGAGTTTGGTGGAGTTCTTCGAGCCGAGTTCCTCACCCGACGCGCGATCGAACAATCGCAACGCGCCTTTCTGCGAGCCCGACGCGAAGTATCGGCCGTCATGTGAGAACGCCGCCGAAAACACTTCGCCGTCTTCCTCTTGGTTCTCGAACGTCATCTTCCCCGTCGCCGTGTCCCACACCTCGACGCGCCCCCCATTTCCGTAGACGGCGAGCGCGGAACCGTCGGGCGAGTACGTGAAGAAATTCCCGTCGGGCTCCCACTCGGCGACCTGTTCGCCTTCGTCCGTGAAGCGTGCGCAGCCCTCCCAGCTCCCCAGGACGTAGCCGTCGCTTGTCTTCGCGAAGTGCGGAAACTCGCCTTCGTGCTCGCGCTGCCACACGAGCTTGCCGTCGAGATCGAACGCGACGACGCGACTCGAGTCGTACCCCGCGATGACCGCATAGACGGCGTCGTTGTGGGCGACAACAGCTGCGAACTCGCCCGAAGCGTTGAAGAGCTCGGTTCCGAACACCTTCATAGATCTCCCTTTGATTGGAATGCGACGTCGCAGCTCACAGTGAGGAGAAGATCACTCCAAACGTTGCGAGCACCGCGAGCAGAACGAATGCGATCGCGATGACGATCGGCATCGGAAGCCCGCCGACGTTTCGCTCGAGGAAAGGCGTATCGCGTCGTTCCTCGGGCCGCGGCATCGTGCTGTTCACGTTGCCCTGAAGCTGGTCGACATTCCTCACGGCGCCGCCGAACCCAGGCGGAACCGTATCGGTCGCGGCGATGATGGACGGCAGCTCTTGCGACAGGTCTTGAGCGAGGAGGTTCGGTCGCTCAATCTCCTGTGACTCCACAATGGGAGGCGGGATGTCGTCGCCAGAGATCTGGTTCTGCGGCACCGAGACTCGGCTTCCGCGCAGGAGATTTTGAGAGCCAGCGCTCGCTCGACGTCGCATGAGGTCGGCGGTCGAAATCAGTCCGGAACCGTCGGTGATGGACGCGGCGCCATCCATGAGTGCGTTCAGCGCCAGAAGCGCAGATTGCGCATCGGCAAAGCGGTCCTCCGGCTTTTTCGACATGCACTTCATCACGAAATTCGCGAAGGCGGGCGGAGCGTTGAGACCCGGCCGCATCGTCAACAGCGGAACGGGCGAGTCCATGTGCATCCGCACCATCTCGACCGGGCTCTTCGTCACGAACGGCAGGTTGCCCGAAGCCATCTCGTAGAGGATGCACCCCAGCGAATAGATGTCGGTGTGTGGGCCAATCGCCTTGTGGTCCGAGCGACACTGTTCCGGCGACATGTAGGCCGGAGTGCCAAAGAGCGCGCCCTCTTTCGCGGGGGCAAGGTCCTGCCCCAGGAGCGACGCGATTCCGAAGTCGACGACCTTGACGACCTGCTCTTCCGAAGCAAATCGGAACGACAGGATGATGTTCTCGGGCTTGAGGTCCTGGTGGACAATGCCGACACCGTGCGCCTCGCGCAGGCCCAGGAGCACCTGTTGCGCAATTTCGAGGATGGCGTCGTATTTGAGCCCGCGGTTGATGCCTTTTCGAAGCGAGATTCCCGCCACGAACTCCATCGCGATGTAGAGCACTTCGCCCGACTCGGCGATACCGAAGTCGTAGACGGTCACGCAGTTCGGGTGCGCGAGCTTGCCGAGGACCTTCGCCTCTTGAGTGAACCGCGTGCGCGCCATGTCGACCACATCGGTGGGGTCGCGGTGCGGAAGCATCGAGTTTGCGATTTTCTCGGCGAAGAAGACTTTGAGCGCGACCGACCGGTCTACCTTGGTCTGGTACGCCCGATAGACGCGTGCCATCGACCCTTGCCCGAGCAGGCCGTCGACGATGTAGCGACCATCGATGGCGCGTCCGAGGAGCGAATCGCCGGCGTTGGCCCGGTACGACTCCTCGTCGATGGTGTGAAAACCATCGCCCTTCGGACAGAGCAGATACGGCTCTTCCGTGGTTGCCTGGCAATTCGGGCAAACGGCCATGAAGTCGGTCCAGTTGGAGAGGTCTCGCTTACCATCCAAGATAAGTCGAAACGGGGGAGTCCCGCAACATGGGAGGTGCCCGGGCGGCGCGCGGTTCGTGGCATCCGGGCGCACTTCCTCGCCTGCCCCACCAATTGACGCATTTTCTCGGCCCGTGGTAGCACCCGCGCAGGCACGTCATCGGTACAGGAGACAGGTATGGCAACGATCGAAAAAGTGGGCGTCATCGGCGCTGGTCAGATGGGCAACGGAATCGCGCAGGTGTCGGCGGTTGCGGGCTACGAAGTGGTGATGTCGGACATCTCGCAAGAGGCCGCAGAAGCTGGCCTTGCGACGATTACGCGCAGCCTCGACAAGCTCGTCTCGAAGGAACGAATCACGCAGGATTTGCGAGACGCTGCCCTCTCGCGCATCGCGCTGACCACGTCGCTCGAAGAGGTCGCCGCGACCGACCTCATCGTCGAGGCAGTCACCGAGAACGAGAACGTGAAGAAGAACGTCTTCCAGACGCTCGACAAGCACGCTCCCGACCACGCCATCCTCGCATCCAATACGAGCTCGATTTCGATCACTCGAATCGGCGGATTCACGGAGCGCCCCGAACAAGTCGTGGGCATGCACTTCATGAACCCCGTGCCGATCATGAAGCTCGTCGAGCTCATCCGCGGTCTCGCGACCTCGGACGAAACGTACGAAGCGGTCAAGACCGCTGCCGAGAAGATGGGCAAGACCACGGTCCTCGCCCAGGACTACCCGGGGTTCATCGTGAACCGAATCCTGATGCCGATGATCAACGAAGCCTGCTACGCGCTGATGGAAGGCGTGGGCAACGTCGAAGACATCGACGCGGCGATGAAGCTCGGCACCAACCAGCCGATGGGCCCGCTCACGCTGGCCGACTTCATCGGCCTCGATACGTGCCTGGCCATCATGAACGTGCTCAACGACAACCTCGGCGACACGAAGTACCGCCCCTGCCCGCTTCTGCGTAAGTACGTGGACGCTGGTTGGCTCGGCCGCAAAGCCGGCCGCGGATTCTACGACTACAGCAAGTGAGCCAACCGATGACCGAGTTCGAAACCGTATTGCTCGAGCGTGACGGCGGCATCGCCACCATCACGGCCAATCGCCCGGACCAGCTGAACGCGCTGAATCCGCAATTGCTCAAGGACCTCAAGTCGGCGGCCGACGAGCTCGCCGGCGACAAGTCGCTCGACGTCGTCATCGTGACGGGCGCCGGGCGCGCGTTCATCGCGGGCGCCGATATCAAGGCGATGGTCGAGTACACGACCGAGCAGGCGAACGAGTTCAGCTCGCTCGGCCATGCGGCGTTCAACGCCATCTCGCAGCTGCCCGTGCCTGTGATTGCGGCGGTCAATGGCTTCGCGCTTGGCGGCGGACTCGAAGTCGCGCTCTCGTGCGACCTCATCTACGCGGCCGAAAAAGCTCGCCTCGGCCTGCCGGAAGTGGGCCTGAGCGTCATCCCCGGCTGGGGCGGCACGCAACGTCTTGGGCGCCTCATCGGCTGGCACGCGGCGCGCGAGCTCGTCTACACGGGCAAGCAGATCAAGGCCGACGAAGCCAAGCGCATCGGGCTGGCGCTCGACGTGTTCCCGCAGGACGAGTTCATGGACCGCATCCACGAGATCGCGGCGCAGATAGCCAAGAACGGACCGCTCGCGCTTCGCGCGGCGAAACGTGCGATGATGTGTGGTGCCGACACCGACCTGATGAAAGGGATGGAGATCGAGCAGCACGAGTTCGCCGGGCTGTTTGGCACCGACGACCAGCAGGAAGGCATGAAGGCGTTCATCGAACGTCGTGACGCCAACTTCACGCGAAAGTAGTACGAGGCAGCTATGAACTTCGATTTCACCGAGACCCAGGTGATGGTTCGCGATTCTGCGCGCACCCTCGCGAAGAAGGTTCGCGAAGGCTCGTTGGAACGCGACGAGTCGCACGAGTTTCCCGCCGACCTGATGCGCGAGCTTGCGCAGAACGGCCTGATGGGCGTGAACGTAAAGCTCGACAACGGCGGCTCCGAAGCCGGTGTCGTCGCGTACGCGCTCGCCGTCATGGAGATTGCGGCGGCCGACCCGGCCGTTGCGACCGTGATGTGCGTGAACAACATGGTCTGCGAGGTGATTCAGGAGTTCGGGACGCCCGAGCAGATTGCGGCGACCGTGCCGAACATCCAGTCGGGTGAGTGGCTCGCAGGGTCGTTCTGCCTGAGTGAGCCGGCCTCGGGCAGCGATGCCGCGTCGATGCGGACCACTGCGGTCCGCGACGGCGACGAATGGGTCCTCAACGGGTCCAAGGCGTGGATTACGAGCGGTACGCACGCCGGCGTGTATATCGTGTGGGCGAAGACACCGACCGACGGCGAAGGTCGCGACCCCATCTCGGCGTTTCTGGTCGACCCGAAGACGCCCGGCGTCTCGATTGGACCGCCCGAGAAGAAGATGGGCCAACACTGCTCCGACACGGTGGGCCTGGGATTCGACAACGTGCGCATCCCCGCAGAAAACCTGCTCGGGGAGCTCGGCGGCGGCTTCAAGATTGCGATGATGGCGCTCGACGGCGGCCGCATCGGGATCGCGAGCCAGTCGGTCGGCATCGGGCAGGAGTCGCTGCAGTTGGCGACGCAGTACGCGACCGAGCGCGAGCAGTTCGGCCGCCCCATCGCCAACCACCAGGCGATTCAATTCAAGCTCGCCGACATGGCCACCGAGGTGGACGCGGCTCGCATGATGGTGCTGCGCGCGGCGTGGCTGAAGGAACAAGGCGACCGCCCGTTCACGCGCGAAGCCTCGATGGCCAAGCTGATGGCGAGCGAGATGGCCGGACGAGTTTCGGACGAAGCGCTGCAGATTCATGGCGGCTACGGTTACACCCACGAGTATCGCGTCGAGAAGCTCGTGCGCGATGCGCGCGTGACCCGTATTTACGAGGGCACGAGCGAGATTCAGCGCATCGTGATTGGTCGAGAAGTCATTCGCGGATTCCGTCCGCAGGCGTGAGGTATCGCAATGAGTGAAACGACGTATCGGGTACTGATCGGCAAAGTTGGGCTGGACGGCCACGACCGGGGCGCCAAAGTCATCGCGCGCGCTCTGCGCGACGCGGGCTTCGAGGTCATCTACACCGGGCTGCACCAAACGCCCGAGATGGTGGTGCAAACCGCGCTGCAGGAAGACGTCGACGGCATCGGAATCTCGATCTTGTCGGGCGCGCACAACACGCTCGTCCCCGATGTGGTGAAGGAGCTCGAGGCTCAGAACGCATCCGACATCTTCGTGTTCGCCGGCGGAATCA
The DNA here is from genome assembly GCA_964384605.1 of uncultured Bradymonadales bacterium. Lineage (GTDB taxonomy): Bacteria > Myxococcota_A > Bradymonadia > Bradymonadales > Bradymonadaceae > CAYLMO01. Next base: position 7,303 of record CAYLMO010000005.1, on the reverse strand, counting down.
TCCCCGACGACGACATCACGAAGCTCAAAGAAGCCGGGGTGATCGAAGTCTTCACGCCGGGAACCAAGACCACGACCGTGGCCGAATTCGTGCGCAACGCGTGCGAAGCTCGAAAGAAATCGAACGACGACATTTTGTGAGGTCCACGTGAGCCTGGTCGACCGAATTCTGGACGGTGACCGACGCGCAGCCTCGCGGCTGATGCGGCTCGTCGACGATCGCGTGCCGGAGGCGCTCGAGGCGGTCGACGTCTTGTTCAAACACGGCGGCAACGCCTACGTGGTCGGCTTCACGGGCAACCCGGGGAGCGGAAAGTCGACGCTCGTGGACCGCTACATCCAGCATTGTCGCGCGCACGACCGCACCGTGGGCGTCATCGTAGTCGACCCGACCTCGCCGTTCAGCGGCGGTGCCATCCTTGGCGACCGCATCCGCATGAACCGCCACACCATGGACGATGGGGTCTTCATTCGCTCGGTCGCCACGCGCGGAAACCTGGGCGGGATGTCGCGGTCGACGCCGTCGATCGTGCAGATCTTCGACGCGATGCACTTCGACGTCATCGTCGTCGAGACGGTTGGAGTCGGTCAGGACGAGGTGGATATCGCCGCCCACGCCGACACGTGCGTCGTGGTGTCGGTACCTGGCCTCGGCGACGAGATTCAGGCGAGCAAGGCGGGAATCCTCGAGGTGGCGAACATCTTCGCGGTGAACAAGGCCGACCGGCCCGAAGCGAAGCGCCTGAAGCGCGAGCTTCGCTCGATGTTGGACCTTGACCCGGCCATGCGCGATGAGGGCTGGCAGGTGCAGATTTGCGAGACCGTCGCGACGACCGGCGAGGGTACCGCCGAGCTGTACGACGCGGTGGAGTCACACGCAGCGTGGATGCGGGAGCATGGCGTCGAGCGCGACAAGAAGCGGTCGCGGTACACGCATCTGATTCGGTTGATTGCGGGCGGTCAGTTCTACGACGAGATGGACCGGCACTTTGCGACGGATGCGTGGACCGAGACGGTGGACGCGCTGATCGACCACGAGACGACGCCGGGTGAGGTGGTGTCGGCACTTCGCGAGCGGCTGTGACGCCCAGAACACTTCTGCGCGACCAACTATAGAACGAAAGGGATACGAAGATGTCCAAGGCAGCTTTTTGTCAGATGATCGCTTGGTCAGTCGTCGGTTGTTTTGCCGCGTCGTGTGCGACGCCCTCGACGGCGAAACCTTCGCCTGAACCGCAGACGAACCCGGTGGAGGAGGCGGCCACGCCCGTTCCGGACCAACCACTCCTTCCAGCTGACGTGCACATGCACATCGACCAACCGAAAGGACATGATCTTGAAACCATTCGCGAAAAGCTCGCCGATTCGGGATTTGAACGCGGTGCCGCACTGTCGCCGGGATACCAAGTTGCACCGAATTGCGAGGCAACAGACTGTCCGGACCAAAGGGCGTTCACAAAGTCGATGAACGACTGGGCGGTTTCGCAGATTCTTCCGGCCGAACGCGTCGTTGTCATGTGCGGTGTTCCGCTCGGCTACGATTGGGCAGCCGAAGAGGCCGAGAGGTGCATTCGCGCTGGGGGGCGAGGGGTCAAGCTGCACACGGAGCGGGTCGGCATTTCGCTTACCGACGCGGCTGTTCAGGAGAACGTTGGCTCGATTCTAAAAGTGGCCGCGAGTCAGAATGTTCCAGTGTTGATTCATGTCCAGTTCAAGGCCCCAGAGATGAAGGCGGCATTCGCCCTCGCCGTTCAGAATCCTGACGCCACCGTCATCGTGGCTCATCAGGCGGGCCCCATGATTGCGATGCTCCTGGAGGCCCCCGACAACGTATGGACGGAGATCAGCGGCATCACCATGATTTCAGAAGCAGACCGATTAAGCCTCGTGCCGTTGTGGCGAGCATTTGGCGTGAATCGAATCTTGCTCGGCTCAGATTGGCCGCTTCTCGAACCAGCTGAACACCTCGCGGCCCTTAAGAAAATGGGGCTTTCGGAGGAGGAAACCGCACTGATCTCCCGAAAAAATTTCGATTCGCTCTTCGCGCCGGCAACCGGGGAGCGAGCAGAGTAGTCGAACGATGGCTGAGTTGCTGCGGTGTCGAGCGGCTGTGACGCTCAAGACATGTCGGCAACACCTCGGAGTCGCCCGGACTCCCCTCGAAACATGTACACCGAGATGCGATGCCCGAGTTCGCCCCACGACTCGTAGGCCCATTCGTCGACAATGCCGCGAAACAGCGCCTCGCCGAGCCGCGGAGCGGCCGCCTCGAAGTGTCGTTCCTCCCAGTAGCCCAGAAAGGTCATGGGTCGCTCATCTTCGAACAGCCAGGTTGGCTCCTGCCACGAGCTGATACTGGGCGTGTGCGTCAATAGCTCGAGTCCTGCTGCGTCGATACGAGGCCACGCCCAGTCGGAGTCGTCGACGGTCCACTCCAAGGACGCTGCGCCCGGCAGAATCTCCAGCAGATCGCGCGGAATGCCGTGCGTCCGCCCCTGTGCCGCCAATTCGGGCGTGAGCATCCCAAACTCGGTGTCTTGCACGACGGCGCCGTAGCCGTCGCGAAAGTCCTCGTAGCAAACGTAGACCTGACGGTACTGGTCTCTTTCAGGCGACCGAACGACCGCACCGCAACTGCTGCAAACGTTCGCCTCGTCGTCGAGGTCGAGCATCGTTTCGGCCGAGCACTGGTCGCATTCCAGCACCAGGAACGCCACGCTGAATGCGTGAGGCACGACCTCTCTACGCCGCGCGCAGCGCACGTTTGAGGCATAGTTGCTCAGGTCGAGCAGTCGAACGTCTGGGTCGACGAGTTCGAAGTGCAACCCGAGGTCTTTTAGGGTCGATTCTTGGTCCATGTTCTTTGGTCCACGGCGAACGGTCCGGTCGAGCTCGCAACTCACACCGTGACGGTCGGCCCCACAGGGCGCAGCGATCAGCTCGCTTCACGAATGCAAATCCGAGCAGACTTTGGTCCTACAAATTGGAATTGCCTTTCGAAGACCTTACGATGGAATGTGGGCTGTGACCAAGCGCGGCCGTGTACTCGACGAGGCGAACCGAATGTCTTCGATACCCGAAATCAAACTTCCAGCTGGTTTCGAAGCCCTGAACACGGAAGAGAAGCTCCGATACCTGCATCGGCTGTGGGAGTTGGTGGCCGACGATGCTGAGGAGATACCGGTTCCCTCCTCACACCTCCAAATCGTCGAGCAGCGACGCGCCGCGGTAGACGACGACAGTGGCCGTCGTCGAACCTACGACGACCTGCGAACGGCGCTCGAAAATCGCAAAAAGTGAGTGATGACGAGGTGGGGAATCAAGACTGGGTACTCGAACTCGATGTTCTCGCCGAGCAAGAAGCATTGCACGCGGCGAGTTGGTACGATCGACAAAGCGCCACGCTGGGAGATGAGTTCGCGGTCGAACTGTATCGAGTTCTAGACCAGGTCCTGGCCCTTCCTCTCATGCACAGCCCGATTGGCTCAGGTCCCACACGACGGGCCCTACTTCCTCGGTTTCCGTACGCGGTCTATTACCAATTGGAACCCGACCGTTCGACGGTCTTAGTGCTTGCGATTCTTCATACGAGTCGCGCACCCGAAGTCTGGCAACAGCGCATAGAAGATGAACGATAACCCAACGAACTATTGGTGAACTCAACGGTTCAGCGGTGGGGTTTGCAAACACTGCCCTCCCCCGCTAGTGCTTATGACGTGCGCAATTGGGCGCACCCTCTCTCTGAAGGTCTGCAGATGGACAACGGCGACGATGACGACGACAAGACCGGTCGCCCGTGACGTTCTCTGATCGTTGGGGCCGACCGGTCCCAACTATTGGAGAACAACCATGCAGAACTACACAAAGAAACCACCACAACCTGGTGAAAACGTAACTCTTTCGGGATGGCTGGAGTCGAAGCGTGACTTCAAGTCGTTCTCGTTTCTCGTGCTGCGGACCGGTTCGCAGACGGTGCAGTGCGTCGCTTCGGCGGCCGCGCTGGAGCCGTTGGAGCGTGCCGAGGCAGGACCGGAGTCCGTGCTTCGAGTGACGGGCGAGGTTGCCGCGACCGACCAGACTGCGTGCGGCTGGGAGCTTCAGGTCGAACGCATCGAGGTGCTGTCCGCTGTGTGCGAGCCTGTACCCGTGACGCTGAGCCATCCGGAGCTCAACGCCAACCTGGCGACCGTGCTCGACCACGCCGGCGTGACGAATCGTCATGAGTCGCGGCGGGCCGCACTGCGCGTGGCTGCGCAGGCTACCGCTGCGTTCCGGCAGACGCTGTCGGAGCTCGGATTCACCGAGGTGTTCACGCCCAAGATTGTCGCATCGGCGACCGAGGGCGGCTCGAACGTGTTCGAGCTGGGATACTTCGGGCGACCGGCATTCCTGGCGCAGAGCCCGCAGTTCTACAAGCAGATGATGGTCGGCGTGTTCGGCCGCGTGTTCGAGGTCGGCCCGGTTTTTCGGGCCGAACCGCACGCGACGCGACGCCACCTGAACACCTACACGAGCCTCGACGTCGAGCTCGGGTTCATCAAGAACCACGAGTGCGTGATGGAGGTCGTGGAGGGAGTCGTGTGGGCGATGGTCGAAGCCGTATCCGACCATCTGCCGAGTCCGCTCGAGCAGGTGCGTGCACCGCGTGTCACGTTCGAGGAGGCCAAAGCTATCGCCGGGTCTGGCGAAGGCCTCGACCTTTCGCCCGAAGACGAGCGACTCGTCGGCGAATGGGCGATGGCCGAGCACAACTCACCGTTCGTGTTCGTCACCGGATACCCGATGGCCAAGCGGCCGTTCTACACGCACCCGGCCGAGAATCCGGAGCGGTCGAACTCGTTCGACCTCTTGTTCCTCGGGACCGAGCTCATCACCGGTGGCCAGCGACTCCACCGCTACGAGGACTACCTCGCCGCGTTGGAAGCCCGCGGGCTGTCGCCGGAACCCTTCGAGGAGTATCTGGAGGTGTTTCGGTACGGCATGCCGCCACACGGCGGCTTTGCGATTGGCCAGGAGCGTTTCGTGTCGCAGCTGCTGGGCCTTGGAAACGTTCGTGAAGCAACGGCGTTCCCGAGGGACATCAATCGCCTGACGCCCTGAGTTAGTGCACCGGGCGGGCGAATCGAATGATAGCGTCGCCGCTTTCGAGAGATGATTCGTCCGCCCGCCTGCACCGGCGGTTCGCACAATTCCTTCGTCGCTTCGCTCCTCAGGCCAACTCAGGGACGAATGTGCCGTTGAGGTGCGCGAATTCAGTTCTGAACCCACCTCAGAATCCGCTCGACCAGCCAATCGGGCTGTGACGGCCAACGGTTGTGATTCCCGCCGTGTGGCGCATCCTCCCACCATTCGAACGTCACCTCGCGCTCGCGCGCCTTAGCGAGCAGTCCTCGCATGGACGCCTCCGGCACCCAGTCGTCGCCGCGTAGCGCGATTCCCAATACCGGCGGACCCGGTTTCGCGAACTCCGCCTCGTAGTCGTGGCTATCGAAGTGGAACGTTCCGGAACGCGAGGTCGTCGACCATTCACAGATCAGCGTCTTCGCCTCGACGCCGCCAAATCCGAGCTTGTGTCCGGGGAAGTAGCCGAGTGTTTTCGCGACGCGCCTCATGAACTTCATGAGGAGTCGAATCTTCAGGCCATCCGCCCTACCCCAGTCTCGCCAGTAGTTTCGCCCGCTCGCCACCAGAATGGTCGAGTGAAGGTTGAGGTCGAGCCCGCCGCTCATGAGCGCCATGTGGCCGCCCAGGGAGTGCCCGAGAACGATTGTCGGATGGTCGGGGAATCGTGCCTGTACCGCCTCGATCGCGCTGCGAGCATGGCGGGCCAGATCGCCGTAGCTCCAGTCTACGCCCCGCTTCGCCCGCACGGGGCTATCGCCCAGCCCCGGGTGGTCCACGCGGGCTGAGCCGAATCCGCGCGCCGCCAACGCCTTGCTCAAGCGGGTGTAGTAGCGGGCCTCGATGCCGAGCGCGGGGAACACCACGACCACGGGCATGCCGGCTTCTGGAGCGTCGGCCCAAATGGGCTGCGTGCCACCTACCGTCTCGATTTCAAGGGTATCGGATTCAGTCATGGTTTCGTTATGATCCCGGCGGACAGAAGGACTCGAGATGACCGACCTGCAGAAAATTTGGATCGAAGGCTACCGGTCGGTGGCACGCGTACGCATGGCGCTCGACCGCATCACGATGATCACCGGGCCGAACGGAGCGGGCAAGACGAACCTTTATCGCGCGATCGAGCTCTTTGCCGACGCGTCGCGGGGCGAGTTTCTGCGGCGCTTTGCGGAGGAAGGCGGGCTGCCGACGGTTCTGTTCGCCGGCCCCGCACAGAACCGGGCCGACGACACCTCGAAGGTGAAGTTCACCGCGGAGTACGACGATTTGAGCGTGCGGCTGGTGTTTGGCTATCCGCAGGACCCGGACCCGATGAACCCGACGTTCAATCTGGACCCGGCAGTTCACGAAGAGATTGTGTGGCCAACGGACGCCACGGAGCGTTCGTGGCTGTTTCACCGCCAGGGACGCGCTGTATCGACGCGCGACGAAGACGGCCGGCGCCGAACCATCGCGGCAGCGCTGCTCGACTGGGAGTTGGGCCTGAGCGACCTGAACGATCCGGAAGGGTTTTCGGAGCTCGCCATCATGCGAAATCGAATCGGCAGCTGGCGTTTCTATCACCAGTTTCGGAGCGACCACGACTCTCCCCTTCGCCGCCCGCAACCTGGCTATCGCTCGCCCATCTTGCATTCCGACGGCATGAACCTCGCGGCAACGTTCCAGACGATTCGCGAGATCGGCGATGCTCGAAACCTGGAACGGGCGGTCAGCCGCGTGTTTTCAGGCGGCGAGGTCGAAGTGGTGGAGCACGACGAGCGCCGGTTCGAGCTGGTGGCGAGGATTCCAGGGTTGCTGCGGACATTGAGCGCTCGCGAATTCAGCGACGGCCAACTCCGGTTCCTTTGCCTCGCCTGCGCCCTGCTCTCGCCTCGGGCGCCAGACCTGCTCGTCTTGAACGAGCCCGAGACCAGCCTAGCGCCGCCCATGATCGACGAGCTCGCCGATCTCATCTTAACGGCGTCTCAGGACTCGCAGATTCTGCTCACGACGCACTCGACGCAGCTGCGCGAACGCTTGTCGCTCCAGGGCGCAAAGGCGATCGAGCTCGAGAAAGTCGACGGGCGGACGCAGCTGGTCGGTCAGACCCTGCTCAACTGGGCCTGAGCCAGCGACGAGCTACGGGCAGTTCGAAGAAGTGACCAGCTCGATGTCATCCAGCTCGAGCGCCGCCGGAAGCGGGT
>CAYLMO010000004.1:180871-208875 GCA_964384605.1 uncultured Bradymonadales bacterium | reverse complement strand
TTGTTGGAGCGGGGCCAAGTGGCAGCGGCGCGCGCCATCGTGGAGCGCGCTCATGCCCTCGTCGCCGAGCATGCTCCCAACGCAGCAGCATCCATCGGCCGCAATGGCGCAGTGCTCTCGTTGCGAAACCAGCTCGAATTTGTCGAGGCCGAGCATCCGGTCCCCGATTCGAAGGTCGAACGAGCCGTGTTGGTGAGTCGCGAAGGTGAGTGGTTCGAGATCGACGGCCGGCGCGTCGACCTGGGGCATCGAGCGTCGCTGGCAGGAATCTTGGCGGCGCTCGCCAGCCAGGGCGACCTCACGACCGAGGACGTCGTCGCCGTCGGATGGCCGGGCGAGCTCATGGACGCCAACTCGGCCCGAAATCGCGTGTACGCGGCCATTCGCCAGCTGCGAAAGCTCGGCCTCGAAGGCTACCTCGAGTCGAAGTCGGGAACGTATCACTTTGCCCCGGACGTCTACGTTCGAGTCGTGGACTAGCTACTGCAGCTTACCGACGGCCGACTCGAGCGTACTCATCTGTCGATCGAGCGAGATTCTTCGAAGTCCGAAATTGTGGCGTGAATTCTGGGCATGGTAAGAATGTAGAAGCCGGTTATCGACCTTAGGAGTTTGCTGTGTCGGTTCGTCCTCAATCCGTGCCGAAAGAGGCTGAAGAGCAAGACGACGGTTCGTGGGTTCTGCTCGACATTCTCGACTTCGACAACGCGATTCGCCGCGAGGCGTGGGCGCCAGATGGCACGCGCCTTTTCTTCGAGCACCTCGACGCCGACACGCGAAAGCGGCGGCGGATTTGTCTGTTCTTCCCGAATGGACAAGCCGATCTGGACTTCGAGGATGGTCTCGGGGAAGCGATGCGGGCCGATACGAGCATCACCTTGCTCGCGCCGACTCTTCCAGAGTTTCCGGATCATCCGAACATCGTTCGTTGCACCTTCGAGATGCTGTCGGCCGATCCAGCCTCGCTCGCATACCAGATTGGGAACGTCGCGTTTCAGGACGATTCGCACCGCTACATTGGTCGAGACGGGAGCGAGATCGACGAGCCGGAGTGGCTCGCCGCGCGCGACGAAGACGAGTTCTCCGACACCCAGGAGACCGACGTCGAGCCTGCCGACCTCGTCTTGCCGCAGGCGGCATTGGAGGAGCGTGCCGAACCGGTCGCGCTCGACGACACTTCGCCAACCGACGTCGCGCCCGAGGTGGTTACGCCGCCGTCGCTCGATGACCTGGAGGGCGCCCCCGTCGCGAGCAAGCCAGCGCCGCCTTCTCTCGACGATCTGGAAGCTGCACCCGCAGTGCGGAAGCCGCCGCCCTCACTAGATGACCTCGAGGGCGCACCGGCCGCCAAAGCAACGCCGCCCGCTGCAACTGCCATCATCGACGAGCTCGAGCACTTCCCGTCGCTCGAGGAGCTCGGCGCGACCGCGGACCCGCCCTCCCTCGCTGACCTCGAGGAGTTCACGGGCAAGCTCGACACCGGTCCGATTACCGACGCTGTGACCAACGTCGTGATGGAATCGCTCGATTCGGCCATGACGAACGTTGCCGCGTTGGAAGTCCCACCGGTCGACCCCGTCGAAGCCGCCGAAACCAATATCGCAGCGTTCGAGGACCCACTGGCCGGCACTCCGGAGCTGGTCACAGAAGAGCCCGAAGACGACGTCCCGATGCTCGAGGTCGATGTCGAACCGCTGTCCGACCTCGAAGATGACGTCGACGAGCTCCCGGAATTGTCGGTGGAGCCGATGGAGCCGCTCGAGCCGGCGCCGACACCTCCCGATGGGGACTTCGAGGGCGGCTCGACCGGTCAATTCGTCGTCGGCGCGAGCCTCCCCATCGACCCCGACACTGGCGAACCGCGCGACGGCCGCTACATCAGCACCCATGCTGGCGAGGGGCTGCACGTAGAGGCGTTCTACGAAGCCGGAATCATCGGGTCGTTCTCGAAAACGGATGCGAAGAAGCGGGTCGAGTTCCGTCGAACGCGCAAAGAGAACCACGACATGCTGGTCCTCTACGGACCGAACAGCACGATGAGCTACATCCGCACCAACGAAGACCGACGAGTGCAGGTGCAAAGCGACGGCATCCCCAAGCTCAACCGGACCGTCGAGATCAAATCGCTCGAAACCGCGGCGGACTTCGTCGAGTCGTTCAAGTTCTACACCGACCTCCATCGCCACTTTCCGTACCACAAGCTCAAGACCCGCTGGCGCCTCGAGGCCTACGGATTCGAGCCATACAAAGCGATGGTCGACGTCTTCGACGAGTACTTCGACGCCACCATCTTCTGCGAGAATCGACGTGGCGACTGGCTCGTCATGATCGACGAGCCTGGCCCTCATCAGGGCAAAATCTTCGTGAACTACCACGACGACGGCCTCTACCATCTCGACCTCGTCGACGAGTTCATTGGCGACTTCGTCGACAACTCGCTCGTCGACGATCGGAACGCGCTCATCGAAGAGATGCCGTTCTTCCACAATCCGCCCATCCTTGGCGGCTACACCACGTTCTTCAACGCACTAGACCTGCTCTTGGTCGACCTCTCCATTCTGGACAACCTGCGGAACGTGCCCGAGATCGACCTCTCCGAGCTCATGTAGAAATCCGGCTACGCATCATTCCGGCGTTCCTCTGGGTGAACAATTTTTAGCCTTGGCTAAAAATAAACATCATGTAACCTCATCGAAAAATGAGGCCAGCATGAAAAACAATCTAGTTTCGCTACTCGTACTCGCGTCGCTCACCGTTCCTGCGGTTGCGACGGCGGAGATCATCACGGACCGACCGGACATCGCCGAATCGAGCCGAACGGTCGGCGCCCAGGCCATCCAGTTGGAGATCGGGGTCGATACGAGCAATTTTGGCTCGGTGACCTTTCCGACGAAGTTTCGCTACGGGATTATCGACCCGCTCGAGGTCCATCTCGAGTCGGGCATCGTCGGCATCGACGACTCAGGCGCGAACTCCGCAGACATCGACGTGGGCGGGAAGTGGCACATCTTCGAGTCGCACCCAGTCTCGATGGGCCTTTTGGCCGCCGTCACCGCACCATTGGCCAGCGACGCCGTTCTCCTGCGCCCCACCCTCGCCGTCGACCTGGATCTTGGATTCTTGGGCATCGGAACCAACATCGGCGCCGACATTCCAGTGACCGAACGGGATACCTCCGACGACGTGCTTCGGTTCGCTGCCGCACTTGGCGTCGGCGTGACCGAACGGATCGGCGTGTTCGCGGAGGTCTTCGGAAACCTCCCGATCGGGAGCGAGCTCATCCTCGGGCTCGACGCCGGCGGCACGTTTGCCCTGAATCCGACCAACCAGCTGGACCTCTACGTGCGTCTCGACGACGTCGCCAACTCACAGGTCTTCGGCCTCGGCGCCGGATACTCGGTCAAGTTCTAGGCTTTGCGCTTGCGCGACGTTTGACGGCGGGCCTAGTTTCCGGTCTGACTCGCTCGTTCGGACTACGCCATGCGCTCAATCTTCTTCGAAACAAAAATCCCAAAGGTCGTCGCTACGCTCGCGCTGAAATCGGTGTGGAGTGGTGCCGTCTACGCGCCAACCGCTCCAGTTCGATTTGCCGAGATTCCCGACCCCGAACTTCCCGGGCCACGCGGGGTACGGCTCGAGAACAAGATGTGCGGCATCTGCGCGTCAGACCTCCACCTGCTCTTCGTCAATGTCGATCCAAAGGTCGCGCCCGCCGCAATCTCTGGTGGTGATACCATCTACCTCGGTCACGAAGTCGTGAGCGAGGTGGTCGAGGTCGGGCCCGACGTCGAGTCGCTCGAGGTAGGCGACCGCGTCGCGATGTTGTCGCGATTCCTAAATCCAACCTGCCTCAGCCAGGACATCTCGCCCGCCTGCCGACAGTGCGAGCGCGGCGAGTACCAGCTGTGTGAGAACCGAGCGAAGGGTCTGGGCGTGTCGGGAGTCGGCGGTGGCTGGGGCGATTCGTACACCTGCCACGAGACCGAGGTCTGGAAGGTGCCCGACGACCTCGACGACGACGAAGCCACTCTCGTCGAGCCCCTCGCATGCAGCGTTCGGGCGGTGCTGCGGCGCAAACCAGAGGCCGGCGACAAGGTCTTGGTCATCGGCTGCGGCACGATTGGCCTCGGCGTCGTTCAAGCCTTGCGCGCCATCGCCCCCGAGGCCGACGTCTACGCCGCTGCCCGATACCCGCATCAGAAAGAAGCCGCCCAGGAATGGGGCGCCACCGTCGTCGGCTCCGACATGCTCGAAGTCGCCGCCGAAGTCGCCGACGCTTCAATCGAATGCGGCGAGTTCGGTAACCGAACGACGCTGGGCGGCTTCGACATCGTGTACGACTGCGTCGGGATCGACTCCACGATCGGCCAGTCTCTGCGCGCTACCCGCGCCGGCGGAGCCGTCGTCATCGTCGGCGTGAACCTCAAGCCCGTGAAGGTCGACCTGACCCCCGTCTGGCATCAAGAGGTCGACCTGATCGGATCGATGGCGCACGGCATGGAGACGTGGAACGGCGAACGCATCTCGACGTTCGACCTGACCGCAAAGCTCCTGCAGGAAGGCCTGCTCACCAAAGATCGGATGATCACCCATCGCTTCAAATTGGACGACTGGAAGAAGGCCATCCAAACCGCGTGCGACAAGAACTCTGCATGCGTGAAGGTGGTGTTCGAATACTGAGCCCGCCGCGAACGGGGGCAGTCCCTAGCTTCGTTGCTCGTCGAGCCGTCGCGCTCTCTTTCGACCGCGACGGACAAGCCCGAGGAGCGCGAACAGGGACCACCACGGAAGCCACTCTCCGGGCTGGCTGCTACAGCCGCAGCCGCTCGACGGAGGCAACTCGATGTCCGGATCGCCCAGGCCTTCGCATCCGGGGCAAAGAGGTCGTTCGATGTAACCAAGGTCGATGGGCCCGACGCACCGAGTGTCGACCCGGTCGGGGTCTTCGACACAAGCATCGCCGAGCACACGAATCTCGCTACGCACCTGCGCCGGGTTGTAGGCCGTCGGGCAGTTGTCACACGCATCAGGCACGCCGTCGCAGTCTTGGTCCGCTTGCTCCGGACCACTCAGCGGGCAGTAGAACGGCGCGAAGATCTTCGAATAGAGACGCGACACATGCGTGTCTTTGTTGGCCAGCGAGAATCGCGTGAGCGCGTAGCCGTGCAAGGGTTCGGAACTGCGTGACGAGTCGTAGGCCAATCGCGAGGCGTCGACCGTGAACGCGCGCTGGTGCAAGGTGTAGTCGCGAGCGTGGTCGTTGGGTTCTCGGCTGTACGCTCCATGCGTATCGCAGACCAGCTCGTCGTTTCGAGGGTCAGGGAAATAGTTTCGGTCCGGCTCCTCTATCGCGGCGTTTTCGAGCCAAATGCACGGGTCGTGGTCGTGCTCCCGCCAGAGACAAGCGTCCTCGAACGAATCGTCAGGGTTCTTCCACGCTCTCGCCTGCCGGCAGTAGTCATCTGGATCATCGAGCGAGTAGATGCTGTTGCATAGCAGATTGTAATGGATGTCGGCGCACGTTCGTTGACCAGGGCCGCTCGCGAAGTCTCGAGGGATGATGAACTGCTCCGAGAAGAACGCGTCGAGATCCGCATTCGGCTCGGCTGCAGTGTTCATGCTGCGGTCTGCGAGTGGTTCGGTTTGATAGAAGAGTTCGTCCACCGGTCGAAAACCCATCGATCCCGAGCCGAAAGTCGCAACCGCATTTCCGCGGTCGATGAGTTCACGAACCCCGCCCGCTCGGACGCTGGACCACGTCGGAGACACGCATTCACTGGACACTTCGCACGTCCCTGAGCCCGGCTTCTCCCCCGGTCCCATCAGCGCGAGCTTGCTCAGCATGATGGTGTTGAAGGCCGGTTCGAATTTCGCCGAGTTGATGATGGAACGCTCCTCGGTCACCAACGAAGCGGTTTCGCGGTCGATGACGCGAACGGGGATCGGGGCGCGATCGGCGCCGACCCAGGCGTCGATCACGTTGGCCACTTCGGCACCGTCCCTTGGAGTCACTCCGGTCGGCGGGACAAAGTCGTCGAACGAGAAGTCGGTGATGGAATCGGCGCATTGCGTCTGGATGACCGAATCGTCATAGAACGCAGCTCGCATCTGGTCGCGCTCGGTCATCTTGATCTGCCCGAAGCTGCCATCCCAGCAGGTTCCGGTGGCTACCACCCGCATACGAATCACGAACTCTCGCACGTTGTAGGTCGCTTCGCCGGAGCTCGTGGTGACGTTGAAATTGAGCCCTTCCAATAGCGTCTGGAACGCTGGTTCGGTCAGCTTCTCCTCGGGATGCCAGAGGGCCTGGTGAATCTCGGGGCAGTGCTCGCGCAACTGGGCGAACGACTCGCCCGTGAGGGTCTCTCGGTTCGAACCGAGCAACAGGTCGCAGAACATCTTCTCGCTCGCCTTCTCGAGCATCTTCCTCAATGGCTCACGAATCGCGCGGTCGAGCCACTCACCCAGGACCAGCTGTTCCGCGCGACAGCCGACCCACTCGGCGAGATCGCTGAACTGCTTGTGCAGTCGCACCGAGTCGGCGAACGAAGGCGTGGTTCCACTGAGGACCCAATCGACCAAAGACGGCGGCTCGCACGTGGTGTCGCCGCGAACCACAATCTCGAGCGCCCTGTCGGCGTAGTCCTTGTACTTCTGGATCGAGTAGTTGCGGTGCGCCCCATCCGTGATCGTCTCGGCGGTACAGCTAGTCGCCTCGACCCAGTTGCTGCGCAGATGGTCCTCGAGAAGCGCGACGCGTTGTGACACCTCGTCGTCGAGCGCGCCCGCGAGCTGCCGAATCATCTCGCCCAGTGGGTCGCCCAATGCGCGAATCACCGCTGCGAGCGCGTACCAAGGACGAGCGAGCATTCGGCCAATGCCAATGTTGATCGTGCGTCCAAACGGCAGCTTGATCGTGAAGTTCAAGACCGGGGAATTGTAGAGCGCGTCGCCGGTGTCCTCTGCGAATCCCGCGAGTCGATCGACCACGTTTCCCCAGCCCGACAACACGCGAACCACGTCGCTGTTGGGGAAGAGCTCCTGCAACATCCCCCACGGATCCCCAATGGCAACGGTCAGATACAGGTGCAGGAGTTCGAGCGCGTCGACGATCGCGTGAACGCCGTTCACGGGATAGCCGCCAAGGCTGTAGCTGCCAGATGCCGACGGCGCCGCGCCCACGTCCGAATAGATCCGATTCATGTAGAACGCGTGATTGATGAAGTTCTTTGGCACGTCGATGAGGGTCGAGTTCATGAAGGCTTCGACCGCATCCGGATCGCCGCTCAAGACCTGCGACGGGTCCGGTCGATACGCCGTAGGTCCCGGCCCAATTCCGTCGCACGCGCCCCCCGATATCTCTCCAAGCTCGGAGGTCGGCCACTGTGGGTTGGGCTCCATGTCGGCGCACGTTCTCAAGTCGGTGTAGTCCGACTCGTCGACGTCTCGGTCGAGCGCATTCCAAGGGCAAACATGCGGGTACATGCGGCAGTTCATCCAGATGCACTCATTGATGAGATCTGGCCTGCCATTGTCATTCAGGTCGATGTCTGAGCCAGCCGTCGAGACGTCGACGATCGCGTTGTCCAGCAACACGCCGACGGTGCCCGGAGACGCCGGCGGATCCGTGATGTCGTAGATACGCCGAGTGTTCATCGGCGCGGTCGAACACCCTCGGAGAGCGGTCTCGTCCAGCGTCTCCAGGATGTTCGGGTTGATGATTCGATCCCCGACCATCGTCGGGTCGAAGACTTTGTAGAGGTCGTTCAACTCGCCCGTTCGCTGTGCCCACGCTCGAATTGTACGCCCCGCATAGCTCGTATCGGGGTCGGCCTCCGTGGTCGAACAGAGGTAGTCCGCGTCTGCCTTGGGCAGAATCCCGGCGCCGACGAGTGCGTCGACCGAGCGGTCGCAGAGGCAACTCATCCGAGCGGTGGTGCAAGTTTCGACGGCCTTGTTGCGGCACCGGCGGTACTCCAACGGGTCGCTGAATTGCTCACCGCAGGAAGCAATCACCGACTCCAGCGACAGCTGACCGGGCGAGCCGAAATCACACACGTCCAGCGTCGAACACAACCCGGGCTCTGGGTCCGGAAGTGTCGGCGGACACAGCTCGTTCCATGGGTCGCAGTGCTCGAAACAGTGGCTGCAGCGATTGTTCAATCCCCGCGGATCGGACCCCCGCAGCGGATTGCAACGGTCGCACGGCAGCGGGCGCTCGATGAGCGCTTCGTCGTCCAGGCAGGCCAGCTTCACGTCGTCACGCGGCACCACCCCAGTACACGTGGTGCCGTCGACCAAACTCCTCTGTTCGAGCGGCTCGGTCCCAGGAAAGTAGATGCTGTCCAGATAGGACTCCATCGCCATGTGTTGGAGCTCCTCGGCGAACGGCGCGAGCAGACCATAGTAGCCATTCTCCTCTCGCCGCGTGTCCAGGTACCCCCACGGCAAGCCCACGACCTCGTTGACCATCGCGTGCACCTGCCCGTCGCCGGCCATGTGCATGAGATATCCGAGCGCAAACGCCACGGCTGCCCGCTGCTCCTCCTCGTACCCCCGCGCCCGCGCGAGCCGGATATCCTCGTTGTCGGCCCACCACTCGGCGAGGTCCGGACTCGGTGGCTCCGGACTCGACCAGTAGGCGATCCGAGGCTGGTAGTGCTCCCTCGCCGCCCACAGAATCTCGTGCCCCCAGTCGATACTCCGCCAGGCGGGCTTGCCAAAGAAGGTCGCCTTCAACCTGTCGAGCGCGGTGTCTCCTGACCCGCTATCGAACAAGTCGCCGAGCGTTGCGCCGAGGTCGACGTCCGATTCCATGCCGTCTTCAGGCGGTTGATGCGCGTTGTCCGCCGAAGTCGGCGACGTGTGCGGTTCGGCATAGTTGTCGTGCGTGAATGCCTGACCGATCAACGGGTCCGGGAACGCGTCGGGCCCGATGGACCCGGCCCGAATCACCGGTGCGTATTGAAGCAGATAGTTGCGGTACTCGGTCTGCATCGTGCCATCGGCCGCTTCGACCCGGACAACGTGCTGCAACTCCGTGTTGCCCAGCCAAACTTCGCCGCTGTCCCCCGCTTCACTTTGGGCGAGGCCGGGCAGGCAAATGCCACCGTCCAAGGCGTCGTAGATCGCGACATTCGTCGTCTTGGTGTGCATCGCCGGCCGAAACGACCAAACCGACGCAGGACAACTCAACAGAGCAAACACTACGACGGCGACTAGCCTACCCGGCACCGACTTTGGCATGGCGACTCCTCCCACAGACGTACTCCGGGCATGGAGCCCGGAGTTCGTCGACTTTGCTGTTTGAGTCGCAAGCTTAGCAGATCAACAAAGCGTCAACCAATTGACGCTTTTTCGACCCTCCCGCTGCGTTCACGCCCAGGCGCGTTCCAGAATGGGCGCGAGATCGAGGCCGGGCGGCAACGTACCGAACGCCAGGCCACCATCCCCAGCCAACCGCGACGCACAGAATGCATCGGCGACGGCGGCGTTTCCGGACTTCACGAGGAGCGCTCCCTGCAGGGCCAAGGCCATCTTCTCGACCACGCGACGTGCGCGCAGCTGCGCGTCCTCGGCATTCATCACCTCGTGCTGCAGCGCGTGCACGAACTTGTCGAGATGCTTGTTCGAGCCACTCGCCGAACCGAGCTCGGCGAAGTACGCCTCGACCGTATCGGGACTGCGCTGCATCGCGCGCAAAACGTCGAGGCACTGCACGTTGCCCGAGCCTTCCCAGATCGAGTTGAGCGGCGCCTGGCGATAGAGGCGCGGCATGATGAACTCCTCGACGTAGCCGGCGCCGCCCATGCACTCCTGGCACTCGTTCACATGAGGCGGCGTGCGCTTGCAGATCCAGTACTTGCCGATGGGTGTCGCAAGCCGAGCGACGAGCCGCTCGTGCTGGTCGCCTTCGCTTTGGTCGAACGCACGCGCCACCCGCATTCCGTACGCGACTGCCGCCTCGGACTCGACGGCGAGGTCCGCGAGCACGTTGCGCATGAGCGGCTGGTCGATGAGGAGCTTGCCGAAGGCCTCGCGATGCTTGGCGTGGTGCATCGCCTGTACGAGCGCCTGCCGCATCAGCCCGGCCGACCCGAGGATGCAGTCGAGTCGCGTCTGCGCGACCATCTCGATGATCGTCGGAACGCCCCGCCCCTCCTCGCCCACCATCTCGGCGTACGCTCCGCGGAACTCGACCTCGCTCGAAGCGTTCGACTTGTCTCCGAGCTTGTCTTTGAGCCGCTGGATGTGGATCGCGTTCTTGGTTCCATCCGGCCGCCAGCGCGGCATCAGGAAGCACGAAAGCCCGCCCTCGCTCTGGGCGAGCACGAGCCAGGCGTCGCACATCGGCGCCGAGAAGAACCACTTGTGACCGACAATCTCGTAGGCATTTCCCGGCCCCGAAGCCCCAATCGGAGTCGCGATCGTCGTGTTCGCGCGAACGTCCGAACCACCCTGCTTCTCGGTCATCCCCATACCCACCGTGACCGAGGTCTTCTGGTCGGCCGGCTTGTTCGACGGGTCGTACTCTTTGGCGAGGATGCGAGGCTCCCAGACGGCCGCAATCTCGGGCTGATTTCGTAGCGCGGGGATGACCGCGTGGGTCATCGTGATGGGGCACATCGTGCCCGCTTCGGCCTGATTGTGCAGGTAGCACAGCGCCGAACGAACGACCTGCGCACCGTCGCCCTCGCGCCACGTGAGACCGTGCAGGTCGTGGGCTTTCGCGAGCTGCATCGAGCGGTGGTACGCCGGGTGAAACTCGACCTCGTCGATGCGGTGTCCGTACCGGTCGAAGGTCTTCAGTTTCGGCGGGTTCTCGTTGGCCAAACGCCCCACCTCGACGAGCTCGCCGCCAGCGACTTCGCCGTACGCCGAGAGTCGTTCGCGCCCCCAAGCACCGCCCTCGCGCTCCAGCGCTTCTTGCAGAGCGGTGTCGCGCTCAAAGGCGTTGTAACCTTCGAGGGGGTTGGACTGGTTGAAAACTTCGTGGGTTGCCTGCTTTCGGAGCTCGTCCATCGTCTCATCTCGTGTTCGGGTGCCGCCGAAGTCTCTTCGAGAGTCCGGCTCGTCGCAACCCGAACGATGAGATCAGTTGGCGACGTTGCTCCCACTGGCCGACAGGGTCGGGACGCACCACGTCAGGCCGCCCGGCACGATGGTCGTCGCGAACGTCGAGCTGTCGATGTCGACCTCCTGGAACACCAGGTCGCGGAACTCCGCCGCGAATGCGTCGCCGTTTCCGGTTCCGATCGCCGAAATGTCGACGTTGCCCGACTGGGCCATGAGCGTGGTGTCGCAGCCGTTCGCCGTGCATGCGTAGGCGAGCAGGCAAAGCCCGCAATCGGCGTAGCTTTCGCCGGTGAACGTGAAGCCCTGGACGGCAATGGTTCCGCCGTCTTCCGGGAAGATCGAGAAATCGATCGTGCGGTAGTTCGCGTCGGACGTCATGCCTTCCACCGCCTCGTACACAAAGTAGTCCGCAGCGATCGTCTCGACCTTCGAGCTGGTCACCGAAAAACCCGTTTGGTCGCAGTTCATACCGGCATCGGCCATCCCCGCGTCGTCGCCAGCGTCGCCTGGCATGTCGGGGGCTTCGGCATCCGCAGCGGCGTCCATCTCCATCGCCATATCGACCGGCTCGGTCCCCATGTCTTCCGGCTCGACGCGCATGTCGGGCTCATCTACCGCCATGTCGACTTCGTTCGAGCCCGAGTCGGTAATGGTCCCGCCCGCATCGGGCTCGGGATCGCCGACGGCGTCCGTGCCGCAGCCGGCGAAAACAAAGAGCGAAAGGGCAATCGCGATGCGCAGGGTCATTACTTCTCCAGACCTCGAGGGGGCCGACACTATGCGCAATCGAGTTCGATCCGTCGAGAGGCGCGCACATTTGGGCGCCCTCCCCGCATCTCAGGTTCGATGAAAACCTACGACGCAGCAGTAATCGGCGCCGGATTCGGCGGCCTGGGCGCAGCGCTCGAACTCTCACGAGCGGGCAAATCAGTCGTGTTGTTCGAGCGACTCAAGTACCCGGGCGGATGCGCCAGCACGTTCCGACGCCGCGGCTACGCCTTCGAAAGTGGCGCGACCCTGTTCTCCGGGTTCGGCGAGGGTCGACTGTTCGACCGGCTCATCCGAGAGCTCGACCTCGAGGTCCAATTCGTGCCGCTCGACCCGGTCGTCGAAATGCGCCTGGGCGAGCTCGAGATCGAAGTTTCGAGCGACCGCGAACGATTCGTCGATTCCTTCACGAGCAAGTGCGACGAACCCAACAAAGTCCGCGCCTTCTTCGCCTTTCAAAAAGAGATCGCGGACATCCTCTGGCCGGTGCTCGACCGACCGGAATTGCTGCCCCCCCTCTCGTGGAGCGCGCTGGGCACGCACGCAAAGAACTCACTCCACTACACGCGGCTCGTCCGCTGGATGGGCCGCCCCCTCACGGCGGTACTCGACCACTTCGGCGTCGGCGGCGAGCGGATCCTCCGGAAGTACCTCGACGCCGTCTGTCAGATCACCGTGCAGGCCCCGGCCGACAAAGCCGAGGCGCTCTTCGCGCTCGGCGCGACGGACTACTTCTTCCGCGGCACCGGACACATCCACGGGGGCATCGGCGAGCTCGCTACCGCGATCGTCGAGGCCCTCGAGACACGCGGCGTCGACGTGCGGCTGGCCGACGAAGTACGCGGCCTTTCGCGATCGGGCGACCGTTGGACCGTCGAGGCCCGGCGAGGTTCAGTCGAAGTGGGCGACGTCGTGGCGAATCTGCTGCCGACGGTCGTCGACCGCATTGCCGACGGCGAGTCGCGCGCGCTCCAGAAGCTCTCCAAGCGCGTCGACGACGGCTGGGGCGCTGCCATGCTCTACCTCATGCTCGACGACGACCCATCGCTCCGCGACCACCCCTTCCATTGGCAACTGGTCGACGACCTCGACGGACCCTTCCGCCACGGCAATCACGTCTTCGTATCGGCCTGCGGGCGTGACGAGATTCCTCTGCGCAGCCCCGACGGACGCCGCACCGCCACGGTCTCGACCCACCTCGACGTGGGCGAGCTGCGTGCCATGAGCGAAGACCAACGCGGCGAATTCGTGGCGAAGATACAAGAGCGCATGCGCGCGACGATCGAACGACGTGCGCCGGAGGTTTGGGCCTGCGTGGCCGACGAGATGACGGCGAGCCCGCGCACCTGGGAGCGATTCACCGCGAGGCCTGGCGGACTCGTCGGTGGCGTGCCACGGAACGCCTCGCTGACCCACTATCTAGGCCTCAAGCCACGTACCTACGCGCCCCATCTGCGCCTCGTCGGCGACTCGGTATTTCCAGGCCAGAGCGTCATGGCGACGTTCGTCGGCGGACAGTGCACAGCCCGCGCAATCTCGTAGCAAAATTGGGCTGCGTGGTTCACATCGTGCCAGCACTCGCGGTATCATTCTCCCATCCAAAATGAACTGGAGTGGGACGAATGAAATCGGTGTCTGAAGAACTCGGCAGTGAAGGCTTGGAGTCGTTTGCGCGCGCCTTCCTCGATCGCTACCAACAGGCCGGATTCGGCCGCCTCCCGAAGCGCGAAATCGACGTGCTCGTGCTGCACCTGCTCGAGCGCTACGCCCCGCGCTATGCGGACGAGAGCGACACCGCGCTCGCCCGACAACTAGGGACGACGCCCAGCCGGGTGAAGGGCTGGCGAACCGATGCTCGCTACCTCTACTGGAGCGACGACGATCAGCTCGAGCTCGTCCGCCGAACGGTGTTTGGCGCCATCGCCAACGACGCCTACACGACAGAAGCCGACACCGTGATCGTCGAGGTGTACGACGCGTTCGTGAAGCAACAGGTCGTCGACATCTTGCGCAAGGCGCATCAGCTGCACGACACGTCGTTCAACTCGTCGCTTCTGAAGCTCAGCCGAAACGCGTTCTGGAGCCTCGTCGCGGCAACCCTCCCGCAATCGCAAGTCGACCTCTTGCTGGCCGACACGCGCTTCCGAGGGGCTACCGACCGGCAGACGCTCACCGACAAGATTCGCGAGATGACCACCGGCACCGCGAAGGACCTCACAAACGTGACGGGTCAAACCGCGCTCAAACGTGTCGCTGGATTGGTCGTCGGCGGTGCGCTCTTGTAGTCTCGTAGACTCCCAAGTCATCGAGCTGCTCATGCAACTGGCGCGCTATCTTCTCGCGGTCGGACTCGTCCTTTCGGCCTGTTCCGACGACCCATCTACGACCGGGAATGTTTCGTCGCCCGACGCCGGCGTTGATTCCGGCGTCGACGCGGCCGACATGCAGGTCGATTCGCTTCAGGTGCCCGACGGATGCAATCCGGTCGGGGCGCCGGTCGACTGCCTGCTGCCGTTTCCGTCCGACGTCTTCGTCGTCGACGGCCAGCTGGAGGTCCCTGACGTCGCGCTGCCAACCGCGACGCCGATGACCGGCGACCAACCGCTCGATTTCCAGATCTTACAGCCGACGAACGGTGCTTCGGTCTATCCGCCGATCATGGCTCTCTTCGAGCAGCCGATCGACCAGTCCTCGCTCACGTTCCACACTGGCGACATCGGTCGCTCAATCGCCGCCGACCACTCCACGATCATCCTCGACGCCGAGTCGGCTGCTTTCGTCGGGCACTTCGCCGAGCTCGACCTGCGCGCCCCCGAAGAGAACCGCGCGCTGATGATCCGGCCGATGACTGCACTCGAGTACGGGCGCCGCTACATCGTCGCCATTCAATCGCTGCAGTCGATTTCGGGCGAGCCGATCGCGCCGAACGAGGGTTTTCGGCGGCTGCGTGACGGCGAGTCGGCGCCGGCTTCGGTCGAGGCGCTGCGCCAGCGATACGAAACCGAAGTGTTCGCTCCGCTCGAGGCGGCTGGCGTCGAGCGTTCTGGCCTCCAACTCGCCTGGGACTTCACGGTACGCACCGAGGAAGACGCAATCGGCGACATGCTGCGCGTGCGTGAGCTCACCATCGCGGCGCTCGAGAACAACCCGCCGCAGGTCACGGTCGTCAGCGTCGAAGACGACGTGAATGAGTGGATTGGCCGCCGCGTCGAGTTCACGCTCACCGTGCCACTCTTCATGGAGAGCGCCGAGCCGGGCGCGCTGCTGCACCGCGGGGCCGACGGTCGGGTCGAGCAGAATGGCACCGCCGAGGTACCGGGAGTCGCGGTCGTACCGGTGTCGGTCGTCGACGGTTCGGCGACGTTGCCCGCACATGCCGTGCAGTTCGGCCATGGCTTCTTCGGCGGTCGCAGCGAGATCTCGCGCGGTCCTGCGAAGGAGTTCGCCGAGAGCTATCCGTCGGTAATCTTCGGCGTCGACTGGTGGGGCATGAGCGCGCCCGACCGCGACGTGGTCCTCGCTGACCTCTTGAACGATCCGAAGTCGACGCTGCGATTTGCCGAGCGCGGTCACCAAGGGATGGCGAACCAGATTGCGCTCACGCGGGCCATCTCGACGAGCCTTCGAGACGTGCCGGAGCTGCAAGCAAACGCCGAGGCGTTCTGGGGCACGAACACCGCCAGCTTCTGGGGAATCTCGCAGGGCCACATCCTGGGCGGGACCTACGTAGCCATCGCGCCGGAGATCTCCAAAGCTGCGCTCGAAGTGGGCGGAGCAGCCTTCACCTTCATCATGTTCCGGGCCGGACCGTTCGCGCCGTTCCTCATCTTCATCCAGCAGGTGCTCGCCGGCCCGCTCGACCAGCAGAAGTTTGGCGCGCTGGCGCAGACCAGCTTCGACCGGATCGACCCCATCGCGTACGCGCACCTCGTGCGCCGGGCGCCGCTCGAAGGCGGCCCGACCGACCGGCAGATCTTCATGGCCGCCGGCCTCGGCGACCCGGCGGTCCCGAACCTCGCGACCTATCTGCACGCGCGGGCCATCGGCATTCCTGTGCTCGAGGGTTCGGCCTACGAACCGTGGGGGCTCACCTCGGCGACTCTTCCCGCACCGAGCGGCCTAGTCGTGCATGATTTCGGCGTCGAAGCGCCGCTCCCCGGCACGTACGCCGACGGCGTCGTGCAGATGAACGAGGTGCACGGCGGCGTGCGCGAGAGCGCGGCGCATCAGGCGCAGCTCGATGCGTTCTTCTCGCAGAGCGGTCAGATTCCGACCGCGTGCGATGGCGTGTGCGACCCGGAGTAGCATGGGTTCAGGCGACAAATACGGAGACTTCGTCGTCACCGACCTGTTGGGCGAAGGCGGCATGGGCGCGGTGTGGAGCGCACGGCACGAACCAACCGGGCAACCAGCCGCCATCAAGCTACTCCGCGACATGCGCGCGAGTGGCGAGACCCGAGCAGCTTTCGAGGCCGAGGTCCGAATGGTCGCTCGCTGCCGACATCCCAACGTCATCCGAATCCTCGACTATGGACTGACGCGGGGCGAGCGGTGGTTCGCGATGGAGCGAGTCGACGGCGGTGATTTGCGAGCGGCCCCCCCTCGCTCTTGGAACGAAGTGCGGAGCGTGCTCGCGCCCGTCCTGCGCGGTCTCGCCCATGCTCACGCACGCGGCATCACCCATCGCGACCTCAAGCCTGAGAACATCTTGGTCGGGACCGATGGACCGGTTCTCACCGATTTCGGGCTCGCGCACCGGCTTCGAAGCGGCCAGCACACGCACGCTCAACTCCACGTCTCGGGCGGCACGCCGCTCTACATGTCGCCCGAACAGATCCTCGGAAACTGGCGCGACTTCGGACCGTGGACCGACCTCTACGCACTCGGCTGCATCACGTACGAGTGGGTGACTGGGGCCCCGCCGTTCGAGCACGAGCGGGTGCTCGACCTCGTCCGAATGCACCTCGAACTCGAACCGCCAGAGCTCGTGCCGCGGTTCTCAGTGCCCGATGGGCTGGTCGGTTGGCTTGCGATGTTGCTGGACAAGCCGCCGCATCGCCGCCTTGGCAGCGCTCGCGAGGCACTCGCTTCACTTCCGGCCAAGTTTGAAACGGTCGACGAGACCCCGACGCACGTCGCTGCGGCCGGCGCGCCAACGCTTCAGGTGCTGCCGACGATCGTCCATGCTCCGACTCTCGAAGCGACGCCGCCGGAGCCGCTCTCGATTGCGCCGCTCGCCCGGCTTCCGAGCCGGGCCGACGTGAAGATTCCGCTCGAGGTGCCCAAAACACCAATGCGCTCTCGCGGTCTCGATTGGCAGTCCTCCGGGGTTTTCGCGCTGCGCCCGCCCCTGCTCGAGTCGCTCGCCGAACATCGTCGCGAGCTGTGGGAGAGCCTGGTCGATTGTGTGCAGTCGAAAACCAGCAAGGTCGTGCTCATCGAGGGACCCGACGGCGCCGGCATCGAACCGCTCGCTTGGTGGCTCGCCGAACGAGCGCACGAGCACGCCGCCGCCCGCGTTTTCCGTGCTGCTCACGACGTCGTGCCCGGCCCGTACCACGGACTCTCGGGCATGCTGATGAAGGCGCTCAGGCTCGATGAGTTGGACATGGCGTCGGCCGCGCATCGGCTGGGCGAGCAGTTGGAAACGGTTGGCCTGGGCTCGATGTTGCCGATGGCTGCATCGGCGATGATGCTCGACGACCGCGCCGGCACTGCTCCATCGTCGCGATTCACGACGGTCCGACGGCTCGTCCACAACTTCAGCCGTGGCCACGTCGCAGTGGTCATCCTCGACGACCTTCATCTCAGCCCAGATTCGTGCAATTTCGCGTTGGACCTTGCGCGAAGCCCCGACCGCGTCATGGGGCCGCTGCTCGTCTTGGGCCTCGTGAGTGAGCAGGCCCAATCCGGCGCGTCCGCCCGCCTGCGGGAGAATCCAGCGGTCGAGGTCATTCTGGTGCAACCCATCGCACCTGAGGTGCTCGCCGACGAGCTTCGGCGCGAACTGCGCGTCGACCCGGGGCTTGCCCGGGAAATCGCACAACTCACGGGTGGGTTCTCCGAGTACGCCATTCGCCTGCTCGGCGAATGGCTACGGTCCGGCGCCTTGCAGTCGAGCGACGGAGTTTGGGAGCGCGTGCAATCCGATGACCTGTCACCGACCCCGATCGACCGCGCCGAGCTCTGGCAAGACCACGTGCATCGCCTGGTGTGGAATGACGCTGAGCTATTGCAGCTAGGAGCCGCGGTGGAGCTCGGGGACCCGGCTTCGGTGCCGGAATGGTTCGCGTGTTTGGAGCAACTCGGCCTCGCCGACTCACCAGAACTCTGGGACCGGCTGGCGCGCTCTGGGTTGGCCGAGCGCGACGATCGGTTGCTTCGCGTGAAGTACTCGCCCTTTCGGGATGCTGTTCGGTCCCGACTGATTGACTCGTTCCAAATGTCCGCTGTGCACCGTGCCCTGGCCGAGGTCCTGCGCCGAACCGAACTCGAAGCAACGCGCCGCGGTCAACTCGCAAACCACCTGCTGAAAGGAGGCGCCCCCGCGGAAGCGCTACGCGAAGCGGTCGTCGCGCTCGATGAGGCTCTTCGATACCGCGGGACGTTGAAGGAGACGCTCGAACAGACGATCGCCATCGCCGAACACGCGCGGTCGCTGGGCGCGCCGATCGATGCAACCGACGCACTGGTTTTGGAACTGGCTCACGCCGAGTCGGCGCGGAATCACGCCAACGCCGAAGAAGCGCTGCGTCGCACCGATGCCATTTGGCAGCGCCCCGACTCGTTCGGCGCCCGCGCCACGCTCGTGCGCGCCGCAGCGCTCATGCAACTGGGCCAGCTCGCCGACTCACAAGCGCTGTTGGAATCGCGCCTCGAGGGACCCGACGACCCAGCCTATCAGGCGTCGATGCGACGCTCACTGGCCACACTCGGGCTTCGGCTCGAAGACCACGAACTCGTGGAAAACAACACTCGACTAGCGCTTCGGCTACTGGATGCGGAGCGCGACCCTGTCGCGGTCGGATGGTCCTACTACCGACTCGCAGATCTCGAACGACAACGGAACAATCTCGAGCGCGCACACGCCGAACTGGCCGAGGCTCGGGAGCATTTCGAGGTCGCTGGATTCGAAGTGGGACTCGGCGAATGCATGAACGTCGAAGGTGCCCTCTACACCACTGCGGAGCGGCATTCCGAGGCGCTCGAGTGCTATCGCCGCGCTCACGAAATGATGCGGCGAGCCGGCTCAACGTGGGCGGTGACGGCCCGACTGAACATCGCGCTCGCCACCATCATGTTGGGCGAGGCGGCTTCGCTGAACGACACCGTGGCAGAGCTGCGCGATGAACTCAGGAGTAAGAACTTCGAGCTCCTCAACACGTTCGGCGTCATGGTCGAATGCGCTATCGCGGCCGACCTCGGTGATACGGAGCGATTCGATGTCGCCGCCTACGACGCCGAAGCCAGGCTGCTCGCCATGGAAGAGAGCGAGTCCGACATGCGCGACCTCATCGAATGGATCGCTGAGCGGTGGGCGAGCCGCGACGATGAGTTGCGTGCGCGCTGGCTGGCGGGCATCTTTGAGCAACGCACACCAGACTGAGGCCTTGGGACCATGTTCGACGCATTCTTGCATGCCGTTGCGCTCACCGATTGGTTCTTTGTCGGTATGGTGCTCTTCGGGGGCGTGCTTCTCGCCCATGCGGTCGGCCTCGGGATGAGTCGCGCGCTCCATGTTGCGCCCGGCCACGCCCGCGAGGTCATGCCGAGCTTGCCTGTCGCTCCGACGTTCAAAGGGTTCGAGGCGATTCGGTTCCAGAAGGCTGTCCTGAGCGCCGAACGCCAACTCTTGCGGAAGTTCGCGGACGGAGTCGAAGGGGCCGAGGCCACCGCGCTCGCCGACGACCTGAATCAGGACCCGATGGTCATCGGCGCCGCGCTGGAACGGCTGCGCGAGGAGATTCCGTGCCAGATGCGCATCACGTCGCGCGGCCGGATTCTTCACGATTTCGCGGCAGAGGATATCGCGACACTGCGCAACAAGAGGCGCGCGTGGCTGCCGGTGCGGCTTGGGGTCTTTGCCCTAGCCGGCCTGGCGAATGTCGGCGCGATCTGGCCAGTCCTCCTCATCATGACGCTGGCGTTTTGGACGCTCGACATCGCAGTTTCGACCGTTGATTCCAACGCGGCGATGTGGCTCGGGGGCAGTGGGCTCATCGCGATCGTGGTTTGCTTCGCGGCGGCGATGGCAGCTGGCTGGGTGGTGCACTACCTGCTCTACCCGTTCTTCGCCTCGACGCCCAAGATCGGCTCGGCGGCCGCCGACAAAGTGCCGAACCGCAGGTCGAGCGGTTCCGATGGTTCGTGGTGGGTCTTCTTCGATTCGGGTTCGAGCGGATCGTCGTCCTCGTCATCTTCATCGTCCGGCGGCGGTGGCGGCGGCGACAGCGACGGCGACGGCATCGCCGGCCTGGGCCAGGCAATCGTCATCATCATCGCGATCGCCATCATCGTCTTGTGCACCATCGCGCTCTACATCTGGCTGCGCGGCCTCTGGCGGGCGCTTTCACGGGACGAACGCGAGCTCGAGCGCATCTCGCCGGCCTACTGGGTGCGAACCGCGGTTCCGGTCGACCGGTTCGAGAAATACCTCCCGACCAACGACCTCGTGGGTCGGGTGTACCGCGCGCTCTCGCGGGCACATTCGAATCGACGGCCGGTCGATGAAGACCTCGGCCCGCGCGTGTTGTTGCTCGCGTCGAAGAGCGAAGGACGCGTCTCGACGATCGACATCGCCTTCGCCGAAGGGCTCGACCTGAACGAAGCGGCAGAGGTCGGCTCTCGACTTTGCGGCCTCGTCGATGGTCACATTCTCGTGAGCGATGGTGGCGTACTCGTGTTCGAGTTCCCGCCCGAAGTCTTGCGGCAGATCGACGCGAATCCAGACGCCGACCTGTGGGCCGAGTTCATCGAGATGGACCCGAAACGTCGCATCATCAAACGTCGTAAGGCGCAATCGAGCTTTTCGGTTCCCGTCAATCTGGTCGGCCTCACCTACTCGCACGTTCTGGCGACCGACCGGCTCGTCGGCGGCACCATCTTAATGGCGCTCAGCGGAATGCTATTGCTGACGAGCCCCGAGATGCTCGACTTCCAGCTTTTCACCGGGATCGAGTCGTTCATCGGACTACTGGCTAGCGTTTCGACTCCGCTCACGCTGGCGCTCTTCGCGTTCGCGATCGGTGCCATGTGTCTGAGCGCCGCCGCCCGCTATACGGCGCGGGCTGTAGCCGAGCACGGCATTCGACGCGACATCCGACGGGCAACCTACGACCTCATCGGCACCGCAGTCCGACAGGGCAATCGCCACATCGACCTGAGCGGCCTTCCCAAGCGCCTGACCGGCGTCTTCGACAAGTCGTGGCCATCCATCACGCCCGAACTCGTCGAGAAGGAGGTCGAAGGCGTGCTCATCGACCTCGACCTCTCTCCGTCACTCGACGCGGGTGGGCGCCTCGAAGTCGACCTCGGCGAGCTGTGGGAGGCATGGAAAGACGCCAAGCGGACTGCGAAAACGCTCGACGGACTGGACACTCCTACCCCCGACGACGAAGAGGTGGTGGTGTTCGAGACGGCCGTGACTCACGACCGCGTGAAGGTGCTTGCCTAAACCTTCTCGTCCCACGGCGCATGTCGCTCTGCGCCGCCCGGAGTGCGGTCGAAGTCGACCTCATGGTCGTGCTTGAAGTATGTCGAAATCGCTTCGGCGAGCGCGTTGCCGATGTGCTGAATATTGTCCGACCGAAGGCGTGTTGGATGGCCGTCTTCGCCCAGTTCACAGACGATGTCCTTGCGAACCTCGATCGCGATCGAGCTCGTGCGGTGCCGCGAGAATCGATACTGCTGCACAAACTGCTCGTTCCCCTCGCAAAACGCCTCGACCTCCTCGTACGCCGCCTCGGCCTGCGCAAACATCACCTCCTGGCCAACCGGCGGTCGACGATACATGTGCAAGTAGCTGCGCAACGCCTCCGAACTCGATGACCTCAGGTTCGTATCGAACAGCATCTCCCAGATCATCTGATAGCAAGGTTCCTCGCGCGTCTCCGGCCGCTCGACCTCGAATGCATCCTTGAGCGCGCGGAAAAACGCCCACACCTGATACCGCACCTCGAGACTCCCCTCGGGCAGTAGGTACGGGTAGTTGTGCGCCACCGGAATCTTCGACTTCTCGAGCGTCAGCGAGATTCGGTCGCGCAGCACCCGGTCCGACGTGAACTCCGCCAGAACATCGGGATACAGCGGGTCGAAGAGCCCGGCCGGCAGCTCGGACTCGTTCTGATAGCCGAGCGAACGCGTCAGAATACTCATCGCCGGCCGTTCGGTACCGCTCTCGTTGAACTGGTCGTACGTGTGGATCGCGACCTTCACCAAACGCCCAGCCAGCTTGGCCTCGAGCAGCTCCGAGATGCCGTCGTAGTAGTCCTCGAGCACGCGCTTCTTCTGCCGGTACGACAACAGCTGCGAAAACGGATAGTTGATCGCGAACCGGTGCAGATGGTCGGCGTGTCTCGGCGTCGATCCTGGGAACCGACCGAAGTCCATCAGCACCCGCGCCACGTTCACACGCGTGAAATCTGGGAGGCCGAGGTTCCTCGCCAATTCGCCCGCAACCGCCGAAGCCCCCCAATCCCGCTCACGAATGTAGTCCGCACGGACCTCGTCGAGCGAGATCTCGCGCCCCTCGTGGTCCCGCAGAAACTCCGCGGGAATCCAGTGTCCGTCGTGAATCACGTCGATCACGACCAGCGGCTTCAGCTCGTCGCTCAGCGAGTACTTCGAACCGGTGTTCGGCTCGACGAGTACAGTCTCGACGAGGTCGTGCGGCGACGTCGTCCAATCGAGTAGTTCCACGAGATTCCTTTCGGGTTTGGTCGGCGTCGAGCCTACCGGGCGCGCCACGATCGTGCGAGCGACGTTGCATCTGACGCCCAGATGTGGACAAGTAGCCCCCGGAGGTATTGATGGATTTGACCAGTATTCTCGCGGCTTCGAACGCACCAACGGCAGCTTTTCTCATGCCGTTGCTCTGGATCTTCGGGGTCGCAACTCTGTTCGTCGCACTACTGCACATGCGGCGAATTCCGTCGCTTTTGGGCTTTCTCGCTACCGGCGTGGTCGTAGGCCCGGCCGGTTTTGCCGTCGTCGAAGACGCCGCCACCATCTCGATCCTCGCCGAGATCGGCGTGGTGCTGCTGATGTTCACCATCGGCCTGGAAGTCTCGCTCAAAGACCTCGCCCGCATGGCGAAGCAAGTCTTGGGCGGAGGTGCGATCCAGATCGGCCTCACGTCGCTGGCGTTCACCGGGCTCGCGATGCTCGCTGGCCTCGGAGGATATGCCGCGGTGTCCGTGGGCCTCATGGTGTCAGCCAGCTCAACTGCGCTCGTGTTGCGCATCCTCGGGGACTCTGGAGAGCTCGGCACTCCCTACGGCAGGCTCGCGCTCGGGATCTTGCTCGCGCAGGATTTCGCCGTGGTCGCGCTGATGCTCGTGCTCCCAATGCTCGCGAGCGGCGACCTCTCCATCGGCACGCTCGCGATCGGCCTTGGAGAAACGTTCGGAGTCACGGCGGGCGTCTACTTTGGCGCACGCTTCATCTTCCCCTGGGTCCTCGAGCGCGTCGTCGAACTGCGCAGTCGCGAGGTCTTCTTGATGACCACGATGGCAGTGGTCTTCGGAACCGCGATGGTCGCCGACGCCCTCGGCCTGTCGCTCGCGCTCGGCGCGTTCGTGGCCGGCCTCGTGGTCTCCGAATCGGACTACTCGCACCAGATGTTCGCCGAAGTTCTCCCGTTTCGGGACGTCTTCAACGGCCTCTTCTTCGCGTCCGTCGGTCTGCTCATCGACCCCGACGCCGTGTCGGCAAACCTCGGCCTGCTGCTCGCCTTCATCGGCTGCGCGATCGTGCTGAAAGGTGTCATCGTCGTCTTCACCGCGAAGGTGCTTCGCCTCGATTGGCACTCCGCGATCATCGCCGGCGTCGCCCTCGCACAGGTCGGCGAGTTCGGCCTCGTCCTCGCCCAACAGGGCGCTGCGCTCGAACTCATCTCGGCGACCCACTACAGCCTCATCATCGCGACCGCGGTGGCCTCGATGGCGCTCACGCCACTCGTGCTTCCGGGCTTCAAAGGCTGGCTCCGAAAGAGCGATGCCCCGACGGACCTGCCCGATGTCGAGACCGAGCTGGTCGATCACGTCATCGTGGTCGGCTACGGCCTCAACGGCAGGAACGTAGCGCGCGCGCTTCGGCACCTTCACGTGCCGGTGGTCGTGGTCGAACTGAATCAGACGACCGTGGTCGACCAGAAGCACGACGGCATCGAGATCGTCTACGGCGACGCCACACGCCCTGCCCTGCTCCACCATCTGCACGTCGAAAAGGCGCGAGCATTGGTGTCGGCCATCGCTGACGCGGCTGCCACGCGAGAGGTCGTCGCCAACGCCCGACACGCCAACCCGGACCTTCAGATCGTCGCGCGTACCCGATACGTCGCCGAGATCGAACCACTCCGAAAGCTGGGCGCGAACGTGGTCGTACCGGAGGAATTCGAGACGTCGATCGAGCTCGTCGGCCGCGTCATGCGCGCCTATGGGGCGTCGGACGAGAGCATCTTCCGCGAGAAGCGCGCCCTTCGTGGGGAACGCTACCGTCACCTTCTCGAAGACGTCGACGACGCCGATACCGCCGAGATTGGCGAACTCATGTACTCACTCGACGTCACGCGAGTCGCCGTCGAATCCGGCGGACCGCTCGCCGGGAAATCACTCGCAGAACTCGATTTCCGTAAGCATACTGGCGCCACGGTCGTCGCCATTCTGCGAGGGAAGGAAACCATCGGAGCACCCGACGCGCACGACCCACTCGTGGGCAACGACACCCTCGTCGTCGTGGGTGATGCCGAGTGCCTGCACAAGGTCCACCAACTCACCGGCCAAGAGCCGGACTAACTCAACGAGCCGCCAACATCATGCGCATTCGAATCCTTGCACTCTCGATTCTCTTCGCCGCCGCCGCATGCGGCTCCGACGACGGAAACAACTCCGCAAACGGCACCACGAACGCGGGGAATGCCGAGAACGCAACCACGCCCGATGCAGGCGAGTCTGACGCCGGGAGCACGAACGCGACGACTCCCGACGCCGGCGAGGAAGCCGATTCGGGCGGCACCCCCGACGCGGGCGGCGAGGAACTCACCGAACAAGAGCCGAACAACGGGTCGACGGCCACCGAATTCAACGACCTGCCCTTCGGCGCGAACCTTTCGGGCGTCATCGCGAGTGAAGACGTCGACATCTTCTCGGTTCCGAGCACCGCCGGAACGCTGTACACCGTCGCGCTCGACCTCCCCGGCGGCTCCGAACTCCAGCCACACATCACGGTGCTCGACGCCGGACGAGATGGCGACGCACCGGGTCAGGACTACGTAAAGATTGCTCGTGGGAACTCGATCGAGTTCCTCGCCATGGGCAGCGGCGGCCATCTGATCATCGTACGTGACGCACGCAACGTGGACGGGGGCGCGGTCGGCGGCGACGGCTTCACCTACTCACTGCGCGTCGACGGCGCCGACGCGGCCGACAACACACAAGGCGCGGTCTCGTTCGGCGCACAGCTCTCCGACTCGTTGGCGACCTCCGGAACGGTCCACCTGTGGTCGTTCGAGGGTACCGAAGGGCAGGACGTCGTGTTCGACATGAGCGCGCCAAACGGCGACGGAAGGCTCTGGGTCTACTCGACGGCCACCGGCGACTGGATCGCCCGGCAAGACGACCGCACGCTCGGCGACCCGAACCCGCTCTTGGACGCTCCGTTGACCGCATCGGGCGCGATGTACCTCGTCGTCGAGACCATCTCGGAAGATGTCGACAACGTCGGTTACACGATTCAGACCCAGTAGCTAGTCCACCATCGACAGGCCAATCCGACCGCGCTTGCGGTCCACCGAGACCACTGTGACCTCCACGCGATCGCCCACTGCGACGACTTCGTGGGGGTTTTTCACGTAACGGTCGGCCATCTTGCTCACGTGCACGAGGCCGTCCTGCTTCACGCCAAGGTCGACGAACGCGCCGAAGTCGACAACGTTTCGCACCGTGCCGTTCAGGCGCATCCCTTCGGTCAGGTCGTCCATCGTGAGCTGTCGCGCCTTCAGTTCTGGCGCCGGCACATCGCCGCGCGGGTCCCGCCCCGGCTTCCGCAGGTCGGCGAGCAAATCTTTCAGCGTGAACTGCCCGAGGCCATGCTCTTTTGCGATGGCGGTCAGGCGCCCGCTCCGCTCGAGCTCATCCAGCTTTTGCGACAGGTCGGCGTCGCCTGGTGTTGCTCCGGCGGCCTCGAGAATCGCTCGCGCTCCGTCGTAGCTCTCGGGGTGAATCGCGGTCGCATCGAGCGGCTCCTTGCCATCGCGAATGCGCAAGAATCCGGCGCACTGCTCGAAGCTCTTCGCGCCAATCCCCTTCACCTTCTTCAGGTCGTCACGCGTACGAAATCCCTTGTCGTTCCGGTACTCCACGATTCGCTTGGCGAGCGTCGGGCCGATGCCCGAGACGTAGGTCAGCAGGCTCGGCGAGGCGGACCCGAGCTCCACACCGACCTGGTTCACCGCGTCGACCACGACGGCTTCGACTGCGTCCGCGAGCCGGTTCTGGTCGACGTCGTGTTGGTACATTCCCACCCCAATCGAGCGCGGGTCGATCTTCACGAGCTCGGCGAGTGGGTCTTGGAGCCGTCGCGCGATGGAGACGGCGCCGCGTTCGCTCACGTCCATGCCGGGCAGCTCTTCTCGTGCGACGTCCGACGCGCTGTACACGCTCGCGCCGGCTTCATCGACGACAGCGTACTTCACTTCGGTGCCGTCGATCGCATCGACCACCGCTGCTTGTGTCTCTTGCGTCGCGGTGCCGTTTCCGACCGCGACCACGTCGATCGACCACTTGTGAATCATCGCCTTCAGCTTGTCGGGCGCTTCGGCCTTTCGGCCGTCGTGCACGTAGACGATGCCCGTTCCGAGCACCGTCCCGGCCTCGTCGACCGCGGCGATCTTGCAACCAGTCCGATAGCCCGGATCGACCGCCAACACTCGAGTTCCGGCGAGCGGTGCCTGCATCAAGAGGTTGCGCAGATTGAGCGCGAATACGTCGATCGCATGAGCGTCGGCCACCTCGTCGAGCTCGCTCCGCACATCCCGCTCAACGCCCGGTTTCAACAAGCGCTGATATCCATCGCTGAGCGCTTCGAACACGAGCTTTCCGTTGCGCTGCACGCGCGGGAGCTTTCGTTCGAGGTCGCGCAGTGTGCGCTCGTCATCGACCTGGATCGAGCCCGACAGCGACTTCTCGTTCTCTCCACGCCGAATTGCGAGCACCTGGTGCGGACGAATCCGCGAAACGGTCGTCTCGAAGTCATAGTACGCCTCGAAGTTCGGGTCCGGGTCGGAACCACGCCGTTTCTTCACTCCGAACTTCCCATGCTTCTTGAGCACGTCGCGCACGAACGACCGCGCTTCGGGCCGTGTCGCGAGGTCTTCAGCGATGATGTCTTTCGCGCCATCGAGCACCGCCGACGGGTCGGGGTAGTCGTCGCACGTGTGCTGGCGCGCGAGCGGCCACGGGTCGCGCCCTTCGACGATGGCGTCGGCAACCGGCTGCAGACCTGCGTCGATGGCTTTCGTCGCGCGCGTCTGCCGCTTCGGCCGGTGTGGGGCGTACAAGTCTTCGAGCCGCGTCAGGTCGGTCGCCGCACGAATCTGCTTCTCGAGCTCGCCAGTGAGCGCGCCCTGCTCCCGGATCGAATCGAGGATGGTCTCGCGGCGCGACTCGAGCGTCCGAATCCGCTCCGCGGCAGCGGCGACGTCGCGAATCTGAACCTCGTCGAGCCCGCCGGTGGCTTCCTTTCGATATCGCGCGATGAACGGCACCGTGTTGCCGTCGTCGAGCAGCGCGAGCGTCGATTCCACCTGCGTGTCACGCACGCCCAGCTCATTCGCGATTCGTCTGTCCAGACCTTCCATTTCACCCTCCGTGGCGACTCGCCCATATTCGGATTGGGAGTATGCGAGTATTGTGGTGCTTCACAAGGAGAGACCATGGCCCCGA
>CAYLMO010000004.1:29744-180771 GCA_964384605.1 uncultured Bradymonadales bacterium | reverse complement strand
CATGGTGGATCGCGAACAGATGACCAAAGCAGCCTCCATCGCACACCAATTCGTGGCCTATGTCGCGGCCATCGCCGCAGCAGTGGGCGCGGGCTGGTTCAGCGCCCAACAGTTCGACGCCCACCTCCTGGTGTATGTGCTGATCGCAGACATCGTCGGCACCGTCGTCATCTTTGGATTCAGCCGCTTTCACGACAATTCGAGCCTCTACGATCCCTATTGGAGCGTGGCGCCCATCGTGATTGCAGCCGCCTATTTCGTGCTCGGCGCAGAACTCTCGCCGCTCAACATTGCCGCGCTCGCGGCGGTGACCTATTGGGGCTGCCGGCTCACGTACAACTTCTTCTACGGCTGGCCCGGGATGCACCACGAAGACTGGCGATACGTCGACTTTCGGGATCAGTTTCCAAAGGCGTACTGGTGGGTGAGTTTTGGAGGAGTGCACTTCTTCCCCACCCTCATCGTCTTCGTTGGCTGCTTCGGACTCTATTCGGGCCTGCTGAAGCCTGAAGAGTCCGTGCCCGCGCTGGCGTGGACTGGTGTCGCCGTCATGGTCGCAGCCACCACCATCGAGGCGGTCGCGGACATCCAGCTCCACCGCTGGATTGCTTCGAAGCCGCCTGAGGGTTCGATCATAAACACCGGGCTTTGGCGCTATTCACGACACCCCAACTACTTCGGCGAGCTCTCGTTCTGGTGGGGCGTCTGGCTGTTTGGGGTCGGCGCTAGCCCCGGCAACGCCCTCTGGACCTTCGCCGGTCCGCTCGCGATGACCTGTCTGTTCCTCTTCGTGAGCATCCCGCTGCTCGACAAGCGGTCGCTTGCCCGACGAGAGGGTTACGCAGAGCACATGGAACGCGTGAGCGCCATCGTGCCGCTTCCACCACGAGGAGCGTCATGATTCAGGTGGAAATCCAGCCGCGTCGAGTTCCCGAAGACCTCGTAGGACGAGCCGAAGAGTTCGCGCTCGCCGGCCACCACATCGACAACGGCACACCGATCGTCAACCTCTGGGGGCCGGCAGGTGTCGGCAAGACCAAGCTCGCGACTTCGCTGGCGGCCCACTGCGAGCGTCACGTTTTTCGCGTCGATCTGATCTCGCTCACCACGCGCGAGGGCATCGTCGAGTCGGTCGCGCGGGCACTTCAGATCGAAAGCACGTCGGCCGACCTCGAAGTGCGCATCAATGAGGTCGCCCGCAGTCTGCGGGCTCGTGGTGCGGCTCTGCTCTTTCTGGACAACGCCGAGCACGTGGTCGAAGAGGTCGCCGAACTGGTCACCTCGTGGCGCGACGGACCACCGATTCTCGTGACCTCGCGACGCTCCCTCAACGTTCCCGACGAAGTCTGCGTCCCGGTGCGCACACTCGATGTCAGAAACGCAACGGCATTGCTCGAACGGCGCGCGCTCGAGGTGCGGCCGGGTCTCGACCTGGACAGGACGACCGCCGAAGCGCTCGTCGAGTCACTCGACCGTCTGCCGCTGGCGATCGAGCTGGCGGCAAAGCGGCTGGCCATCATGAATCCGGAGCAGCTTCTGGCGCGCATGCACGAGCGATTCGCGCTCCTGAGCTCGCCCGATCATTCTTCGCGCCTCGAGGCGTCGATCGAGCTGTCGTGGCAGCTTCTCGACGAGCACGCTCGAGAGGCACTTTCGGCCCTCTCGACCCTTCGTTCGCCCTTCGACCTGGACCTCGCGCTCGCTGTCGTCAATCGGGAAGCCCTCGATGCGCTGGTCGAATCCTCGCTTGTCGTGGAGTACGGCGACGACAAGTTCGGACTGCTCGTTTCGGTGCACGACTTCGCGCGGTCGCGCGCGCCGCAGGATGTTCTGTCGCAAGCCCGTGCTGCAGCAGAGGCTTTCCTGCTGGAGACCAGCGAGCACCACGAGTCACTGCTCC
The DNA here is from genome assembly GCA_964384605.1 of uncultured Bradymonadales bacterium. Lineage (GTDB taxonomy): Bacteria > Myxococcota_A > Bradymonadia > Bradymonadales > Bradymonadaceae > CAYLMO01. The sequence continues at coordinate 178,871 of CAYLMO010000004.1, read as the reverse complement.
GAACCCCGGACGAAGTGCAGGCATTCGACTGGCTCGAGTCGCACCGCAGTCACATTCTCGACGCCGCTGCTCTGGCGCTCGACGACGACCGCCACGACGAAGCCGCCCGCCTCGCCCTCGCGGTGCGAGCGGTCGAGTTTCGAATCGGCCGATTCGTCGAGCTCAACCGCATCCTCCACGCGGTGCAACCCACAATGGCGGAGCTTCAGTGCCGGGTAGAGCTGGCGAACTGCTTCGTCGAGCTTCGAATTGGTGATGTCGCCGAAGTCTTGCGGCGAATCGACGAACTGGAGCCAGACCTCACGGGCGACCTTCGCTATCGCGCCGGTCAGCTGCGTACTTGGGCACTCACCCGCATGTTCCGCATCGACGAATCGCACGCCGAGCTGGAATCGCTGGTCGCCCGCGCGCAGGGCGAAGGCGACGACCGGTGGGAGGCGGAACTCTCGCTCTCGCTGCTTCCGCTGCGGACCAACATGTGCCTCTACGGCTTCCTACCTGCGGACCGATTGCCAGCGAATCACGACGACAACGTGCGCCTGCTGGAGCGCGTCCGGACGCTATTCGGCCCGTTCCGCCAGCTCGCTGCAATTCGCGGGTTGGCCGCATCGTACAAAGCGATGGGCGAGCTCGAGAGCGCGCGATTGACCGAGGAGGCAGCGCTCGCGCTACCCATTCCGCCGGGCGGCTGGCAGATCACCGCGCGGCTCGGTCTCTCCAAGGTCGAGCGGAACCTCGGCAATCACTCGGCGGCGATGGAACACGCCGAAGAGGCCCTTCGGATTGCGCGCCTACACGGCATCCGAAACCTAGAGATTCCGTCGATGCTCGAGGCTGGCGAACGCGCCTGGTATGCCGGTGAGTTGGACCGCGCGTTGGAGCACCATCGACAAGCGCTCGCAGAAGCCACCGAGCTGAACCACCTCAACCACCTGCTGCATATCCAGATCGGTCTCGCCAGGGTCTTGGTGGACCTTGGAGAGTTCGAAGAGGCGGGCAGATTGGTGAAGGTGGTGCGGGAGCGAGATGACATCCCAGCCTTGTCGAACGGAGAGCTGTCGGTGCTGGAAGTCATCTTGGCGGCCGAATCTGGCGATGGCGAAGCAGATATCTCCCACGCGCTCTCGATCCTGCGGCAGACTCCGACCTACGGCTCACTGCCCACCGAATGGGACGAACTCTGGCACGCTGCCATCGACCTCTTTTCGGTCGAAGCCGATCTCGCGGCTGGCCAGATCCGGCGGGCTCAGGAGAAGCTCGGAACCGCAGAACGCTTGGCCCACGAAGCCCCGGAGCGTCACGAGCAAGACTGCTATTGGATCGCTCCGCTGAGACTCGTTTCCAACACGACCGAGCGGATACGAATGCGATTCGACATCCCGGATGAACCGGCCTCCGGTTCGCTCCGAGTCGCGAACGATGGTGCCTGGTACGAACTCGATGGCACACGACAGGACCTGTCGTCGCGAAAGCCACTCGCCAATGTCCTCGCCGCGCTCGCGCGCGCACCCGACGGCATCGACACCGAGGGGCTGATTGCAGCCGGGTGGCCGGGCGAGACCATCGAGGGCAACGCCGGCAGAAATCGTCTCTACGCGACGATTCGCATGCTTCGCAAAGCTGGGTTGGACGGGGTCATCCTGTCGAGCTCCGGTCGCTATTCGATCGACCGAAGCGTGTTCGTCGACATCGTCGACTAGCGACGACCGAACACCTGCACCCAGAGCGCGCCGGCCTTGCCGACGCCAATGTCGTCGAATTCGGGGTTGAGGATGTTGTTACGGTGGCCGTCGGAGTTCATCCACGACTGCATCACCTGCTCCGGTGTTTGTTGGCCGTTTGCGATGTTCTCACCGCCTGGACTGCCGTCGTAGCCAGCCTCGTTGGCGCGGGTCGAGAAGTTCCGACCGTCTTGGCTCGTGTGGTCGAAATAGCCGTTCTCGAACATGTCTTCGGCGTGGAGCTGTGCGGCGGCTTCGAGCGACGCATCGATCTGGAGAGGTGCAACTCCGGCCGATTCTCGCTCCTCGTTCACGAGTAAGAATACCTGACATGCGTCGTCTGCTTCGCAATCGGCGGGCGTATCGACAGCGTCGTCGCTGCAGCCCACGGTCGCCAGGGCGAACATCAACAGAATGGTCCAGCGCATACTACCTCCTAGAAACGCCATTCGAGCTTGATTCCTGTCTGCTTGGGAGCCGCCGCGAATCCCGGCAAGAAGCCACCGCTCTTGCGTTGAACGGGCGGGTCGTCTTCGGGCCCGAGATTGAACTTCTCGCGCAGCTGCTTGTTGTGCTCGGCCGCCAGCGATTCGCGCTCACCGATCGACACCGGATGTTCGTCCAGCATCAGTCCCACCACGAACAGCGCAATTCCGCCGCCCATCGTGAAGAAGCCGCCCATGAATCCGCCGATGAACCGGGCGTTGTCGCGGTCGCCACTCTCGTCGCGATCGGCCGTCAGTCCCCAAACGAGCAGGGTAACGCCGCTTGCGGTCAGGAGCGCACCGGAGATCCACATCCATGGGGTGTGAGTCTTGTACTCGGCCGCGAGATCAGGCCGATCGACCGCGTGATAGAACGGCACGGGCTCGAGGACTCGATCGTTCTGTCGGAACGCCACGCCGTCGTAGGTCACGCGACGGGCGAGGTACGTGAGTTTACGTTCTGCGTGGGACTGACCAGCACTCTTCTCGGTGACCGGGTCTCTCTTCTCTTCGACGTACTCCTCGGTCACCTCGACGTCTGGCTTCGACTCTCTCGCGCCCTCGGTGAGCACGCGATTGGAGTTTCCCTCCATTTGCGGGGTCTGCTGCCGTCCCTTCACACCACGAAGTTCGCGCCGCGCGAAGTACAACGCTTCGGCAGCCGTCACGTTGCCGTCGCCGTCGTCTGCCCACCCACGGAGGGCGCCGAGCATCAGGTAGCTGAATGCCGGCCTGCGGGCGCCGGGCAGCCGCCCCGCCACTTCGGTTGGCTTCGCGGCCGAGAGGACGATCGTGTCGTTTCCGAGCCGCGGCAAAGCATCGACCGCGATCACCGGCTGCACGCCTGCGGCGAGCGCCTCACCTTCAGACGAACGCCCGCTGAAGCAGGCGTCCAAAATGACCACGGTGCGATTCGTCTCCGCTTCGAGGGCTGCGAGCAGTTCTGCCTGGCGCACGCTGCGCGCTTCGAGGCTTTCCACCGTCTGTTGCGCGTCCATCCCGACGAGCAAGCCGTCTTTCCCGTCAACGGTCGGCGCGCCATGTCCGATGAACAACCACCAGATCGTGCCGCCATCTTTGACGTCGTTCGCCGCGATTTTCGCGAACTTCAGTAGACCCTCGCGAGATGCGTCCTGGTTGGTCACGACGTGAACGTTCTGGACCTTGAGCGACTGCCGGAAGAACACTTCCCAATCGTTCGCGTTCGCGATCGCGCCGTCTACGTCGGGCAAAAGCATGTAGTCTTCGACCGCGACAATCACCGCAACGTCCCTGGCCCCCGTCTCATTGACGTCTGCGGGCGCGCTCAGGTCGGGCCATTGCGCGAAGGCTGGACTGGCGAACGAAAGCAGTGATCCCCAAACCACCAAAAAGACGAGCATTTTGCGCATGCATTGATCTCTGTGTGGGTGTTCGTACACCCTACGCTCAACGACGATTGGTTTCCAATCGGTCTCGCCGCCAGAAGGGTGCAACGTGTTTCAGATTGTCGCTTTCTACGCATTTCGCGAAGTCGCAGACGTCGACGCCGCGGTCGAACGGCTCGAACGCGCCGTGGCCGAGCTCGACCTCCTTGGCTCCATCCTCGTGGCAAGCGAGGGTGTGAACGGAACCGTGGCGCGAGCGGGCGACCTCGAATCGTTCGTGGGGATCCTGCGCGGCGAGTTCGGCGTCGACGATCGGAACATCAAGTTCGCGAGCGCACCAGAGGCACCATTTCGCAAAGCGACCGTGCGCCGAAAGCGCGAGATCGTCGCGCTGGGCGTCGATGGTGTCGACCCCAACGCGAGAGTCGGCACCTACGTCGGCCCCGATGAATGGGACGCCCTGATCGAGCAGGAAGACTTGCTGCTCATCGACTGCCGAAACTCGTACGAGTACGAGGTCGGCACGTTCGAAGGTGCGGTCGACCCAAGAACCGACGCTTTCTCGGAGTTTCCCGAGTACGTCGACTCACTCGACCCGTCGAAGACTCCGCGCGTCGCCATGTTCTGTACGGGCGGCATTCGATGCGAAAAGGCGTCGTCCTACCTGCTCGAACGCGGATTCGACGAAGTCTACCATCTGCAGGGCGGCATCCTCGCCTACCTCGAAAAACGCGGCCAGCAACCCAACAAGTGGCGCGGCGAGTGCTTCGTTTTCGACCGGCGCGTATCGGTCACACCGGAGCTGGAGCCCGGCCACTACGACATCTGTTTCGCCTGCCGAATGCCGCTCTCCGCCTCAGACAAAGAGCACGAGCTCTACGAAGAAGGCGTCAGCTGCGCGCGATGTTTCGACAAGTTCACCGAGGCCGAGCGCGCCGCGAAGCGGGAAAGACACCGCGCATTCATCACGGATGGGCTGGCGGGGTAGTGGGCTTCCCGGTGGTGGGCTTCGCGGCTATGGGCTTCGCGGTGGTGGGCTTCGCGGCTATGGGCTTTGCGGTTATGGGCTAGCGCGGTTGTGGGCTGGCGCGGGAATGGGCTTCATTGAGCCATCCGAATCGATTTGGACCGAGAAGTTGTGGTCCCAGATGCCGTAGTCGGAGACACGTCCATAGGTCAGGACGTCTTGCAGGCACCAGGCGAACTTTCTGTACTCGTGGTCTTTGGCCTCAGGGATCTCGGGCCAGCGCAGAACTACCTGGCCGTTCCAGCTCGAGACGCTCAAAGGAACGACGAGTGAATCCGGCGAAATCGTGTGCTTTTTGAAGCACTTGGCGAGGCCGGCTTCAGCTGACCCGAAGTGCCTGTTGTAGTCGTTCCGCTTCATGAAGTCGGCTTCGATTTCGTCATGGTTCGGAACCGAAATCTCCGACTCCGTAGTCACTGTCATCGTCTTTTCGACCGTGTAGTTCACGAACTCCAGCGCCTCTTGGATTCGGTCGGTCAGTTCGGACTCGAAGCATCGAGACACGGAGCTGGGCGACGGAGTCCCGTCTGGTCGCGTGACGGTCGCTTCGACGCTCGCACGTGCCGACGGATTGACCGTGAGCACCGTACGAACTTTCCACGCGCCCGTTTTCTGTTTGAGGCAAGCGCGCTTGAGTTCGCGGATTTGGATGTAGCCGGGGACGTACGATTCGACTTCGGAGAGTTTCAACGGGCGAGGGATTTTGCGGCGTCGTTCTTCTTCTTTTCGTCGCTGTTCTTCTTCGATGGGCGACGGGACATAGACGCTGCCGCCGTTTCTGTAGGCGGGCTGAATCATCCCCAGTTCAAGGCTGGTGAAGCCATAGTGCTCGGCCCAATCGAGTAGTTCAGGCACCTTCATGTCTGCGACGTAGTCGTACTCGTGTTCGATGGCGATGCGGTCGAAGAGTTCGTCGTGCCCGGTTGCGGCCACGAGGTGACCGACGGCGCACAGGCGTCCGTCGTGGTCTACCCAGCGCGGTTGTCGGCCTTCTCCGCCCCGCTCGTGCTTAGGAAACTGCGCCGCGAGCCGATACCGGGCGAGCTCGTCGAGCAAGTTGAGGCGTCGTTCGACGACGTCTGCCGGGAGGCCCGAATGGTCGGCTTGTCGCAGCGTTTGCTCCACCCAGAGGAGGTGCGTCTGGATACGTTCACGCTCGCTTCCGTCGGCAGGATCACCGGTTTTGTACGCAAACCACGACTGGTCGCCGGCGACGGCATTGATTGGGTCCGCGACCACAGGGGCTGCGGCGAACAGGCATACGAGAAGGGCGATGAGGCTCAGTAGTTTCGTGTACATGACTCGTGTCGTCGAAGAGGCTCGAGATGGCTCGCGTCTTCAAACGTCGAATCTCCGAAAAGGATCTGCGCACTAGCCCATCACCGCGCCAGCCCATAACCGCGAAGCCCATCACCGCGAAGCCCCCCACCGCGAAGCCCACAACCGCGAAGCCCACAACCGCGAAGCCCACCTCGCGATGAGATCAGCCTAGTGGCACTGCCAGAACGCGGTGTCCGTGAAGACATACATCACGCCGCAGTCTCCGAGGTTCGTGTAGATGAACCCCTCGTCGAACTGCATGACCGGCATTCCGAAGTGCTCTTCCGACTGCAGCCAGATCGGCCCTCCCCCGCCGACCCAGGCATGCTGCCGGTAGACCTCTGTTCGAATCGCCTCGAGCTCGGGGTCCTCGCCGTAGCCGACCGTCCACGCTTTCACCGGAACCTCGACCTCCTCCACCGTGAATCCGGTTGCCGCTTCGTGGCCCTTCGGCAGCTCGTCTGACCATTCGCTCGTGTCATCGTTCATCACGAAGTGCACGAAGGTCTCCGAGTTGCCCGGGCTCCAAGCGCTATTGTGCCGCGGATTGCGCAGGAAGAGCGACACAGCGCGAACTTCGTCTTTGAATCGAGCCTTCAGTCGAGGGGTCGTCTCGAGATCGAGCGTGAACATGTGGGTCATCGGCTCGTCGGCATCACCGTCTTTGAGCGGCCACTCGTCGACCCCGAACGGCGCGCCGTGGATGCGATTGAGCGTCTCGTCTGGTACCTCGTCGGTGCGCGAAAAGATGTACACCACCGTGCGATCGAGCTCCGGACGAGCCTCGAACATCTGGGCCGAGAGGCGACGCAACTTGCCCGCTGCGCTGGTGTCCGCGGCCGACTCTCCGCCTGCCTCCGCGAGCATCTCGGAGTATTCGTCTTCGCCGAAACGCGACTTGATGAGGTTGTGGAAATCGGGGGACTTCGACGCTGCCAACGCCGGACCGACGTAGGGCTTTGCGGTCTGTCGGAAGTCGTAATCGTAGAAGACCGACATGTAGTCGAAACCGTTCGTCGTCGGCATTCCGTCGCGTGATAGCCGGCCAAACGCCAGGCCGAACAGCTCTTCGCCGGCGTGCTTTCTGAGTACGCGGAACGTCCGTATCCAGCCATCTTCCGCGCGTAGATCTGCAGCGATCGCAGCCTTCGCGCGATCCGACGGCAGCGACTCCAACGCCGCTTCGTAGTCGGGCGTGACGTAGTGGCCGACATAGTGCTCGTCGAGCGACTCGCCATCGAGCTCGGTCAACGAAATGAAACGGTCGTATTTCGCATCGAACGCCTCCTCCGCGTCGGCCAATACGCCGAGAATCGCGCGACGAAGCACATGCTTCACGCCGACCAACTCCGCGTCGTCGTAAGCCGCTTCGAGCCTGGGCAACACCTCTGCCCCCATCATGGCGAGCCCATGATGAGGAGCGTTGAGGCCGTAGGAGTTGCGCTTCTCGCTCGCCACCTCACGCTCGATCACCGCTAGCGCCTTTTCGAACAGGCGGTCGTTGTCGCGGTAGGCGTGCAGGATTGGGAATGGCGTCATCGCTGTGTAGTCCCCGTCAAACACATCGACGATGCGGTCGACGACGTCGGCCTCGTCCCACACATGCAGGGCTTCGGCGTACGGTTTCGCCACATAGTAGTCGCCACGCTTCGACGAACTGCCAATCGCACGGAAGTTCAAGAGGTCGAGCGCGTCGGGTGCCGCTTCGCCGAGCGCCTTCGCGCGCAGGGCAGCGACGATCACGAGGAACTCGGCCTGGGTCCAACGGCTGTCCTCGTCGAGGCGGCGAGCCATCGCGACAAGGTCGGCAGGCTTGTCGTCTCGCTGAAGCATCAGCTCCACGCCCGCGCAAAAATCCTGGCCGTGCAGGCTGATGTTTCGAACCATCTGCTCGATCTGTTCGGCGTTTGCGAGCGGCCACGCAGGTCGCGTCACTCGGAAGTTCGGGCCGTAGCTCTCCTCAAAAATGCGCTCGAGCACAGCCTGGCCCCACTCCTCTTCGGTAGCGAATTTGTTGAGGAACCGGGCACGGACCTCGGGGCCCTCGCCGTCGTCTCGACCAATCTCGGCCTCGACCAGTTCGCCATCCACTACGTCGTAGACCCGCCACGGGAGCGAGGACCAAACGGCGACGCGAGAGAGCTCTTCGATCGTGTCCGCTGGGAGGTCGACCTTGCCGTTGGTCGCAAAGCGACGGCGCACGAGCTCGAGACCTTTTTGCACCTCCGGCGACATCTCGGCCGCCTTGGACTCGACGAGCTCTGCGTCTTCCGCGTAGGCGACCATCGCGAGGTCGTCGAGCGTGGATGGCCAAAACGCGACGAGGCGGGGCGATTCGTAGGGAGGCTGTTCGTAGCCGCCGTAGTCGTCGTACCCGTAGTCGTCGTAGTACTCGTCCTCGTAGTATTCGTCGTCGTAATCGTCGCCAAATTCCTCGGCCTGCGGCTCGTCGCCGGACTCTTTGGCGACCGCGTCATACCGCTCGACTTTGGTGAGAACCGCGACGATGTCGGCAGCCGATGCGTGCTCGACGCCGTCGTGCAATTCACCCCACACTGCCGGGTCGTCCCAAGCCGCATAGTGACCCTCTCGGACGAGTGCCCAGAGCAACGGCTTTCGATCGCCCCAGTCGACGTCGTACTCGTCGAACACGTCCAGTTTGGCGTACGAATCGGTCGCCTTCTCCATCTTTCGAACGAGTGATTCCACCTGCTCGGGGCCGACTCCAAAGGTCTCTACGGTCATTTCGAACTCCGCTTTGCGCATTTCGTGAACGCTCGTAAGGTTCCAAAGCAGACGTTCGGTCGCAATGCTTTCGACCGAGCTTTCAGACACTTTCAGAGCACACGAGGAGCGACGATGTCCGGATTTACAGAGCTGATGGCGGCGAACTTTCCGATGGAGACATCCTCCGGCCACTACGAGCTGGACTTCGTCGGCGTGAGTGACGAGGGCCGAGCGATCATTCGATTGATCAGGTTCGAGTTGGACGGCGAGGAACGCTCGCTGATGGACATTCTGGAGCAGCACCTCGAGGCGGGAGCGGAGCACGCCGAAGCTGACTCCGAACGATACGCAACCTTCTTGTCTGCATTTGGCGCGGTTTTCCGGGACATACCGGGCGGGGCGCTCAGCGAAGCAATGCCGTCAGACATCTGGACAACCGACGTCCTGGCCCAGAAGGCGTCGAACTTCGATGAATTCGCGAATGCTCTCTCGGCGAAGTCTCGACTGGGACAGTTCCTCTAGTGCCTAGGCCGCTTCGTCGGTTTCGTCGGCCACCTCGGGCTCGGCGGACCCCTTTTCGGCCTGCTGTCGTCGATGCGACCTCACGACGACCACGCACCATGCGATGGCGATGAACGGCAAGACCGCCCACGCCGAGATCGTCATCATCAAGACTGTCGCATAGGCGTCGTCGGCCGAGGTTCCTGCGCCCGGCGCCAACCCCGCCATCACCGAGAAAACTGCTTTCTCGAGATTGAGCGCCGAAAGCACGGTCACGATTGCAACAAGCGGAAGCGAGGCGCTCACAATGATCTCCGACCATCGCAGTCGGGCCATTCGGCGGAGCGCAAACACCAACAAGGCCACGCGCCAGGTCGCCACCAAGAGCAGCGCCTGAACGTTCAGCATCGACGCGGTCGGCAAGTCGAACCACATCTCCACGGGAATTGCGTACAGAGCCGCCGGCGGAGCCGTCATCGTGATGAACGTGACTACCTTCAGGTAGCTCCAATTCTTGGGCGCGAACGGCAAGACCAACGTCCAAAGGATGAGCCCGAGCACAAACACGTACACGACAGAACCGACGCCCAAGTGCTGCAGAACCTCAGCCCGGTCGGAGTCCCAGTAGCGACCGATACCGACCAACCACGTGCACACCAGTCCAAACACGAGGTGCCGCGTCCCCAGTTGGTCGAACTCGTCCGCACGCGCGCGAAACGTCAGGAATCGCAGCGTCATCGACACGGCGTCCTTGGTCTTTTCCAGGAAGGTCTCGGCCATCAGTAGGCGATGTTGGGATACGGATTGTAGTCCGGAACCTTGACCTGAATGAAGCCATGCTTGGTGTCTGCGTGGCAGACCGTGCAGTTGTTCATCACCTTGCGGTACGTGGCCTCGAACGCCTTCTTGTCCTTCGCTTCGGCCTGCTTCTCGAGGTCCTCGAAATGCGCCTCGACGTCCGACTTCAATCGGGCGCTCACGTCCACGCCCTCCTCCATCGGCTTCGCCTCGGCGATCTCCTCGATCACTTCCTCCAGTTCGTGCGTCTGGTACTTCACCATCGCTGCATTTCCTGACTGCCCCGCAAACCAAACCGCCGAGAACCTGCGGCTGATCTCGTACATCTTGCCGCCGAGGTGAAAGTGCTCCTCGTCGTGCGCTTCATCGCCATCGCTTCCGACGCGCTCCCGGTCCGGAGTCGACTCGACGGCTTCGGGCACCGCGTCCGGAGACTTCTCGCAGCCAAGTACGACAATCGAAACGGCGAAGATCAACAGTGCCGGCAATGCTCGCATGAAACGCCTTCCTCTTGTGGTCCGCGCTCATTGTGGGGCCTTGCGACCGATTTCTCAACGCCCGCTTGCGACAAAAGTAAACACCATTTACAAAAGTGAATGGCATTTACTTTTTGAGCAGCAACATGTCCAAACGACCGACCAGAAGAGAGCGCCGGACCGCCGAGATCGTTGACGTTGCGACGGAGATGATCGTGGAAGGCGGAATTGCTTCGTTCGGGGTGAACAAGCTCGCGGCAGAGCTCGACCTCACGCCGGGCGCCCTCTACCGATACTTCGACTCGCGAGACGAGATACTGATCGCGGTGGAACTCGGGATTCTGGACTACTTCGGGCGCTTCTTCGACGCGGTCGAGACCGAGTTCGGTGACACTTCCGGGCTGCGGCGGGTCGTCACGCTGGTGCGAGCCTATGCGGCGCTCGAAACGCTGCGACCCGAGCGATTCAAGCTCCTCAGCCGGTTCGTTTCTGGACCCGACCCCGTGGTCAAAGACGAGGCGGCCGCGAAAGTAGTCGGCCCAACGATTGCGCTTCTGTCTAGGTTCGCGGCTGCGCTTCAATCGGCGATGACCGAAGGAGCGCTGCGCGACGAGCGTGCGCTCCAGCGAGCGGCGCTGACCTGGTCGTGTGTCCAAGGCGTGCTCGACCGACGCAAGCTCGGCCGGTTTTCGGAAGGACTCTTCGACCCAGAACCCCTGATTGATGAACTGATGGAGACGCTTCTCGTTGGCTGGGGAGCCGACGCTGACGAGGTTCGCGAAGCTTTGAGCCTCTCGCCGTCTCGCGACGACTGGAACGCACTCTTGGAGGAAATCGATGTTTGAACTACTCGCACTTCTCACCGGCGCACTCGGATGGACGTTCACCGAGTACATGCTTCACCGATTCTTGGGCCACGATGCGCATGCGAAGAACACGTTCTCGAAGGAGCATCTGGCCCACCACGCCGACGTTTCGTACTTCGCGCCGACCTACAAGAAGGTGGCGTCGATGGGTGCAGCCGGGGCTGCGGCATTGCCGCTTTTGTTCCTGATGCTCGGGCCGGTTGGCCTGAGCTTCGGCGTGGGATTCTTCGTGATGTACATCGCGTACGAGGTCGTCCATCGGCGCCTGCACTCGGCCCCGAGCCGCAATCGCTATGGTCGATGGGCGCGTCGCCACCATCTTCACCACCACTATCGAAGACCCAAGATGCATCACGGTGTCACCTCGCCGTTGTGGGACTTCGTCTTCGGTACGCTCGACGTACCGGAGGTCGTGCGGGTTCCGAGGCGAAACGCGCTGCCGTGGATGACTGACGCAAACGGCGAGCTTCGAGCAGAGTTTTCGAACGATTACGTACTTGTCGGGCGGGCGCCGAAATCGAGCTAGACCTCGCCCGAGGCGAAACACTGCCACAACAGCTGAAGAATACTCATGGTCTCCCTTGCTCGATTCGGTCCGAGGTATCAAATTCCTGTGTACATCGGCCACCGACGGGCAACTCATGAGACCTCTTCACTACCTCCTCGCTTTCGCGCTCATCTTGAGTGCCTGCGAGAACAAGCAAACAGACGACGCGCCCGCTACGACGGGAACCGCGACCACTGGCCCGTCGGAGACGACTCCAACCGTCGATCCCGGACCTCCGCCGGAGTCGACCGTGCCCGAAGCTGCCGTCAAGAAGCTGGTCGACGAATGGCTCGAAGCTCAGAACAGCGGCGACTTCGAAGCCTACTCGGCGCTCTACGCGCCGAAGCTCGAAGGCGTAAAACGTGTCGGGGCGAAGAAGTTCTCCTTTGACCGAGCTGGTTGGCTCGCCGACCGGGAACGCATGTTCAAGAAGAAGATGGAGGTGTCAGCGGCGGACGTGGAGGTGTCCGTTGCCGGCCGCTCGGCCGTCGCGAGGTTCGAGCAGACCTGGGCTTCCGGCGATTTCAAAGACGTCGGACCAAAGCAGCTTGTCGTGGTGGCTACCGACGACGGGCCTCGCATCGCGCGAGAAGAGATGCTGCAGTCTACCGTTGTGGGTGATGACGCGCCGAAGGTGATCTACAGGCCAAGGCAGGCGGCGCTCATGGCTGGTGACCAGTACGTCGTCTTGGCGCTCGACGCCGAGGGCGTTTCAGCGTCCAAACCTGTGCTCGTCGACCGGTCGGGCGAGGCGATTGCCGAGGTGGAATCGCCGCCCGATGTGCTCGCCGGGTTCGTAGGCCAAGAGTTTTCTGTGGAGCGAATACGCAAGTCCCCCGGGACGTGCACGGCCAAAGTCGAGTCGATTCACGTGCTCGCTCGGGCGATTCCGCACTTCGGGCAGCTCGAATATTGGAACGGAGAGATGGGCGAACCGCGGATGGCGGATACCCACGTCGCCAAGGAAATCTGGGACCTCGCGAAGGGTCAGGGGCATCTCGTGGTCGGCAAGCTCGACCAGCCTTGCGAGAATGCCGCGTGGGCACACGCCCCCGAACAGAAGGTGGTTCCGCTCGCGCAGCATCCCGCCAAGGGCGAGCTCAAAGACAAGCTCGAAGATGCCTTCCGATCGCTTCCCGGGCACGCCTCGATTCAGAAGGAATTTGAGGGATTTGGCGGCAAGAGCTCATGGTCGCAATCGAACACCAACATCACGATCTACGGTCGGGAGGACTCGCCCAAGTATGCTTTCGTCTGGGCGACCGTAGGCGATGGCTGCGGCGACTTCATCGGCGAATTCTGGGCGGCCTATCAGGTCGCTCCGAATGGCGGTCTCGTGCTGCTCAGCGACCCGAAAGTGCCTGGTGAGGTCGCGGTGCCGGTAGGCGCGTTCGAGCTCGATGGCGAGGTTGTGTTCCTGTCCGATTCCGTGCAGCTGCGGAAGTCCGGAACCGTTTGGCGACGCACCGCCGATGGAACCGTGCCGTTCTTCGGATGCCCTTGCTGAGAACGAAACGCGGGTGAACGCTAGCGGGAGGTGCGGCGACGATTGACCTTTTGCTCGCGGATCATGTGGCGCATCCACGCCTTGCGCGCAGAGATGGACAGATCCGGCTCCTCACCGTCTGCAAGCCTGTAGATCTGCTCGTAGTACCAGGTGGTGACCGCCTGGCTATTGATCGACCGCATCGCTGCGCTGGAGCTTCCGGAGCCGAAGAACCCAGTCCCAAACCGCAGGTCTCGCTCTTGGGCCGGTAGCTCTTCCAAGTCCCCCGAAAAGACGCGTTCCGGGAAGTCTGGCGCGACACAGAACGGTCGTCCGACGCCAACGATATCGACTTCGCCGCCGTCCACGGCGTCGACCATCCCGGCGACGTTCCGGAACCCTCCGGTGACTTCGAGGGCGACGTCGCCCATTACGGAGCTGACCTGCTGCGCATACTCGAGGAAGTAGGCTTCGCGTGCCTTGGTCGAGGCCGCCTTTTCGTCGTCATCAACGCCGTCGATGAATCGAATGTTCTCGTACGTTCCGCCGCTGATCTCGAGGATGTCGATTCCTCGCTCAACCAACCACTCCGCGACTTGAAGCGAGTCTTCCATCGAAAAGCCGCCCTTCGAAAAGTCGGCGGAGTTGAGCTTCACTGCGAGGATCTTGTCCGGTCCGATCGACTCCCGGACACGGTCGACGGTGGTCAACAGGAACCGCGCCCGATTCTCGAGACTTCCGCCCCACTCGTCCGTGCGCTGATTCACTCGCGGCGAGAGGAACTGGCTGCCGAGATAGCCGTGGGCGGAGTGGACCTGAACGCCTGAGAAACCGGCGTCGGTCACGGTCTTCGCGGCGGAGGCGAATCGGGTCGTGAGCTCCGTGATCTCGTCGGATTCCAGGGCGCGCGGTCTCGCGAAGAAGCCGAGCAGCTTGAGCTGTACGGCCGAAGGAGCAACCGGCTTGCTGTGCGTGGTCCGTTGACACTGGCGACCGGGGTGGCTGAGCTGAACGATTGCCGCATTGTCGTTGGATGTGGAGGCTTCTGCCCACCGTTCGAGCGCTGCGACATCAGTCTTTGCGTCGACGACGACGTTGCCCGGGCGCTCGAGATAGCGCCGGTCGATCATCACGTTTCCGGTGACCAAAAGGCCCGCACCACCGGCGGCCCACGTGCGATAGAGCTGCACGTGGGCGTCGGTCGCGTTGTCGTCGGGGTCGGCGATACCCTCGGTCATCGCTGCTTTCGCGAAGCGATTCTTGAGGGTGACGCCGCAGGGGAGCGAAACAGTTTCTGCGAGATTCATGGTCGTACCGAGCTAGCTGAAGCGAACTCGTCCGAAGACCAACTCGCAGTTAGTGCGCACCTTTTTTGGGGCGAAGCGTTGCGCCCTGTGTCAGGTGTTCATTCCACGTCGCGGGATCGAAGCCATTGTCGACTTCGACCATCGAGATGCAACCGTCAACCGGGCACACAATCTGACACAGATTGCAGCCGACGCATTCGGATTCGTCGATGACCGGAACGCGAATCTTCGGATCGTCGCTCGGGTGGATGCACTGGTGCGCACCGTCGTGGCACGCGACCATGCAGACCTGACAACCAATGCACGCTTCAGGGTCGATCTTGGCGATCGACTCGAAGTTCATGTCGAGGTCGCCCCATGCCGAGAAGCTTGGGATCGCCTTGCCGACCATCTGGTCGATGGTCTCGAAGTCGTGCTCGCGCATGTAGTCTTCGAGCCCTTCGATCATGTCTTCGACGATGCGATAGCCCTTCAGCATCACCTCGGTGCAAACCTGCACGGAGGACGAGCCGAGGAGGATGAACTCCACGGCGTCGCGCCAGTTGGTGACGCCACCGATGCCGCTGATCGGGAGATTGAACTCGGGATCGCGCGCGAGAGCAGCGACCATGTGGAGCGCGATGGGTCGCACAGCTGCGCCGCAGTACCCACCGTTGGACGACTTGTCGCCCACCATCGGTTTGACCACCTGGGTGTCGATGTCGACGCCGATGATACTCTTGATGGTGTTGATGAGTGACACGCCGTGCGCGCCTCCGCGTTGCGACGCGAGGCCGTGCGGGACGATGTCGCCGACGTTGGGCGTGAGCTTCGAGAGCACGGGCACGGTCGAGTACTCGACCGCCCAGCTCGTGATCTCCTCGTTGACCTTCGGTTCCTGACCGACGGCTGAACCCATGCCGCGCTCGCACATGCCGTGCGGGCAGCCGAAATTGAGCTCGAGGCCGTCGGCGCCAGAATCGATGGCGCGCTTGATGATGTCCTTCCACTCCTGCTTCGACTCGACCATGAGCGAAACGATGATCGCGTGCTTCGGGTACTTCTGCTTGGTCTCGTAGATTTCGCGGAAGTTGGTCTCGAGCGGGCGGTCTGTGATGAGCTCGATGTTGTTGAAACCGATGGCACGCGTTCCGCCATAGTTCACCGCGCCGAATCGGCTCGAGACGTTCTGAATCGGCTGGCCGAGGGTCTTCCAGACAGCTCCACCCCAACCGTGATCAAAGGCGCGCTGAATCTGAGCTCCCGAGTTTGCCGGCGGCGCCGAAGCGAGCCAGAACGGGTTCGGGGAGATGATTCCCCCGGTGTTCGAAGTCAAATCGGGCATATCATTCTCCTCCGCTGAGATAGCGGTCGATCGAGGCTGCGGCCACCTTTCCCTCGGCAGCTGCATTCACTACTTCCTTCGCGCCGTTCGAGGCGTCGCCAGCGGCGAACCAACCGGCGCGTCCGAGCGCCTGATGTTCGTCGGCGATGAGGCGCCCCCACTCGTGCTCGATCCCATCGAGGTGAGCGAGCGATTCACCAAGCTTCGATTGGCCCACGGCGAGAAGCACGAGGTCCGCTTCGAGCTCGAACTCGTCGCCGGGAATCGGCTTCCGGTCCGCATCGAGTTTCTGGCAGCGCACACGCTCCACGCGTCCCTCGCCTTCGTAGGCGAGCGGCACGGCATGCCACTCGGCGGTTGCGCCGAGCTTTTTCGCGCTCTCCCATTCGTGATCGTAACCGCTCATACGGCCAGCATCGCCGCGGTAGACCATCGTGACGCGCTCGACGCCGAGCCCGCAAAGCTCCCGCAGGCAGTCCATCGCGGTGTTGCCACCGCCGACGACGACAGCGTGCTTCACTTCGCCCAGATCGACTTCGCCAAGCTTCATGTCGTCGATCCAATCGACGGCGCCGTGGACGCCTTTCAGGTCCTCCCCAGGCGCGCCAAGATACTTGTCCGGCCCGAGGCCCACGCCGATGAACACGGCATCGAAATCAGACTCGAGTTCTTCCCACGAGACGTCCTCACCGACGGTCACGCCCGTGCGAACTTGAATGCCGCCGATGCCGAGAATCCAGTCGACCTCTTCGACACTTCGGTCGGCCTTCATCTTGTAGGGCGCAACACCATTGGTGTTCAGCCCGCCGAGGTAGTCGTTCTTCTCGAAGATGGTGCAGGAATGGCCGAACCTTCGCAGCTCGTGCGCCGTCGCAAGGCTTGCCGGGCCGCCGCCAACGAGCGCGACCTTCTTCCCAGTGGGTGCGCCGGCCTCGAAGTACTCCCATCCGTTGTCGAACGCTGCATCCGTCGCGTAGCGCTGCAGCCTTCCAATCTGGATCGGGGGCACTCCCATCTCGTTGTACACACAGTCGCCGACACAAAGGACTTCCACTGGGCACACACGCGCACAGCTCATCCCCAAAATGTTCGACTCAAAGATGGTCTTCGCCGAGCCCTTCACATTGCCTGTCGCAATCTTGCGAATGAACTCGGGGATGTTGATCGACGTGGGACACGCCCCAATACACGGTGCATCGGCGCAGTAGAGGCAGCGATTCGCCTCCACCACAGCCTGATTCTCCGTATACGGTGCCTTGTAGTCCTCAAACGCCACTTCAGTCCGCTGGACCGGGAGTTTGGACATAATTAGCTCCGAATTTCGTGAACAGGCCGAAACTCTACACCGATACGCCCCATTTGCGAACCTTTTCCCAAAACCCTCGCAGGCCCCCTCCCCCCGCCTTTCAGGCTCCCTACACGTGCCCCTCTCGTCGATTTCTGTCTGCGCCCCGAGCCCCCTCATCCCTCCAATCACCTCAACCAACTCGCCGTTTCGAGTCCCGCTGGCCCCGCAAATCCCCGCGCAACCCATCTCTGGACAGAGCTCCGCACCTCCGCGACGCGGCCGAAAGTCGCTTCTCCTCATCGAGAGATGTCGGGGTGTTTATTCCTGCTTCACGACGCCCAGATGCGATTGGTCAGGACTGCCATCTGGCATGTCGGCGGTTCGAGCTCCGTACACCCGCACGGCTTTGTAGGTTCCAGGTGGGAACACAACCCCCTTCTCACGGGTCTGCAGGCGATCCAGCGACTTCCTGTGCCATTTGTGAAATGAACGAATCTCCTCAAACTCCGCCGCGTTGGTGGCTGGATCGGTCCCCGTAAGCCAGACCCGGCCGTGGCCGGCCACTGAATGCGATTCCGGGAAGACCGGTCGCTTTGCCTCGAAGTCCGCCAGTGACAGAGCCGTGAGCCCTTGAGCCTTGCGCGCATCTTTAATGTCGTCCGTCATCTTCTTCACGACGCGGTTCGACTTGGTCTGAAACTCTTTGGGAGAAAGCCCTTGCTCCTCGAATGACCGGGGGACACAGAGCTCCAATGTCTCCTCGTCGGCCCACGTACTTGCCTGGAAGTACATCGGGGGGCGCGGAATCGTCTTCGGTTTGGTGAGCCACTTCCTGAGGCTCACAGCCCCCTTCATGCACGCCGGCGTTGCCCCAATTCCGGCCGACACGCCGTTGTTCTCGACATATGCGATGGTCTCGAGGTCTGCTTCGTCGTCGACGATCTTGATCGACTGCCCGATGGAATCTTTGCAAAACACCGAGCCACCACGTTCGCGGCGCTCCTCCCAGTATGCGTTCACGAATCTGCCCATGTTGGAATTCACAAACTTTTTGAACTCGCCAAGATCGTAGGGCTCGTTTGGATCTAGCTGCACCCGAACGACGATGTGGATGTGATTTGGCATCATCGCGTAAGCCACGATGCCGATGTTGTACCGCTTAGATGCAACGGCCAGGATGAACTGAAATGCCCACCGAATGAGCAAGTGCGCGAGAAAGAACTCCACACCCCCGTGTGTGTTCCGAATCTCGTGCCTAGCTCTCTCCGGAGTAATTGGAACCGGTTTCGACACTTTCCCCTCCAAATGAAAAAAGACGCAGCCGGACCAATTCCGGCACAAGGGTTATCGGCAGCTCATCCGATTCGTTGCGAAAAAAGTTTCGACGTCGTTTTTTGTCGTCGCGATAGCCCGGTAATCCGGGGCGTAATCGTGGCGGGGGGCACGGAAATGCCGGGAGCCTGACAGGTTTTTTGGGGGAGGGTGGTGTGTTGTCACCGATTTGACACATTGGGTGTGAATCCTCATGATTCGCGCCTTTGGTGACTAATTGTGTGATTCTGCGAGGTTCAGCGTGCTGAAGAACCCGGACCCCTCTCTGATCAATGATGACATCCGCCCGTCGACGGACGAGGAGCGCCATTGGTCGATTTTCAATATGGCATCTTTGTGGATCGGCATGGTCGTATGCGTACCGACCTATATGCTCGCCGCGAGCCTGATCGAGAGCGGCATGAGTTGGTCGCAGGCCGTGATGACGGTCATGCTCGGCAACGTCATCGTGCTCATCCCGATGATCCTCAATGGCCACCCCGGAACGAAGTACGGCATTCCATTTCCCGTCTTGGCCCGCGCTAGCTTCGGGACCTGGGGCTCGCACATCCCGTCTCTCTTGCGCGCCCTCGTCGCATGTGGCTGGTTCGGAATTCAGACGTGGTTCGGCGGATTCGCCATCTACCAGCTGCTCAACATCATGTTCGGTGGAGCGCTGGAAGGCGCTGACCTCCCGATTCTCGGCATCAATCTCTGGGAATTCGTCTGCTTCCTGCTCTTCTGGGCAATTCAAGTCATCATCATCAATCGCGGCGTCGAGACGATTCGGGTTCTCGAATCGATCGCCGCGCCATTCCTCGTCGTCATGGGACTCGCCCTTCTCGCTTGGGCCTATGTGAAGGCCGACGGATTCGGCACGATGATGTCTCAGCCGAGCGCCTTCGCCCCCGGCGGCGAGAAAGAGGGGCAGTTCTGGAGCGTCTTTTTCCCGAGCCTGACAGCCATGGTCGGCTTCTGGGCCACGCTCTCGCTGAACATTCCAGACTTCACGCGCTACGCGAAAACGCAGAAAGACCAGGTTCTAGGCCAAGCCATCGGTCTCCCGCTCTTCATGACGCTCTTCGCCTTCATCGGCGTGGCCGTTACGAGCGCGACACCGGTGATCTTCGGGGAGGTCATCTGGGACCCGACCATCCTCCTCGGACGCATGGGTGAAGCGAGCGAAGGGGCGATGGCCGTTGTGACCGTGCTGATTTCACTCTTCGCGCTCTCCATCGCGACGCTCTCCACGAACATCGCAGCCAACGTCGTGTCGCCCGCGAACGCCATCATGAACGTGAAGCCCGAGAAGCTTACGTTCCAGATGGGCGGCTACATCACCGCCGGCATCGGCCTCGCGATCCTGCCCTGGAAGCTCATCGAGTCCGCGGGCTCGTACATTTTCACCTGGCTCATCGGCTACTCGGCTCTGCTCGGTCCGATCGGCGCGATCCTCATCGTCGACTACTTCCTCATCCGGAAGACCGAGTTCGACCTCGAAGACCTGTTCCGCAAGGAAGGCCGCTACTGGTACGAGTCGGGCTTCAACCCGGTCGCGGTCCTCGCGTTCGTCATCGCCGTACTCCCCAATCTGCCCGGCTTCCTGCACGTCGCAGGAGCCATCGACGACGGCGTCATCCCCGTCTTCTTCGACCAACTCTACACCTACGCATGGTTCGTAGGCTTCGGAATCGCCGGCGTGCTCTACTTCGTCGGCATGAAGGTCCGTTCCGGCGGCTCGCTGGGCTAATCACCACCTGACACAACAGGAGGTCGTCATGGCCTGGAAAGTCGCAGGAGTCCTCGCCTACATGGCGATCCTCGTTGGCATTGGCATCATCGCGTCTCGTCGAATGAAGGACGTCCGCGACTACTACGCCGCCGGCAAAAAGCTGAACTTTTGGGCGGTTGCATTCTCCGCGCGAGCGACCGGCGAGTCAGGGTGGTTGCTCCTCGGGCTCACCGGGATGGGCGCGATGGTCGGCTACCGCGCATTCTGGGTCGTCTTCGGCGAGGTCCTCGGAGTCGGCATCGCCTGGCTCTTCATGAGTCGCCGGTTTCACCAGCTGACGATGAAGTACGACGCGATCACCATCCCCGACTATCTGGAGGCTCGATTCGGTGACACGTCGCACCGAATACGCATCGTCGCCGCCGGCGCTCTGACGATCTTCGTCACCATCTACGTAGCAGCCCAGATCTACGCCACCGGTCAAGCCTTCACCGATTTCCTTGGTTGGGACTTCTACCTCGGAATCGCCGTGGGCTTCACGGTCGTCATGGCCTACAGCATCACCGGAGGGTTTCTGGCCGTCGTCTGGTCCGACATCTTTCAAGGGACGCTGATGTTTTTCGGCCTCGTCGCGCTCCCAGTCGTCGGCCTCTGGCACCTCGGTGGCTGGGGCGAAGTCACGACGCGGCTCACCGCCCTCGACCCCTCGCTGCTCACGTTTTCCGGCCCGGATGGATGGACGCTCGAGGTCATCTTCGGCACGCTTTCACTGGCTCTCATCGGCCTCGGCTTCCTCGGGTCGCCTCAGATCTTCGTTCGATTCCTGTCCCTCCGCGACGAGAAGGAAATCCCACAAGGGACAGCCGTCGCCATCATCTGGACCCTCATTGCCGACTCGGGCGCCGTCTTGACCGGAATCGTCGGCCGCGCGCTTCTCACGAAACCGGGCCAAGACGTCGAAAAGGTACTCGGAACGGGAGCGGAAGGCGTTCTCCCAGAGCTGGTCAACGAGTACCTCCCGGCCATCCTCATCGGACTGTTCATCGCCATCGTCTTGAGCGCCATCATGTCGACGGTCGATTCGCTCCTCGTTGTTGCCTCGTCGGCCGCCACACGAGACGTCTACCAGCAGGTTCTTCACCCAGAAATGCCCGACGAAGACCTCGTGGGCCGGTCACGCGCGACGACCTTCGTACTCGCCATAATCGCCGTCGCCATCGCACTCATCGCGACAAGCCCCGGCCAGACGGTGTTCTGGTTCGTCATCTTCGGCTGGTCTGGAATCGCCGCCACCTTCTGCCCCACCATCATCCTGTCGCTCGCCTGGCGAGGCTTTACCGGACGAGGCGCGCTGGCCGCGATGATCACTGGCTTCTTCGCAGTCCCGTTGTTCAAGTTCGGAGCCCCCGAATTGCCCGGTGTCGGCCTGTACTTCGCCGCGCTCGGCGAGCTTCCTCCAGCGTTTGTGCTCTCGTTTGTCGCTGGGTTGATGTTCAGCCTGGGCGACAAGGCAGGGCTCGAGGCAGCCGACAATGAGTTCTAGGACGACGCGATGACCGGAATTCCGGACTTCGAAGGCATCGCCATGGTCGATGGCGCGCGCTATGCGGACCTCATGGGGGACCTCCGCACCGTCCACGTTCGACAAGTAGGCGACATCACGTTCCCGTCCGGTCAGGTCCTGGTCAGCGACGCATTTGTCGCTGACTTCGAGTCCGACCCCGCGCTCGAACGAACGGTGCCAGCCGGTCCACACGCCGTCTTCGTTTCGGAGGCATCCTTCGGCGAACTCACGGACATCATCACGGCGTGGGTGCGCTTTAGCGACCACAAGATCAAGACTTGGACGCCCGCTTTCTATGAAGGCTATGAGCCCGACGACACGTATCTCCCAGGCTTTGGCGTAGACTCAGGCACCGCGTGCATCGCCGACCGCGGGTCGGCCGCGAGCGTCAACCACCACGGGGCTGTCGAGCGCGCAGCGGCGGCATTGCACTCAGAACACCATCCAAGTCCACGCGCCATCATCCACCCCGACTGCGAGAACTTCTTCCTTTGCCACAGCGGAATCGGCGACGGCTTCTACACACCCTACTGGGGTCTAGATGATTCGGGCGAACCCGTGATCCTCATGGTGGATTTCAATTGCCTGATGGTGCCGCTACTCGACGTGAAGACCGTGACGACACCGCTTCCGCGCGGACAGGTTGTTGCCCATTTCGAGCGCCCAAACGTCTCGGTTCGCACCACTTGGCTCCCTCTTTGGGGGCCGCGAAAGCTGGTCGTCCGTGGCGGGTTCGCCAGCGTGCGCGCCCTCCACTCGGATGGTTCGGAGAGACTCGTCCCCACCTCGAATGTTCTCACAACCACCTATGTAGTCGATGTTCCAGACGGGACGACGCTCGAGATTGGAGCAACGAAAGGCTACGTGCCTGCCCGTCCCCTCTCGAGCGGTTGAAACTAGTACTCCGGGTGGGATTCGAACCCACAACTCGACGGGTCTGAGCCGCCGTCCTCTTCCAGTTGGGATACCGGAGCGCAAGTACCCGGGGCGGGATTCGAACCCGCAACGAGACGGTACTCAACCGCCTTCCTCTTGCCGTTGGGATACCCGGGTAAATGGGGCGGGAGGGATTCGAACCCCCTTGTGAACGTTGTCACCACGCGTTTACAGCGCGCTCCAGCACACCAGCTCTGGCGCCGCCCCGGCACCGAACAAGAAACAAAAAAGCCCCCGGGCACACGCTCGGAGGCTTGAGACAAACTCTCGAACAGAGCTCAGCCCAAACACCTCCGCGGTGCCAAAAGCAGATAAGTCTGGAGCAAGTTCGAGTTCATCGTTTCTCTCGTCTCGTCCGGGTGCATTCCCGGCGCGATGAAGTACCGCCAACGACGACGGAACTATTCCGATTGTTCAAAAAAGTTCCAGCTTAGGGTTGCCAACTAGCCACGCCGCATTAATATGAACGCGTTCATATTAATCGCAGGTAGACATCCCATGGCACGCTGGAGCGCAGAAAAACGGGCCGAGGTCCGATCGACGATCATCGAATGCGCAAAGGACGAGTTCGAGCGTTCCGGATTCGAAACGGCAACGATGAGAGCTATCGCCGAGCATAGCGGTGTCGCGGTCGGGACTCTGTTCAACTACTTCCCGGACAAAGTCTCCTTGCTCGAGACGGCGCTGTTCGAGGACCTCGAAGAGCTCGCGGCACACGCGGTGCCCGACGAATCCGAGAGCGAGTCCCTCTCGCACTTCCTGACCCAGGCCTCCCGTCCGTTCCTCGAGTACTACGCCGAACGCCCTGCCCTCTCGCGGCAGCTGCTACGGGCCACCATGTTCAGCGACCGAGACTCACCGTTTCGAGAGCAGGTAGAGGCGTTTGCCGCCCGCCTCGTTCAGTCGGTTGAGCGTCTGAAATCTCGAGGGATCGTGCGTCCTGATGCCTCGTCACAAGCGATCGTCCTCGCCTTCTTCGGCCACTACTACTTCGTGCTGATGAGCGAACTCGGCCGTAGCTCCGCCGACCAGATGGTCTCGCGCATTCAGCTTCTCGTTTCCCAGCTCGAGCGCGGCGTCGCGCTCACGGAGTCACCATGAAGAGCATCTACAAGTCGGACGAAGGCCGAATCGCGATGGAGGTCTGGTACGAACGGTTCCTCGCCCGCATCGAGGAGCGTGGGCAGTCAGTTGAACACGTCACGGTGGCTACGCGGTTTGGCGACACCAACGTCGTCGTGGGCGGTCCCGCCGACGCACCGCCGCTCGTCTGCTTTCATGGCGCGATGGCGTCGGCCCCGGCCGCGTTGGTGCAGATCCCCCAGTTGCTCGACACGTTCCGAATCTACTTCCCCGACACCGTCGGTCAGCCGGGTCGAAGCGACGACACGCGACTCGACTGGCAAGGAGACGGGCACGGCTGGTGGGCGGCCGACGTCCTAGACGGTCTCGAGTTCGAGCGCGCCAACATCTTCGGTTGTTCCTTGGGTGGATACGTCGCAGTGCGTCTGATGAGTGTGGCGCCCGAGCGGGTAAAGCGCGCGGTGCTGTGGGTGCCCGCCGGATTCGCCAAATCCCCAGTAGGCCCCATGCTTGGTCTGATGTGGGATGGTCTCGTCTACAACCTTCGGCCGTCGAGGGCCCGGCTCGAGAAGATCTTGTCGAACACCTTCACCGATCTGGACGACGACTTCGTAGAGTTCTTCGCGGCAAGCCTAAAGCATGTGCATCCGGATCGCCGTTTTCCTGCGGTGTTGCCAGACGGTGCCCTGCAGAATTTCGAGGGCGAGACGATGCTCATCGTGAACGAGCACGACCTGCTTTTCCCGCCGCAGAAACTTTTGGAACGGGCGCGCCAGGAGATTCCAAACCTGGCGCGCGAAATCGAATGCGACGGATACTCGCACATGCCGCCATTCGCCGAAGGCGAACTGGACGGGCTCATTGGGGACATCGCCGAATTCGTCAGCGGCCCTGCGCTCCGGGATCGGGCCGTGAGCTAGCGCCTAGCCCTCGAACGCTTGGTCCGTGATGTCCAGACCGCGGTCGATGATCTCGAACGCCTCGGCGAGCTGCTCTTCGTTGATGCAAAGAGGCGGGTTGCACATGAAGCTACCCCAGCGCACGAACGTGAACAGACCTTCCTGTTTGAAGTGTGCTGCCAGAGCGGTCATTGGCTCGGAGGTCGAGTTGTACTCGGCCATTCGGTCGCCTTTCGAGTTTCGCTGGAGGTCCATCATCCCAAACAGCCCGATCTGACGGAATCCGCGGACACTGGGGTGCTTGTCCTTCATGCGGTCCATGTGACCGCGCATGACTTTGCCCATCTCGACAGCGTTGTCGATCAGGCCTTCATCGCGCAGCACCTCGATCGATGCGATCGCGGCGGCGCAGCACATTGCGTGCGAGTTGTACGTCAATCCGCCCCAGTACATGTTGTCTTGGAAGAACCCGGCAATCTTGTCGGATACGCCAACGGCACCGAGCGGCAAGTACGAGCTCGTGAGCCCCTTCGCCATCGTGACCATGTCGGGGACGATTCCGGCGTGCTCGAACGCGAACATTTTGCCTGTTCGACCGAAGCCAGCCATCACCTCGTCGCAAATCATCAAGATGTCGTACTTGCTCAGAAGTTCGCGGAGACCTTCCAGATAGCCTTCCGGCGGGGGCAAGATCCCGTTCGTCCCGGTGACAGTTTCGACGATCATGGCCGCGATGGTGTGCGGCCCTTCGTACATGATGGTCTCTTCGAGGTACTTCAGATTGTTCTCAGTAATCTCAGCGTCGGTTTCGCCCCACGAATAGTGGTACGGCCACGGGTCGAACACGTGGACGATGCCCGGGACGCTCGGTTCATTCGCGATGCGGCGTGGGTCGCCCGTGAGCTGCATGCTGGTAGCCGTCGCTCCGTGATAGCTGCGGTACCGAGCCAAAATCTTCTGACGTCCAGTGATGTGGCGCGCCATCTTGATCGCGTTCTCGTTCGCCTCGGAGCCTCCCAAGGTGAAGAAGAATGTATTGATGTCGCCAGGAACGACCTCCGAGAGAAGCTGGCCCAGCCGGGCACGAGGTTCGGTCGCGGTACCCGGGTAGACGTAGGTCAGCCCCCGGTCGAGTTGATCCTTGAGCGCCTGGATAACTTTCGGGTGGTTGTGACCAATGTTCACCGACATCAATTGGCTGTTGAAGTCGAGAATCTTCTGACCATCGGGGGTGTACATGTACACGCCGTCGGTGCGCTCCACAGGAAGCGGATTCACGTTTCCGCTCACCGACCACGTGTAGAGCGTGTGCTTCTTTGACAGCGCGACCATTTCCTCAGACGACATCGCCATTTCGTTCTCCTATCGACCTTATTTGGGCGGCAGTACCACCCGATTCTCAACTCTTGCCAAGCGCCACACGCCGGCGGAGTGAAAAGCACTCCACCGGCGTCGATTCCTAGGACATCCAGGTCCAGTCTTTCTGGAGAGCCCACTTGGTCGTGATCTTGCGAGGGCGCGTCCAGAACCGGAATCCATCCCAGCCGGTGATGTTGCCCTGCCCGAACTTCGAGTGGTTCCAACCGCCGAACCCGAACGGTTCTCTCGGCACTGGAACGCCAATGTTCACGCCCACCATGCCCGCCTCGACGCGGCTCGTGACGTAGCGAGCGGTGTCGCCGTTCGTTGTGTAGATGGCCGATGCGTTGCCGTACGGGTTGGCGTTCTCGAGTTCAATCGCTTCGTCGAGCGTATCGACTCGAACGATCGACAGCACCGGTCCAAAAATCTCTTCGTGGCCGGCCGGCATGTCCGGAGTGACGTTGTCGAGGATGGTCGGTCCAACCCAGTAGCCATCTTCGCTGGGCTTCTGGCCGCGGCCGTCGACTCGAACTTTGGCGCCGCGTTTTTCGGCATCGTCGATGTAGCCGACGATGCGCTCAACGCTGGATTCGTTGACGATCGCGCCAATCTCCTCCCCACACTGGAGCTTAGCTGCCGCGTCGGCAATCTTGTCGACCAGCGGGTCGACGTCGCCGACGGCGAGGAGAACTGAAGCCGCCATGCATCGCTGACCGGCGCAGCCGGTGAACGAAGCGACAACGTTCTCGACGGTCAGGTCTTCGTCGGCATCCGGCACAATGATCAGGTGGTTCTTTGCGCCGCCGAGCGCGAGCGCCGTCTTTCCGGTTGCGGCAGCGCGCCCGTAGACGATCTTGGCGACACGAGTCGACCCGACGAATCCGACGGCACGAATGTCTTCATGGTCGCAGATGGCTTCGACCACTTCCTTTCCGCCGTTCACGACGTTGAAAACGCCCTTGGGAAGCCCCGCCTCGTCGAGCAGTTCCGCCATACGCAGCACGCTGAGCGGCACTTGTTCGGATGGTTTCAGCACGAACGTGTTCCCAGCCACGAGCACCTGTGGAAGCATCCACATGGGGACCATGTAGGGGAAGTTGAACGGCGTGATGCCTGCGCAGACTCCGAGGGGTTCATAGACCTCGCGGCATTCTACGCCTCGGCTCACGACGAGCTGCGGACCACCGGCGAGGTTGGGGAGCGAGCATCCGAATTCACAGCACTCGATCGCTTTTGCGACTTCGGCGCGCGCTTCGGAGTAGGTCTTTCCGTTCTCGTGCGAGACGAGCCACGACAGTTCGTCGATGTCGCGCTCCATCAGGTACTTGAAGTTGTAGAAAATCTGAGCGCGTTCGCGCATTGGGAATTCGCGCCAAGTCTTGAACGCCGCTTTCGCAGCACGGACGGCGGAGTCGACGTCGGCCGCGGTTCCCATCTGCATCGAAGCCATCGCCTTTCCGTAGCGTGGATTGATGATGTCGATGGATTCGCTTCCCGAGGAGTCGACCCACTCGCCGCCGATCCAGTTGCGGGCGTCGACGAATTTGGTGAACTCGTAATTGTTGGCTTCGAATTTGGGGATGCTCATCTTTCCACTCCGTCAATTTGGCCGGCGTTCCGGCGATCAATCATGTTGCGCAGCGCCTTGAAACGAGGGCGTTTGGGCCGTCGGTTGGTAAGGCGGATGGTAAGGCGGAAGTGATGGCCAACATGCAAAGTCGCGTTGGTCATTGCCAATGCGGGTCCGGGTCGTTGGACACAGCTCGGGACCGCTTCCATTGCGCATTCGAGACTCTCGATTCCAAGGCGGCAGGTATAGCGAATTCCGATGGTGTCGCGCAACCTTTGGCGGGAATTTCGAGAGGGAGCGGCGATTGGGCCCCCGAAGTTGGTTTTCCAATGGAATCAGCCACTTACAGTTGTTTTCGCAACAAATCGTGGCAAGGGCCGACAACAGAAGGGACCGCAGGCCGCATTTTCTCCGGAGGAATTGCGACGTGCCCACCCGTCTCGATCGGCCGGATCGGGGCGGTCGCGATTCCCGCCGTGCGCTGCACGGTTGGTCGGGATGGGTGCGTCGGATGGCGTCTGATCCTCACTGGTCACACCCCCCTCAATCGGGATAGTGTCCTTCCATCACAAAAAAGCGCCCCCGGAGGCCCCTATGGCACTTCTCATCAAGGGCGGTCGCATCATCACCGCGACCGACGACTACTACGCTGACGTCTACTGCGAAGACGAACAGATCACCCGCATCGGCACCGACCTCGATGTCCCACCTGACACCGAAACCATCGACGCCACGGGCAAGTACATCTTCCCCGGGTTCATCGACCCGCACGTCCACATTCACCTCCCCTTCATGGGCACCTTCGCCAAGGACAACCACAGCACGGCCAGCATCGCAGCCTTGCATGGCGGCACGACGTCCTTCATCGAGATGGCCTGCCCGAACCGCAACGAAGACACGCTCGAAGGCTACCAACTCTGGAAGTCGATGGCCGAGGGTTCGTCCGCATGCGACTTCACCTTCCACATGGCCGTCTCGCGTTGGGACGAAAAGACCGAAGGGCAGCTCAAGGAGATCGTCGACGACGGCATTTCGTCGTTCAAAGTCTTCCTGGCCTACAAGGACTTCTTCGGCGTCTATGACGACGAACTCTATAACGCCCTGACGCTGGCGAAATCGTTGGGTGTGATCACCACGGCTCACTGCGAGAACGCCGAGCTCGTCGCCCAACTTCAGGCCAAACTCCTCGCCGAAGGAAAGACCGGTCCCGAGTGGCACGAACCAAGCCGTCCGGTCCGAGTCGAGGCCGAGGGCACGAATCACTTCGCAAGCTTCCTCGAGATGACCGGCGCCGCCGGCTACGTCGTGCACCTTTCGTGTAAGGCGGCTCTCGACGCGGCGGTTGCCGCGAAACAGCGCGGTGTGGACATCGCGGTCGAGGCCGTCATCCCGCACCTGGTGCTGGACGAGACCTATGCGCAACGTCCTGAGTTCCAGGGCGCGAAGTGGGTCATGTCACCGCCACTGCGCGAGAAGTCGAACCAGAAAGCGCTCTGGGACGGCCTCTCTCAGGGGTTCGTGGATACCGTGGCCACCGATCACTGCCCGTTCGATCTGGAGCAGAAAGATATGGGTCGCGGCGACTTCACCAAGATCCCGAACGGCATTCCGGCCATCCAAGATCGCGTGAATCTGCTCTACACCTACGGCGTCAGCCGCGGGAATCTGAGTCTGAACCGCTTTGTCGACGCGGCCTCTACGCGGAGCGCTCGTCTCTTCGGAATGGACAAGAAGGGTACGATTGCCGTTGGTGCCGATGCAGACATCGTCGTGTTCGACCCGGACTACCGGGGGACCATCGGTCTCGACACCCACCACGTGAACAACGACTACAGCGGGTTCGAGGGCTTCGAAATCGACGGGCGCCCCGATGTCGTGACGGTTCGCGGAGCGGTCGCGATTCGCGACGGTGAGTTCGTCGGCGACACCACTCGCGGCAAGCTCATCCGCCGCGAACCCCGCCATTTCTAGCAACTGGCGGATCTCAATCTAGGTCTAGAGGGCTCCCTCGATCGCATCCGTAAGCGACTCGGGGGAGTCATTCGGACCGAAGCGCTCCAACACCGTTCCATCTCGGCCGACCAAGAACTTCGTGAAGTTCCATTTGATTTTCTTGGTGTTCAGCAGCCCCGGCGCCGCGCTCTTCAGCTGTTTGAAGAGCGGATGCGTTCTCGATCCATTCACTTCGATTTTCGAGTGCATCGGAAATGATACCCCGTAGTTCAGCTGGCAGAACTCCGCGATCTCCGAGTCGATGCCAGGGTCCTGGCCTCCGAACTGGTTGCACGGAAATCCGAGGACGACCAGACCCTGGTCGCGATACTTCTCCCAGAGTGCTTCCAACCCCTTGAACTGTGGGGTGAAGCCGCACTTGCTGGCGGTGTTCACGATGAGCATCACCTTGCCCTCGTGGTCAGCGAGGGTGCCCGCTTCGCCAGTGATCGAAGTGATTTCCGTGGAGTAGTCAATCTGCGACATTTTCGATTTCCCGTGTTGGTCGGATAAGCTTTCAGTCGTTCTTCACGGAGTAGACGATGCCAAAATGGTCGATTGCCTTCCTCGCGCTGTTTCTCTTCGCATCGATTGGATGCGAGAAACAAGATGATGTCACGTTGATTCGTGCGGTGGTGGACGACGCGGTCGCGGCCGCAGAACGCCACGACATCAATGCGGTCATGGAGCACGTGACCGACGACTTTCGAGTGAATCCGGGCAATCGAAACGAGCAGTCGGTTCGACAGGTGCTCGTGATCGCACTCCGCACGTTCGACAAGTTCAAGATTCGTTACCCGGTCCCCGGCATCACCGTGGCGCCCGACGGCATGTCCGCCGAGGTTTCAGTGCCCTTTCTGGTCGTGCACGAATCGATCGACCTGCCTGGGCTGGGCGAGATTCGAGAGGACCCCACGAAGTGGCTCGAAGCGGTCAGCGACCGGCTCGACCAGCTCTACCGCTTGAAGATGGACTTCACGAAGTCGTCAGGCGACTGGAAAGTCCGCGAGGCGACGCTCCAAAGTTCGCGGACCCTCGGGGGGCGCGGCACTGGTCGATACTAGCCCTTGCCGATCTTCGACCACACATCTCGAAGCGTGCTGTCGACCCAGTCCTGGGTACGCTCGACCAGTTCAAACCCGTCGTCGCCTTCGAGCAACGGTCCGAACGTCAGATGAGCTTCTAGTTTCGGCTGTCGAAAGGTGCCGTTGAAGTGCGGGACAAGCCCTTCGTCCTGCCAGGCGTCGGCAATGCGAGGATACTCGATCGCGACCGGCAGCACCGGCACTCCGAGCTCGGCCGCGGTACGAAACGCCCCTGGACGAAATTCGCCGCAGCCGGGTCCGCGATACGTCGTGCCTTCGGGGAACACTGCGACCGTGTGCCCCTCGTCCATCAGCCTCGCGATGGCTTCGCGTGCTGCCAATCGGCTGTCTTTTTGGTCTCGCTCCACGAAGACCGTGCCTACACGAACCGCAGCCTTGCCGAGCACCGGCCAATCCGCGACATCGTCCTTCGCAAGAAAGCAGCACGGCGTGCCGGCGAGCAGCGCCAGGATGTCGACGTAAGACCGATGATTCGACGCGAGTAGCGCCCCGGCGCGTTCGTGCGCCTCGCGGGCGTACTCGCGACCGTGCACATGAAGGTCGATCCCCATCGCCGGCATGAGCTTGCCCGCCCAGTCGTTCGCGCGCTCATTGAGCTCCGTTTGCTCCGCCGTATCCGGGATCGCCTCCAGATGTGCAGATGTCAGTCGAACGAACTCGGCGAGTCGCTTGGCGACTCGGGCTGTCCCGACGGGATCGACCAGAGTTCTTCGAATTCCTCCGCGTCTTGGCGCACGCATCTTACTTCCTTGCAAAAGTTCGGGCACGCCACTCAAGTCAGGCCGGCCCTGTGCCGATTTACATCAAAACCGGAGCGATTTCATGGCACAATCTGTCCTGCTGATCGAAGACAACCCGGGGGACGACGAGATCTTTCGTTGGCGCTACAAGAACGCGTTTCCAGGCGCGAAAGTCAGTAGCGTGAGCAGCATCTCCTCGGCAATTGCGTGGCTGTCGAGTCAGCAATGCGACCTCATCTTTACCGACCTGAATCTACCGGATTCCACCGGCGCTCAGACGGTGCACAAGCTCCGTGCCGCCTTGCCCTCCGTCCCGATCATCGTGCTCTCTGGCGACCATCAAGTCGCGACGGCGGAACACGCGCTCGAGCACGGCGCCGACGACTTCATCGTCAAAGATGACCTGCGTGACGAACTCATCCGCCGCTCGGTGAATCTGGCGCGAACACGTCGTCAGCTCGAGGCCACGCGCGAAGGCGCATCCAAACGCGAGGACTTCGCCAGAGTCGGTCAGATGGTCGCCGAAGTAGGCGCGACGGCCGAACGTGAAGTCACGGAGATCGATCAACTCCTTCAGAATGCCCGCCGCCAGTTCCACGTCATTCGTCGCGAACTCGGTGCCCAGGGAATTGAAGGGGAAGCAGTCCAGGCGGTCGAGCAGGTCCAAGCGGCAATCCTCGGCGCAATTCAGCGCAACGATCGTATCCACACCATCGTCGCTCCGCTCTCGGCATACCAAAATGGGGGGCGCGCTCGGCCTACCGATCCCGTGCTCATTATCAAAAACGCGATCGAACGAGTTGGTCGCCCGGGAATCACGTGGCAGGTGCCACTCTCATTCGCCGACGTCTTGGTCGTCGTTGACCCTGACCAGGCCGCTACCGCTCTGAGCAACGTCGTTCAAAATGCCATCGAGGCAACAGAGTCCGAAGACGACATCGCCATTCGAATCGACTTGTCCGAGACGGGCGACGCTGTGGAAATCGCCGTCTCCGACACCGGCGAGGGGATGCGTCCCGAAACGCTCTCGCGAGCAACAGAAGCGTTCTTCTCCACCCGCAAAGGCCACGCCGGCGTCGGCCTCACTTTGGCGGCGGGCGTGATTCGTCGTTACGGGGGACAACTCGAGATTGAAAGCCACGTTCGCCGTGGAACAACCGTGCGAGTCACCATTCCACTCGAACACGGTCTAGCTACCAGCGACTCCTACCCGAGTTCCTGACGTGCGAGCCGTGCAAGTCGAACCATGACTTCGTGCACGGCATCTCTCGTCTCCATGCTCTTCGCAAACCCGATTCGGACTGTTTCGGTCCTATCGTCCGACGACGCGAAGATCCCAAATCCGTCTCGATCGAGGTCGGTCATGATGGCCTTTTCGGGCCAGTCATGGTCGGTGAACGCGTGCACGTAATCGAGCAGGTTATGAGCGTGGTCTTCGTTCATGTGCTCGATGACCCCACGAGCAAATCCGCACAGTGGGTCCGGCTCGGCCGCAGACCACTCCATTGCGTGGATCCAGCCCATCCTTCCGAACCCCTCGATGTACCGAACTCTGTCGACATGAACCGCGTAGAAATTGAAGTCCGCGAAGCCGATGTAGTTCGCCGCCCCCGGGTGTCTCTCGACCCACGCCTCAGCGAGTGCGTCGCTTCGTTCGAGCTTTGAGATCGTCCCCTGAAAGGTTGCGCGCGGCCCAGCCAACAGCTCGTCAGCTGCGTCTCGCCGAACCACGACCGACACTCGAGCATCCGACGCCTGGTTCTTGGTGTGCACGGCGAGGTTACTCAAAAAGAGCACGATCTGATTGCCCCACGGCATGAGCTCCACGATCGATGCGTAGGGATGCCCGTCGCCCTCCAACGTCGCCAAGACACCGTCCGAAGCGGTCTCCAAGAGTGAGCGCGCCGCCACGGCGTGGCTTGGCCTCGGTCTTGGCTCATCTGCGACCCAATCTGCTCGTTCCATCGTTGTCTCCTCCAAGTTCTTCACCTCGACCAAGGCCTACTTTCCAGCGCGGCGTTGCATCGAACCTCTAGTCTGCACTACCACGTTCCCCCGACGCACCCCCAACCCCTCGCGGAGACCGTCGCATGAGCGCAAACGTATTGTCCGAACTCCAGTGGCGTGGACTCGTCTTCCAGCGCACGCACGAAGACGAACTGACCGAACTTCTCGCAAACGAGTCCATCTCTCTCTATTGCGGGTTCGATCCATCCTCCGATTCGATGCAGGTCGGCAATCTTTTGCTCATCGTCGGCCTCGCGCGATTCCGTCGCGCCGGCCACAAACCGATCGCATTGGCGGGCGGCGCCACCGGACTGATTGGCGACCCATCGGGCAAGGACTCCGAGCGCACTCTCCTCACCGAGGAAGAGATCGCAGCCAACACCGAATCGATCGGAAAGCAGATCCGAACCATCCTCGACCGTGCGATGAGCATGCATGTCGACGAGACGGCCGACTTCGACGAGATCCCACTCGTGAACAACGCCGACTGGATGACACCGTGGTCATTCATCGGATTCCTTCGCGACGTCGGAAAGAACTTCCGTGTGAACGCGATGCTCGCAAAAGACTCGGTGAAATCGCGCATCGAGAATCGCGACCAGGGGATTAGCTACACCGAATTCAGCTACCAGCTGATTCAATCGTACGACTTTCTTCACCTGTTTCGGGAACACGGCTGCGTGCTTCAGATCGGTGGTTCGGACCAGTGGGGGAACATCACAGCCGGTACCGACCTCATTCGCCGAACTGAGGGCAAGCCCGCATTCGGCCTCACGTTCCCGCTCATCACGGATGCGTCGGGCAAGAAATTCGGCAAGTCCGAGGCCGGTGCCGTCTACCTTTCGGCCGACCGCACATCGCCCTACTCGTTCTACCAGTACTGGGTGAATCAGGGCGACGACATGGTCATCGACCTGCTCACGAAATACACGTTCCTGACCAAGGACGAGATTGACGAGCTCGCGGGCACCATCGAGCGCGGCGAGAACCGCGGGGAAGTGCAGCGAAAGCTCGCGTTCGAATTGACCTGGCTCGTGCACGGCAAGGACGAGGCCGAAAAGGTCGTTCGCGCCAGCCGCATGCTGTTCGGCGAGAAGATTGAAGGACTGAGCGACAAGGACCTCGACGCAGTGTTCGCCGAAGTGCCGTCGCACGCGGTCGACAGAGCGACCCTCGAAGCGGGCATCAACGCGGTCGACCTCTTCGCCGACGCATTCTCGGACTCCAAGGGCGCCATGCGCCGACTGCTCGATCAAGGCGGCGGCTACGTGAACAACGAGAAGCTCGAGGAAGGCAAGGACGCGACCGTCTCACTCGACCACCTCACGAGCGAAACCAAGCTCGTGCTGCGGGCCGGCAAGAAGCGTTACTGCGTGGTGAGCGTCGAGGGCTGATCACTTCAGCAGCGCTTCCATTTCGGCCGCCGTCATATCGAGCCCTTCGGCCACCGCCGCGTCCCAAACGCTCCACGCTTCATCCTCAGTAAGTATCCCCTCTTCGACCAGGAATGCCGAGGCTTCAGCGTAATTATGGTATGCGTGAAGCCCGACGAGGCGGTCTGGATTCGCATTGTTTACGAGGTGCACGAGCGCGACGATTTCGTGGTCCGGATTTGCCTCGATGATTCGTCGGTAAACCTCGGGGTCTCGATGACTCGTATCGCCAAACATGACCCAGCGCTTGGCCTGAGTACGCGACAGAACTTCGGTGACATCGCCGACCTTCTCGTCCTCGGCGATCCACGGAATGCCCGAAACACCGGTCTCGATCGGCCCCGGCGGAAGGCCCACGGCATCCATCCACTCCGGCACGCCCTCGAGCCGCTCCGGCGTACGCGCGGTGACGTAGTTCATGTCGCCTGAAGCGCCGCTTCCGTCACCCAGCTCCAAGATGTTGTAGAGCTTCACAACCCCTGCATACGCTTCTTCGGACTCGGGCGGCAGAACCGTCTTGTCGATGTCGCTGATGATCTGGAGCTCGAACTCTCCGCTCGTCGCCTGGCATTGCGCCAGGAACTCCCGATCGACCGAATAGATTTCCAGTGCCTGAAGCGTCGCAACTCCCACGAACTTGACGTCGTCGACGTCGTCCAGGGTCTCGAACGGAGCGACGTCTCGACGTTCCACAATATGTTGCGCGGCCCGCGCGTTGAGTCGCGCGTCGATATCGAGCTCTTCAAAGGTGGCAACATTAGCCACCATGACTATGGCCTCAGCGCCACAGGTTCCCGCTGCCGGAGCCTGCCATCCGTCGGACTTTCCCGTGCACACGGCGCACTCATCGACGGCGTCGGCCGGTTCGTCAGGCGTGGCTTCGCCGCATGCTACAAGGCCGAGCGAGGCTGCGATCAAAATGGAGTGAATCGAACTGTGAAGTCGAGAAAGCATGAAGGATCCGTGGTGGCGACTCGAGTCGTTTCGTCAACGTCGCCCTTCCAATGCAGACCCTGTTCCAACTCTTCTTCGCTAGATCTCGCCGTCTGTGCCATCAGCTTCGGGCACCGGAAGGAATCCGGCCGGGCCTTCATTGGCGAGCCGGTGGAGCGACTCTTCGCGCCGCGCGCTCAACAAGAGGGCGATCCCGGCATTGAACGCGACGAATCCGATCGAGAACGCGGCGAGGGCCGCCATCGTCGTGGCGTTCCCCAGGATGACACCCAGCACACAAATCACGGCCAGTTGAAGCGATCCAACGGCCGCGAAGAGGCGCACGTTGACACCCTTTCGGGCGGTGTCGCTCTCGACCTCGACTGGTTCGTAGGTGCTTCCCCTCGGCGTGTCACGCCGGTGCATTCGACGTCGTCGACGGCGCGCAGGAATGGTGTCGCGCCGATCGCGCCAACTCGCCCTCCCCGCTCCGCGTCGTTTTCGTTGTGTCACCGTCGTCTCCCGTCCTGCTTCAAAGATAGGGCTCGCCCCACCACAGATCAAAACGTTAGACGCGCTGGATTTGTTCACGAGCGAATTGCTACTTCGCGTACTCGACAGCACGCGTCTCGCGAATCACGCACACTTTGATTTGCCCTGGGTAGGTCAGCTCGTCTTCGATCTTGCGCGCGATGTCTCGAGACAGGACGAATGCCTGATCGTCGTTCACCCGTGAGTTTTCGACGATGACGCGAATCTCGCGGCCAGCCTGCACCGCGTACGAGTTTTCGACCCCCTCGAACTCCTTGGAGATGCGTTCGAGGTCTTCGAGGCGCTTCACGTAGGTTTCGAGGATCTCGCGGCGTGCCCCCGGGCGGGCGCCCGAGAGGGCGTCGGCCGCAATGACGAGGTGCGCGATCACGGAGTTCTGCGGCTCGTCGTTGTGGTGCGCGGCGATGGCGTTACGGACGATTTCATGCTCGCCGCACTTTCGGGCGATCTCGGCGCCGATCACGGCGTGTGAGCCTTCCTGTTCGTGTGTGAGGGCCTTGCCGATGTCGTGCAGCAGGCCGGCGCGCCGTGCGAGCTTCTCGTTCACGCCGAGTTCGGCGGCCATGAGCCCGCACAGGTAGCCGGTCTCGATGGAGTGCGACC
Source organism: uncultured Bradymonadales bacterium (assembly GCA_964384605.1). Lineage (GTDB taxonomy): Bacteria > Myxococcota_A > Bradymonadia > Bradymonadales > Bradymonadaceae > CAYLMO01. Next base: position 141,808 of record CAYLMO010000004.1, on the reverse strand, counting down.
ACATGTTCTGCCCGTACGACGTTCGGTATCGCAGGCGGCCGAGCAGCTTGATGAGGTCGGCGTGCATGCCGTGGATGCCGAGCTCGAATGCCGCTCGTTCGCCGTAGTCTTTGATGTTCGCCCAGACTTCCTCGCCGGTCTTCTCGACGATCTCCTCGATACGCGACGGGTGAATTCGACCGTCGCTGATGAGCTTTTCGAGCGAAAGGCGAGCGATTTCGCGGCGAACCGGGTCGAACCCGCTCACGATGACAGCTTCCGGGGTGTCGTCGATGATTACGTCGATGCCGGTCGCGGCCTCGAATGCCCGGATGTTGCGGCCTTCGCGGCCGATGATGCGCCCCTTGAGGTCGTCACTTGGAAGCGGAACCACGTTGACCGTACGTTCGACCACGTACTCGCCAGCCCAACGCTGGATGGCGACGGAGAGGACCTTCTTTGCCTTGCGGTCGGCGTCCTCCATCGCCTCTTCTTCGATCTCGCGCACCTTCTTGGCGGCTTCGATCTTGGCGTCGCCTGTGAGGCGTTCCATGAGTTCGGTGCGGGCCTCGTCTCGAGTCAGTTCGCTGACCTTCTCGAGCTTCTCGATCACCGATGATTCTTTGACCTTCAGACGTTCGGCAAGGTTTGCGACTTCGGCCTCTTGGGAACGGATTCGCTCGCTCTTCTCTTCGAGTTCGCTTTCGCGCCGGTCGAGTTTGGCGTCGCGCGACTCGATGTTCTGCTCGCGCTGATTCAGGCGGGCCTCGGCCTTCTCGAGCTCGGCGCGCCGTTCGGCGGCGTCTTCCTCGGCCTTTCGTTTCGCCGTGATCACGATTTCTTGCGCTTCATTCTCAGATTCGCGTCGGATTTTGGCGGCTTTGTCTTCGGCTTCGGAGCGGATGCGCTTGGCGTCGGCTTCGGCCTCTTGCAGCACGGTTTTGTCGTACTTTTCGACGAGTTCGGCGCGAACTTCTTCGGAAAGCTCGTCCCGAACTTCACGTTCCACGCGACGCGTGGTCTCTTCGACCGCGTCCGCCTTGAGATCGTCGATCCGGACGCGAACGCGCTCTTCCACGACTTTGTTCGAGCGGTTGAGTTGAAGTAGGAATCCGATCGCGACCCCCATTACGAGGCCGAGAAGTAGGAATGCGATTTCCATGATGGTCCTTCTATATATCGCGAACGGCTCGTCGTGAGCCGATAGTATCGAGGGTGCAGTTCTAGAACCCGCGCCCCCTTTGTCGCAATCCCAATATCTCCCCCAAAGATGCGTTCGAGGTCAGAATCCTCGTACGAGTCGGCTACTCGGCTGGCGTCTCGTCGGACGCGGCGGGTTTCGGGGCGGAAGCCTCCGCCGCATCGCGCTCAGCCTTCTTTTCGCGAATCAGATAGCCGGCAGCGAAGCCCATGATGAGGCCCAGAAGGAAAAATCCGATGTTCATGATCGCACCTTTCGGCACACCGCGAGGGGAGCCGACGTCGTGATTGGGTTGTGTGATGAATCGTTACAGTACCCAACCAGATGCGACATGCGCAACTTGGTTAGACGTTCACCCCGCGCCACTGCTCCGAAACGACGAAATCCATCTCCTCGTCGTGCGGTTGGTTCGGCACTTTCTCCACGATCTGTGCTTCGAAGCAGATACCCAGGCGGGTCGGCTCGGCGCCCAATCGGTGTAGAAATCGGTCGTAGTACCCGGCGCCGTAGCCCAGCCGGTGCCCCTTAGAGTCAAACCCCAAGCCCGGCACGAGCATAGCTTCAATACGGGTCACGTCGATGGTCTCACCTTCCGGCTCCAAGATGCCGTAGCGCCCCGTTCGCCAAACGGTATCCTCACCGATTTCGACAAACTCCATCTCTCCAGCGCCCTTCGTGCGCGGCACGGCCACCACGCCGCCCGCGGCGAGCCAAGCTCGGTGGAGCGCAGAGAGGTCGACCTCCGTGCCCGTCGCGACGTAGCTGCCGATGCAGCTCACGCCGAGACTCGCGAGGTAACGCTCCAAATGTTGTGAAATGGTCTTCGACGCGTCGGCCCGGAACTCTGGCGCGAGCGAGTCCCGCACGTTCCGAAGTTCTGCGCGAAGGAGTTCGCGAGGCGTCACGCCGGGTCGAGCTCCGCTTCCGCGTTCGCGACGGCGTCGAGCGCACGAGCGACTCTCCGCTCGACTTCCTTGCGCAGTTTGGTGTTCGACGCACGAGCATCGAACAGCTCTTCGGTCACCGTGAGAGCGGCCAGCATGAGCAGCTTGTCGAGCGAAACCGCCGGCGCCGCCTCTTGGAGCGACGTCACCTTGTCGTCCAGATAGGCCGCCATCTCGCGCACCAAATCGGGGTCCTTATCGGACCGCAGTGACAACTTCTGGCCACCAACTTCGATCTGAACCGAACCCGTGGTCAGTGAAACCTGACCACCGTTCGACGTTCCCTGCTGGGCTCCTTGCCGCGCCATTCGCATCTCCATCGCTTCCGCCCCCTTTTCGGGGACTCGTTTCTCACCGTGAGGTCAAAGTAACGGTACGGATCGGCGCGGACAAGTGCCGACTCGCGCTACCCAGCGAGTTTGTTGTAGGTTTTCGCCCATGAACGACCCAAAAGAGACCGAAGGGGGAGACACCGCCACAGGGCGTAAGGAGTTCTTGGTCCGGACGATCGGATTTTTCGTCTGCGTGCTCCTCGCTGTCTTTCTACTCCCGATGACCGAGGCCGAGCCCGAAGACGCACAGGCATTGACCGCGCGGGTGATCGCGCAAGGTCAATCGAGCAAAGTCGAGGAAGCCATCCTCGCGGCCGGATTTCAATCTGACGACCAAATTCGAGTCACCGCGCCCACACCGGAGATCGCGCAGGCTATCCTCCCGCGTTCCCACGGCATGACGCAAAGCCCCGGCGCGCCCGGCCTCGACGTCACCACCAAGCTCGTCGGCAACGAGGTCCAGCTCGAATGGAAGCTCGCGGCAGGCGGCGAACCGGTTGTCGGTGAGGCGAAACGCACGGTCGGCGACTGGACCTCGATCTTGCCGCCGCTCATCGCCATCCTCATCGCACTTTGGTACCGCCAGCTCATCCTCGCACTCCTCGCCGCCGTCTGGCTCGGTGGCGCGGCCGGTACAGGATGGAATCCGCTCAGCGGCCTTTGGCGAGGCCTGAGCGAGTTCATCTGGGGCAGCACCTCCGACACATTCAACATCTACATCATCGTATTTACGCTTGGGCTCGTAGGCATGGTCCAGGTCATCACGCGTGCTGGCGGAATCGCAGGCATCCTCGACCGTGTCGCGCACCTGGCGACCTCGGCTCGCTCCACTCGACTCGCCACCGCGCTCATGGGCGGTGCAGTCTTCTTCGATGACTACGCGAACACAGTCGTCGTCGGCACGACCATGCGGCCGATGACCGACGAGCGCCGCATTTCACGTGAGAAGCTCGCCTACATCGTCGATTCGACGAGCGCCCCCATCGCCGGCATCGCCATCATCTCCACTTGGATTGGCTACGAGGTCGGTCTGTTCGACGAACTCGCACGTCAGCTTGCACTCGAGCGGAGCGGCTACGACATCTTCTTCGCCATCTTGCCGATGCGGTTCTATTGCCTCATCACGCTCGGCTTCGTCTTCCTGAACGCGTGGAGCGGGCGCGACTATGGCCCGATGCACAAAGCCGAAGTCCGAGCGCACACGACGGGCGAGACGCTTCGAGCTGGCTCCAAGCCACTCACGAATGCCGCTTTCTCGGCGGTGCGCCCCGAACCAGATGCACCAAAAAGATGGTGGAACGCCGCCCTGCCGATCGGGTTCGTCATCTTCGCCACCATGTTCGGCATGTTCTGGTCTGGCTGGAGCGGCCCCGACGAAGCATCGATCGCGCCGTTGTTCAGCGCCGAAGGGCTTCACATCGGAGAGATGTTCACTGGCTTCGCTGCCGCCGCACCGGACCTCTTCGAATGGGGCGCGTGGCGCGACTCCTTCTCGAATGCCGACAATGCGAAAGTGCTCTTCTGGGCCGCCCTACTGGGAAGTGCGCTCGCCATTGCCCTGGCCGCCGGGCAACGAATTCTGAGTCCGGTCGAGGCGATGAAGACGTGGTTCCAGGCCGTTCCCGCGATGTGGATGGCGGTCACGATCCTCATCCTCGCGTGGTCGATTCGGGCGGTGTGCGACGACCTCGGAACGTCGATCTATCTGGTCGGTGCAGTGCAAGACCTCATCAGCCCGGAGTTCGTGCCCCTCATCACGTTCTTTCTGGCATCGGTCGTGGCGTTTTCGACCGGTACGTCCTGGGGCACCATGGGCATTCTCTTGCCCGCGATGGTCCCCCTCGCCTTCTATCTGACGGATGGAGCGGCCGACCAAGAGATCATCCTCTTGCTCACATTTGGTGCCGTGCTCGACGGCGCCATCTTCGGCGACCACTGCTCGCCGATCTCAGATACGACCGTCATGAGTTCGATTTCAGCCAGCGTCGACCACATCGATCACGTGCGAACGCAGGCGCCGTACGCAGTGACCTCGATGTTGCTTGCAGCGACGTTTGGGTACGTTGGGGTGGCGTTCGGATTGCCCATCTGGGTAGCACTGTTCGCCGGAATTGGTGGGGCCGCGGCCATCCTCTTCATCGTCGGCAAACCGCACGATTACGAATCGGAATCGTCCTGAAAGTAGGCTCGAACGCCGAAACCGGCTCCGACCAAGACGACCACGAAGAGCGCGATCAAACCGGCATTCCAGTACTGCGCTTCTCTTCGCTCAATCTCTTCGTCTAGAGCGACGCGTTCAGTCCGGCGCTTTTCGAGGCACTCCTTGGCGAGGTCCAACTGGTACTTCACCTCGACCGCCTCGAGCCCCTCCATCATCACCTTCGAAGCGGGGGTCATGCAGGCAACAATTTCCGATTCGATCTTCTGGAGTTCGGCCTTTTCGAGCAGCTCTTCGTCGAACTGCCGCCTCGCGATTTTGGTAATCTCGTCGGCGGAATCTGAGAGTGCGAGGTACGCCTCGCCGTGCTCCACCAAGGCGGAGGCCAGCTGCTCGAGTTTTTCGACGGCTCCATACTCAAACCGTAGCGGGCTGCTGATGATGGCCCGCAATAGTTCGTGACGAGTCAGGCTCTCCCGCTGCACGCAGAACTCCTTCACGCGCTCATAGCTCTCGAGCGTCTCGGGCGACACGGCGTATCCGTAGTCACTCCTCACGCCGATGACCTGCTTGAACGCCTCTTCCTTATTGACCGCCCTGTCGCATCGGTTTTCGAGAACCGGTTTGAAGTACTTGTTGTAGGACCAATTGTGCCAAGAAAGGAGTTGCCGGCAGCTGTCTAGCGTCGGCTGCGGAACGAGCTCCGGGTGGGGTTCCCGCTCGGCGTCGACCAGCAGGAGATTCGCGCAAGCCACACTTCGCGCCTCTTGCACCCTGACGGGTCGGCGAGCTTCGGCGGACAGCGGCCAAGCGACGAAGACGAGCAGTACCGCGGCTACCAAGGCAAATCTTGCGGTCAATGTATGCATCGCTGGGGGCACTCTCTCATGAGGTTCTTCTGGTATCTCAAGAAGTCGGGGAAAACCGAAACGTCGAAGATGCCATCGTCGGGGAACGGCAAGGGCTCCTCGATGCAGACGTCTTCGACCGTGAACCGCCGCCCCCGAAACGTCCCGGAGATATGGAACGGACGGATCTCGTCGCGGCACCAGTTGCGCCGCATCTGCAGAATTTGAGGGGGGCTCCACAGCTGTTCGAGCACGATGTTCTCGTACTCTTCGATCTTCCCGGGCTCTTCGAACCAAACAGTGTCGATGCGCACGTAGTCTTCGCGTACTCGTACGCCTTCCGGGATGAGCGCATGATTCCAGCAGCCTTCGTCGATGCGTAGATTGCTGAGCATCGCGGCGGTGTGTTGGAACTGTACGCCGAGGTACGGCGTGAAGCCGTTCACCAGAAAACCTGCGCAGATCACGTACGGTGCCAGGCGGATCGCGCGCGAGTTCTTCTCGGGCGGCTCCATCCGGCCGTGTCCGCGTCCGACCCACGCGTGACGGGTCCACGGCGGAAACGCCCAAACCGTCGTGAAGAGGAAGAACCAGATGAGCGCCTCTTTGAAGATCATCGAGATTTCGGGGAGCGCGCCGTGGATCGCGAGGCTGATCGCAGTCGCACTGACCGTGGCGATGCCGAACTTCTTCAGGTGCGGGAACGTTCGTTCGGCCCAGCGAAGGTCGTCGGCCGGGCGCACGAATGCGAGGTGCCCGGGCAACATGACCATGACGAACGCCGGTGCCATGGTGAGTGTGATCGGCAGGTGAAACACCGCAGCGAGCATCCATGCGACGCGACGCCTACCGAACAGATACGCGACCGCGACGCCACCCTCGACCAACAGTGCAGCGACCGGGAGCCACCCCACCGACCATGGGTCGAACAGGCCCTCCATGCGGAAATAGGTGAGCAGCTCGTCGACCCCGTAGTTGGCACAACTGGTGTACGGGTTGAGAAAATCAGCGTTGAGTTTGTGGAATGTGGCGAGGCCGTAGGTGAGGATGGTCAGGCCTTGCATCCCCTTGATGAATGCGGCCGAGGCGGCATCGTCGAGCTCGCGTTTGAACGCCGGGCACGTGACCCACGCGCCGAGCAACGACATTGCGAGCATCAGCATCGACTGTGTGAGCTGGTCGCGCAGAAAGAGCAGCGGGATGAGCAGCCCGAGCGCGCACAGAAGCCAGCCCACCATGCCGCCAGCGACAAACAGAACCACCACGCCCAGCGCGAGGATCAAGTCGGGTATGATCCACGCCTCTTGCCACGTGTCGGCGATCCAGAGATGTGCTGCGGTCGCCAGGAGGAATCCGAAGACGACTCGACGGTACCGAGGATCACGCGGCCCAACGAACCAGCGCTCGAGCGTCGTCTCGAGCGTGGTCTCGGGGGTTTCGGTGCTTTCTGGCTGTTCGGTCATTCCAAACGGTCTCTAGCGAATCGCGATCAATTCGGACACATGGGCATATGCGGCACTTGTCGCCCGTTGGCGCAATGACGATAGGGCGCGCCCCGTCGACAGAACAAGCGCGGCGATTCGTGCACCGAATTGCCGGTTCGATGCGTCTCATAGGGCGCAGGGTACTTGAAAATCCGGGCGTAATGGGCCAAACCATTTCACGACAAAGTCCGGACTTTCCAAATGACCTCGGACGGCAAGTTCTCTCGATGCCCTCGGATTGAGCAGAACCGCACGGTACCAATGTTGTTCCTCCACCGAGTACAGAAGCGATGATTCCTATTCGAAAAGCCCTGACTTCGAGTCTGGGTAAAAAGTACATCATGGCGATCACGGGCGTGGGGCTGCTGGGCTTCATTGTGACGCACCTGCTCGGCAACCTGACGCTCTACTACCCTGATTCTGTGGCGTTCAACACGTACGCCAAAGGTCTGCACGACCTTGGGCCGCTGCTCTACATCGCCGAAGTTGGCCTTGCGGGCATGTTCCTGACGCACTTCGGCATGGCGGTCTGGCTGCAGCAAGACAAGCAGAAGGCTCGCTACAAGAAGTATGAGGTGGCGCAGACCACCAAGGGCGGAGGTTCTCGCCTGAGCTTCATGTCGAACAACATGTTCATCACGGGCGTGATCCTCTTCGTCTTCCTCATCATCCACATCCTCCACTTCAAACTGGGGATTTGGACCGAGGTCGAGAAGACGGTGATGATCAACGGCGAGGAAGCGCGCGACCTCTACTGGGTGGTGCAAGACGGGTTCTCGAACCCGTTCTGGGTCGCTTTCTACATGGGTGTGATGGGTATCCTCGGACTCCACCTGCGCCACGGCTTCTGGTCGTGGATTCAGTCGCTCGGCGCGATGAAGCCAGAGTGGTCCGACCCGATTCACAAGGCGGGATTGGCGTTCGCTGTCGCGGTCGCGGCAGGGTTCTTCTTCATCCCCCTCTATTTCCTCTTTGACGTACCAGGAATGCTCCAATGAGTTTCGAATCCGGAATCCCAAGCGGCCCGCTCGAAGAGAAGTGGGACAACTACAAAGCGAACATGAAGTTGGTCAGCCCGGCCAACAAGCGAAAGCACGACATCATCGTGGTGGGTACGGGGCTCGCAGGAGCTTCGGCAGCCGCGACCCTTGGCGAGCTGGGCTACAACGTCAAAGCGTTCTGCATCCATGACTCGCCGCGACGCGCGCACTCCATCGCGGCTCAGGGTGGAATCAACTCGACGAAGAACTACCCGTACGACGGCGACTCCGTGTACCGGTTGTTCTACGACACCATCAAAGGCGGCGATTACCGCTCGCGCGAAGCGAACACGTATCGCCTCGCCCAGCTGTCGGCGAACATCATCGACCAGTGCGTGGCACAAGGCGTTCCGTTCGCTCGAGAGTACGGCGGTGAGCTCGCGACCCGTTCGTTCGGTGGCGCTCAGGTTTCGCGTACGTTCTACGCTCGAGGCCAGACGGGGCAGCAGTTGCTCCTCGGCGCTTATGGCGCCCTCTCGCGCCAGATCAACGCGGGCTCGGTGGAGATGTTCCCGCGCCGCGAAATGCTCGACCTCGTCGTCGTCGACGGCGTCGCCAAGGGCATCATCGTTCGAAACCTCATCACCGGTGAGCTCGAGCGGCACTCGGCGAGCGCAGTGCTCCTGTGCACTGGCGGTTACGGACGCGTCTACTTCCTGTCGACCAATGCCTTCAACTCCAACGGCACGGCCGCGTGGCGCTGCCACAAGCGTGGCGCCTACATGGCCAACCCGTGCTACGTGCAGATTCACCCGACCTGCATTCCGGCTTCGGGCGACTACCAGTCGAAGCTGACGCTGATGTCGGAATCGCTGCGTAACGATGGTCGCGTTTGGGTCCCGAAGTCGAAAGAAGACGCGGAGGCCATTCGCACCGGCAAGAAGAAGGCGAAAGACATCCAGCCGGACGACCGAGATTACTATCTCGAGACCAAGTATCCGGCCTTCGGAAACCTCGTCCCTCGCGACGTGGCATCGCGTAACGCGAAACAGGTCTGCGACGAGGGTCGCGGTGTGAACCGCACCGGGCGCGCAGTCTTCCTCGACTTCGAAACGGCCATTCGCCGCGACGGAGAAGATGCGATTCGCGACCGCTACGGCAACTTGTTCGACATGTACGCCAAGATTACCGGCGACAATCCGTACAAAGTTCCGATGAAGATCTACCCGGCGACCCACTACACGATGGGCGGTCTCTGGGTGGACTACTCGCTGATGAGCAACATCCCCGGGCTCTTCGTGCTCGGTGAAGCGAACTTCTCCGACCACGGCGCAAACCGCCTTGGCGCTTCGGCGCTCATGCAGGGCCTGTGCGACGGCTACTTCGTCATCCCGCACACGCTCGGCAACTGGATTGCCACCGAGCACCCCGAGAAAGTCGGAACCGACCACGAGGCGTTCACCAACGCCGAGAAAGACACGAAAGACTATCTCGACAAGCTCAAGGCGACTGCCGAAGCAAACGCGAAGAAGTCGGAAAAACGGACCGTCGTCGACGTCTACCGCGAGCTCGGAAAGCTCATGTACGACGAAGTCGGCCTCGCCCGCGAAGGCGACGGCCTGAAGAAAGCGCTCAGCAAGATCGAGCAGCTTCAGGACGACTTCTGGAACAAAGCCACGTTCCCGACCGACGACGGGTTCAACAAATATCTCGAGATCGCTGGCCGCGCCGCCGACTTCCTCGAGCTCGCCGAACTCATGGCCCGCGACGCGCTCGAGCGCGACGAATCGGCCGGCTGCCACCTGCGAACCGAGCACCAATCGGAAGAAGGTGAAGCTGTCCGCGACGACGAGAATTTCGCGTACGTCGCTGCATGGGAATGGAAAGGTGAGGGCAAAAAGCACGAGCTCCACAAGGAGAACCTCGTGTTCGAAAACGTCAAACTCACCAAGCGAAACTACAAGTAAGCCCCTTCGAAGGGATTCGATATGTCTACGGAAAAAACGTTTCACCTTCGCGTCTGGCGCCAAGACGGCCCCGACGCCGACGGCAAGCTCGTCGATTACGACGTCACGGTCGACGAACACGCATCGTTCCTCGAGATGCTCGATAAGCTGAACGAGGACCTCATCGGTGCTGGCGAGCGACCGGTCGAGTTCGACAGCGACTGCCGCGAAGGAATTTGTGGCTCGTGCGGCTGCGTCATCAACGGCCAGGCCCACGGCCCACAGCGCGGTACGGCTTCGTGCCAGCTTCACATGCGCCTGTTCAAAGACGGCGACGCCATCACGGTCGAGCCGTGGCGTGGCGAGTCGTTCCCGGTCATCAAGGACCTCGTGGTCGACCGCGGAGCATTCGACCGCATCATCCAAGCTGGCGGCTACGTTTCGGTCCCAACCGGCCCGAAGCCCGACGCCAACAGCATCAAGATCGGTAAGGAAGTTTCGGACCGCGCGTTCGACTCGGCCACCTGCATCGGATGCGGTGCCTGCGTCGCGGCCTGCCCAAATAGCTCGGCCTCGCTCTTCACCGGCGCCAAGATTTCGCAGTTCGCGATCATGCCGCAGGGTCACCCAGAGCGCGGACGTCGCGTGCGTCACATGGTCGACCAGATGGACAAAGAGGGCTTCGGTCCTTGCTCCAACATCGGCGAGTGCGAAGCTGCATGCCCGAAGGAAATCTCGCTCGACAACATCGCCCGCATGAAGCGCGAGTATCTGCTCGCGACGCTCGGCGCGATTTGAGCGCGAACCGCCCTGGACTGATGCCGCTCACATTTCGGTGAGCGGCTTTTTTTTGGACCGCACATGACCGAGCAACGCTCCGTAAGCTTCAAGTCTTGGCGAATCGCATTTCTGGTGCTGGTCCTGGTCACCGTTGCCGCGTGGGGTTGGAATCGCGAGCAGAAACTCGAACGGCGGACGAACTGGGAAGCGCCCGTTTCGCTCGGCGTGATCGTCGTCCAGATCGGTGAGGTCGAACCTGCGCCCGTGCCCGCGCTGGGCGCGCTCGAAGCCGACACCGAAGCATGGTTCAAAGCGCAGTCGGAACGCTATCGAAACACGCTAATTTCGCCCGTCGCGGTTCATGTGCTCGGGCCGACCAAGGCGCCTGGTCCGGTGCCGGAGCTGCCGCTTGAAGCTCGTTTCCAAGACCAGGTGGCATATACGTGGGACCTGTGGCGCTGGACGAGCGCGGTCGACGCCCAGCTTCAGAACCCGCCGCCGCTCGACTCTAGGATGTACCTCGTCGTTCGCACGGGGCCGCGCATTCAGAACGAGCTCTTCTTCGAAGGGATCGCGGAACAAGGGGGCGAGGTCGGCGTCGTCGAAGTCGACTTTGCCGACGAAACGGTCTTCCTCGCGATGTACACGGCTGTGCATGAGTTCCTGCACACACTCGGTGCGACCGACAAGTACAGCTACGACGGATCGACAATCACGAAGGAAGGTCTGGCCGATCCAGGACGGGTGCCTCTCTACCCGCAGACTCAGGCCGAGATCATGGGTCGAAACATCGCGAAGTCCGAGACCAAATTCGTACAGCCTGCCACATGGAACGATGTGGTGATCGGCGAGGCGACCGCGGCCGAGATTGGGTGGACGAAGCCCTGAGGCGAAAGTGGCGTAGTCGAATGTGGTTGTGGAACGTTTCGAGGCCATCCATACTCCGACGACCTACCCTTGGGGGCCCCGTGAAAACTTGCCGATCGATTGTTCTGCTTTGCGTCTTGTTCGTCTTTGGCGCATGCAGCGACGAATCCCCCTCCGAGGCTGATTGGAATCCAGACGAAGCTACGACCGACGCTGCGACCGACGCCTCGGTAGGTACCGAGAGCGACGCCGGCACGACAGAGCCTGATGCTCAAACACCGAGCTGTCGCTCCGACTCGGACTGCGACGACTCCAATCCTTGCACAGACGACTCGTGTGTCGCGGCATCCTGCTCGACGTCGCCAAATGTGGCGACTTGCGACGACGGTGACCTCGCGACGGCAAACGACGTCTGCTCCGGCGGAGCATGTGCCGGCGAAGCCATCGAATGTGTGGCTACCCAATGCATGGTCTCGTCGACGCCGAACGGTGTCGACTGCGACGTCGTGTTCCGCGCGGCCAGCGAAGCTTGCGACGACGGAGACGCTGCGACCGAGAATGATCTGTGCGACGGCGCAGGCGCATGCGCGGGCACACCGATCGCCTGCGAGCCGATGCAGTGTGAAGACAGTGCTTCGCTCGATGCCGACGGAAACTGTCAACGAGTTCCAAGCGCCGCCGGCACCGCCTGCAACGACGGCGATCTCGCCACCGGCAACGACGCGTGCAACGGCAGCGGCCAATGCGTAGGCAATCCAATTGTATGTCCGCGTCTGCCGTGTCAGGCATCGGGGACACCGAACGGGATCGATTGCGACATCGTATTGGAGCCAGCCGGCGCGGCCTGCGACGACGGTTCGGCGACGACCAAAAGTGACATGTGTGACGCGACCGGTGGATGCGCTGGAACGCCCTACACATGCACCCCCGACGTTTGCGAAGTCAGTTCGACGCCAAACGGCCTCGACTGCGACGTGGTCTTCGAGGGAGCCGGGACCACCTGCGACGACGCGAGCGCCGCGAGTGCGAACGACGTATGCGACGGCGCCGGTACCTGCGCTGGCACTCCGATCGACTGCACGCCCTCCCAATGCGAAGCTACATCCACGCCGAATGGGGTCGGCTGCGACGTGACCTTCGAGCTCGCCGGAACCACGTGCGACGACGCTGATCTCGGCACTGCCGGCGACCAGTGTGACGGCGCCGGGGCCTGCGAAGGTACGCCCATCGTCTGCCCATCTGGTCAGTGCGTCGTCTCGTCGGTTCCCAACGGGGTCGACTGCAACACCATCTACGAGCCAGCGGCGACCACCTGCAATGATGGCAATCTCAGCACGCGGAACGACGTCTGCGACGGCGCGGGCACGTGCGCAGGCGAGCCCTACACCTGCCCTTCGCCGGTGATGTGCCAGTTGAGCAACACCCCCAACGGTGTCGACTGCACGCTGGTGAACCTTCCGGACGGCAGCAATTGCTCCGACAACGAAACGTGCACCGTAGGTGACACGTGTGTAGCCGGAATGTGCGTCGGCCAATCCCTTTGCGGAAACGGCACGTGCGACGCGATCTGCGGGGAGAACGCTGGCACCTGCAGCGCGGACTGCCTGACTACCGTGGGTCAGTGCGACCCAGGTGAAAATGCGTGCACCGACTGGGCAGACTGCCATTCCACGACGACCGGCACCGGAACCTGCTCGAGCATCGGATGCGGGGCTGGGCGCGTCGGAGACTGCTTCTGCGACCCCGGTTGCATCGAGTTCGGCGACTGCTGCCAGGACATGCTCACCGTTTGCGGCTGCCCATAAGTCGGTTCGCACCCGCTTCGGACCGCGACAAAAGCAGACTCGATCGCCCGGGTGCTACATCCGACTCAAACGAACCGGAAAGTTCGCCTTAGCGTCGTGCGGAAGCTCAGGGAAGATCCATCGACTCATTCGGTCCTGAGCGCACGACTCGAGCTGGTCGGCTGGCATCGGAAGCGAGGCGGACGTTTCGATCGGCACCCCTCCCTGCTTCGGGATTCGAAGCGTGAGCATCAGTTCGCCTTCGAGCCTCGAGTTTCGCTCTAGCGCACGTTCGTAGCAGTAGCGAATCTCGCGCATGTGCGCCTGAATCACCCGTTCGATGATGGCCGCGCACGGCGCACACGACACCACCGGCTTCGCCGCTGATATGGTGGGTACGATGAAATCTGGGCTGGACGGAGTTCGCTCCAGCTGAGGTTCCGGCAACACGCGAGGCTTTCCGAGCATCGGCAGGCCCCTCCCGGCGGAGCTGCCGCGCCCCATGTTGCTTGGGTCGGCACAGCCGCACGCGCCGAATCCGACTCCTCCTGAACCCGAGCCTGGCTCGGGCTCGTCGCGTTCCGCATGTCCGGTCCCGCCCCCGCCGTCGGCGCCGTCGGCCAGCGGACCAACGACCTCGTCGCTCGTGGCTGCGTCCTCGCCCGCGACGCCTTCGAGCGCGTTCCCAGAATCGACTCGAGTGCGTTCGCTGATGACCTCGCCACTGCTGCGTTCGTGCGGGCCCTTTCGTGGCGCCTTCGCCGTCGCGCCGACCGCCCCGCCCCACTCTGGCCCGGCGCCATTGTCGGCTACAGTTCCCTGCCCTCCGCCGACAAAGAAGCCATCGACGTGTTCGACCGCGAACGACACCTCCCGAGTCTTGGGCGGCGCCGTCACCACGATGCGCGCCTCGACCCAGCGCTCGAACGCCATGTCTGGCTCGAGACGTTCGACCGCCGCGTGTGCCGGGACCATGAAACAGAGGATGAGAAATGCGACGTGCAGCACGGCGCTGACGAATTGCGACTCAATCGTATCCATGTGGTTTGAGACAACGATTGGCCCGCGAAGTTCCGTCGTTCACTCGACCTTCGCGACTCCAGCAACATTGAACTCGAGGTCGAGCCAAAGACCGGGGTGTCGGGCTTCGATCGCCGCCCAGTTGGAATCTCGAGCTCCAACCAACATGGCGAAGTCGCCGCCGCCGGCTCCGCTCATCTTTCCAGCGACGTCGAATCCTTCGGCCGTTTGGAACAACTCCTCGGCCGGCTCGGTCACAATCGGTGCGCCCGTGGCGGCACCGAGCGCTCTCATGGCGTGATGGGCGCGGAGCACGATCGGGAGCAAGTCGGCGTCTGTACGCAGTGCCTCGATCGCCTGCTGTGCCGACGTCGAGATGGCTTCGAGCGCCTCGAGCGCAGCCGGTTCGCCTGCCGAAATCGCCGGCTCGACTCGCCCAATGAGCTCGGTCGAAGAAGCCGGCTCGCCCAGCCAATATGCTCTCGCTCGGTACTTCTTCGGCCACGGGACACGTCCGAGGTGCGCGAACGCAATCTGTGACGTCCCATCCACCGCTTCCGCGCCCAGTCGTGGGAAAGGGGGAACGGCCTCGTGCAAACGGTATGCGATGAGACCGCCGTACGTCGACGCAGCGATGTCGGCGTGACTCCCGCGCCCTCGTTGGAACTCGCGGTGGGCGGTGCCAGCAACCTCGAAGACCCGATCCGCGTCAGACGCGTCGCCCAGCGCGAGGGCCGCCATCGCCACACAACTTGCGGCCGATGAACCAAGCCCGAGCTTGCGTTCACCCTCGAAGAACTCTCTCACATCACCGTGAAGCGCGCGAACGTCTAGCGGCGAGCCTGCGGCGTCCAAGACGCGCTGTGGGAGATCATTCGACGCTTCGGCGCCTTCGAGCGTGTACGCCTCTCCAGGCCGCTCCTCGGCATACACACGATGGTCGACAGCCGTCACGAGACACCAGGCGCCGCCCAACACGGCGTACTCCCCAAACAGGAACAACTTTCCGGGCGCGGACCAACGGCTCACGAAACGATCCTCGCCGGCCCCCCGATCGTCGCGTGGATCACATCGACCACACCCTCGACCTGGCGCAATCCGGCCTCGACCGAGGCGCGATGCTCGGGCGTGCAAAAGACCTTCACGTGCGGCCCAGCGTCGATGCTGAAGAAGGCGTCCGCACCCGCGACTCGAAGGTCTCGTACGGCGTGGATGAGCTCGACGGTCACGCCGCGCCAGTAGAGCACGCCAGGGTCGGCCGCGATCGCACTCGCGTGCATCTGCAGACAACTCGCTTCGGCGACCTGAGCAAGCGCTTGGAAATCGCGGGACTCGATCGCCGCCTTCGCCGCCTCGATGGCAGGAGGCACGGTCGCGACCCATTCGTCGTAGTACGGCGAGCTCTCCATCGTGTGGTTCATCCCCACGGTCGACGACACCTTCTTCGGGCCTTCGACCGTCACGGCGACCAGACATTCGAGCGGCCAGTGCTCCCCTTCGGCCACATGCACGGCGTGTGCATCGGTGCCATCGCTCCGCGAACCGGGCAGCATCTCGACATACCCGCCAAAGAGGCTGCGCGCGGCACTTCCAGATCCGCGTCGAGCGAGCACAGAGAGCTCCTCATCGGTCGCGTCGATGCCTGCTGCACCGCAGGCCGCAAGCGCGAGAGCGGCAAATCCAGACGCCGACGAGGCGAGCCCAGCGGCGGTCGGAAAGTCGTTCGCCGACTGAACGCGGGCACGCGTTTCGATTCCCGCGCGTTCTCGCACGAGGTCGAGGAACTCTGAGACTCGCGCCGCTGGACGCCCGCTCGCGACCGAACCATCGATCTCGATGCGGTCGTCGGTGAGCGAATCATCGAACTCGACGGTCGTCTCGGTCTGCATGCCGGCGAGCGTGACGCTCAGCGAACCGGCCGCCGGCAAGTTGAGCGCCGCATCGCGCTTTCCCCAGTACTTCACGAGCGCGATGTTTGGATGTGCGATTGCGGTGGTCATCGTTTGGTCAGCTGAAGGGAGCGGATTCGCTTTCGATACTCTGCGATGTCGGCGAGGTACTTGTCGCTGCGGGCGCCGTTGCTCAGCTCGAGCTGGCGCTGCCTGAACGCGAGCAACGTTGCATCCCGGATGTAGGCGTCTTTGTCGACGTTGGGGGGCAGCCACCCGCTTCTCGAGCGCTTCATCCAGTACGGAATGATGTTCGCGTGCTCGCGCGGGATCAGTCCCATCTCGGCCTCTTGGATGAGGAAGCGCTTGATGGCGTCGTGCTCCCACTTCAGCGAGAGCTGCGTGAGCGCAAACATCAAGAACGCCGCGCCCATGAGCACCAGCACGCCGAGGAGGAACGGGCCGAGCGAATCGACCGCGTCGCTCAGGGTCGCCATCCCATTCCACATCGCATGGTTGAGCACCGCCATGAGGTAGCCAAAAGGCGGAATGACGAACCACATCAGTCCGCCGCGATGGCGCGTATATCCGATCGCCATTCCGATCATGGCGCTCGAAGTACAATGGACGATCGCTGAGAACGCCGTTCGCATGACGATGAGCTGCATGAGTCCGCCCTCGGCGGCGCCCATGTAGTAGACGAGATTCTCGATCGTCGCGAAGCCGAGGCCCGCCGCGGCGCCGTAGATCAACCCGTCCGTTGCATTGTCGAAGTGTCGGGAGAGTACGAGCGGCGCGAAGATGAGCGCCTTGGTGAGCTCTTCGGTGACCGGAGCCCAGAACACCGTCGCCAGGGTGCCGGCCGCCTCTTCGCCCACGATCGCGGCCGAGAAGCCGGTGCCGATCAGCGACAAAATACAGCCGAAAAACGTGCCGCCGAATGCGCCCCAGACGAAGCAGAGCATGACCCAGCCGAACGGCTCACGCTCGTATCGGTCGAGCCACCAGATGAAGACCAGATAGCCGAAGACGACCAGCGTCGAGACGAATACGGCGATGAGTTCCATGAAATCTCAGTCGTCGGAGCTCGCGACCGATTCGGCGCGCTCGAGGGGGAGGACGTTCTCGTCCATGATCTGGTCGGTGAGCGCGGGTACGCGGTCGAACTGGCGTTCCAGGCCACGCACGATGTGCAGCAGGCCGCGGCCCTCGGGCTCGTCAGGGTTTTCGCCGTACAGAAGCACGTAGCGGGCAGTGTTGAGCTGTCGGATGTACTGCCCCTTGATGTCGCGCACCGAATTGAGCGTGTACTCCATGATTCCGCCAATCGCGAGACTGCCGATGACCCCGCCGGCCCAACCAACCGCACCGACCCAACCGGGCACCTGATAGCGACCGAGCGAGGCGAGGATACGGTTGTAGAAGTTCAGGTTCGAGGCGTAGAGCTCGGCGGCCTTCTCGGTCGCGAGTTCTGCGAAGTTCAGGCGACCGAAGAGCACGTATCCCAACGTTGCCGGCACGCCAATCTTCACGCCCGACCGGATGGCCTGGGCAAGCAACGGGTCGTGGGCAATCTCCTTCTCCATCAGCCGGCTCATGCGCGAGCGGAGCAGCTCGACATCGACGCGCGACCGATCCTCATCGCTCGCGTTGGCCACCTTGGACCACATCTCGTCTTCGAACTCCTCAAACAGACGTGCGAGCAGAGTCTCGAGCTCTTCCGGGCTGAGAACCTCGCGTTCGAACGCCTCGGTCAGCTTGTCGTGGGTGAAGGTCGTCGTATCGAACTCCGGCCCACCGACGGACTTCGAGAGACCCGAGGCGAGGTTGCGCACGCCGATCAGGACGTCACCGACGCCTGTCTTGGGCGCGACGGAGCGGCCCATCACGCGACGGAAGCTCTTCAAGTTCCGGTCGACGAATCCCGGCAATCGAGTGATCGCATCGTCGAACAGCGCGTTCAGCTGTACTTCGAATCGCTCTTCCCAATCGCTCGCTTCGGGCCCTTCCGAGGTGTCGATCGGGCCAAACGGGAGATTCTCGTTCGCTTTGTCTTCAGCCATGGTTTCGAACTTCTTCAGGGTTGATTCGTTTCGAGAAACTCGGCGACGCGGGTGAGCGCTTCGCGGAGCTGGGAATCTTCGATCGTGTAGGCGATTCGCAAGTGACCCTCGCCATGCGCACCGAATCCCACGCCGGGAATCGTAACCACGTCGGCGTCGGCGAGTAGCTTTTGGCACAAAGCGAGCGACCCGCCGAAACGTTCGCACCAAGGTGCGACATTCGGAAATGCGTAGAATGCACCGCCCGGCGGCTGCATTTCCATTGTCGGGATCTGGCCGAGGATGTCGAGCACGAGCGCCCTTCGGCTTGCGAACGTCGTGCGCATCTCGTCGGCGATGGATTCGTGTGCCGCGAGTGCAGCAACCGCCGCGTGCTGCGCGAGCGTGGGTGCGCAGGTCACGAGGTGCTGATGCAGCGGCTTGAGCGACTCGATGGTTTCCGGCGCTGCGATGAGCCAGCCAAGCCGCCAGCCCATCATGGAACAGAGCTTCGATAGCCCGCCCATCACCATGCCCGAGCCGCTGGAGAATTCGCGCGGAGACACATGCTCGCCAGTCCACACGAAGTCTTCGTAGATCTCGTCGCTGATCCAGCCGATTTCGCGCTGTTCGCACCACGCCACGAGCTCTTCGAGCGCGGCGCGCCCGGCGATGCCTCCGGTCGGGTTCGACGGCGAGTTCAAGATGACCGTAGTGGTGCGCGCAGTGGCGGCGTCGCGAATGGCGTCGACGTCCAATCCGAAGTCGGCGGCGAGTCGATACGAGACCGGTGTTCCTCCGGCCGCTCGCACGAGGTTGGCGTACGCGGGAAACCCCGGGTCGGGCACCAGAACGTCATCGCCGGGCTCGACCGCGCCGAGAATCGCGACGGCCATCGCCTCCTGAACTCCCACCGTGAGCATCACCTCCGAGGCGTCGCAGCCGTATCGACGGGCTACCGCCTCGCGCGCGACCGGTAGTCCGAGGTTCGGTGAGTACGGCGCGTATCCGGCCGTGACCTGTGCCTCCACGGCCTCACGAACGAAGTCCGGCACCGGAAGGTCAGGCTGCCCGAGCCCAAGATGAAGGCTCGACGGCTTCGCCTGATCGGTGATTTGGCGGATGAGGGTCGGCTGGATTGCGGCCGCTCGAGATGCGAGCCGAATCGTCATCGCAAGAGATCCTCGAGCGCGGTGCGCGAATCGGTGCTCTCGTCGCGGTACTTGATGATGAGCAGCGCCGCCATCTGGAGCCCGTGCGCCTTGGCGAACTCGCCCTTCGCAGGCCGACTTCCCGGGATGACGACAGCGTTCTCTGGAATCTCGAGAGGGGCCTCTGGAGTCGACCGGTAGACGGTCTCGTTGACCAAGTCATAGACCGGCGTCGAAGCGGTCACGACGCACCCTGCGGCGATGACGGCGTTCTTCCGGACCCGTACCCCCTCGTATACGCCGCTGTTGCCTCCGAGCATCGCGCCGTCTTCGATGATGACCGGGGTCAGGCCGATCGGCTCGAGCACGCCACCAATCTGTACGCCGGCGCTGATGTGCACGCGTTCGCCGACCTGGGCGCAGCTGCCGACGAGAGCATGCGAGTCGATGATCGTGCCGTCGCCCACGTAGGCTCCGGCGTTTACGAACGCCGGCGGCATCATCACGACGTTGTTTCCAATGTAGCTGCCGCGTCGGATCGAGTTCCCACCGGGCACGATGCGGATGTTTCGCTCACGCACCGGAACGTCCTGAATCGGGTACGTGTGCTTGTCGCTGAACTGCAGACCGTCGGCCGGCATCTCGACCAGCTTGCCAAGGCGGAAGCCGAGCAGAATCCCGCGTTTGACCGACGGGTTCACGGTCCAGGCGCCATCGGCCGACCGAGTCGCGGAGCGGAGTTCACCGGCCTCGAGCTTGTCGAGGAAGGTTTGGAAATCGGCCATGGCGTCGTCGCCCAGCTCAGCGGCGGGTCGCTCAAAGTGGGCGTCGATGCGTCGGAGAAGCTCAGACATGGGTTCCTCGGAGTCGAAATTCGCAACAAAAAAGCCGGCCATTGATGGCCGGCCGTACGATGCAACGCACCGCAAAGTTGTGCAACGGGGTGTTTATTCGGCAGCTTCGGAAGCTCCGTCGCCGTTGGCGCCTGGGATGACTTCTTCCTCGGGCTTGGCGCCTTTGTCGCCACCGCCCGGTGCGGCTTCGACGCCTGCACCAGCTGCGGCTCCGGAGCCTGCGCCACGGCCTGCGGCTGCTTCCTTCTTCTCCACAGGAGCGGCCGGCGCTTTCGCGGCGTCTTCACTTGGCTTCGGAGCCGGTGCGGCTGCCGGAGCCTCTTCCTTCGGCGCCTCTTCGACGGCTTCCTCAGCTGGAGCTGCTTCGCCATCGGCATCGGCCGGTGCAGCTTCGCCGCCTTCCACGGCTTCTTCTCCACCTGACTCTTCGACAGCTTCTTCATCACCGGCTGGAGCGTCTCCACCCACGTTCAGAAGCTGCGCCGGAGCGTCGGGAGTCGGCGCGTTTGCGGCCGGTCCCGAACCTTCCTCGATCACTTCGTCTTCGACCGAGGAGGCTCCGCCACCGTCGGCTTCGAGGTCCATCAGCGAGCGAGGCTGGCTCGACAGGTAGGCGAGCGTGAGACTCGTCGCCATGAAGACAGCGGCGAGTCCGACAGTCGTCCTGCTGAGGAAGTTGCCAGCTCCGCGACCGCCGAAAATCTGCGTCGCGGCAGCACCAGCACCACCAAAGCCCGAGCCGAGTCCGCCGCCCTTGCCCGACTGCAGCAAGATGACGACGACGAGCCCGATACAACAGGCGACGTGTACGATGAGGAGGAAAGCTTGCATGAATCAAACTCAGGTTCGTAAAAATCATTCGTCACGCGACGAGCACCCAATATGTGCACCAAATCCCGCGCGTGAAGTGGGGCTGTATACCGAATGCTTGCGGCAGGCGCAAGCATACGGGGGACGTGATCGCCATCGATTCCGTTGGCCTCTAGACCGGCACTTCGATCATCGACCACACCATCATGAAGTGTGCCCCTGCAGCGGCCAGCACGAACAAGTGCCAAACGTCGTGGAACCCGAACTTCTCAGGCCACGGATCCGGCCACTTCAGCGCGTAGACCACCGCGCCGACCGTGTAGAGGATTCCGCCGGTCACGGTCCACGCGAGCGTGTCGGTCGGCATGGAGCTGAAAACCTGCGAGCCTGGAATCACGACGAGCCAGCCCATCCCCACGTACATCGCGGCATCCAGCCAGCGCGGCGCGTGAAAGAACGTCAGCTTGAAGGTGACCCCCAACAGCGCGATGACACCGATCGCCACCAGCATTCCGACGCGCCATCCCCCGTCGAGCAGGTGAACCATCATCGGTGCGTACGTGCCCCCAATCAGCAGAAAGATCGCCGAGTGGTCCAGTCGCCGAAGCCACAAGTTGCCGTCCTCGCCAAGGTCGAAGAAGTGATACGCCGAGGAGGCGAGGAAGAGCAGCGCGAGCGACGCGCCGTAGAGCACGAACGACGTCGACTTCAGCCAGGGCCCGGGGCTTACGATGATCAAGGCGATCAACCCGACGAGCGCGCCGACGAAACCGACGAAGTGCGTGACGAAACTAGCGGGGTCCTTCCAGACCCCAACATTGCTTGTAGTGATTTGGTTCATTGACGCCAAGGTCTCACCCCAGACGCCATGAAGCAAGCGTCAGGCCTCAGGGACCTGCAGAAACCGGGGCCGTTTCGTCGGTTTCAACCGGCGTTTCCAGCTCGAACTTCTCGCGTGTTTCGAGCCGTTCCGTGATCGACACCAATCGCTCTTTGTCCCGATGATACGGGTCCATCAGGAAGTTCGCCTTTCCGTGATCGTCGACTCGCACGACGAAGTACTCCAGATGCACCGGCACGGACTGTTCCAGTCGGAGCCAGGTCTCGCCTTCTTTCTCGTAAAAGCGATCAATCTTCTCCGGGTCCCACCGGCCCTCGTTCTCGAGGAGGTACTGGGCGAACTCCATGGGCTTCGAGAGGCGAACGCATCCGTGTGAGAACGCGCGGGTGGGCCAATCGAACCACGGCTTCTCGGGCGTGTCGTGCAGGTAGACGTCGTGCGGATTCGGGAAGAGGAACTTCACCCGCCCGAGCGCGTTCTTCTCGCCCGGCTTCTGGCGCACGTACTCGCGACCGTTCGAATCGGAGACGGTCTCATACCCCATTTCGAGGTAGTAGAACGGGTCTTCGGCGAGCTTCGGCTCGAGCTCCTCTTTGCGGATGCCGTTGGGCACGTTCCAGTACGGATTGAAGACAAGGTGCTCGATCTGTGAGCTCACGCTCGGGGTCGCCTGGGCAAAGACCGCCTCGCCCTTCCGCTCGTCCCACTCTTTCTTGGTCGAGCCTGCGACGACGCGGAAGCGCATGTCGCGCTTGCCGTTGCGCCACGCCTCGAGGTGAAAATCGGGGATGTTCACATGGATGTAATAGTCCGACTCGCCGACCGTGCTCTCGCGCCAGCGCTGCAGCGTGAGGCGAATCTGGTCGCGACGTCGCTCGGCCGGAACATTGAGGCTGGCGAGCGTCTCTTTGGTCAGACTTCCGGTCTCCCACAGCTGGTGGGTGCGCTGGTACTCCTTGACCGCACGACCGAGCGATGCCGTGTACTGGTCGGTGCTGTCGCCCTCCCAGTAGCCTTCCTTCGCCAGTCGCTCCTTGAGGGTCACGACGACCTTGGATTCCGAACCCGGCTTGAGTTCGCCCACGTCGGGATTCACGACGGGCCATCCGCCCTCTTCAGCGATCTTCGAGTACTTCACGAACGCCCCTTTGAGGCGGCCATACTGCTCGAACGGCGGTTCGAGCGAGCGAAGGAATCGGCGCACCGGCATGACGCCAGCGAACACAGGAATCAACGACCGTTCGGCGACCAATTTCATGCGTGCCGCTGCGAACTCGTCCTTGGAGAGCTCCGTCGTCTCACGGGCCTCGTCGGCAAGTTCTGCGGGCCAGTCCATGTCGCGATGCCACGCATCGTTCGACCACCGCATCCGCTCGCCGTACTCCACGAGCGCGTCGCTCATGAAGAGTTCGAGGCGGGCTCGAGCGGTCGCCTGCAGCTTGAGCGCAGATGTGCGGTCTTCTGCCGTCTCGGCAAGTCGCGGGATTGGGGACTCCTCGCTTGCCAGGAATCTCGCAACCTCTTGCGCGGACTTGAACGAACGCTCTCGAGCCGCGGCGCGGATCGATGCGGCTTCTTCCTCGTTCAGCGAGACTGGCTCGAGCCGGGCGAGGCCGTTCTCGGCGGCTTCTTTCTCGAGCTGCGCGATCGTCGGAACATGAACGTCTTCGCGGAAGAGCGCGTGCTTCGGTTCGGCCTGCAGGAGCGCCTCGCGAAGTGCGTCGCCGTTCGAGGTGTAGGCGAACTCGGCACCGTCACCCGCGACCCACGCGGGTCGGTGTTCACGCACTCGATAGAGTCGTCGCAGCACATCGACGTTCGATAGGCCAAGCGCTTCGAGCTCCGCGTCCGGCTTTTTCAGCAGGTCGCGAATCCTTGTCGATTCGGCCGTCTCTGCCGCGGTGCGGTCGAGCCATGTAGTTAGATCCGACAGCACCAGATCGGTGTGCGGAGTCTCGCGCACGGTCGACTCTTCGGTCGGCTCCGGCGCTTCGGTTTCGCGGTCGCATGCGGCGACGCTGAGAATGAGAATGCCCGCGAGGGCCAATGCAAGTCTACGCTTCATGCGCAATCCCGTGTCTTCCGTGACGTGTGGATGCACGTATGGTTTCTACGTAGCAGCCTAGATCGGTCACGGCGGTTCACAACTTTTTCCTTTGCCACGAGCGTAGTTGTGCGGACGCGAAGCGAGTGCTTCGCCCTACTCTTGCGATCAAAGGCTAACGTAATGGACGGCCATGCGCGAATGGCCTGCAGAGCTCCGGTGCCCGCGCTACGGCGGGCACTCGGATCAACTGTAGGTGGATGTAAGTCTATTCCGCCAAGGCGGCGACGGCGCGGGTCATTTGATGATGACTTTGCTGTCTTTGAGTTCGACCGTGTACTCGGTGGTCACATTCGGTTTGACCTCGAGCACGGCTTCGGCCCGGTCGAAGTCTGCATCGAGCACGATCTTCACCTTGCCTTCGGGGAACTCGACGTCTTTCGCGGGGCCTTCTCCGTAGCCATTGGGGCCGACGTAGAGGGTTGGGCCTGGCGGGTCGACCGTGACGGTGACCTTGCCTCGTTCACGCTTGTCGTCGCGCAACTTCGCGCGCATCTCGAACGTCGACACCTTGGCGAGGTGGATCTGCCGGGTCATCGGAGCATGGTCTGGTCCATCGAAGGTGACCTCGATGTAGCTCTTCCTCGGGAAGTTCTTCACGTACGGCGTGGCGCCGGAGAGCTTGCCGTCGAGCGATACCGAGAGTCCGCGCGGCTTCGCGTCGAGATTCACCTCGATGTAGTTGCGGCGAGGCGAATCCAAGCGGTGCAGCGTGGTGTCGATGACAGCTTCTTTGCCCGGCTCGAGCCGAATGAAACCGGCGTAGCCGAAGCGGTCTTCCTTGATGATCTCGACGTGGTGTTCGAACTCGGCGGGCAGACCCTTCACGGTCGTGGGGGTCGTTCCGCGCATGACGCCGTCGATGAAGACTTTCGCGTCGCGCGGCTCGGTCACGATCGTGATGTCCCCGGTCTCTTCTGAGGCAAACGCCCGCATTTCGAGCGGGTCGGGCGCCATTCCGGGGTCGCCGTCGACCTTCTTCACCGACGGAACGAATCCCTCTTTGTACGCGATGATTTCGTTTCGCTTGCCGTCGAGGAGCGACAGGTTGCCGCCGTTCAACTCTTGAAGGTGGCCGTTCACCACCCATTTCACGTCTTCTTCGGATGCCGAGAACGCGACATCGACGGTCGGCAGCGGCTCGACATTCTCGGCGGCGAGCGCATCCGGGTCGATGTTGGTGCGTTCGGCTTCTTCGATGAGCTCGGAGTCCTTCGTCATGGTGGCGACGAAGATCAGCGCGAAGATCGCAACCACGACCACGCCCCCGATCAGGAGCTTCATTGCCTTGCCGGTGTTGTCCGGCTGCCACTCCTCTTCGACGAGCAGCGGGTCGGACGGCGCAAGATTGCTCGGCGACGGGCTCGCCGCCGGTTTGGGAGCAGCTGCGTTCTGTCCGGTCGGGCTGCGGGCTCCAGGCGGAGGTCCCTTGCGGGCGCCGGGTGGAGGCGCCCCGTGAGGACCGGTGGCGCGAGGCCCTCCGGCCCCGGGAGGTCCAGTCGGGACACCGGCAGCCGGAGCTGCTGCGGCCGGCGCGGCCGCAGGCGCGTCGGCAGCCAGTTCCGGCTCTTCGGCCGACTCTGGTTCAGCTGGAGCCGCCGCTGTCGGCGGACGAATCGCCGAAAGCGAAGGCGTGGGCAACGATGCGACGATCTTCTTACTCTCGATCGCAGGCGCCGGCTCGTCGTCCGGTTGGCTCGCCGGAGGCTTCAGATCCGGTGAGATCTCGATCGAGTTGGACTCTGCAACCACGGGAGCGTCGACTCCAGCGTCGTCGCTCAAGTCTTGCGGCGCCTGGGGATCGTCGTCTTGATACTCGGGCGGCGGCTCCGTGATCACCGTCTCTTGCGACACGGCGGCGAGCGCGTCCTCAATCTCGTCCTCGTATTCCGCGTCGGACGCTTGGCCGGTATCCGTCTTCGTGACCTTGCTATCTTCCTCTTGAATCCTCGCTTCGACGTCGACGACCTGCGTCTTGTCGTCGAACGAGAAGTCTTCGTCCGCCGATTCTTCCGGCTCGGCGAAGAGGTTCTTCAGATATCGGGACAAGTGCACTGGCGATGTGGAGGCGCCGTTGGCCACGAGCCAATCTTCGAGGGCGAGCTGCATCTCCTCGGCCGATTGGTATCGATCGTCGGGGTCTCGTTCGAGCGCCTTGAAGACGATTCGCTCGAGGTCAGCCGGATATCCCGCGCGGATGTCGCGCGGTGATTCGATCTCGCCTTCGACGACCTCGCGCATCGTGTCGAAGTCGGACTCTCCACGGAACAATCGACGCATCGTGGTCGCCTCGTAGAGGACGATTCCAAGCGCGAAGATATCGCTGCGGTGGTCGAGCTGTTCGGCGCCCCGCACCTGCTCCGGAGACATGTAGGCGATCTTGCCTTTGATCTCGCCGGCGCGCGTCATCCCGATGCGGTCTTCCGCTTTCGCAATGCCGAAGTCGCACACTTTCACGTGCCCTTCGTTGCTGATCAGGATGTTCTGCGGTGACATGTCGCGGTGGACAATCCGCATCGGCTCGCCGTTCGAGTCGGTGCGTGTGTGCGCGAAGTGCAGACCCGCTGCAGCGTTCGCGACGACGTTCACCGCGAGGTTGATCGGCACCTCGTTCCCGTCTTTGAAGCCTTTCTCCAAGATCGTGCGGAAGTCGTAGCCCTCGACGAACTCCATCGCGATGTAGAGGTAGTCGTCGACCTGGCCCAGGTCGTACACCTGCACGATGTTGGGGTGATTCAGATTGGCCGCAATCCGGGCCTCGTCGAGGAACATGTTTCGCATGCTCTCTTCGGAGGCCAGATTCGGGAAGATTCGCTTGATGGCGAGTTCCTTTTCGAACCCGCCGATCTCCGCGGACTGGCGGGCGAGGAAGACCTCGGCCATGCCGCCCTGGGCGATCTTCTCGACCAACTGATACTTGCCGAATTCTTCGGCCATGTGTCCCTCGGACCGTCGCAATGTAGATCACTTGAACGCCGAGACTAACACGCCGCCCGGGAACGGTGAAGAAATGTGGGGTTCAGAGCGCTGCCAATCGATCTCGACGAATCGCGAGTGCTGCGGCGAGGGCGAAGAGGAGCCAGACGAACGCGCCCGGAATCTGGCCGTCGCGAGCGACCGAACAACAGCCTCGGCCCGGCTCCCGTGGATCCGGGGCACCGGCATCCCCGCCCGCATCCGGGCCAGCGTCGGCGCCCGATTCCGGCGCCCTCAAGACGAGCGCACCTGACGTCGCGCCGCCTGGGTCGCGTACCTGGACTCGGGCTCGCTCACCGGCTGCCGGTACTGCGGCAAGTGTGGCCACTTCGGTCCACTCGGTCTCCCACGTTCCGTCGTTGTCGACGTCGAATCGAAACTCCAGCATGTCACCGTCAGGGTCGGAACTAGCGCTTGCGTCGAGCGACTCGCCATCAATACGGAGGTCGGCGACCGGGTTTTCGTTGGGCTCCGCGGGGGCTCCAAAGATGGCCGAATGACTGTCGAGTCGGCCCCAGCCCCAGCCGGAGTCCGGGAACGCTGCGACCGAAGGAACTAGGTCAGCCGAATCGGCAGAGGCGGCCATGATCTCTTCGAGCTCCCGTGCTGTGGCCGACGGGTCTTGCTGCCGCAGAAGCGCAAAAGTCCCCGCGACGTGTGGGGCTGCGCCGCTCGTGCCACCGAACCGCACAAACCAGCTGCGGCCAAATCCGATCTCGAGGAACCGTTCGACGCCAGCGAGTGCGATGACCGGGTCGTCTGGCGCCGTGATGTCCAAAACCGGCGCTCCATCGATCCGAGGACCTCTTCCGGAAAATCCACGCAGCTCGCCAACATCCTGCGCCCCAGCCACAACGCCGGCGTAAGCACCCACGGCCCACGCCGAGTCGGCCGTCGACGGGTAGACCACCGTGCCCGCTCCCTCGGTGGGCGACACCCACGCGACTCCAACGTCCCAACCGGAATGAAAGTCGGCGACTCGCCCCCACAAGTTCAGGGCTCCAGCAGTCTGCACATCCACGCCCCACTCGCCATCGGGGAGCGTTTCACCGTCGTCGGTGAACAACGTGACGAAGAGGTGCGCCGTGCCGCGCTGCGAGCGCTCGAACGCCGCGATGAACGACACTCCCGGCTCAATCGACCGCTCTTGCCCGTCGGCGACCAACTCGACGCTTGCTCCCGACGGCGATTCCAAGACGACGGTCGGCTGTTCGGCTTCTCGCCAAAACAGCGACAGGTAGACCGTGGAGTACGGCAACAACTCGCCCGACCGTGCGGTGTACCCATCGGCCGGAACTCGAAACGCGTTGGGCACGACTGGGCCAGGCGAAACGCCAACTTGAAGGTGTTTCCCCGACTGGTTCATGTTGCCGACTGGCGTGACTTGAACAATCCCGGAGGCCCGCGCAGCGTCCATGGCGACGTTCAGGTTCGTCGAGCCGTCGTGTTGCGCCGAGTACGGATTGGTCCACTCGTGAAGGACGATGTCGGCGCCGAGCTGAGCCGCGTCGTCGAGTGCGCGCAGCTGCGGCACGTCTTGGAGCGTCGCCGTGGTGTCATCACGCACGGAGTAGACCACGACCTCGGCCCCCGGAGCCACGCCCACATCGGCCATGTAGCCCGGCTGGCCCCCAAGTAGCGCGGAGTTCACGGCCGTGCCGTGAAGTGATGACCGAGCGGCGTCAGCATCGGCCGCCTCGATCAGGTCCACGCCTCGAATCCACGACCGCTCGCCGCTCACGACCTTACGAATCTTGGACGTACCGAGCATGAGGAGTGGCTCACCAACCTCGAGCACTCCGTCTCGATCGACATCGTCGACAACGAACACTGGCTCCCCGTAGGCCGGATCTTCTTCGGTGAACCCGGCGGCCACTCCAGCATTTCGCTCGTTGTCGCCGTTCAGATCGGCGTACAGCCAGTCTCGCCCGATGCTCAGCGCGAGGTCGTCTCCGTCGATGGACCCGTCGCCTCGAAACGAAACTTCGACCGCGTCCAACACGCGCAGAATCTCGCGAGAATCGACCTTTCCGTCGCCGTCGAGGTCCACTCCATCGCCCTGGCTATATGCACCATTCCCGTCGGCGTCGATCCAGACGAAGCGCCCCGCATCAGCCCGAAAAAAGTGAGGATGAAGCACATCGACGAAGGAATCGATATCGACAATGAGCGTTCCGGAGCCGTCGAAGCCGTCGGGTCGATGGAGCACCCGGGAGGCACCTATCTGACGTGTGGTGTCGGCGAGCGGCGCGAGCGAAACCGGCTGCCAGGCAACTTCGGCGCGCACGAGGGGAAGCTCGTCGAGCCTTGGGACGAGCTCGAAGGGCACCCACGCCCCATAGACCAGTCCCACTTCGACCAGGTCGCCCGTCTCGTTTCGCAGCCAGCGAACCCCCTCCCCTTCCCAATGCTTGGCTTCGAGCGGGTCGAGCGGTCGATGCATGCGCAACGTCGCGGCAACACCGGAAACGTTCACGCCGACCGCGCCGGACGGCCCGAAGATGGGGTGGGCACCTCCGCGCGACTCGAGCGCGCTCTGCAGCAACCGGAACTTGGGATCGATCGACGCGTTTGGCACCACGACCGGCCCGCAGTTCGAATCGTCGCAGCGCACTTCCTGCCCCACTGCAGGCACCGCGACGAACAGACAAACTAGGGCAACAAGCGTTCGAGTCATCGAAACCCGGCGCCGGAGGAATGGTTACGTCGACAGGATAGCTGTCGACGCATCACGGATCGAAATCAGTGCCGAACGATACCGCGCGCCACCGGCAAACGGAAGGCGTTCAAATCAAAGCGGAACATCAATGAATCGTCTCGGTCGGGTCGGGGCCCACCTCAATCGCCGCGCGCGTGACCTCGGCCATCACCGCCAGGTGGCGCTCACTCCCGAGTTCGTCTCGCCAAAACGGCGGTCGTACCCACGGGCGGGGCCAGGAACCGAGCATCGTGCGCTTCAGATCCATGATGCGATTGGCCGACTGGAACACGCGATGACGGTCCAAGTCGTTTCGCGTGGCGAGGCCGATGAGGTGCTCACGAGCCGCACGCCACTTCGCTTCGGTGTGGCAGATCAGGAACATGTCGACGCCAGCGCGCAGGCCGAGCTCGACCATCTCGGTGATCTCGTAGCGATCTGCCACGGCCTTCATCTCGAGACAATCCGAAACCATCACGCCATCGTAGCCCAGCTCCTCGCGCAGCAGCCGCGTCATCACCGCATGAGACAAGGTCGCGGGGTGCACGGTGTCGAGCGCTGGCAGCATCACGTGGGCGGTCATCAACATCGGGAAATCGACGCCGATCGCTTTCTGAAACGGGTACAGCTCGATCTCTTCGAGTCGCTCCGGCGGGTGCGCCACGACCGGGAGGTCGAGGTGGCTGTCGGTGTCGGTGTCGCCGTGGCCGGGGAAGTGTTTTCCGCAAGGAACGACGCCCGCCGTCAGGTGACCTGCCATGAACGCGCCGCCCATGCGTGCGACGACCTCGGGGTCGCGTGAAAAGCTTCGGTCGCCGATCACCGGATTGTCCGGGTTCGTGTCGACGTCGAGTACCGGCGAGAAGTTCAGATTGAAGCCGAGCATCGAGACCTCGGTCGCGATGACCTCGGCTACCTCGGCGGCCAGCGCGTAGTTGCCGGTGTCGCCGACAGAGCGCATCGGCGGAATCGGCGTGAGCGGGTCGCGCACGCGAACGACGCGCCCGCCCTCTTGGTCGACCGCAACCCATGGCGGCCCTGGCGCATCCTTCGCGGCCGCGTGAATCGCCTCGTTCAGCGTCGCCAGCTGCTCGACGTCACCAACGTTTCGTCGGAACAAGATCACGCCGCCAATGTCTCCGGCAAGTGCCTCGCGGATGAACTCGGGCGGCTCCTCGACGACGTCTGGAAATCCGACCACCAAGAGTTGGCCGACCGCCTTGGCGATGTTCTCTTCGCTCGTGTCGTGCGGGTTGAAATGGGGCAGGCGTGGTTCTGGCATCGTCTTGTCCCTACAGCGAATTCGTCAGCTCGCGCGGGTCGAGCCAATCGCGCAACCCGTCGCCGATGAAGTTGATCCCGAGCACCGTGAACATGATCGCGAGGCCCGGGAAGATCGCGAGATGCGGCGTGAGCAGGAAGTAGCTCGCCCCCTGGTCAAGGAGCGCACCCCAGCTCGCGACGTCTTGCGGCCCAAGGCCGAGGAAGCTGAGCGCAGCTTCGGCCAAGATTGCGCCGGCGACACCGAACGTCGCCTGCACGATGACCGGTGCGAGCACGTTCGGAACGACCTCGCGGAACATGATGCGACGGTCGCGGAAACCCAGCGCTTTCGCGGCTTCGACGTACGCCGCCTCGCGCTCGGCGAGCACCTGTCCGCGCACGAGACGCGCATAGCTCGCCCATCCCGAAACGGAGAGCGCGCCAACCACGGCGACCAGGCTCGGTTCCTGTGTGATGAAGATGATGAGGATGGCCAGCAGGATGCCCGGGAAGGCCATCAAAACCTCGGTCACGCGCATGATCACTTCGTCGACCCAGCCGCCGAAGTAGCCGGAGATACAACCGAGCGTGATTCCGACAGTCGAGCAGATCGTCACCGTGGTACAGCCAACGATGGCAGCAACGCGAGCTCCGTAGAGGATGAGCGTGAAGACGTCGGCACCATTCTCGTCGGTACCGAGCCAGTGCAGGCTCGAAGGCGCCTGAAGCTGCCGGGTGACGTCGACTCGATTGAGCTCGTACGGCGCGAGCATCGGCCCAAAGATCGCCGCGAACAGCACCACGCCAATGATGGCGAGCCCGATCCAGGCGAGGCCGCGCACCTTTGCGCCATCGCGCACCGGGAGTCCGAGTTTTCCAAAGATTTTCACCATCACTCGTACCGGATGCGCGGGTCGATCAGTCCGTAGACGAGGTCGACGACGAAGTTCACGACGACGTACGAGAACGCGATGAAGATCACGCAGCCCTGAACGATCATGTAGTTCCGGGCTTCGATTCCATCGAGCAGCAGCGTGCCGACTCCGGGGCGTGCGAAGACCTTCTCGACGATGATGGCGCCGGTCAGAAGCGCGCCGAATTGCAGGCCGAGGATCGTAACGACGGGGATGAGCGCGTTGCGGAAGGCGTGCTTCATGACCACGCGGAACTTCGACAGGCCTTTCGCCCTCGCCGTTCGCACGTAGTCGAGGTTGAGCTTTTCGAGCATGGATGAACGGGTCATCCGCATGAGCTTCGCGCTCAGCGCGGTGCCGAGCGTGATGGCCGGTAAGACGAGCGCCGACAAACCAGCGACCTCGCTGCCGGGGTTCGGGAGCGCGTTCAGCGTGAGGCTGAATAGGATGAGTAGCATCGGACCGAGCCAAAAGTTCGGTATCGAGATGCCCAGGAGGGCGACGACCGCAGACCCGTTGTCGATCCACGAGTACGGTCGAAGCGACGCCAAAACGCCGAGCGGAATGGCGATGAGAATCGCCACCAGAAGGCTCGCGAACGCGAGCTGGAACGTAGACGGGATGGCGTCGACCAACTTCTCGGTCACCGTCACCCCGCGCTCATCGCACAGCTCGCCGAGTGTTCCGTCGAGCACGTCGCCCCAGAACATCACGTACTGCTTGTGCATCGGTTCATCGAGATTCAGACACTCTCGCAGCGCCTGCTTGTCCACTTCCAGCGCCTGCTCACCGAGGATCGAAGCCACCGGATCGCCAGGCACGGCGCGGATAATCACAAACACCAGCGTCACCACGCCGAAGACGACGAGGAGAGAAGCAAGGAAGCGTCTGATGAGGAAAGTTGCCATGTCCGTGGCGTTTCTCGAATGGATTGCCCCAAAGCCCTGGGCACGCGTTGGAGCATAGGCCGACGCCGCTCTGCGTGTCTAGGTCTGCGTCTTGGTTACTTGTTTCCGGTTACTCGTTGCTCATTTTGTGTGCGCTCGGTTCGGAGTGCATTGAAGCACCTATTCGCATAACCTCTGCTTATATGAATTCTCCTCCCACAATTCGTCAGCTCGAGTACATCGTGGCGCTCGCCGACTGCGGTCAGTTCATCGAGGCGGCCAAGCAATGCGCGGTGAGCCAGCCCGCGCTGAGCAAGCAGGTGCGGGAGGTCGAGGAGATGCTCGGCGTGACGCTGTTCGAGCGGGCGCGCCCGAGAGTGATTCTAACGCCCGCTGGTGAAGAAATTGTTCGCCGGGCCCGACAGATCCTCTCCGACGCGCGGCAGCTGGTGAAGGCGGCCGAGGCCCTGAGCGGGTCGGTGCGGGGCACCATTCGACTTGGTGTCATCCCCACGATCGCGCCTTACGGATTGCCCGGATTGCTGGCCCGACTTCGACGGCTGTACCCCGACGTCTCGTTCGCGATTCAGGAGCTGCAGACCGACAAGCTGCTCGACGAGCTGAAAGCTGGCGCGATCGACGTCGGCCTGCTCGCGCGGCCATTCGACGACACCGGGCTCGAAGGTCCCGACCTGATCGTGGAGCCATTCGTGGTCGTCGCGCCCAATGATCATCCGCTGGGCAAGCCGCAAGCGATTGAGCCTTCGGACATCGCGGGCGCGAGCCTCATCTTGATGGAGGACGGCCACTGCCTGCGGGACCAGACCATCGATGTTTGTGCGGTAGCAGGCGCGCCGCCGGCGACTTCGGTGACGGCGGCGAGCATCTCGACGCTCGTTCGCATGGTCGAGAGCGGCCTGGGCGCGACGCTGCTCCCTGCGAGCGCGCTGCGCACCGAATTGCGGGGCGGCCAGGGAGTAGTCGCGCGTAGTTTTCCAGGCCGACAGCCGGGCCGCACCGTCACGCTGCAGTGGCGAGGAACTTCTCCGCACTCCCACTGGTTCCGCGAGCTCGGCGACGTCCTCCGACAGCACTATCTCGAACTGAACGACCACATTCCCGAAGTATCGGGCCCCATCCCTGCGATCACCGCGTGCATTCACGGTCCGGACGTGAATTGACCGAGCGCGGCTAAAGATCGCATGGTGCGTCCTCTACCGAAACTGTGAGCTGCGCATGCTTCTCGTCGTCGACATCGGAAACACCAACACCGTCATCGGGGTCTATGACGGCCCCGAACTGCGCCATCATTGGCGAGTTCAGACCAATCGCCGCGCGACGGCCGACGAGCAGGGCATTCTGCTGCGCCAGCTGTTTGCGAACGCGGGCGCTTCGCCGGAGAACGTCGACGGAGCGATTGTCTCGTGCGTGGTGCCGCCGATGGAGCGAAACGTCGTCGAGATGATCACGAACTACTTCGGCCAGAAGCCGGAGGTCGTGGGCGACACGATTCACGCGGACATGCCAGTGGAGTACGAGGACCGGCGCGCGGTCGGCGCCGACCGTCTCGTGAACGGCATCGCCGCATGGCGTCGCTACCAAACGTCGCTGGTCGTCGTCGATTTTGGCACCGCGACGACGTTCGACGCGATCAGCAAAGAGGGCGCCTATCTCGGGGGAGCGATCTCACCGGGCGTCACGATCTCGTCGGAGGCTCTCTTCCATGCGGCGTCGAAGCTGCCGCGTGTCGAGGTGGCCAAACCCCCATCGGTCATCGGTCGCCGAACCGTCGACGCCATCCAGTCGGGCCTCCTCTATGGCTACACGGGCCTCGTGAAAGAGATCGTGCAGCGGATGAAGGACGAGCTCGAGGGTGATACCAAAGTGGTCGCGACCGGCGGCCTGGCGCACTTCATCGCGTCGGAGACCGACATCATCGACGAAGTCGATCCGATGTTGACGCTCGAAGGACTGCGTCTGATTTGGGAAGAAGCTCGCGGCTAGTCAGCGCCGGCCCACGAATGCATCGATGAATCGCGAGATGAACTCGCGGCTGAGGGTCGGCTCGTCGACCTTCTTTCGCAGCTGGGCGACGTCATCGTCGAGCCCGACTTTCCACGCCACCACCTCGGCACGCAGATTCTGCCAGCGCAGCCGCTGCTCCATGCTGTCACCGATGATCGGATCGAGCGCTACTTCGAGCGCGTCGAGCAGCTGATTCGGATCGAACTTGTCCGTCGTCAGTGCGTCGGTTGCGCCTTCGAGCGCTGTGGCGAACCGAGGCCCCAGCTGGTCGAGCTGCGCCAAAAACCCGGCGACGAACGCGACGAGCGCATCGACCAACTCCGGCACGCCGTTCATGATTCGCTTGCTCGATTCGACCGGGGTCGACGGCAGCGCAGCGACGTCGGCGCGGAGACCGGCCGTGCGGGTCTTCAGGTCGCCCCACTGGGCTTCCGTGTTCCGCAAGATCTGGTTGTCACGCGCAATGTCGACGACGAACTCGAAGACACGCACGGCGAGCTGGCGACCCGCTTCGGCGCGCGCCCCCAGTACCGTTTGGACCTCGGCGAGCTGCTCTTTGGCGAGTTCCGTCGCGATCGGTTGAGCGTCGTTCTGGACGACATGATGCAAGCGCAATCCGAGCGCCAGGGTGGCCCCGAGCGTGATCGCCAGGCAGATCGCCAGCGCGATCACATAACGCCGGTATCGAACCGCCGGAGTGAGCGCTTCGAGCTCCTCGACGGTCACGTCAGGATGCCGCTCCAGAAAGTCGCTGCGTCGTTTGTCCATGGTTTCTCGGCTCATGCTGCTCCAACGCCTGACCGATTGAAACACATTCCAACTGTGTTGGGATCCCTCTCTCTGCGCGCTCGCCCCCCAAGATCGTTGACAATCGCGTGTCACGTTGGGTAGGGGTGTCGGGTCAAATGTTTGGTCGCGACTCTTTGGTTGGATAACGACTCATGCTCCTCGTCCTCATCACGCTCACGCTCATCACCATCGGCGTCATCTCGTTTTGCGTCGGTGCCTGGCTCATCTCGCGGTACGCATTCCGCATTTCGTCGGGTACGGGTGTTGGCGTTCTCCTCTTTCCGCCCTACACGTTCTGGTTCGCATTCTTCCAGCTCGAGCAGGATGGCAAAGAGATTCCGATTGCGACCTGGCTGTTTGGCCTGGTCTCGACGATCCTGCTGATCTTCGTCTTCTGGACGCCGCTGAACAGCATGATGACGAAAGGGATCGCAGCGACGGCCGAGCAGTACTCGGGCGTTGGCGAAGCCGCCGTCGACGCGTACGGCACCAAAGAAGGCACGTCGACCGAAGAGACCGCCGAAGAGCCCGAAGAGGAGCCGGCTGAAGAGCCTGCACCGGCGACGACGGCCAACAACGGCACCACGGCGAACGCGGGCACCACCGGAACGACCGGCGGCGCGACCACGAACAACGGCACCACGCCGAGCGCTGGCACCACCGGCGCAGCTGCTCCGGCCGCCGCGCAGTAGCTCAAAGCCACGCGCACCATCGAAAGCCGCTCTCACCGAGCGGCTTTTCTCGTTCTTGGATCTTCGACGACTCGCCCGCTCATCACGCAACTCAGCGGGACAGCGACGTTGACAAGAACCGCTCCCCCGTAGCACCCTGCCGCGTAGACCAACGAACGCTCGAAACGAACTCTCCTAGCCGGGTCCGTACCTGTCATGGCCGACTCTCCGAAACGACGGCGAACCTCGAACAAGCGTGGCGCACGTAAAGGGCTCCGACGCAGCAAGACCATCGCGCTCAAAAAGCTCACGCCAGAAGAACGTGAGCGCACTGAGGAGACCCTCAAAGAGCTGGATCACCTGCGACCCAACAACCGGCACGACTGTCGCGTTGGCGACCGCCCCTGCCCGTTCGTGTCGTGCAAGTTCCACCTCTACCTCGATGTGAACCCCAACACGGGATCCATCAAACTCAACTTCCCCGACCTCGAAGTCTGGGAACTCTCGGAAACGTGCTCGCTCGATGTCGCCGATCGCGGCGGTATCACTCTCGAAGAGGTCGGTGAACTACTCAACCTGACCCGCGAACGCATCCGACAGGTCGAGGCTGCAGGCCTTGACAAACTTCGCACGGGGTACGACGACGAGGCCTGAAATAGGGGCGCAATTTTGCGCCCACTCATCGCACGCCTCGCGACCAGGACCTCGAGCATGGCACCCGCCGCCCTTCTAAGCGTTTCGGACAAGTCCAACCTCGCCCCCTTCGCCAGCGCGCTCGTCGCCGCCGGCTACCAGATCCTCAGCACTGGCGGCACCGCCCGCCACCTCCGGGAACACGACATCCCCGTGACCTCCGTCTCGGACGTCACCGGATTTCCAGAGATCATGAATGGACGCGTGAAAACGCTCCATCCGCGCATCCACGGCGCCCTCCTCGGCCGCCGTGACTCCGACGACCACCTCGCGGCGATGTCCGAACACGACATCCCCGACATCCAGGTCGTCTGCGTGAATCTCTACCCGTTCAAATCGGTCACCGCCGACCCCGAGGTGGACTTCGATCACGCGATCGAAAACATCGACATCGGCGGACCGACGATGGTGCGCGCGAGCGCAAAGAATCACGCTTTCGTCACGATCGTTACAGACCCGTCCGACTACGACCGCGTCGCCGACACGCTCGCGGGCGGCGGACCCGACGCAGCCCTTCGACGCGAGCTCGCACTCAAAGCATTCCGACACACCGCCGACTACGACGCAGCGATCTGCACCTGGCTCGGCGGGCGTGTCGACGAGAGCGACGCGGGCGAAATGCCTGACTCGATGCAGCTGGAACTACACGCCACCGAGTCGCTTCGGTACGGCGAGAACCCCCACCAGTCGGCAACGCTCTATCGCGAAGGCGACTCGCCCGATTACGGCGGCCTCGAGCAGCTCAACGGCAAGGCACTCAGCTACAACAACATCGTCGACCTCGACGCGGCGCTCGAGCTCGTCCGCGAATTCGACGGACCGGCCGCATCGGTCATCAAGCACACCAACCCTGCCGGCTGCGCTTCGGCAGCAAGTCTCAAGCAAGCATTCGACGACGCGCTCGCTTGCGACCCGGTGAGTGCGTTTGGCGGAATCGTCGCACTCAATCGCACGGTCGACCTCGACCTCGCCGAGACCCTCGCCGAGACCTTCTTCGAAATCATAGCCGCCCCCGGCTACGACGAAGACGCGCTGGAGCGACTTCAGCGCAAGAAGAACCTCCGCGTGATGCGACTTCCCACGACGCCCATCTCGGTGCCGCACGTCTTTCGAGCGACATCGCTCGGCTTCCTCGTGCAGTCGAACGACCCTCGAATTTCGCTCGACCGAGCGCAGCTCGAAGTCCCGACCGAGCGCGCTCCCACCGACGAAGAGTGGGCGAGCCTCGATTTCTCGTGGCGGGTCTGCAAGCACGTGAAGTCCAACGCCATCGTGTTCGCAAAAGGTACGCAGACTATCGGAATCGGCGCCGGCCAAATGTCACGGGTCGACGCCGTCGAGATCGCGGTGAAGAAGGCCCGAACGTCGCTGGAAGGCACCGTGCTGGCGTCCGACGCGTTCTTCCCGTTCCGCGACGGACCCGACGCCGCAGCAGCCGCTGGGGTGACGGCGATCATTCAGCCGGGCGGCTCGAAGCGAGACCAGGACGTCATCGATGCATGCAATGAGCACGGCATCGCCATGGTCTTCACCGGCAAGCGGCACTTCCGTCACTAGACGCATCACAAGGAGCTCGAGATGGCCAACTACCTCGTCATCGGCTCGGGTGGTCGCGAACACGCGATCGCCTGGCGCCTCGCTCACGATTCGAACGCTGGCAAAGTCTGGGTCGCCCCGGGCAATGCCGGCATCGCGCTCGACCCCAACATTGCCGGATGCCCCGACATCGCCGTCGACGATTTCGATGCGCTCGCCGAGTTCGCGACTGCGAACGACATCGCGCTCACGGTCGTCGGCCCCGAAGCACCGCTCTCCGCCGGCATCGTCGACCACTTCCGCTCGCAGGACCTCGCGGTCTTCGGACCAGACGCCGCAGGCGCTGAACTCGAAGCGAGCAAAGCGTTCGCGAAGGAGATCATGGACGCCGCCGGCGTGCGAACCGCCGCGTACGAGGTCTTCGAAGACCTGGACGCAGCTCGCGCCCATATCGACGGCGCGAACCACCCCATCGTCATCAAGGCCGACGGACTCGCCGCCGGAAAAGGCGTCGTAATCTCGAGCAGCCCGGCAGAATCCAACGCGGCCCTCGAAGGCATGCTCACCGGCGAGGCATTTGGCGAGGCCGGCGAGCGAGTCGTGATCGAGGAGTTCCTCGAAGGTCCCGAGGTCTCGTTCATGGTCGTGACCGACGGCGAGACGGTCTTGCCGCTCTCGACGAGCCAAGACCACAAACGAATCGGCGAGGGAGACACGGGCCCGAATACGGGCGGGATGGGCGCGATCACGCCTTCGCCGCATGCGACCGAGGAGCTCCGAGAATCCGTCCTCGAAGGAGTCATCCGGCCCGTCATCGAGGAGCTCGCTTCACGCGGCATTCGCTACCGCGGATTCCTCTACGCCGGCCTGATGTTGACGGCGAAGGGCCCCTACGTGTTGGAATTCAACGTACGCCTCGGCGACCCGGAGACACAGGCGCTCATGTTCGCGTTCGAGGGCGACCTCGGACCGGTTCTGGCCGCCGCCGCCGCCGACACACTCGGCGACCAGCCACGTACGACGCTGGAGTCGAACCAACACGCGACCTGCATCGTCCTCGCGAGCAGCGGCTATCCTGGATCTGGCGGACGTGGGGAGGTCATCCACGGCCTCGCCGACGTTCCCGCCGCCGCGAAAGTGTTCCACGCCGGCACGGGCAAGTCCGAGGGGAACCTGGTGAACACCGGAGGCCGCGTACTCGGCGTAACCGCAAAAGGAGACGGCCTCGAAGCCGCCCGAAAGGCTGCCTACGAGGCCGTAGCTTGCATCGACTGGGTGGGGATGCAGTACCGACGAGATATCGGTGGCTCCATCCTATAGCGCCTAGTCTTTTCCGAAGAGCTTCGAGATGAACCCGCCTTTCTTCTTCTTCGAGTTCCCGTCTGGGAGCTGGAAGGCGGGCATGTCTGGCGGAGGCGGCGGAAGTTCGTCGTCGTCGCCAAGGAGTTGGTCGAGGATGTCCCCGTCGGACTTCGGCTCCTCTTCCTGCTTACCTGCAATCTCTTTCTGAGCCGACGCGAGGAGTGCTTCGAGGCTCTCCTCGTCTTCGTCTTCGGGCTCGGGCTCGGCCGCCTGGGTGGCGAGCGCTCCGTGACCGATATTGAGCGACAGGTCGTCGTCGGGTTCGTCGTCGAGCGACCCGATGAGGTCGTACACGCCCGATTCTTCCTTGGGCGCCGGCTCCTCTTCCTCTTCCAGCTCGTCTTCGTCGGAGATTTCCTCCACGAACGACACGTCCGAGTTCAGCTCGAGAGCTTCTTCGTCGTCGTCATCGCCCGCCATCGGGAAGTCGATCTCGTCGTCTTCGTCGAGGAAGGCGTCTTGCGACGCTTCAGGCTCCGGATCCGGTTCGAAAACGGGTTCAGGTTCGGGCTCGGGCTCGGGCTCGGACGCTCCGAACTCGGGGAAATCAAAATCGTCGTCCTCAGCGGGAGCCGCAAGGTTCTCCTCCATCCCCGCAGGGCGGCCAATCTGGGTCGCCGGTGCATCGAATGGGTCAGAATCGGGCGCCAGCTCGAGTTCGGGCTCCGGCTCGACCTCGGGTTCGAAGACGGGCTCGGGCTCCGGTTCCGGTTCGAAGACAGGTTCCGACTCTTCTTCGAAGATCGGTTCGGACTCTTCTTCGAAGATGGGATCGTCGTCCTCGGGCTCCGGCTCGAAGACGGGCTCAGGCTCGGGCTCGGGCTCCGGCTCAGGCTCGAAGACGGGCTCAGGCTCGGGCTCCGGTTCGACTTCGGGTTCGAAGACAGGCTCCGGCTCGGGCTCTGCGAACGGGTCGTCTTCGGCTTCGTCACCGCCGCCGAAGAAATCGTCGCCGTCATCGTCGCCAAAGAATCCGCCGCCAGCATCTCCGCCGCCGCCGAACAAGCCATCCCCATCGCCGTCGCCGCCGCCGAAGAGACCATCGAACATGCTGTCGATTTCGTCTTCGTCGCCGCCGAAACTGAAGTTCTCGAAGTCCTTCATGTCGTCGTCCGACATTTCGTCGAACGCGAACACCGAAATGCCGCCGTCGGTTCCGGCGAGTCGCTTGGGACCGCCCTCTTTGCGGACTTCTTCGTCGACGCGCTCGAGCTCGAGCGCGATGTCGTCCTCTTCGTCGTCGAGTTCGTCTGCTGAAGGCGCCTCCCGCGTAGCCGGATCGGCTTGCGCCTGTTGCATCGCGACAATCTCATCCTGGCTGAACTGACCGGTCGGATCGTCCGAGGCAGCCGTGGGGTCGCGCAACGTTTCGGGATCCGGATCGGGCTCCGGCTCGGAAGCTGAGGCCTTCTCCTCCACGATCT
Organism: uncultured Bradymonadales bacterium; assembly: GCA_964384605.1. Classification (GTDB taxonomy): domain Bacteria; phylum Myxococcota_A; class Bradymonadia; order Bradymonadales; family Bradymonadaceae; genus CAYLMO01. The sequence goes on along the minus strand of CAYLMO010000004.1, from coordinate 100,556 downwards.
TGTCGATCAGCGCCTTCGAGTCCTGCGACAACTTCGCAAACTTGATGAGCATGCCAACCGGCGCATTCGGCTTGGAGTCGTCCGGTGGACGCACCTGCAACACCGTACCCTCGCCCAAAAGCGCAGTGGTGCCGTCATTCAGAAGAAATTGGAACCGGATCGTCGTTCCAATCGGCTTCAACTTCTCCGGCGCCATCGGAATGAACATTCCGCCAGAGGAGATGAAGCGCGAATAGCCGTCCACGAATGCGTCAATCGACGCATACTTCAAACGGGCGCGAATCGCGGAAAAATTGGGATCCGACACGAGAGCCCTCAGCTCACGGAAAACAGTGTGCCCGAGCGTGATTTCGATCGCCTGAAAAGCTCACCAGACGCCGACGCGACAGACACGTGACTTAATACCGGTAGAGTATGCCAAGGTGTAACCCTTGAACAAGTTCGAACCCAGTTGTGTCGGTGAAGTCCAGCGTCCCTTCACCGCTAAACGATGCTCGGGTGAACCGAAAACGATACCCAAACGACGCACCGAGCGAATCGCTCAGGTCGAACTGTCCACCCACCCCGGCTGAGAACCCATACGTCAGGCCCGAACTCTCACCGAAAAGATCCGCACCGGCGTGGTTGAGACCTGCCGGAGACACTTCCATATGGCCGCGAAGCAGAAACTGCGGCACCAGGAACGACCGCGCGACCGACCCGCCCAATACCACCGAAGTGCGCGTCAGCGACGGCAACGCGCGCTCATCGCCCAGCGTGTACCGCTCATGACGCGCGCTGAACTTCACATCGACCTGCGTACCCTTCGACGACGTCGCTCCAACTCGATAGAGCGCCCCGCCTTCAATCTCCATGTGACCGATCGATTCCGTCACCGATTCCGGGTTCCCTTCCGCGTCTCGCGCCTCGAACGTCAGCGAATCAAAACCCATCGCGTAGTCCAATAGCACCGCGAAATTCGGCCCCAGAAACGCATCGAGCCCAACCGAAAAACCTGGGTAGAAGCTCGACTTGTAGGTGAGCACCGCGCCGGTCGCACCGGCATAGACCAAGTCCCGCTTGAAAAGCTGACCATTCAGGCGTGCGTGCAGCCACGGCTCGGAGTCATCGACCTCCTCGGGCTCCTCCGCCTCCTCGGGTCCCTCCCCTTCCTCGGCTTCCTCCGAGTCGAGCGTGCGCACCTGCGTGCCCTCCTCCGACTCCTCGGAACCGGTCTCGGCCTCTTCGGCTTCGCTTGCTACGCCGAGAAGCGCCTCCATCTCGCTCTTGATCGCGGCAAGCCCAGCGTCAGAAACCCGCTTCCCCGACAGTTCAATGCCAAACTCTCCAACCGGCTTGCCCTCGCTGCCGACGACAGTTCCAGACAGATCGCCCGCGTCCTTCTCGAAATAGAGGATAAAATCGACCGCACCACCCTGCATGATCCAGACGAGATCCTTCGGCCGAGACATAATCCGCTTCGGCGTCATTCCCCGCTTCTTGATCTCGCGCACAAACCACTTCTGATCGCGCAGCTGTACGCCTTCGATCTCGAGAAGCTTGTCGGCGACTTTGTCGGTGCCGCCGCCCGGTACGTTCAGCAAGACCATACGAATTTCGCCTTCCTTCTTCGGCTGCGCGGCAGCGTTCGACGCGAACGCAAATGTGCAGACGACGGCGGTAATGATCGCGAGGAGCGTTCTGAACATCGACTCGTTCGGGGCAAAAGGGGGCGCCGGACTTGCGGCATGAACCTTTAGAAACGTTCGATCTCGAACTCGTCCAGATCGAAGTCGTCATCGTCGCTGCTCGATCCTTTCGACTCGAAGTTGGACCAGGCCGAGTCGTTCTCGCTCGATGCGATACCGCTGACACGGAGCGCGAAATCGTCTGGGTTACTACACTGTGTGAGCGCCTCTTCGTACGTGATGTGACCGCTCTGCAGAAGCTTCATCAGCGACTGGTCGAACGTCTGCATGCCGTACTGGTCGACACCTTTTGCAATCGCCTCGGTGATCGTGCGAGGTGTCGCCTTCTCCAGGATGAGCTCGCGAATGCGGGCGGTCCCGAGCATGACCTCGACCGCAGGGACACGCCCCTTGCCGTCGGCTCGCGCGATCAGGCGCTGCGACACCACACCTTTGAAGAGGTTCGCGAACTGGTAGCGCGCCTGTTCGCGCTGGTGCGGCGGGAACGCCGTGACGATTCGGTTGACCGCCTCGGCCGCATCGACCGTGTGCAGCGTCGACATCACGAGGTGGCCCGTCTCGGCCGCCATCATCGCGATCTCGATCGTCTCCATGTCTCGCATCTCACCCACCAGAATCACGTCGGGGTCCTGGCGCAATCCGGCCTTGAGCGCACGAGCGAAGTCCGTCGTGTCGTTCCCGATCTCTCGCTGGTTGATGATGCTCTTCTTGTCGCGAATCAGGAACTCGATCGGATCCTCGATCGTCACGATGTGGTCGGTTCGCGTCGAGTTGATGTAGTCGACCATCGCGGCAAGCGTCGTCGACTTACCCGAACCGGTCGCGCCGGTAACGAGGATCAGACCGCGACGTTCTTCGGCGAGCTCTCGGACCGATTCGGGGAGAAGCAGCTCCTCGACGGACTTCACTTTGAACGGAATCACGCGAAAGACGAGGCCGATGGATCCGCGCTGCTGAAAACAGTTCACGCGGAAGCGCCCTACCCCCGGAACGCCGTATGAAAGGTCGACGTCGAGCGTGTTCTGGAAATGCTCCCGCTGCATCTTGTTCATGATGCCAGCGGCCATCTTTCCGATGTCCTCCGGGCTCAAACGCTTGCCTTCGCGAAGCGGCATGAGTGCGCCATCCACGCGAAAGATCGGCGGCAAGCCGGCTTTGATGTGAATATCGCTCGCACCGCCTTTGACGGCGATCTGCAGGATCTTATTGAGATCGAGGTCTGCCATCGAATCGGCTCCTCTCGCGTCGCCTCACGTTCGTGGGCGCATTTCGGCGTGGTGAATTGCTCGACCCCGAAGGTATCACCGACCCTAAACTGGTGTCTAGGAAACGCCTTGACCCTTGCCAGAGCCGACATGGGCCGCTAAGGATCTCAGCTCCGCGAAACGACTCGAACTTGCCCCCGGGAGCAACGTCATGGCGTCTGCCACTCTCAACCTCGACACCGACCAGCTCAAGGCCGTCGCCGAGCTCCTCGCCGGCGCAGCATGGGCCGATGACCAGTACCACGGCCTCGAAGCCGAAACGATCAGCCGGATCATTTCGGAACACGCCGACGACGAATACGCCGCTTCGCACGTCAAAGAGCACCTCGCGACGTTCGACAAAGACAACTTCGACGTTGCCGAAGCAGTCGCCCGCGTCGGCCTGAACACCGACGGCGAACGCGCTGCACTTCTCGGCCTGGTCGCGCGCGTCACCGACGCCGACTTCACCCACGATTTCGCCGAGAGCGACTACATCGAATCCGTCGCCTCCGCGCTCGGCCTCGATGAAGCGTCCTACAAAGAGCACACGGTCGAAGAAGTGAAAGTAGCGTTCTCGCTGCCGAAGCCTTCCTAAGCACCGCTCTCGTAGACACGCAAACCCTCTCGCTCACGGAAAACCATGCGCATCGCCGCAATTCATGTGGGCGACGAGCTGCTCGACGGTCGTGTCGCGGACGCAAACCTGCGTGCCCTCGGAGCGTTCGCGAGCCTCCACGGAGCTCGCGTGGTCTCGGCACAATTCGTTCGGGATGACGTCGACGCACTCGTTGCCGCGCTGCACCACGCCCCGGCCGATCTCGTAATCTGCTCGGGTGGGCTTGGTCCGACCGACGACGACCGCACCCGAGAAGCAGCCGCGCTCTGGTGCGAATGCGAACTCGTCTCCGACGGATCCACTCTTGCGCGCATCAAGGAACGATTCGCGTCGCGCGGCCGTCCGTTCACCGAGAACAACGCGAGCCAAGCGCTCTTTCCGAAGTGCGCGAACATCCTCGCGACGGACGTCGGCACCGCGGCCGGATTCTCGGCACACCACGGCGCCAAGACCGCGTTCTTCTTTCCCGGAGTTCCTCGAGAGTTTCGCTGGTTTCTCGACCACCATCTCGCATCGAAGCTCCCCGGAGCCTCGGGCGACGCGGCGATCCGCACCTTTCATTTTCACGGAATCGGCGAATCGTCCCTCGAAACTGCGATTGGAGCGCTCGACGTCGAACAGATCGGATTTCGCGCCGACTATCCGGTGATCGAGCTGAAGCTCTACGGCACCCCAACAGCGCTCGAAGCCGCATCCGCGCTAGTCCTTGCGCGGGCTGGACGGTATCTGGTGGGGACCGACGAAACGTTGCCCGAGCAGATTGGCCGCCTGCTGGTGGAGCGCGGAGAAACCGTCACGACGGCAGAGTCGTGTACCGCCGGCGGCATTTCCGCATTGATCACTGAGGTCTCGGGGTCATCCCGCTGGTTTGGACAAGCGTTCGTGACGTACGCAAACGAGGCGAAAGAAAACCTGGTCGGCGTGCACCGCTCGACACTCGAGCGTCACGGAGCGGTGAGCCCACAGGTCGCCGCCCAGATGGCCTTTGGAGCCGCTGAGCGAGCACACGCGAGCTGGGGACTCGCCGTCAGCGGAATCGCGGGCCCCACGGGCGGCACCGCCGACAAACCAGTCGGGACAGTCGACTTCGCGCTCGACAAAGGCGGGCAGGGAACCTGGGTCATGCGTCGCTACTTCGGCGACCGAGACCGCGCGTTCATCCGCGCCGGCACTGCCTACTCGGCGCTCCAGTTCCTGCTCTGGGGTCTCACGGACACCCTCTCGGAGCACGACGAGGTCTTCGGACCGTTCGATTTGGTGAAGACCATCTCTCCTTTTGGAATCCCGCATCAGGCACCGGAGCCTCCCTCCCGATGAGCACACGCGACGATACCCGACGCCTCTTCATCGCCGTCGACCTTTCGATCAAGGTCGTCGAACGATTGGTTTTGGCTCAGGAAGAGCTCGCGCGAGCTGTCGAAGAGATCGACGACGTCGACATGCGATGGGTCGATGCACCGAACATCCACGTGACGTTGAAGTTCCTTGGCGAAGTCGACTCCAGCATCACTCCACTCGTGGAAGAACGACTCGAGAAACTCGTGCGGCCGCTCTTCCCGTTCGAGGTCCGGGGCGTCGGTCTGGGGGCCTTCCCCGAGCCGTCCTCGGCGCGCGTCTTGTGGGCCGGACTCGACCCCAAGGGAGCCGAAGTCATGGGCCTGCTGCGACTTGCTCTCGAGCGAGAGCTCGAACAGATCGGCTTCGCGCCGGACGAGCGCGAGTACAGACCTCACGTCACGCTCGGCAGAGTCCGCGCGCGAACCCCGGCCGACCTCTCAGACCTGCTCGACCGATTCGAAGCGATGGACTTCGGCGACTGCTACGTCCGCGATCTCATCCTTTTTGAGTCCAAACTTTCGTCCGATGGACCCAAGTACGAAGTCCTCAACCGATACCCACTCGGAGAGGCATGAAAGTTGAAAACCGAGTAGAAACATCGACTTACAACTATTTTCGCAACGTTTCTGCGCCACTGCCGATAACTAGGGCGCATCAGAAGCAGCAGACACTTGACGAGCTGCCCTGGCGCAACTATACATCTTTTCAGTACCACTGAACGGGTGTTCCCGTTCCCAAAGAATTCCCCGCGAACGAGCGCGGGCGAGGAGAAGCCATGGATAAGGACAAGAAAAAAGCACTCGATCTCACGGTAAGCGCGATCGAGAAAGCCTACGGAAAAGGCGCAATCATGCGTCTCGGTGACGACGAAACTCTGGTGAATCCGAAGGACTCGATTCCATCGGGATCGATTTCACTCGATATCGCGCTCGGAATCGGTGGATTTCCTCCGGGACGAGTCGTCGAGATCTACGGACCGGAATCGTCGGGTAAGACCACTCTGACGCTTCACGCGCTCGCCAGCGCTCAGAAGCAAGGTGGGGTTGCGGCATTCATCGACGCCGAGCACGCTCTCGACATCAAGTACGCGAAAGCGCTTGGCGTCGACATCGACGAGCTCCTGGTCTCGCAGCCCGACACGGGTGAGCAGGCCCTCGAGATCGTCGACATGCTCGTGCGCTCGAACGCCGTCGACATCCTCGTCGTCGACTCCGTCGCCGCCCTCACGCCGCGCGCCGAGATCGAAGGTGAGATGGGCGACTCGCACATGGGTCTTCAGGCACGCCTGATGAGCCAGGCCATGCGAAAGCTGACCGGTACCATTTCGAAGTCGAAGACCTGCGTCGTCTTCATCAACCAGACGCGTATGAAGATCGGCGTGATGTTCGGCAACCCCGAGACCACCACCGGCGGAAACGCGCTCAAGTTCTACTGCTCGCTCCGCCTCGACATCCGTCGAATCGGCGCGATCAAGGACGGCAACGAAATCACCGGTTCGCGCACTCGTGTGAAGGTCGTCAAAAACAAGCTCGCACCTCCGTTCAAAGAGGCCGAATTCGACATCATGTACGGCACCGGCATCTCGCTCGAAGGCGATCTCATCGACCTCGGATCGGAGCTCGGCGTCATCGACAAAGCCGGCTCGTGGTACAGCTACGGCGACGAACGCCTCGGCCAGGGCCGTGAGAACGCGAAGCAGTTCATGCGCGACAACCCCGACATGATGGCGGAAGTCGAAAGGAAGATCCGCGAGCACTACGGACTTCTTCCCGAGCAAAACGAAGAGAAAGAGAAAGAAGAGAAGGAAGAGGCCGCTAGCTAGCCCTCTCGCGCCTCAAAACACCTGCGCCCCGCCTCTCCAAAGGCGGGGCGCTTCTGTTTTGAATCCGGTAAGGTCGAACCGCGTCGTACTACTGTTCCACGCTGGAGGACCAACGTGACGCACCGCCTGACGACATGGAGCTTCCTGCTCTTCCTGCTCCTTCTCCCCTCGACGGCCTTCGCCGCCATGCCGTGGATCATCTCCGCCGACGCTGCCTCGAAGCACGTCGCCGACGGAGCCCTGCTGCTCGACGCACGCTCGACGTGGTCCTACACGAAAGGTCACCTCGAGGGCGCTGTTCACGCCGACTGGACCGAATTCACCCCTGATTCGAAGACCAACCGCGGCCGCCTCATCGCCAGCGACAAGAAGCTCGCGAAGATTCTCGTCAAACACGGCGTGCAAGACGGACGCAGAGTCGTTGTGGTCGACGACGCCAAAAACGGATGGGGCGAAGCTGGCCGAATCGTCTGGATGCTCCGCACGCTCGGCCACGAAGACGCGGCCTGGGTCGACGGTGGCCACCAGGCGATGGTCAAACGAGGTCACGAGACGACCATCGTACCAGTCAAAGCCCCAAAGTCCGCCGGATTCACAATCAAGCGGACCAACAAGTTTGCGGTCAACAAGGCGAAAGTGAAGCAGGCGATCGGTTCGAACATCGTCTTCGTCGACACGCGCGAAGAACGTGAATTCAACGGAAAGACGCCCTACGGCGAGAAGCGCGGCGGCCACCTACCCGGGGCGAAGCATCTCTGGTTTCGCGACTTGGTCCAACCGGACGGCACCCTGAAACCGCGAAAAGAGATCGTCGCGATTCTGAACGCCCGCGGCATCACCGAAGACCAGACGATCGTTGCCTACTGCACCGGCGGTGTTCGCTCAGGCTGGTTCACGGGCGTGCTTCAGCATTTCGGCTTCAAGAACGCCGCAAACTACGCAGGGTCCATGTGGGAATGGTCGGCAGAACCGGCCGACAGCCATCCGCTCGAACAGTAGTTATCTCGGTTCGCGCTCGATCGAGTACGCGTAGTCACCGACGACCCGTCCGTCGACCTCCGAGGCCGGCCCGACCGTGACCCAGAGAATCTCTCCTCCTCCACCGACGAGCGGAGCTTCGCCGACCGTCGTGATGATCTCGAGCCCACCCTGCATCGTGGCCTCTCCCCCACTCACGTGACCAGCGATCAATGCTTCGACGCCTTGTTCGTTCAAGATACTCATGGTGCGCGCCGCTTCGATCTCGTTCACAAACCCGAAGTCTCGAGCACCGTTGGGGTCCACCGGTGGAACGTGGGTGAACGCCATCACCGGAAAATCGTCGCCGGGTTCGTCGTTTGCTCGAACCTGTCGAATCAGCGCTCGAATCCGGTCGAGCCCGCGCGTCCCAAGGTGGCGTCCAGCCGAAGTGAACGCGAACCCACGCAGTGGGCCATACTGGAAAGCAAACTCACCCGGTCCGAATCGCGACACGAACCGAGGCGAGTCCTCGACCGAAATCTCGACCTCGCCCGGCAAGGCGATAATCGGAACAGGGTACTCCCGAGCCACAGTGCTCATTTCAGCCACGTTCTCGGCTTCCGCCCCCGCGAGGTTGTCTCCCAAGAAGAGCACGAAATCGACGCTCCCGGCATCCACGTCGGGGCGAAGGCGCTCGAGTATCTCAATGTAAGAACCGCTCCCAATCACCGCGAATCGCACGGTCTCGACTGGAGGCGGCTCCACCAGGAAGTACGACCGAGTACACGGGTCGGGCGAAAGCGTGAGCACCTTGCGAGTCGGATTCGATTCGACGTCGCTCAGAGTAGATTCGCACCGGTTGAGGGCGTTGGTAGCTGTACACACGCTGCCGTCGCAGAGAGTTCCGGTGGGACATCCTTCGGCGGGGCAAGCTTCACCCACCGCGGCCTGAGCCTGGAAACAGAAGAGTAGCGCCGGCACCGTGCCGCAACCTTCGATCTCTTCGTTGGTCACAACCTGTACGAGCGCGAGGTCAAACGTCCCAGTCGGTGCCAGATTGTCGATGAGGAAGGACTTTTCGCCGACCGATTCTGCCGTAGTCGTAATGGCGAATCGCCCCTGTGGCGCCACGAACCTGGCGACGACCGAGTCCCCTTCGGCCCGAATGGCTCCCGAGAGCGCTGAGAGCTCGGTTCCGTCGGCCATGGTGTACTCCGTGACCGAGCGCTGGGCGGCCGCCGAGTTGGTGGACCCTTCGCTGCACCCCAAGACCGAGGCGAGAATCACGAGAATGGCGAGCTTTCGAGACAAGAACAGCACTCCAGAGCGAGGCCCTCTGGTATTAACGCTTTGCGCCCGATATCGCCACACGGCGGCCTCTAGAATCGTGCTCCGGTTCTCGCTTGTAGCGCCGCCGTGGTATCCTCCGCGCTCAGCGTGACGCGATTTCGCCGCCACGATGAATGCTATGGCGAACGGACGCGTTGAATAGTTGTTCGTCGGACGGTCGGACTGCGTTCGAATCAGGAGATTCTGCCGATGCTGATGCAGGACATCGAGGTCAAGGTATACCGCTCGGCGGTGAAGATCCCCGTGATCTTCTTCGTGCCGGCGGCGTGTATCTTGACCCTCTACGTCCTGATCTACCTCGGCGTGAATTCCGAATGGTTCGGCGAGGAGCTGACCACTCGACTCACCGAGGAGCTCCCGGGAACGTTCGCGGTCGAAGAAATTCAGGTCTCGCCCACGCTGACACGCGTGCAGGTCTTCAAGGTGAAGATCGACGAGCGTGATGGCAGCGACATGATTACGGCCGGGCACGTCGACGCCGAAGTCAATCCGCTGCTGCTGCTCGCCCGGCGAATCCACGTCGACCGCGCAAAGATCGTCGACGGCCGGTTCGACATGCGATTCGTCAACGATACCATCAACTTGCTGGACGCACTCGGCATCGAGTCGGACGACGACGAGACGGAAGACGACGAAGACGCCCCGATTCGAGCTGTGACACTCTCGAACCTGAGCGGCGAGAACATCGCGTACTCACTGGATCTGGAGTTCTTTCGATTTGAGGTGCCTCACGGCGACATTCCGCACGGCGAGGTGTCGATCGACAAAGGTATCCTTCAGATGCACGTGCCTGCGCTCGACGTGGACCGCGTCGATTTCCTCTTCCAGTCGTATCTGTTCCGGTTTCCACCCGACGATCCGAACCTCGCGGTCAGCGCGACGGACGTGAAGTTCCGCAACTGGCAATGGACCGACGACGGCTTCGGTGTGGAGTCACTCGAGTTCAATGCGTCGGGCAATCGCGCCGTCGCCACCGGCCGGATGAACTTCCCGGACTCTCCAGACGACAAGGCCCGGATGGAGTACGCAGGTCGAGGGACCATCACGGCGGCCACGTGGTCCCCGGCGACGCACTACTTCTTGCGCGACAACGCGCACATCGGCGGCGACATCGATATCGCGGTCGAAGGGACGCTCGAAGAGATCGATGGTGGCGCCAAGTTCATGATTCCGTGGGCAGAAGCCGCGGGGATTCAAGCCTCGAACCTTCAGGGAAAGCTCGCGCTCGACGACTCGACCATCCTCATCGCAGACGGAAGCGCGGAGTTTCATCGAGGGACCGTCGAGATTCATTCGGCGTTCTTCAACATGTTCACGATGTTGTTCGGCGTGGAAGCGACGTTCGACAACGTGGACCCCGCGAGCGTGGTCTCCGACCTGAACATGGACTTCCCGTATCTCGCAGGCTCGGCTTCAGGCTCGGTCACCGCGACCGGCAAGGTCCCCCTCGACCCGGTGGAGTTCACACCATCCGACCCGCTCAGGTTGGTCGGAGAGGCCACCGAACCGATGGTCAACGTCGAGTTCACGAGCGACGTCGAGTATCGGCGAACCGGCGTCGAGCTCCTGCCGGGCAACTACTTCCGCGTGCGAAAAGGGGCGAAACTCTGGGCGTATCTCGACCGCGTCGGAATCCCGAAAGCTACGATCGATTCGAACGACGCAACCTTCCGACTTCGAGACTTCATCTTCGACTGGGAGCGATACGAGTTGATGCCGGGCTGGCGCGGCGAACCAGCTCGAATCGAAATCGTCGCCGACGACCTCGCTGGCCTCACACAATACTACGGCACGACGGCCGTCCACGGACCATTCGAGGCCGAGATTCGGGCGCTCGGGCGCATCAACTACCCCGAATTCGCATACGCGAAAGCCTCGGTCGGCCAGCCCAAAATCAACATCGGCTCCCAGACCATTCCTGGTGAGTCGCTCGAAGCCGAGATGACCCTGCGCGAGAATGTGGTGGACATCAAAACACTCGACTTTCGCAGTCAGCGCGGCGACATCGACCTCGCCGGAAAGCTCGAGGTGCTCCGCAATCCGGCGAGAATCATCGACCCGAAGACCAATCGTACGACTACCGATTTTGTCTACCCGCGGTCGCCATCGGCCGACCTGCGCTTCGGATTTCAGCGCATCGACCTCTCGCTCGCGTCGGAGTTCGTTCCGGTCGACGTGTCGGGGCGAGGCTGGCTGGAAGGGACCATCAAGGGCGACCTGGACGACCCGCTCGTCGATGTGAAGGCTCAAACATCAGATGTCGCGGTGGCAAACCAGCCGCTGCGGCGACTCGAATTCGATGCAGAGATTCAGAACCGTACGGTGAAATTGAGCTCGTTCGCACTCGACGCGGGGGCAGCCGGTCAGGTCGATGCGCAAGGTGAGGTCGGGTTCGACGGCGACTATTCGTTCGACGCCCACGGGCGCCGCGTCGCGCTCGAAGCAATCCGACCGATCTCGGAGCTTGGTGTCCCCGTAGAAGGAACGCTCGACTTTCGCCTACACGGCAACGGCACTCTCGACGAACCGCACGTCGGCGGTGATGCGCGGCTCAACGGATTCGAGATCTACGATCGACGTGTGGGCGACGTCGCCTTGGTCGTGAACACGCTCGACGATGCGATACACATCTCCGGAGCAATGGTCCCGTGGATCACGGTCGACGCCGAAATCCCACTGGACGGCGAATCGCCTTACTACGCACGATTCGGAGTCGACCACCTCGACCTCCGCGAGACCTATCCCGAGATCGCCGCTGGCGGCGTCGTCGACGGGGCCGAGATCACCGGAGACCTCGAAGTCTTCCTCGACCACGACTTCCAGCGCTACCAGGTGTTGGCAAACGTGACCGACTTCGAGATGAAGACGGTCGGCCAGACCTTCAGAAATCGCGGCCCGCTCATCGTCGGCCTGAACAACGGTGAGCTCCTCCAGGTTCAGCAGGCGGAGGTTGGCACCGACGATCGTTTTGTCAGCCTCCAAGGCGGTGTCGCGCTCGACCAGTCGCTCGTCGACGTCGAGCTATCAGGCGACCTCGACCTCGCGTTGCTCAACGGCGTTCGCTCGACCTTCCCCGATTTCTTCCCTGAGTCGTTCCTCGAGTCGAAGGGCCTCGCTCGCGTCGACGCGAACCTGCGCGGAACACCAGAAAACCTCATCGCCGACGGATACATCTCGTTCAGCCCGACCGAGATTCTCCTGCGCGACCTGCCAGAACCGGTCTCGGTGTTGAGCGGCACCGTACGCTTCGATCGAGGTGGTGTCCGAATCGACCGCGAGGACCCAATCCGTGGTCGAGCACTCGGCGGCCTCTTTTCCGCGAACGGCCGGATGACTTTCGAGAACCTCAAGCCGAAGAGCGCGGTGATGAAGTTGTGGACGCACAACATGAGCTACCGCCTACCAGACGTCGCAAACCTGACGTTCGACACCGCGCTCGAGCTGAGCGTGCGGGACTTCGAGCGCCCCGACACATGGACCGTCTCAGGCGATGTCGAGATCCTCGACGGCCTCTACTACGAGCAGATCTCCATCTTCCAGCGGCAGCTCACCGACCGAATCGTGGGTGCGTTCAACCGAACTTCCGAGAAGTACGAGGCCAGTATTCTCGAGTCGCTTCCCCTGCTCGAAGAGATTGGGTTCGACGTACGGCTGCAGGCTCGCGACGGATTCCGCATTCAAAACGAGATCGACCGACTTGCTCTCGACCTCGAACTTCGAATCGGACTGCGCATTCAGAACACGCTCGTCGACCCGCGATTGACGGGAGACATCGATGTCATCGACGGTCGCGTAACGTTCCAAGGCGAGCAGTTCGACGTACGCTCCGGCACCGTGTCGTTCTTCGGCGAGGCAGCCAACCCACGCGTCGATATCATCGCCGATGCCGACATTCAGAACCGCTGCCGCCAGCCAGACGTCGACACCGACTCGAACGACACACTAACGCTCTCCGGCGTCGTCGAATCCGATGAGCAGCAGACCTATCGGGTCGTCCTGAACGTCCGCGGCCAGCTCGACAACCTCAACATCGAGTTCAACTCGAACCCATATGCCGACCAGCGGGACATCCTCAGCCTCCTGCTGACCGGATGCACGGTCGACCAGCTCACGGCCTCCAGCGCCTCGAGCCCCACCCTCGAAGTGGCGCTCGGCCCGGTCCTCGGCTGGATCGAAGGTCAGGTGCAGGACGCGGTCGAGGTCGAAGAGTTCACCATCACGCCATCGGTCGACCGCCTCAAGACCGTGGTTGGCGACTCCTTCACCCGTCGGCTAAGCTGGCGCCTCCAGCTCGATACCGGCCTCACGGATGCAACAGGTGGTCAACGCGCAGAGCTCGAATACAAGCTCTCTGACCAGTGGTCGATGGAGGCATCCGAGAGCCGCCGAACCGACACTGGAAGTTTCCTCATCGATTGGAAGCTCAAGTATCGGCACTTCCTCGACTAGCGCCGTGTGGCAAAGGTTTGGCGCACGTTTCGTCTTCGTGGCGACGTGTCTTTTCGTGCTCTGTTCGTTGGGCAACGCGAACGCCCAAGATGCCCCAATCTCGGAGCCCGTCGAAGAGACTGCCACCTCGGACGAGAGCGAAGGGGTCGAGTCCGCGCCTGTCCCGAACGAGTCGTCGGACCAAACCGAAGGCGCCACCGAGGCCTCGCCGACGACGACGTCCGACGGCCCACCGCAAACCGAATCTGCCGCCGACGCCGCCCGTCGCGAGCGCGAACGCGCAAGGCGCGAACGCGAGAACGCAGACCGTGAGCTCATCGGGAAACCCATCCGACGCGTCACGTTCAGCTGCGATCTGAGCCTGTGTGACAACCCAGAACAGCTCGAGACCTTCGTCGAAATCTCCGGGCTCAAAGTCGGCGCGCCCTACTCCATCGATTCGATGCTCGCAGCCGAGGAACGCCTGGCGAAAACCGGATTCTTCGCAAAGTTTCGGGTACGCAAGGAGCTCACCCGCGGCTCGGTGATCATCTCGATCGAGGCCAGCGGTGCGATTCTCGTACGCCAGGTCGAGTTCGTCGGACTCGACGCCCCTCCCTTCGAGTCCGAACTTCGAAAGATCCTCGTGTACCGGCGCGGCGAGCCGTACCGAGAGGACCGAACCAGGGCCACGGCGCAACTCGAGAGCCTGCAGACCGTGTTCGAGCGAGAAGGCTATTTCGGCACCGAAATCGCCATGATCGTCAAAAAGGTCGAAAACAACCCGTTCCTCGTCGACCTCATCTTCGAGGTCGAAAAAGGCGAGCCTCGAACCATCTGTGACGTCGGCATTCGCGGCGCCCGCGCGTTCACCTACACCGAAGCCCGCGACCTCGTACTCTCCGAAGTTTCGTTCCTAGAGCGCCGCCTCAAGTTCCTCGATCTCCCCTTCACCAACAAAGCATTCAAAGACGGCCAGCAAGCGCTCATCACCGCCTATCGAGAGCGCGGATTCTTCCAGGCGCGCATCACGCAGAAGGCCGCGAATCTCGACAAGAATCGGGACTGCATGCTCCTCGCGCTAGACCTCAATGAAGGCCCGCGCTGGGAGCTTCAGTTCGTCGGAAACGAGGCCTTCTCCGAGCAGGAGATGCGAGCCGTACTGCCGTTCTACGAGTCTGGCTACGTCGATGCCGAAGAGATCCGACGCGCCGAGCGCGAAATCGAGCGCCTCTACCAGACACGCGGGCACCCGTTCGCCAAGGTGAGAGGCGAAGAGAACCGCCGCGACGAGCTCGACCGCGTCATCACGTTCACCATTCGCGAGGGACCTCGCCTCGAGATCCAAAAAGTCACGTTGAGTGGCAACTCCGCCATCGATGCTGACACGCTCACGGCCGATTTCGGCACCCGGTCGTACGGCATCTTCGAGACCGGCGGCTTCCTCCAGACCGATCAGCTGCTGGCCGACATCAGCCAGATCGAACAGCTCTATCGCGAAGCCGGCTACCTGACGGCCGTGGTCCCGCGGTATCGCGTCGCGATTTCGGACGACAAACTCGAGATCGTCATCGAGATCGACGAAGGCGAACAGGTCGAGATCGAGCGCGTCGACATGCGCGGAAATCGGGCAGCGCCCGAAGGTACGCTTCTCCAAGATCTCACCGCATTGCGCGGTGACCCGTTCGTCCCGCTCCGATTGAAAGCGGACCAGACCAAGCTCGCGCAGCGCTACGCATCGTACGGTTACCCCCTGATGCGTCTGACGACCTCATGCAAGCTCTTGGACGGCAGCACGGTTCCGTGCGAGGCCCCCCGAATGCCCCGACAGTGCGTCGCGCGGAACGCCGACGAACTCGAAGGCCGCTGCACGTGGAGCGAAGACAGAACGGAGTACACGTGCGAGCGGAAAGACACCGCGCAAAGCTGCACGTTTGGCGGCGGAGTCGTCGACGACCGGGTCGTCGTCGAACACGTGATCGCCGAAGGACCGCTCGTCACGGTCGGCCCCAGACTCCTGAAGGGCAATTTCGACACCAAGAACGAGGTCGTCTGGCGTGAAGTCGAGCTCGAACGCGGAGACCTTCTCGACACGAACAAGGTCATCTCTTCGCAGGGGAACCTTCGTTCGCTGAACATCTTCGATTCGGTCTCCATCGAGACCATCGGCCTCGACGAGGTCGTGCAAGACGAAAACACCGCCTCAGCCGCACTATTACTGAACGTCGAAGAGGGCGAGACCCGCTTCGTCGACTTCAAGTTCGGCCTCGAACTCCGCGAACTCTTGAGCGACGAACGTCAGCTCTTGCTGACCGGTGAGGCGCTCTACGCCGACCGGAACCTGTTCGGCTATGCACAAGGTCTTCAGCCGCACGTCATCGGAGCATTCGACACGTTCGACCTCGTGCGACTCGGTACCGACACCGCCGGCGGCGACGCCACCGAACTCACGACGCTCGACTTCCTCGTCGGCGCCGAGGTCATCTACTCGCACCCTCGCTTCATGAAGAGTCTGTTCGGAGTCGACAAACTCAACCTGAGCGTCGCGCCGTTCTACCTGCTCGACCTCGTCGGCGTCGTGACGCAGCAGGTCCTCCGCGAAGAATGGGGACTTCGTTCGGAGCTTCGAAAGGAGTTCTTGAACCTCTTCGATCGCATCTACACGCAGCTCGGAGTCGAGTTCAAACAGATCGCGACGTTCGAGGCTGGCGACCCCGTCGTCGGCGGAGAGCGAATCTTCTCGCCGCGTAGAACGGTCGGAAAACTCACGCCGGAGATCGCCCTCGACGGGCGAAACAGCCCGCTGAATCCGACGGAGGGGTACTTCGCCCGATTGATTCCCGAGTTCGTCTCGGGCGACGCCCTCGGCGCCGGCGGCGAGGAGTTCGTCGGCGACAGCTTCCTTCGGCTGCGTGTCGGGTTCTCGTACTACCTCGACCTCTGGCGAGACATGGTGTTCGGGCAAAGCATCCGATTCGGGCAGGTGTTTCCGTTGGCTGGCCGCGACGCGCCTGTGCCAGCGGAAGAGCGCTTCTACCTCGGCGGCGTACGGAGCGTACGCGGCTTCGAAGACAACGCGATTGGGCCGATCAGTCCGACGTCGCAGACGCCGACGGGCGGCGAGATCATGGTCAACTACAACGCCGAGTTGCGGTATCCATTGCTCCGCGAGTTCAGCATCTACGGGGCGACCTTCATGGACGCCGGAGTCCTCGCGGACTGCCGGTCGGACGATTTCGAAGAGCGCCGTTGTTACGAAGATGCGTTCGCCGGGGACCTCACGCAACTCATCCGAGTGGCTGGCGGAGTTGGTCTTCGCGCGCTAATCCTCGACCAGATCCCAGTCGTGGTAGACTACGGCATCGTGCTCAATCGCCAAGCTGGCGAGAAATTCGGACAGGTACACGTCAATGTTGGATATTCGTTCGATTAAGAATCTCGTCGTGCTGTTCACGGTCTTGTTCACTTGTACATTCGCGCCCGTCGACGCTTCGGCCGGCGCGCCGCCATGGTCCTCGACCGAGCGCGTGTCGAACCCCGAAGACCTCTCGATTCGCCTCATCACCTTCGGACCGGGCGACCAAATCGCCGAGTGGTTCGGCCATACCGCGCTCTGGGTCCACGACGACCGGCTCAACTACGGACGCGTCTACAACTACGGCATGTTCAATTTCGGGCCCGACATGCTCCCGAAGTTCCTCATGGGCCGCCTCGAATTCTGGGTCGGCGAGGCGAGCGTTCCGGGGACGATGGGCCTGTACAAACGGCTCAACCGCGACATCCGTGTGCAAGAACTGAATCTCCCTCCCGAAAAGCGCCGCGAGATGGCCGAGTTCCTCGACTGGAATGTGCAGCCGGAGAATCGCGACTACCTGTACGACCACTACTACGACAACTGCGCGACGCGGATCCGCGACGCCATCGACAAGGCATTCGACGGCCAGTTCAAACCGCAGACCGACGACACGGGCCGCTTCACGCTTCGCGGCCACGTACGACGCCACGCGCAACACGTGCCCTACATCGACTTCGTCCTGATGCTCTGGATGAACGACCAGATCGACACCGAGATTCGGGAGTGGGACGAGATGTTCCTTCCGGCCGAGCTCGAACAAAACCTGGCCGAATCGACCTGGACGCCCAAAGGCGGCGAACCTCGTCCAATGGTCTCGAAGTCGTGGACGGTCTACGCATCTGACCGCGACCCGCTGCCCGAGGAGCCGAGCAGCTTCTGGCTGTTCATGCTCCTTTGTGGAGTCGCGATCGCTGCAGGCGGGAGCGGCCTTGCCGCATGGCGACAGCACGAGCAGAAGCGAAGCCTCCCCCGCGTGCTCTTCGGACTACACCACCTGATCGTCGGTCTCGCCCTCGGGCTCCCCGGGCTCATCCTCATCCTGTTCAATTTCACCGAACACACGATCACGCACTGGAACATCAACCTGTTGCTGGCAAACCCTTTGACGACCCTCGCGATACCGCTTGGGATCGGCATCATGCTGGGGTGGGCACGCGCTTGGAAGTGGATGGGTTGGGCGTGGACGGCGCTCGCCGTGATGTCGATCGTGGCGCTCGTCGTCGCACCATTCATCGATCAGTCGAACGGTCTCATTTTGGCGCTGTTCGTACCGCTGAACGTCGGAATGGCGCTGACGTTCCGTAAATGGGCGCCGCTCGAGTCATTGGCGGCGAGTGATGACGACTACGCGTGAGTCGACGCTGACAACGCGATGTGCACCAAGTCGGCGTTCCACCATCGGCCAGTGGCGATGACCACAGATGATCGTGGACGAGTCGTTCAGCGCACCGAGCAGGAGCGCGCGAACTTCCGAACTCCCCGGCAGCTGCGTTCCCGGCACGTTCGGCCCCTCGTGAAGCAAGAGAATCTCTGGACTGTCGAGACGACCCAGCTTGCGCTCGAGCTCGGCTTCCTCGTGTCGCCATGCCTTGCCCGACGGGCCGATGATCCCGGAGACACCGCCCACCATCAGTCCGTCTCTCTCGACCGTCTGGCCGTCCAGTAGCTCCGCGCTCCACGCGTCGGGAATCGCGCCACGCACCTGTGTCTTTCCGTCGTAGGCGTCGTGATTCCCTGCAACGCCCAGCGTCCACGAAAACCGAGACTCGAACGCCTCCCATACGGGCAGAACGTTTCCGAGTCCGCCTCGGCGGTCCAACGTGGGCACGGCATAGAAGTCCCCGCACAACAGCGCGCCCATCTCGGCGAGCGGCGGAATGTCGCCTGTCTTCGCCAGCAGCTCGAGTTCCTCGGCCACGAGCAGACCCGCGAGGCGTCTCGCGAACGGGGGTTTGTCGACGGAATCGTAAGCCTGCAGATCAGACGTGGCGACGAGCCCGGCCAGTCCTTCGGGCAGGCCATCGGCGAAAGCGATCAGGATCGGAAGGCGCCGCTGTTCGATGCGACGGCCCCCAGGTGCGACATTCACCACCGGTACGTACCCGATCGGCTTGCCCCCCCACCCCGTGATCTCGAACCGTGCCACTCGAATTCCTCGTGTTCAGAGTCTGCGCTCGTCTCTGCGCAGATTGCGTCTAGTTTGATGCCCGGACGCCAAATACGGCTCGCCCGTTGAAATGCCGGCATCGATCGGATAGTTCCACGAGCGGGTTACGAACGCTCAACTTGAAGGAGCCATAAATGAAATTGCGCCGCAAAGTCTATGTCGTCGGTGGTGAACTCACCCCGTTTATCGGAAAACACCATCCAGATTTCATCTGGAAGAAACACCCCGACTTCGGCACGCGCGAAAACCCAACCCTCGAAGGACATCTTTCGACCGCCATCAATGGTGCGTTCGAAAAGACCGGTGTCGACCCCGAACATGTTCAGAAGGGCTTCATCGGCAACTTCGCCGGTGAACTGTTTTCGAATCAGGGTCACCTCGGCTCGATGGCCATTCGTGCAAACGAGAAGCTCGAAGGAAAGCCGTTCCTTCGCCTCGAGGGCGCATGCGCCTCGGGCGGTTTGGCGGTTACCGCAGCGATTGACAGCCTGCAGGCTGGCCTCGACGTCGTGCTCGCCGCAGGCGCCGAAGTTCAGACGACCGTCAGCGCACGCGACGGAGCTGGTTTCCTCGCTCGCGCGTCGCACTGGGAGTCGGAACGTGACCTCGACGAGTTTACCTTCCCGGCAATGTTCGCCCGCCGCGCCAAGATCTACAAAGAGACCTTCGGCGTGTCGGACGAAGACATCGCCCCGGTCGTGGTCAAAGCGTACGCGAACGGCAACAAGAACCCTTACGCCCACATGCGCGACGTGAAGGTCGATTTCGAGAACGCTGCCAATGCGAGCGATCGAAACCCGCAGTTCCTGCGTAACGAAGACCTGAAAGAGCACCTCAAGGTCACCGACTGCTCGCAGGTCAGCGACGGCGGCGCAGCGATCATTCTCGCTACCGAAGAAGGTCTCGAGAAGCTCGGCATCGACAAGTCGCAGTGCATCGAAGTGCTCGCCTATGGGCACGCGACCGGCGCACTCGGCCAGGTCGACGACTTCACCGAGCTTGGCACCACCAAGAAGGCTGCCGCTGAGGTTTACGCCGACGCAGGCATCTCGGCGGACGACGTCGAAGTCTGTGAAGTGCACGACTGCTTCGCGATCACCGAAGTGCTCATGTACGAAGCACTCGGATTTGCCGAAGCCGGCAAGGGCACCGAGCTCGCCAAGAACGGCGACACCGCCATCGACGGCAAGATTCCGGTGAACACCGGTGGCGGCCTCATCGCATTCGGCCACCCGGTCGGCGCGACGGGCATCAAGCAGGTGCTCGAAGTCTATCGCCAGATGAAAGGTCAGTGCGGTGACTACCAGATTCCGACGCCTCCAAAGGTTGGCCTCACCGCCAACATGGGTGGCGACGATCGCACCTCGGTTTGCATGGCGTTCCGCAACGTCGAGTAGACAGCCTGAAAGCAGCGTTCAAAGTCGCCGTCGGTGAGTGGGTTAGCCCATTTCGCCGGCGGCGATTTGCTTTTCGGCGTGCGCTTTTGCCCCCGGCGTGTCGACGTCCTGCCATGGAGCACCTTTGACGTCGACGTAGGCGGCCTGCGAGGTCGCATCGAGGCGTCGCATCGCGTCGGACGTGTTGCAGTCTCCGTTGGCCGCTCGCTCCGCCTCGAGGGCAGCGACGAATCCCTCACCACACCAAAACAGACCCGTGTCTGCGACATCGAACTCGCCAATCTCTTTGCCGATTGCGTCGAGCGAGCCGTCGCGGAATCGCAGCTTGTTCGCGTCGGGCACGTCGTAGAGGAGCTCGATCGAGGAATCGACGACGAGCATGACCTCGGCCGAACCGTCGGAAGTTTCTACCCACTCGCGAGCGCGCTCGACGAGAGCGACCGAAAGTAGGTGGTCACTCATGGTCAGCCAGAAGGGTCCGTCGATCGCAGATGCTCCAGCCAAGACGGATAGTCCGTTCTTGCCCTCCCAGGCTGAGTTGAACGTCGTATCGAGCTGAAAGCCCTCGGGGAGCTCCCAATCGCGGAGCTGCTGTTCGAGCGCCTCAGACTCGAAGCCCGTCACGATGACCAATCGTCGAACTCCAAGTCGAGAAAGGCGATCGATGTGCCAGTCGAGCATCGGTCGACCGCCGACGTGCGCGAGGAGTTTGTGGCCTTCCTCGGGATTGAGTCTGCTGCCGCGGCCGGCTGCCAGAATGAGCGCTTGGTCGGTCTGCATCGAGCGTTCGTTCGAGATTAGAAAAAGGAATGAAACTTTTTTGTATCCTGTTCGTTCTGTAGACTTGTGTAGTGCAAGAGCGCGTGTGGGTCCACGCGCCTCGAACCGAGGCAGCTTATGAAGACATCCCTCTTCCGATTTTTTGTCGAACTAACGCTCTGGGGCATTGCGAACCTGTTGTGCATGGGTCTCGCGACGACTGCGGTCTATCTGGTCGGCACGAATGTGCTCGATTGGGGTCCGGCCAAACTCAGCTTCTTTTTGCCGCTGACGGCCATCTTGTCGTCGTCCTGGGGTTCCTGGTCGTCGATGGTCTGGGCGCGCAACCGGGCGATTCGCGGCGCGATGTACGCGTCTGCGGCGATTCCGGGCGTATTGATGATTCTTTCGGGTGGTCTGGGCCTCTGGGTCGGATTCGGTGCCTGGTTCATCTGGGCGACGTTCATCCTTGGCGGCCTCGCGATGATCGGTGCGACCAGCGCTTTGTGCCGGCAGTTCAATCCGCGCACGCACTCGGTCCCAGCGCTTTCGAGCCTCTACGGATTGCTCGTGCACCCCATCCTGACGCTCGCCACGACCGGTTTCGTCGGCGCAGTCTGGTACAACTTCGTCTCGAATCCGATCGATGGAAGCTGGCGCGACCTGATCAGCGTCGCAACCCTCATGGCCTCGCTTCTCGCCATCGCGCTGACCACCACCGTCATTCCAGCAGCAACCAGTACGGTGTGCCGCAAGCTGGCCCTCGATAGCGGGCAGAAGCTCGACCGATTCTAACAACCGCGCAAGCGTTGTTTTGGAGCCGTTCACGACCCAGTGGACGGCTTTTCATTTGTCCTTTTCTGTCGTAGCTTTGAAACCGATTGGGGGCTACTTCGAGATGAGACCGCTTTGAGCGACGAATCAGCCATGCCGCACAAGATGGTCCGCACGAACTCGAACGGAAAGACGGTGGTCGAGCTCGGCCCCCGAAACGTTCTCGTCGTGGACGACGAAGCCCATATTCTTCGGGCCATCTCTCGCCTCCTCTCCACATCTGACGACTACAAGGTGCTCACTGCGCAAGGCGGGGAACACGCAATCGAGATGCTCGCAAACAACGAGATTGCGGTGCTCATGTCCGACCAGCGAATGCCCGGAATGACGGGCGCCGAGCTGCTACGGCACGCACGAGAGAACTATCCGATGATCGTGCGGATCATGATCACCGGCAACAACGACATCTCCACCGCCATCGAAGCCATCAACCAGGGCGAAGTGTTTCGATTCATCACCAAGCCCTGGAACAATGACGACCTCCGACGAGTCGTCGACCTCGCCCTCGAGCAAAACCAGCTCCTCGTCTCGAAAGAGCTCTACGAAGCCCACATCGAGGTGCAGAACGAAGAACTGACGGAGCTCAACTCGGAACTCCGAGTCCTGAACGAGGACCTGGAACAGCGCGTCGAGGAGCGAACACGCGAGGTCGTCGCGCAAGCCCAGAAGATTGAACGCCTCTACGACGATCTCGAGTCGAGCTTCGACAAGACGATCCAGGCGCTCCTGTCGACGATGGAGCTCGGGAACTTGTCGATCTCGAAGCACTGCAAACGCACCGCCCGAAGGTGTGTTCAGCTCGCCGAGGCTGTTGGGCTTCCGGAGGACTATCAGCGCAACCTGGAGCGCGCCGGACTCCTCCACTGGATCGGCCTGGTGAACGCCCCCGAGGAGATGTTCAAGATGCGGGTCGCTGACTTCGACCCCATGCTCAAAGCCACGTGGGAATTCCACCCGGTGCTTGGACAGCAAGCGATTGTCCACATCCCGACGCTCGAGCCGGCATCGGAGATCATCCTCCACTACCTGCGCAGCTACTCCGACGAGACATTCCAGCCTGGAGTAGACGACGAGAACCTCGCCGAACCGCCCTCCGAGGCCTTGGTCCAAGCATGCCGAATCTTGCGCGTATGCAGCGCGTTCGAGCAGGTTCGGACAGTCCGGCAGCATCGTGGCGACACCGAAACCTGGGTCACATTCGAAGAGGGTCTCGCCGAGCTCGAAGCCGGCCGTGGAGAGCAATTCGACCCCGACCTCGTCGACATGTTCATCGGGATTGTCTCCAAAGAGATTCTCGGCTCGTCGCGCGAGGAAACCCTGAAGACACTCGACCAGCTCGCGCCCGGAATGGTC
This sequence comes from uncultured Bradymonadales bacterium, assembly GCA_964384605.1. GTDB lineage: Bacteria > Myxococcota_A > Bradymonadia > Bradymonadales > Bradymonadaceae > CAYLMO01. Next base: position 77,242 of record CAYLMO010000004.1, on the reverse strand, counting down.
CTCTCTCGCCCGCTGGAGACCCGCCAAGGCATTCCTGTCGCTCCGCGCGACATGGTGATTACCGAAGACCTCATCGACCGATTGGAGCACTTCCAAGCGTCGAACGGGCTCAAAGAGATTTACGTCTGGGAGTAGCGCCTACCGGCCGAACACCTGGACCCACGACGAGCCGTAAGGCCCGCCTCGGACGAACCCCACCCCAAGCTTCGTGGCCGACGGGTTCATGAGATTGCGGCAGTGTCCGTCGCTGTCGACCCATCGCTGCACCACCCCAGCGGCCTCAAGCCCTCCGCCAGCAATGTTCTCGCCCATCGGCGCACCTTGAAAGCCGGTGCGGCGAACACGGTCGACGAAGCTGCTGTTGTCGGAACCCGTGTGGCTGAAGAAGTTGTTCTCAGCCATGTCGACGGCGTGTACTTGCGCCGCTTCATTCAGGTTGGGGTCGCCCTGCAGCGGCGGAGCGGGGTCCATCATCCCGTACTGGCCACAGTCGGCGCCGGTCGCGCGGACGGCATTTGTGGCCGCCAATACACCTTCGACTTCCGTGAGCGCCATGCACCCACCGGCGACGCAAGCCATACCGCCCGTGCAGGAGTTCCCGCAGGTTCCGCAGTTCTGCGGGTCGTTGTCGAGATTCACGCAGGCGCCGGCGCAGAGGTCGCCACCATCCGTGCAGGCGCACTCCGAGGACGCGCATTCGGTCCCCGTGCCGCAGGCGTTTCCGCAAGCGCCACAGTGGTCGTCGCTCTGAGTCGCGTCGACGCAGGCGCCATCACACTCCATCAAGCCAGCCGGACAGGCCGGATCTTCGCCCGCCACAGGCGGACCCTCTTGCTCGGTCGCGGTACTCGTCGAGTCGTCGGTGGCCTGCCCATCTTGTGAAACGTCCACGATGTCTACTGGACCGCCATGTTCGACCGTGAGCGTTCCGACTTCGCCACATCCAACCCCAAAAAAGACGAGCGCGACTACGAACAACCGACTGTGCATGTGCTCTCCCGTGCGTCGGGGACTCGAGTCCCCATGAGATTCGCACAAAGGAAGAGCAGATCCCGTGCCAGCGACAAAACCCCATGAAATCGCGTGGATCGGCTATCATCTGCGTCGCGTTCGCCTCGGTTTTGGCGCGGTAGCTCCGCCACAACCGAGGCGCGCGCGCCACACTACTTCCGGATCGCCTTGGCCGACCAAGGGTCCTCGGGCCATGGGTGTTTCGGATATCTCGCGCGTAGTTCCTTTCGCACTTCGGGGTACGTCGTGTCCCAGAACGATCCGAGATCTTGCGTAACCTGGGCCGGGCGGTAGTTGGGCGCGAGGAGGTGCATGAGCACGGCAATCTTGCCCCCGGCAACCCTGGGGGTTTCAGACCATCCGAAGACCTCTTGGAGGCGCACGGCGAGCACTGGTGGCTCACCAACGGTATAGTCCAGACGAATGCTACTTCCAGACGGCACCTCAATCCGAGCCGGCGCCTCGCGCTCGATCGTGGTCCACAGGACATGTCCAATCAGCCCATGGAGTGTCCCGAGGAAGTCGACCCTGCGTAGGTCGGCGAAACTCCGCTTGCCCCAGCAGAGCTTCTTTACGAGCTCCCTTCCGCTCTCCGCGGAAAAGTCGGGCAGGTCGAGGTCCGGCCGCCATTCTGCGAGGCAGGCAACTCGGTCGAGCCAACCGGCGGCGTCCTTGTCGAGCCCAAACGCCCGAACCAGATCGTCGCACGCCCGTTTCGCCAGCATTTGCGACACTTCGGCCGGGTCCGCTTCGTTCTTGGTCGAGACGATGTGAGAGTCGAGCTCGACTCCGCCAAATGCCTCGATTCTCCGAGCCACTACCCGCTCCCGTTCGTCGTCGAACTCCACCACGACGCGCGACTCGAACGCTTCGGGCAACATCTCCTCGAGCCATTCGCGCTCGCACCGATTGGCCATTCTGGTGATTCCGTAGGACGCTCCATCGCGTCGGACCTCGCCGAAAACCTCCAGAGCAACGAAGCAATCCGCGTCGCGCACGACCGAATCGTAGCCGAGGACCACAGCGCCGCCGTCTGCCTTGGAGAAGGTCTTTCGGTCGGGTCGCGCAAAGCACACGCGGTCCGGAAACCCGACCAGCACCGACTTGAGGGCATCCTCTCGGTCTCCGCCATCGGATCCGGAAGCCACGTACTTCTCCAGCTGCTGCGCAACTCGTCGAACGGTAGCCGCCCTGCCCCGGTGCACGTTCAAGCCCGCCGCACGAGGGCCCTGGGTGCGTCCAGAAGCGGCTTCGTCCAGTATCTGCGCACGCACGAGCGCGTCGGAATCAGCGGGTGGAGCGCTTCGATCCACGCTCGTGACGAAGTCGCGCTCGGAGATCACCGCGGCCATTCGGGCGGCGAGTCTTCCAACTCCGCGACGCTCTCCCTCGAGGAGCATGCGCCCGAGCCGAGGATGTACTGGCATGGTGAGCAACCGTTCGCCGCAATCAGACAGCCGCCATTCGCCGGGTTCGAGCGCTCCGATCCGTCGCAGCAGCTCTACTCCTCGGGCCACCGCGCCAGGATTCGGCGCTTCGAACCAGGGAAACTCCTCCGGGTCGGCGCCCGACCAAGCGATGACTTCGAGCAGGGTCGACGTCACGTCGACCCGTCGAATCTCAGGCTCGTCGTATTCCTGCATTCGAAACTCGAGCGACGACGGCCACAACCGAATCGCCCGCCCGGCCCGTACTCGCCCTGCACGACCAGCCCGTTGTTTTGCGCTCGCCATGCTCACCCATTGGGTCTCGAGCACGTCGAACCCGCGAGCATCAGACGCATACGGCACACGCACCTTTCCCGAATCGACTACCGCCGTGACCCCTTCGATGGTCAACGAAGTCTCGGCGATATTGGTGGAGAGGATCACTTTGCGGGCGGCGCCAGGTTCGATCGCGGCGTCCTGCTTCTCGGGCGGCATCGCCCCGTAGAGCGTGTGGATCTCCACTCCAGTCGTGCCTCGAAGTCGGCTCTCGGCGTCGTGAATCTCGCGGGCTCCCGGAAGGAAGACCAAAACGTCGCCGTCGTCTTCCTCGCGAAGCACCCGCTTCACCTGTCGGGCCACCTCCTGCCCGAGATCTTCCGGCTCCGCCGAGACATACTCCGTCTCCACCGGAAACACTCGGCCTTCGCTCCGAACGATGGGCGCGTCGAGATACCCGGCGACTTCCTCGGCCGCAATGGTGGCACTCATTACGACGATCTTGAACTCCGGCCGCGCCTCCTGGACTTCACGCAGGAACGCGAGCGCCAGGTCGGTGTGCACGCTCCGCTCGTGGAACTCGTCGAGCACAACGCCCCCCACCCCTTCGAGCAGAGGATCGCCTTGAAGTCGCCGAGTGAGAATGCCCTCCGTCATGACCAGCAGACGCGTATCCGCCGAGTGAGTCTTGTCGAACCGAACCTGATACCCAACTTCGGCACCAAGCTTCGAACCTCTTTCCTGTGCGATGCGTTTTGCGACCGATCTCGCCGCAACGCGCCTTGGCTCGAGCATCCAGAGCGCGTCATCGCCGACCAATCCGGCGTCCAAGATCGCAGGAGGAACGCGAGTTGTCTTTCCGGCACCGGGCGGGGCCACGACCACAACGCGCCCGCTCTCTTTCAGAGCGCGCACGACGTCGTCGAGTACGTCATCGACAGGAAGGCGAAGGCTCAAGCCGGCAACGACTCCCCGGACGCGTGCACGGTCTCGAGTGTGGTCAGATAGAGGCCGAGGCTCTCGAGTTCGAACCCCGAGGCCTCCAAGCGCTCCGACAGCTCTCCCAGTCCGTCGTCTGAGATTGCATCGTCGACGCCGCTCGGATTGTTGTTCACCGCCCACCAGAGCGAATCCGGGAGCAACTCGGGCCACTGCTCACGGTGGGCGCGGGCCCACGCCAACGAGAGATGTCGCGAGCGTCGAAACGGGCAAGTAGACGGAAACGCCGACTCCACCGCCGCGGATACCGCTCGCCGGCCCAGATGATACTGCGCTCGGTCGAACCTGTATGGCCCCTCGCGCTTCTCGAGGTCACCAAAATCGGAGGCGGTCATCGCCAAGTCCAGACGCCACCTGCGCTGGCAAAAGTCGGCGAGCGCGTCGAATACGGCGCCCCCAGAACGGGCCGATGCGACCGGATCGAGTCGCGTGATGATCGAGTCGAGCACGTGATTTGGAGTGTCGTCCTCAAAGGCCTCGTCGGGGAATCGCTCTCGGAGGTCGTCGACGTACGACGAAAGGAGATGCCGGAATCCGACGTCGTCGAGCATCACTCCAACGGTGAGCGTGTGGCGCACCAGATGGCGCGGTCCGTCTGCGGTCACGATTTCTCCTCGATGGTGGTCAGCAGTCGTTCCATGCTCGGGATCACCAACGCCCCTGCGGGCGAATCGATCAACGACTCGTCGAGCAGCGCGTTGAATGCGCGCACGACGGCCCCTCGATCGAGCACCGAGAGTGCGCCGAGATGGCGTGGTTTGAGGTTCGGCAATTTTGCCACATCTCCGGTGCGCTCGCCTTTCGCTTTTGCAGCGAGGTAGAGCGCGTTGCTCAATCGAAGCGCGGGGTCCACCCCGACGATCGCGTCGAATGGCAGTTCGATCGAAACATCGACCAGCCGCACGCCGTTGCGCGCCCGCGCCGACACCAACAACCCGTTCGAATCGACCAATTCGTCGAACTGCGATCGAGTCACCGCGACGATGGTGGTCTCGTCGTAGGCCCGAAAAGCCGGCGAAGTCTCTCCTTCGCGAATGCCGAAAAGGTCGCCGGGCCTGAGTCGAACCGTTGTCGGACCATCGACCTCTACTTTGCCATTCACGACGACGTAGAACTCGTCCGCATCTTCGCGATGGTGGATCAACGCGCGGTGGCCCCACCGCTCGATTCGCCCACGACTCTTGAGCGCTGCGGGGTCGAGAGCGGCCCCGAGTATCCCCGCACCCGCCGCATACCAGTACTTCGAGTCACTCATGCGAGGAGTCTATCGCGACAGCGCGCGGCGGCAAAGCGTCAGGCCTGCCGACCGAGTTCCACTCGTGCTGCCACTTCCTCCAGCATTCCGAGTTGGCGTCTCAAGACATCCTGCAGCGGCCCCAGTACGGGCGCGTCGTCCGGACGGTGTTCGAGCGCCCGCTCGATGCTCGAAAGGGCCCCACGCAGGCCTGTCCGGACCTGAGCACCCGAGAGCGCGTCCGGCGGCTGCATCGCCGCCAGGCTCGGCTCGGCGTCATGTTCCAGCCGCGCGAGGAGTTCGCCCGCCATCGGTGCAACATCGGCCGAGAGCGACTCCTCGGACTGCGTAAAAGTCTCACGAACCGCTCTCAAGTCGTGCGAGATCGCCTGTTCGATCTGTCGGTCCCCAACTCCTGTCGACTTCATTTGTCCTCCCTCCATCGATTGATCGCCACTTCGTCGAGCTCGTCCTGCGCGCGCCTAGCCTTCAACCGCGCGGCTTCGTCGAGCTGCTGCTGATGCACTTTCTGCACGGCGACGAGCGCGCTCTCTGCTTCGGCGAACGAATCCCTCGCTGCCGACTCGGCCCGACGAGCGTCGCGCAACCGCTCTCTTGCCTCGTCCAGTTCCCGAGTCAGCTGGTCCCGTTCCGCCTTCCTACCTCGCTGATATTCCGTCAACGCACGCGAGATCGAGACGTCGAAGCTCGCTTCGAGACGGGAGCGTTCCCGGTCGGTGACACTCGCGACCATCCGGTCGAGCTCCGCGATTCCGGCCTCGCGTGCGGAGACCTCGTCCGTAGCCTGGCGAACCATCTGCACCTTAGTCGCGAGCTCCGCCTGCGCGTCGTCTCTTTCGCGCTCCCGGAGCTCGACGAGGGTCTCGAGGTCATTCCCCATCGTTAGCCCACCACGTCGAGCATCAAGTCGACCGTCTCTTCCAATGCGGTCGTCTCGTCGAGTCGCTGCTTCAGGATGTCTTCGAGTTCCTCAATGACGTCCATGGCGAAGTCCACCTGTTCGTCGGCACCGTACGAGTACGCACCCAGCGCGATGAGATTTCGCTTCGATTCGTAGGCCGCGAGCACCTCCCTGAATCTTCCGGCAACCTCGACGTGTTCTTCGTCCACGACGGCGCGCATCACGCGCGAGAGCGACCCGAGGACATCGATCGCCGGCCAGTGATTTCGGCTCGCCAATTCGCGGCTGAGAATGATGTGACCGTCGAGGATGCCTCGTACCTCGTCAGCAATGGGTTCCTCCATGTCGCCGCCGGCCACGAGCACCGTGTAGAACGCGGTGATGGAGCCGGAGGCGCTGTTGCCCGACCGCTCCAAAAGACGAGGAAGCGTCGAGAACACACTTGGCGGATATCCCTGTCGAGCTGGCGGTTCACCTGCAGCCAGGCCGACCTCGCGCTGCGCTCGCGCGAATCGCGTGACCGAGTCCATCATGAGGACCACGCGCTTGCCCTGGTCGCGGAAGAACTCGGCCACCGCGGTTGCTACATACGCAGATTTGAGGCGCACCAGCGAAGGCTGATCGCTCGTCGCACACACCACCACGGACCTCTCCAGACCGGCCTCACCGAGCGACTCTTCGAGAAAATCCCGCACTTCGCGCCCGCGTTCGCCGACCAGGCAGATGACGATGACATCGGCCTCGGCACCGCGAGCGATCTGGCCCATCAGCGTCGACTTCCCCACCCCAGAGCCCGCGAAGAGCCCGACGCGTTGCCCGAGCCCAACCGTCAGAAGCCCGTCGATTGCACGAATTCCGATCGGCATCGGCTCTACGACCCTGGCACGTCGCATTGGATCAGGCGGATCACGGTCGACCGCCCAGTCTTGGAATGCCGGACCGTCGAGCGACGGACCGCCGTCGATCGGCTGGCCAAGCCCGTTGAGTACCCGACCGAGGAGGCCATCTCCGACGCGAATCGAGAAAGGCTCGCCCGTCGTGCGAACCTCGGCCGACGGCCCAATCCCGTCGACGCTCCCCAGCGGCATCAGAACGGCGAGTTCGTCGCGGAATCCGACGACCTCGGCCAGCGTGCGCCCTCGATCGGCAGTATCCACCTCGACCAAGTCGCCAACGGCTGCGTCGGGCACGACTGCTCGCACGATCATTCCGGTCACTTCGCGCACCCGCCCACGAACCTCTACCGTCGCCTCGGACTCGGCCTGATCGAGGTATCTACTCAGCACCGAGCCTTTCTTCGTCGAGTCGTTCACGATCCCTCCAAGAGTGCTCGCCTCATGGCTTCGACCTGCGTCGAAAGCCGTGCATCCACGCGTTGAGACTGAGTGACGATGACGCAGCCGCCGCGCGCGATCTCGGGATTCTCACGAAAGTGGATGGGTTCGCCGCCCACTACCGCGGACAGTTCGCGGCGGAGCTCCGTCACTGCGGCGACATCGTCCGGCGCCAACTCGATTGTGATTCGCTGGTCTCCCCTCACGTGTTGCAGCGACTCGGCGACGATCTCGGCGGCTACGCTCGGCTCGAGCTCGACCGCCCGGCCGACGATTCGACCGGCGAGCTGCGTCGCAAGCCGCACGAGATCGGATTCAGCCTCGGAGACGATTCGACCGCGCTCGCGCTCCAATTCGACCAGCGCGTCAGCCCATTGCTGTTGGCCTTCGGCCTGCCCTTCTTCCTTCGCGGCGTCGCGAATGGCTGCGGCTTCCGCCTCGGCGGTACGCACAATCTCTTCCGCACGTCGATGGGCCAGCTCGACGCGGTCCGACAGCGTCGAAAGGTCTTCGACAACCCGTCGGCGCACGATTCGAACGCCTGGCGAGAAGAGCGGACGGACTTCGACATCGCCCAGGTCTTCGGCGCGCAAGATGCGCAGGCTCGGCAAACTCACATCGTTCGATTCGAATTCGTCAGTCACGTTTTCCCTCCATCGAAGCGAGGATTGCGGCGCACTCCTGCTGCAGGTGGCGACGTGAGCTCCGCTCGATCGACTCGAGATACGCCACCAAGATCGCAACGGTTCCGTGGCCCCAGTGCGTTCGAATCTCCTCGAGCGCCGCGCCGCTGAGCGCATTCGCTTCGGCGAGCGCGACCAGGTAGATCCCCAGCCGCCGTAGCTGTTCTTCGAGCGTGTGGTCCGCGAGGGCCACCAAGAGCTCGACTGCACGGCGTTGCCATTCATCCGAAGTTTCCGGCACATCGATGCTCGCTAGAAACTCGCGCTGCCGCTCGCTCAACGTCGAAGTCAGCCGGATGAACTTGCGTCGTCCCACCGTGTCACGAATCGACGCGAAGACCCCCAATCCGCGATGAACGAACCACGTGTCGCGCTGAGAGTCGTCGAGTTCTTGAAGGCGCTGAATCCGTTCACTCAATCGCACACCAGCAGCCGGAGCCGCGCCGCGAACGGCCAACCCGGCCACGACGTCGCTCAATCGCTCGTCTCCCACCCGAACGTTCACTCGTTCGCGATCGACGGTGTTCGCCAGCGCCTCGCGCCATCGCTCAGGCAATCGCTGAGCGTGAGATTCGAGGTCGTAGATCGACTCGAGGTCGAATGACGCACCGCGGGTCCACGTCGATATGAGCTCCTCCCGCGCATCGGCTTCGAGCGCCTCGAATGCGGTCATGACCGCGACAAATCGGTCGGCGGCGTCTCGCGAGACATGCTTCAGCGGCACGGGCAAACCCTTGCAGAGCGCAAACTTCAGAAGTTCGAGCTCCAGGCCACTGCACACATCCGTTGGAAGGCCCGAAGTCATCCGCGTCGAACCACCAGAAATACGATCCCAGCGGCAAGAAGCATGACGAGGAGCACGAGCCCGCCGAACACGGCTTGCATCAACCCGTGTTGAGCTGGTGCGACCGAGAGGGGACCGACTTGCTCGTATCGCGGATCACCCGCGGGCCGGGAAGCCAGCTTGGAAACGATCACGGTGACGTGCTCGGGAACCATGCCCTCGACGCCGCCAGCGACCAGTGCCTTTACCCGCTTCTCGGTTACGGGTGGCTTGTCGCCCCCATACGTGACGACGACGCTCGCGCGCGGCGGCTCCACTGGCTGGTCCGAGAGCCGAACTCTTGGCTTCTCGGGCAGCACCAGGTTGACGTGAGCGTCGACGACCCCGTCGATCTTCAGGAGTCCCCCGGCGATCTCTTGTGCCGTTGCATACTGCAGTAGAACGCGCTCCTCCCCGGCGGTCGGGACAAGGCCCTCCGACGGGTAGAACGCCCCGAAGCCTTGAGTCTGCGCACGAGGAAGGCCGCGTTGCCGCAGCGTTCGCCATGCGTCTGACTTCTCCGCTTCGGGAACCTGGACGAGCCAACCTTCACCGGACGGATCGGCTACCTTGGTGCCTGAAATTCCGGCCTCGTCGAGAGCGACGATCATGTCGTTCGCCTCCCCCTCCGAGAGTCCGTGATAGAGGTCGGCCGTGCATCCAGTGAGCACGATCAGCATCGCGATGAGGAACCATTTCATGAATCACACCTGGATCTGCATGAGTTGTTTGACGCTGCTGGCGGTCTTGTCGACCACCTTCGTCGCGAGGTCGACCTTCTGTGCGTAGCCGTACATCCGCGACTGCAGCTGCAAGAGTTCTTCGTTCGACATCGTCCCGCGCGAAGCGCGACGCATCGCACGGTCGAGCGACTTCTCGTCGTCGAGAATGTCGGTGACCACCGACTCGATGCGCGAGCGCGCCGACTCGGAAACCTCCGAGGGCTCGCCAGAAAGCGTTGCCTTGGCCGTCGACGCCTTGTCTTTGTCGGCCATCACCGACGCAAAAGATCGAGCCGGTTTGGCAGAGTTCGACGACGACGCTTCCGTGGCGGTCGAGGAAGATGCGCGAACGATTCCGTTGAGTGGATTCATACGACCTCCTAAGGGTGTTGTGTGTTCATCCACCATAGGTTTTCGGCCGCTCCCCCAGTTTGTTGCGAAAAAAGTCGAGATTTCTTGCGCGAGGGCATCCTCACGCGGGCACCTATTGCCACCGAAATACGACGTGGTACCGTCATATCATGATGAGGTTGCTCGTAAATAGCTTTGTGTCGATCGCGCTGTTGACCACCGTGATCCCTGCCTCGGCACAGGACACCCCCGACTCGAACGACGACCTGACGCGAGCTTACGCCGCGTTCTACGGCGACGGCATGCGACATTACGCCGAAGGCCGCAACGACGAGGCGATCGCGAACTTCTATCGCGCCTATGCGCTCAAGCCGTCTGCACTTTTGCTCAAGTTGATCGTCCGGACGCACGACTTCATGGGCCACTGCAGCGCCGCCCAACGGCAGCTCGAACACTTCGTCGAGAAGCACCCAAGAGATCGCACCCCACCAAAACTACAGATCTGTCGCACTCCCGGAACGCTCGTCGTTTCGTGCAGCGCCGAGGTCGAGCAAGTCGTCGTCGACGACTCGATCCGCGTCGCATGCGGCCAAACCGTCTCGCTCCCCGCTGGCGCTCACGAGCTCCGGTCGAGCAAAGGCGGTCCCGTCATTTTGTCGGTGGTGAAAGCCGGCGAAACCACGCAGGCAAGCGTCGGCACCGCCGCACCCGGCGAGTCCTACGAGAAAGTGCCGCTGCTCGAGGACAACGAGCGCTACCTCGTCATCCGCGCACCCGACGGCCTCTACCAGCTGTGGGTCCGAACCTCGTTGCGAGACGACCCTGAAATGAACCGAGAAGGTCCAGCCGGGTTCTCGGTCTACCCTGGCAAAGACGGCCTCTACCACCTCTCGAGCGACGAACTTCTCGAGGTTCCCTAGATTCGTTTGTAGACGAAGGTCTTCAGCTCGCGCAGCGTCGCCAGCGGACGGCCACCTTTCGTTCGCAGCCACAGGTTTCCGACCGCGTGGTGGCTATCGGCGTGGATCGCATCGAATCGCGCTTCGAGCGGCTCCGACGGCCATTCCTCGGTATGCAATTCGACCGCGCCGACCGACATCGGCAAAGCAACTCCATCTCGAACCGCACGCATCCAGAGCAGGACAAGCTGCAGGCAGGCGTCCAAACCGGCCGAATCTAGTCCGCCTGCGTCGATCTCCCAACCCAGCATCGCGCCTGGAGTAACGTCGGCCGTCACGCCTCGGTCGTTCAGATCGAACACCGACTCGACGGTCTGGAACTTCGGCCCATGGAACAGCGCTTCGCCATCGTACACCGTGCCACGCCACGCACGTTCATGCGTGAACTCGGAGGGCGAGAACGGAGGTGTACTCATCCCCAGATCGGCGACCGCTTCGTAGTGGCGGGCGCCGCCCTCCCCTACGAGCGTCAGCTGCACCCGCGGCAATCCATTCGGAACCGCGCGCGCATGCACTTCGAGATGGTGCTCCTCATCGAAGTTCTCGAACCGAACGCCTTTGAGGACCTTCACGTCGCGAACGCGAGTGAGCGGGATTCCGGGGTAGATTTCTCGCGCTGCTCGCACGAACCAATCCACGACGACTACGAGCGGAAGCACCGGCGTGCCGCCGACCGCGTGGTCCGCAAGCCATGGGAAGCTCGTCGCATCAACATCGTACGACATCGTCAGGCTGGTCTGCGCCGGGTCCGGCAGGTCCACTTCGGTCGGCACGGCCGGGCGCTCCTCAGTGCCGAACTCGACCTCGCCGAACAACACCTCGATATCGTCGTCCGCGAGCAACATCTCGTCGGCGAACGCGGCGGCTCCGTCAGCGACGTCGATCAACTCGACCCCGCGATTCGTGAAGAGCGCCTCGAGCGTCGGCGTAACCATGCCGCCCTTCCACGGCCCCCAACCCATCGACTTCACCACGCAGTCGTCGCGGCGCCGTGCTTCGGCCTGCGCCAACTTGTTCAACACCTCGTTGGCCATTGCATAGTCGGACTGACCCGCGTTTCCGGACCGTGCTGCGGCCGACGAGAATAGCGCGATGGCGCGGAGCGGGTCTTGAGCCGTGACGGCAAGCAATGCGTAGAGCCCGAACACCTTCGTGCCGAACACCCGATCGTATTGCTCCATCGTCTTGTCGGTGAGCAACTTGTCGGCGAGGACGCCAGCTCCATGGACGAGCACCGTGATGGGTCCCCAATCCTCGCGGACAACGGTGATCTCGGCCGACAACGACGTGACATCACGCACGTCTGCCGCGGCGTACCGGGCGCGAGCACCAACGGCCTCGAACTGAGCGAGCGTCTGCCGAACCTCACGGCTGGCGTGCACTCTCGAAGCCCGACGGCCTACCTCTGCCGGCTTGATGATCTCGCCAGCGTCCTTGGCGTCGAGAATGATCGCTTTCTTGATTTCACCATCGGTCACGGCGTCCTGTAGCCGTGGAGACTCTTCGGTGAGCGGCGTCCGACCGAGCAAGAGGAAGCTCGCTTTGGTCCGTCGGCCGAGCTCCAACAGGCACGCTGCGGTCACGCCCCGAGCGCCGCCGGAAGCAACGACCACGTCGCTCGGCCCGAGCGCCAAGGCCTTCTTACTGTCGAGTTTCTCGGCCATCGTCTCGAGGACGATTCGGCCGCCTTCGGGAAGGCCAACTTCGACGGCATCACCGCCATGGAAGAGCTCGTGGACCAGATCGTCTGCCGGTCCGTCGACCTGGCGACGCCCAACGTCGAGGTCGATCGACTTCACCGAAGCTTGCGGCCATTCGTGTTGGGCCGTTTTCACCAGGCCAGTTCCACCGGCCGACGCCGCTTTGATCGGTTCGATCCATTCGTCCGTGCCGAAGCTGCCGCCGGTATCTTGGACCACGACGAAGACGCCGCCACGCTTGGTCATCGCCTCGGCCACACGGGTGGCAGCCAGAAAGATGTCAGCGTTGACTGCCGCGGCATCGTCGGGGGTCGGCCACTCTCGGGCAGCCCCGAGATGCAGTACTCCCTCGGCGTCTCGAGGTACGGATTCACTGCTCGCCACGACCGTGGTTTGGATTCCGCGGGCCCGCATACGCAGCGCGACGGCGTCGGCGAGGCCGATTCCGTCGTCGACGATGTGAAGTGTGGTGAGGTCGCGCAAGCCTTCGAGGGGCTCTCCCGGGGCGGGAGTTTCGACTGCGCGTACGACGTATCGAGCTACGTTGGAACCGTCGCCCAATTCGGGGACTTCGACGGCAGGCGGGGCCGGAGCTTCGACCTCGGACGCCGAATCGAGTTCAGCGGGCGACGCGTCGGTCGCCGTGACTATTCGGCTGCCGCGGGCTTTTTTTTTTCGCCGCTCGCATCCTGCATGAAGCCCAGAATCTCGCCCAACGTGGTGAGTTCGGCCATGCTCGCCGCATCGACTTCGGGCAGCTCGGGCAGCGCTTCATTCACGGCCGAAAGGATCTCGACTCGCTTGATGGAGTCGATGCCGAGGTCGGCCTCGAGCTTCATCTCCATCGTGAGCATTTCTGCGGGGTAGCCAGTTTTGTCGGCAACCGAAGCGAGCAACACGGTCTCGAGGTCGCCATCGTCCGAAGCAGGTGCCGCGACGGCTTTCGGTTTCGCAACGGGCGCCGTTGCGACTGGCGCGGGAGCACCCATCTCAGACTGCATGAACTCGTGAATCTCGCCCAACGTGTTGAGCTCGGCCATGCGCGTGCCATCTACTTCGGGGAGCTCGGGCAAGGCTTCGTTCACCGCCGACAGAATCTCGACTCGTTTGATGGAGTCGATGCCGAGGTCGGCTTCGAGCTTCATGTCCATCGTGAGCATTTCTGCGGGGTAGCCCGTCTTGTCGGCGACGGCGGCCAAGAGAACGCTCTCCAGGTCGCCTGACGGGGCCGGTGCGGCCTTCGCCGCTGGTTGCTGGGTCTGCACCGGAGCCGGCGCTGCCGGAGCCTGCGGCACCGGTGCAGGTGCGACTGGCGATGCGGCTTGCACCGGTTGGCGAGGTGCGACCGGCGGGGCTTGCGGCGCGGGCTGCGTGAACTGCGGGGCCGGCTGAGCCGGCTGAGTAGGCTGCGGCATCGAAACCGGCTGCCCACTGAGCATTGAAGCCAAACTTGCCTGAGAAGTCTCGACCGCCTTCAAGAACGCGACGTGGCTCTCGGCCATCGCTCGTTGATATGCGGAGTGCGCTTCGGCGAGCTGGCGCTGGCCATCTTGGAACACTTGCAGCCAGGCGTCGGGCGACCCGGTGGTCTGGGGTGCGGCAGGCGCGGGCTGCGGATTCGAACGATTCGAGTCGTCGTTTTGGCTCATCGTCGGGGTCCTCGGTGCCGCGACCGGTGCAGGGCGCGGCGGGTTTGGCGCAGGAAGTTCAGCAGGATCGGCTGGCGGGTACGGTTTGCCGACGTTTCCGCCGGCGACCGGGATCGTCATCTTCGGCTCGTCCGCGTCTCTCGGGTCAGCCGCCCATCCAAATGGTTTCCAGAGTGGTGAAAGGTCGAACTCCACGCCGCGTGCAGCGAGCGTGGCGAAGGTATGCCAGAGCTGGGTGACGCCATCGCGGTCGCGCGAATCAGTCGCGACGACGACCGCGTCGCTCAAGATTCTCGAGGCGATTCGGGTCAGGATCGAGCCCGGCCCAACTTCGATGAAAGTGGTCGCGCCCGCTTCGGCCATGGCCTGGAGCTCGGTCGCGAAACGGACCGGCTGAGCAATTGCGCTCGAGAGCGTCTCGACCACGTCGCCATCGTACGGCTCCGCTTTCGCGTTGGACCACACGGTTCCGTTCGGCTCGCCGAACGACATTCCGTCGAGGAACGTGCGGAACGGCGCGGTGGAGTCCGCCACGACTGGACTGTGGAACGCCGTTGCAACACGGAGCCGCTTCACGGCGATCCGCGCATCGGTCAGGGCTGCTTCCGCCACTTCGATGCCATCGACCGGGCCGGAGATCACCGTCTGACGCGGTCCATTCTCGTTCGCGATGACGACGTCGGCGCCGCACTGGTCGAGCACTTCTTGGACTCGGTCCGGCGGCGCTTGGACGGCGGTCATCGCGCCGGGCGTGTTCGCCGCCGCTTCGGCCATCAACTCACCGCGCTTGCGGGCGATGCGCATCGCATCCGCCGCCGAGACGACGCCGGCAGCAGCCAACGCAGTGACCTCACCGAAGCTGTGTCCACCGAAGTGAGTCGCATCGACACCGGCGGCCCGAAGCACCGCCAGAGTGGCGAGGCTCGAGACTCCAAGCGCGGGCTGAGCCCACTCGGTGGCGGTGAGTCGTTCGTTTCGTTCGGAACGCGTGTCTTCGTCGAATGCAGGTGGCGGGAAGACGACATCGCAGAGTCGCGTGGTGCCTTCGAGCGCCTCGGTCGAGAGTTCGTCCCAAACCTTTCGAGCTTCGTTGAACGCCATCGCGAGGTCGGCGCCCATCTCGAGCCGCTGCGACCCCTGCCCGGGGAAGAGGAACGCGACTTCGCCGGTGGTCTCGCCAACGCCCCACTCGATGCCGGTCGGTAGTGAGGCTGCGCGCTCGGGTTGGTTCGTGACGAGGTCGATCGCCTGGGTGAGTCGCTGCCGTGCTTGATCTCTGTCGCAAACAATGGCGAGGCGGCCGGCCGCGTTCGAATCGAACTTCGAGTGCGATTCACGTGCGATTGAACTGAGCGGTCGCCCGTCGGCGAGCTCGTCGATCCAACCGCGGCACTGTTGGGCAACTTCGTCGGCGGAACCCGACGCGAGCAGCAACTGAGCGTTCCACGGCACAAATCGATTGGCCTGATGCTCACCGCCATACTCCTCGACGGTGACGTGGAAGTTACTGCCGCCGAATCCGAACGCGCTGATTCCGGCGCGTCGCGGGTGGTCGGCGCCGCGAATCCACGGGCGCGAGTACGTGCTCAGGTAGAACGGTGACTCCTCGATACTGAGCTTGGGATTGGGCCGATCGACCTTGAGTGTGGGGGGCAACACCTTGTGGTGGAGCGCCATGACCGCTTTGAAGAGGCCGGCGGCGCCGGCCGCAGCTTTGGTGTGGCCGACCTGGGATTTCACTGACCCGAGCGCGCACCACTGTCGGTCTGCGCGTCCGGTGGCGTCGAAGACTTCTCGAAGACCGCCGAACTCGGCGACGTCTCCGGCTTTCGTTCCGGTGCCGTGGGCTTCGAGCAGTTCGACGGTTTCGGCGCCGTACCCAGCGTGCTCGTAGGCTCGCGTGAGCGCTTTCGCCTGGCCCGACGAGAGCGGTGCGTAGATCGACTTCGAACGGCCATCAGACGATGAACCGACGCCCTGAACCACGGCGTAGATGTGATCGCCATCGCGCTCGGCGTCTTCGAGGCGCTTGAGCGCGAACATCGCCATGCCCTCGCCCAGCAAGGTCCCGTCGGCTTGGTCGGAGAACGGGCGGCAGTCGCCGGTCGCCGAGAGCGCAGGGGTCTTGCTGAAGCACATGTACATGAAGATGTCGTTGAACGTGTCGACACCGCCCGCGATCACGACATCGCTATCGCCGAGGTAGAGTTCGTTGATCGCCATGTGCATGGCGGAAAACGCGGAAGCACAGGCCGCGTCGGTGACACAGTTCGTGCCGCCGAGGTCGAATCGGTTCGCGATGCGGCCGGCGACGACGTTGCCCAGGAGGCCGGGGAACGTACTCTCTTCCCACTTCACGAAGTGAGCGTAGATGCGGTCACATGCGTCTTGGACTTCGTCTTCGGGCAGACCAGCCTCGCGCAGTGCCTTCTGCCAGATTGGGCGTTGCAGGCTGCTCGCCATCTCGTTCATCAGCTCTTGTCCAGCCGTGACACCGAGGATGACGCTCATGCGCTCGCGATCGAGGTCTGCAAATTGGCCGTTTGCGGCATCGTCGAGGACTTGCTGCGCCACGATGAGCGCGAGGAGCTGCGACGTGTCGGTTTTGGGCACGACCGTCGGAGGAACGCCGAAGTGGAGCGGGTCGAACGGGACGGCGTCCAGAAAGGCGCCGCGCTTGGCGTAGGTTTTTCCGGGGATCGTCTGATCGGGATCGTAGAAATCGTCGACTCGCCAGCGCTCGGGCGGCACGTCACCGATCAGATCTCGGCCCTCGAGGATGTTCTGCCAGAACCGGCCCGGATCATTGGACCCAGGGAAAAGTGCTCCCACGCCCACAATTGCGACGGGTAGTGTATGGCTCTGCTTCATCGTTCCTCGCGTGGTCGGCGATCGTCATCGCGCGACCGAACTAAGAAATTGCCTCGGACCGGGGACCCTATACCAGTCGACGCCACGCGTCGACCCTCGCGCGATCTCTCTCCACGCGCGCGTAGTGCGAACACAAGGGATTCGCCGTATAGTGCTCGGCGAACTGAACATCGAAACGGGGCGAACCTTTGTCGAAGAATACCAAAATCATCCTCATCCTGCTCGCCGTAGCCGTCGGATTGACCGTCTTGTGCTGCGGCGGGTTCATGGCGGTGGGATTCTATGGCGCAAAAGATGGCGTCGCCGCGATGAAAGAGGGCCGGAAGTTTGGTCAGACGGGCACGCAGCAGGACTGTCAGGAGACCACCTGGGTTCGTGCCGCGAAATGTGGCCAGATGGACTTCAGCTGCCCGGTCGCCACGGAGAACTTCCTGAAAGGCTGTCTGATGACGGCGACCGAGACGCCCGGGTTCTGTGAGAACATCCCGGTGGGCAAGGCCGAGTCGATGGAAGACGCTTTCGCTCTGGGGCTCGAAGCCGCGCAGTTCGCGCAAGATACCTGCGCCAATTTGGGCGCGACCTCGTTCCGGCCGCGAGATCAGTCGTTGCGGCCCACGCAGCAGGTTTGTGTGCAGGTCATTCAGGCTCGCGCCATCCACTGCAGCACCGCCGGGTTGTGACCGAACCTACGGCCTCCTGATCAAGTCATGCACAAATCTCTACGAACATGGATGTTCGCCCTGGCGCTTTGTCTGATGGGCGCGCCTGCGCTCGCCCAAGATGCCGCCCAGCCAGATCAATCCTCGGCCGATGCCACCGAAGGTTTCGAAGACAGCGAGAGCGACGGAGCGACCCAAGTCGACCCTTGGAGCGGCGTTCGCGCTCGCGTGGACCGACTCGAGCTCCGCGGCCTCGGCGTTTTGGTTGCAGTGCCTCAAACCGATGCCCCAGAAGCAGCTATCTCGGCATTGAACGAAGCTTTGAAGCTTCAGAAGTTACGCCTTCAGATCGACGACAGCGCGCTGGGTCTCGACGCCAACGCTCCCGACAAAGTCATCGTGCAGGCGGCGGGGAACCAGCCGGTCGACCGAATCTTGATCGTTCGCTTCTTTCCTCCAAATCCGACGATGATCGTCACGGTCTATAATCTAGACGGTTCAGGGGCCGGCAATTTTGCTCTCGAACACGGAGATACGACGCCACCGGCCGACCCCAAGTTGGCGATCGCAGACGAAGGCGCGTCCGATGAAATCGAGGAACGATCTGAGGACACCCCGGTCGAGCGAGAAGGCCCGAGCGAAGCCGACCTCGAGCGATACAGCAACGAGAAGTGGGTGCTCGAGTCGTTCGACGAGTCCGGGCTCGTCCTCCGCAACGGCGCGACCGGAGAACTGTTCGACGGTCCCGAAGCGCTCGAGATTCTGGGCCAAGCCGACCAAGCCGAGGAGATGCGCAGCAACCTGTCGCTCAAGCGCGTGCTCTACTGGACGGGGGCCGGACTCGCGGGAGCCGGCCTGATTTCACTCGTAGTCGGATTCTTCACGATTCCAACCAACTATGACGCGGACGATCCGCCGATCGGCAACTTCGTCGCCATCATCGGCGGGTTCGGGGGGATGTTCGCCGGAATCATCAGCGCGGTTGTGGGTTGGAACATCGATGCCATCGACGCCACTCGCAAAGAAGCCCGAGGTTGGGTCGACGACAAGAACGCCCCGCTACGCGAGGAGCTCGAGATCCCTCCACATCTGTCGGGTGCTCCAGCGCAACCGGCCGGCTTCACGCTGAGCTGGCGTTTCTAGAGCGTCAGCCGGCGCGGCACGAAGCTGAACGCCGCAGCAGGCACCGGCACGCCTGCGGCACGAAGCTGGTGTGCGCGGGTCACCACAGCTGCCCCTTCGAGCAGATTGAGCGCAATTTGGACCACGCTTCGTTCCGCTGGGTCCTCGAGGAAGGTCCCTTTCGCCCAAGCGTTGAACGCCGCCATGGCCGGGCCGCACCAAATTTGAAAGTCGAGCGCGCGGTCGCCCTCCCCTGCGATCGCCCAGCGCGATGACATCCCAAGATACCAGCGAAAGACGAGCGCCATCTTGTGACGAGCATCCGTCGCAGCGCGCTCCAGCTGGGCCGGGTCTCGCTCGCCCCAGAATGCCTCGCAATCGGCCCAAATGTCGTCAATCGGGCGGCCAAGGGTCTGCTTCTCGAGGGTCGCGCGCTCGTCGGCCGGGATCTGGTCGAATCCGGCGTAGGCTTGATAGACGTGCCACAAACGTTCCGCTCGGACCCCGAACATCGTTCCGCGCTTGAGCACCTGAAGCTTCACGCCCAACTCGAACATGTCGGCTGCCGGCGCCATCATCACGTCGCCAAACGTGGTCTTCGCCAACATCTCGCGCCCTCGCTCAGACAGCCCTGACTCGACCGCAGCTTGGTTTACCGACCCGGTGAGCACGTAGGCGGCGCCGAGCCCAAAGGCCGAGGCAACCGACGAGGGCGTGCCGATTCCACCGGCCGCCCCCACTCGAATCGGCCGCGAGTACCCTTGCTCCGCGACAATCTGGTCCCGCAGATGCGCGATGACGGGAAAGAGCGCGCCGAGCGGCTGATTGTCTGTATGCCCGCCCGAATCCGCCTCGACCGTGATGTCCTCCGCGACGGCGACGAGCTCGGCAAGTCTGGCTTGTTGCTCCGTGATTTTGCCTTGTTCCACCAGCCGACGGACAAGCGACTCCGGCGCCGGACGCATGAACTTCGAAGCCGTCTCGGGCCTCGAAATCTTGGCAAAGACATGGTGATCACGCTGAATCTCACCCTTCGGCCCCACCCGCAAGCCGGCGAGTGAGTAGTGCACGATGGGGGCGGTGAGCGCCATGTACGCCGATGCAGAGACGCGCAGAACACCGCGCTCGACGAAGAGTTCCGCCGTCGCCGCTTCGAGTTCGGGCTCGTTCGGCGCGTGAATGAGGTTGGCGCCCCAGGCCACGTCGTTGCCGAGCGCTCCCCTCAGCTGTTCGATTTCGCGCCCGATGCGCGGCAAGCCGAGGCCGGCCGCGCCGTAGAATCCAAGCATCCCCGAACGCGCCATCGCGATGACGAGGTCGACCGACGCGATCCCATTCGCCATCGCACCCGCGACGTAGGGAAAGCGCACGCCGTGCACCTCGTTGAAGGACCGGTCGCCCAACCACTCGGGGAAAACGGGCGCGAGGGTCGACACGCTCTCGAGCTGCGGAACGCCGTTGCGCTGCGTCGACGAAACACTGCCTCCGAAGCCGATTCCCCGGCGCCCTGAGGCCGGGTCTTGCACGACGGCGACACCTTCTCGGGCGCGTTCCACAGCGCGAGCGATGTCGGCAGGCGTCCAGATGGGCTCTTCGCTTCCTTGCGTCCAGGTCGTCATCATCCGAGCAACACCTCGCGCACCGCGCCGCGCAGATTGTAGTTCGAGCTCATCGCCTGACCATATGCGCCCGCTGTGTCGATCAAGAAGACGTCGCCGCTCGCCGTCGCAGGGAGTCGGCGTCGATGGCCGAGCACGTCACCGGTTTCGCAGATAGGCCCAACGACATCGGCTGTAATGACGTTCTTCTGGTCGAGCTTCGAGAGATTCACGATGCGGTGGTATGCGCCGTAGAGAGCCGGTCGAATCAACGCATTCATGCCCACCTCGAGGCCGACGTAGTGATGGTGTTCGCTCTTCGATTTCAGCTGCGTGCAACGAGCGAGGAGTACGCCGGCTTCGGCAACGAGATAGCGCCCCGGCTCCATCCACAGCTCGAACTCGGGGTGTTCGCCGCGGAATGCCGCGAGCAGTTCGCCTACCCGCGCGATGTCGAGCCGCCGCTGGCCGGGCTTCTCGGGGACTCCGAGACCTCCACCGAGGTTGAGGCGCTCGACCGTTCCAATCTCTTTTGCGAGTTCGGCGAGGTAATTCGCGGTCTCCCACCAGGTCTCGGGCTCGCGGATACCGCTGCCCACGTGTGAGTGCAGCCCGACGATCGTCACGCCGTGCTTCTTGGTGAGCGACTTCAGCCGAGGGAAGTCGATCGGCGCGATTCCGAACTTCGACCCTGGTCCCGCGGTCTTCACGAACTTGTGATGCCCGCGACCTCGGCCCGGGTCGACGCGCACCATGATCGACTTTCCGGCGAACACATCAGGCCAAGCCTCGAGCGGATGAAGGTTGTCGAGCGTGACCGTGGCCCCCGCTTCCCAGCCCGCCTCGTAGTCGGGCGCCGGAGCGAAGTTCGGCGTGAAGAGCAGGCGTCCGGGCTCGAGGTCAGGGAACAGCGCCTTCACGTGGGAAAGCTCTCCCGGGGAGACGCACTCGAAACCGACTCCTTCCTCGTGAAGGACCCGAAGCACCTTTCGGTTCGGGTTGGCCTTCACGGCGTAGAAAACACGGTCGAGCGCGCCAATCCCGACGACCTCGCCCGCACGAGCGCGGAGGGTGTTCTCGTCGTAGACGTAGGCAGGTCCGTCGGCCGCGAGCTCGACGAGTTCGTCTCGTCGCGCACGCCACCAAGCGCCGGGCGCGAGCGCGCTGGTCTTGCCTTCCTCGAACAGTTCCTTCCAAGTCGGCCCGAGGAGCGCGTCGCGATAGCGGTTGTCGAACACCATCGAGTGCAGCTTGGTCACGAGACGATCGGCGTTCGACTCGTCTACGACGAACGTCAGGTTGAGGTCCGAAGCGGCCTGCGACACCAGGTAGATTCGTTGCTCCTCGAACGCCTCGAGGGGCTGCCCAAGCTGGTGCAGGATGGCGCGAATATTCTGGCCGACGAGGCTCACAGCCGCGCACGGTCCAATGATCTTCGCTTCGCAGTACGGCGCGAGGTCGCGAACGAGGGCTTCGAGGATCGTCTGGTCGAGCGGGTTCGCGCCGGGGTCGAGCGAGACGGTGACGTTGGTCTCGGATGTCGCGACGAGGTCGATCGACAAACCGCGCCGTTTGAATGCGCCGAAGACGTCGGCGAGGAAACCGACCTGCTGCCACATGCCGATCGTGTCCATCGAGATGAGGTAGATGCCGTTCTTGGCGGAGACCGCCTTCACCTGAGCGCCGAAGTCGGGCGTCTCGTTGCGGATCACCGTGCCCTCGATCTCGGGGCGCTGCGTGCACCGGATCTGAAGCGGAATGCCGCTTCGTCGAACGGGGTCGATGCACCGCGGATGCAGGACCTTGGCGCCCATCGTCGCGAGTTCCTGTGCCTCGTCGTAGAGGAGTTGTTTCAGAAGCCTCGCTGTCGGTACCTGGCGAGGGTTTGCCGTGTACATGCCGGGTACGTCGGTCCAGATCTCGAGGAGTTCTGCACCCATCTTCGCGGCGAAGTATGCGGCTGAGGTGTCCGAGCCGCCTCGGCCGAGGAGCACAGTTTCGCCATCGGAATCGCTGGCGATGAAGCCCTGGGTGAGCACGAGGTCGTACCCAGCTTGCGCGAGCTCAGCTTCGAGTTTCTCGTCGCGCGAGAAATCGCATGCGGCCGAAAGGAAGTGGCGCGCAGGCAGTACGCCTGGTTCGTCGATGGCATGCAGCATCTTTCGAGCGTCGCGCCACCCGGCGTTCAGCCCCTGGTTGGCGAGGAACGCCGCGGCCATCCGGGTGAGCATGAGCTCACCTTTGGACATCACCCGAGCATGCAGCCGAGGGGAGACTTCGCCCGTGAGCGACGCGCCGAGGGCGAGGCGCTCGAGTTCCTCGAGCTCGGTTCCGACCGCGGCTTGCCAGTCGATCTCGAGCTCGGCACCGAGCACTTCGTGCTTGGATCGAATCTCGGAGAGAGCCGCCTTGTAGTCGCCCGTGGTCGCGCTCGCGAGGAGCGATTCGAGCAGATTGGAGACACCGGAGATCGCAGAACAGACCAAGAATGGGCGTTTGCCGGCGTCAATCCTCGCTCGAAGAACGCTCGTGATGGTCTCCCATCGTTCGCGGGTCGAAACGCTCGTTCCACCGTACTTGAGGACTACCCAAGGTTGTTCGTTCGCCATGATCATCTCCTTTGATTCCGCGGGCCACACGGAGCGCGCTGATCTTGCATTTCGATACGGGAATTGCAACGCGCTCCAGTTCGGTAGAAAGTAGTGCCGTTCTGGGAGGATATCTGTGGCAAGAACCAATACGAACGACGCGCTCGAGGCGGGAGCCGTGATCGACAACCGCTATCAGGTTGTCGGAATGCTCGGATCGGGCGGCTTCGCCAACGTGTATCGGGCGAAGCATGTGCACCTCGATCGTGAGGTGGCGTTGAAGGTTTTGCATCCGCCGCTGACAAACTCCCCTCAGCCAGACGCTCCTTTCGCTCGCCGGTTCGAGCAGGAAGCGAAGATTGCGGCTGCGCTCGATCATCCGAACATCGTCGGCATCTTCGACTACGGCTTTTTGCCGACAGAAGAGCCGTACATCGCGATGGCGTATCTCGACGGCCACGATCTCGAGGACGAGCTGGAGAAGTCCGGTCGCATGACTCCGCGCCGGGCCGTGAAGCTGATGCAGGGCTGCCTCGAGGGCGTCGCGCACGGACACGCGCGCTCGGTCGTGCACAAAGACCTCAAGCCCTCGAACCTGTATCTGGTCAGCCCGGGTAGCCGCGAAGAGCGCCTCGTCGTGCTCGACTTCGGGATCGCCCGTGTCTTCAACGACCCAGGGGCGAAGATTACCCAATCGGGACTGTTCAGCGGAACTCCGGCTTATCTCGCGCCCGAGTACATCCGCGAGCAGACTGTGTCGCCGGCGGTCGACGTCTATCAGCTCGGTTTGATCCTCATCGAGATGCTCACGGGTCGCCCGGCGGTCGAAGCCGATGGTCCGATGGGCTACCTGCTCGCGCACTGCATGGGCCGGCTCAATATCGACCCGCGGTTCTTCGAGACCGACCTCGGCAAAGCCTGCCAAAAGGCGATCGCGATCAACCCGGACGACCGGTACCAAACTGCCGCCGAGTTCGCGGACGCGCTCGAAGCCGTCGAGATTCCAGAATCTCTGCCTGGCGAAACGCTCCAGCTGCACGGCACCGGTCCCATCTCGCACGACGAAGTCGCTGCCTTTGCCCAAACGCTGCCGGAGTCGGTGCTCGCCGACACGAGCGAATGGAGCAAACGGACGGCCGAGCCGAACGTCACCCCGGGACCTCGCACTGAGCCGGCAGACATCTCATCGAATACCGAATCGAGAGTCTCGCCGAGCGACGTCTCGACGATGCAGCAAATCAACGAGAAGCCGCCGCGACGACTCTTGGCGGCTGGAGTGATTCTGCTCGTCCTGATCATTGGTGCATCCGTTGCCGTCGCATCACTGCTCAGCGAACCCGACGAACCACCACCTGAGGAACTGGGCAACGATGGCATCGCGGTAGTCGAGACGACGAACGAACCCGAACCCGATCTCCCGATGATGGAACTGGGCCCATTGAACGACCCCGGTTTCGACTCCGCAATTTCGGCCGCAACGACCCTCACGGAGGTGGCGCATCGTCGCGCGACCGGCGCGATGGAGGCCGAGGTCCGGCGGGCCGAGGAGCAAGCGACTGCGAGGGCCCGCGCGAAAAAGCGCGAGAAGAAGGACCGCCAAGAGACCGCTCCGACACCGACGACGAACGTCGAAAAGAAAGATCCCAAGCCGGATCCCGAAGTGACCAAGCCCAAGAGTCCGAGCGGCCCAGCCTGGATCGGGGACTAAGAGGGTCAATCCAGCGCCTGCTGGCGCGGAGAATTCGCTTCTCGTCGCCGAACGTCGCAAAGTTCGGTGTCTTCTCGACCTACAGCCGAAAATTTGCGATCAAAGGGTATTCGAACTGTCTGGTAAAAGGCTGATCATGCTTCGGACCATCCTCTTCACCCTCTTGTTTTTCGTCCCGACGGCGGCGTTCGCTCAGACCGTGACGCCGTCGGAGACGCAGCTTCGTTACAACAACGACGGCGTGCTCCGAATGCAGGCGAACGACTACGAGGGCGCGGTCGCGCGCTTCCAGTCGTCGTTGGCAGTGGGTGAACTCAACATCACCTACCTCAACCTCGGGCGGTCGTATTTCCGACTCGGGCGCTGCCTCGAGGCGAAGGAAGCACTGGATGCGGTAGAAACCGCGCCGAAGGTCGCCTCCCCATCACCGGCGGAGATCAGCGCGGCGCTCGGGAACTTCCGAAAGGACTACGAAGAGCTCTGCACTGCGACCGTCGTGTTCAACTGTTCGGAGCCATCGCAGGTTGGGATCGGCAAGTCGAAGCCTCGACTGTGCGAAGGAAAGCTCGAATGGCCTGTCTCTGCGGGAACTCACGAAGCAATTCGGTACGACGTCGACGTCACGAAATCCGTCACCGTCGGGTCCGGAGAGTCCACAACGGTCGAGCTCGAGAGGCCTGCCGTAGTCGTCGAAAAGGACCCTGAAGACGACAAGGGCGACGGCGGAGGCACCACGGCTCCGCCGCCCGAGTTGGAAGAGTCGACCTCGACCAAAGACATCTTCGGATACTTCGCACTCGGAAGTGCAGGCGTGCTCCTGGGAACTGCGCTGGTCGTGGATCTCGCGGTCGTCGGCCCTTCCCTCGATCGCACGAACGAAGCCACCGGCGCCGCACGACAGAGCGCCGAGGAAGACCTCGAATCGCAGCAGAATCTGAACAAGATCGTAATCGCATCTGGCGCTGGTCTCGCAATCGTCGGGGCCACTCTCCTCTTGTGGCCGGATGAGGAAGACCCCAACTCGGTGTGGTTCACACCAACCGCGTCGGAAGACGGAGTCGGCGCAGCCGCCGGGTTTCGGTGGTAGGCCATGCGCCTCTTGCACATTCTCGGGGCACTTTCGCTAGCTCTGGTCGGCTGCAACACCTTTGCTGAACCAGACCCTGAAGCGAATTCGTCGAACAACTCCAACAACGTTGGAACGTCGCCCGATGCCGGGACCACACCGGACCGCGTGGGCGATTGGGTGCTCGCCGAAGTGCGGGCAGGTGAGCTGCAGCTCATAAGGGAATCCGACGCCAACCTGGGGTTCGACATGACGGGAGGCTTCGATGGCAATCCTTGGATGGTCGTCAGCCTCATCGATGGCGAAGAGGCCGAATCCGGTCCTCGCCCCACGCTCTATCACTTCGAACTCGAACCGACCGACACGGTGGAGTCGCCCGACCGGTCGCCTACGACTCAGTTCCTCGCGGCCACGTGGGATGGCACGGAAGTCGTTCCTTTGGACCTCGCTGTCGCCGTGCGCCGCGGTTCTTCAACGGTCGATCTCTTTGCGGTGACCGACCCCAGACCGTGTCCGCTCGAAGAAACGAGACCAGGCCTCGCGGTCGCCACGGTCGAACGGAACGACGTCGGCGAAGTAGCTTTTGAGACGCGCGAGACGCCCTGTGGCCGAACGACCGAAACGCGACGTCCGACTTTTCCAAAGATCGACTTTCTCGATTCGGCCGACCGGCGCTGGATGCTGCTCATGACCATCGCCGCCGACGGGTTCACACCACTTCGAGCGGCTCTTCCGTTTGATGCGCTGGAAGGTCCCATCGTCGAAGGTCCAAGAGGCTACGACTCGCAGGACCTGCATCACGCAGGCGGCGCCGGCCTCGCCTTCTACCCGGCTGGCGACGCGGAGTTTGGTCTGTGGTCGCCTGAGACGCCGCTCGAGCTGGCTGAGATTCGATTGTCCGACAATCAAGGCTTCTGGAACATCTGGTTCGTCGAATCGGATGTGGAACGCTTTCGTTACGTCGGTGCGACCGCGTTCGGCTTCATGTTTTGGGGCGAGTTCGACTGCCCGAGCAATGAAGCCGGGCAGGTCCCTTGTGGTGAGGATCCGACGACATACTCCGACACGCTCTTGCCAGTCACGGTCGCTGTCGCTGGCGTGCCCGATGGCACAGCGTTCGTGAGCTACACCACCGCCGAGGACTTGAACACGCTTTGGCACATCGCCCGCGCGGAATCGCCAAACCAGCGGATTTCGGTTCCCCACGATGAGGGGATTTTCCTCATCGAGATGGTCGCCGAGGTCGTGGCTGTGGAGGGCGAACTTTGGGTGCTCCTCGCCGCAGTGAGCATCCCATCGGAGACCGAACCGTTCTTTCGCCGCATCGTCACTCGAGCTCTTCGATTCGAGAATTCTCTATGAACTCCAAAATACTTGCAGCATTCGTCGCGATGGCGCTTTCCGGGTGCAACACGTTCGCAACGCCCGAGCCCGAAGCCCTCGACGGTCCGGACTCGGGCGGAGAAGTTGACGCTGGCGACGAGAACAATGATTCCCCCGGCCTGCTCGAGTACGAGCTCGTCTCGTTCTGGCAAACCGATTTTCCCGTTTCCGGGGTCGAGCAGATCGAAGTGGTCGGCGCTCCATCGGGCGACGACGAGCCGGGCTACGTCGTCGTCGGTGCCCGCCAGCAGTTTGGAGTCGAACTGCACATTTCGGCCCCCGTGGAAGAGGCTGGCGAGTTGCGTTTCGAGAGCACGACAGATCTGGGACTGCGTGCAGATTCTGGTATCGATGTCGTTCCCGACTTCGACATGACTCGCTCGACCTTCGCCCCGGCCGTCGTCATGATCAGCGGCATCGGCTCGCAGGATGACTGCGACGACCTCTCTCCTTCGGAAGCAATCTGGTCGTGGCACACCGAGTTCGAACTCGGCCGCGGCGGCCGAGCGATTCGAACGACCACAGGCGCGTGCGTAGCGAGCGGAAATCCGGGCGGTACGATCCTTCCCGGAATTGCCATCATGGAGGATCACTTTGGGACGCACCGAGTGCTGTATCGGGAACGTGCGGACCAATCGTCCAACCTGCTCTCCATCGAACGAGACTCGCTCCTCGCCGACTCGGTGATTTCGACTGGTCCGACTCGGAACTCACGGCTGGGCGCGGGACGCGGAGGTGTATTCTACTCCTCCGGAAGTGGACGATTCACCTATTGGTCGGGCACGACCGCCATCGGCGATTCCGACTCGGTGCCAAGCCTTGCGGATGCAGACGCGACGATCGAGCTGGAACTTGGGGCGGACGACAGCGCGTTCGCCGCCGCGGCCCTCACCGGTGCGGGCGTCGCGGAGCCCGCGTTCGTGGGAGTGGACCGCGCGACCGGTGAGCTGCTGGGTGTTCGCACAGGATGTTCGTTCGAGCCGGTGTTCGACATGATGGTCATCGAGTCGGTCGAGTGCCCTCTGCTCGAGGCCGAGACTTTTCCGAATGTCGACTCCGTTGGTGACGTTCGCCTTCGAGGCACCACGAACGAATATCTCGGTGCAGTTTGGCGCACCAGCACGCAGTCCATCGACGCGCTGATGTTCGATTCGATCACGATGGCAGTGGATCTCGATTCCGGCCTTCAATTGGGCGACCGACAGCTCGTCTCTTTCGACTTCGATGCGTACTCGTTGCGCAGTACGGGTCAGGTCGCGGTGATTGCGGCACTCAGCCACCCTATCGGTTCGCCGGCGGACCTTCGAATCGACGTCTGGATGGCCAGATACGAGTTCCCCACCGACTAAGCCGCAGGCGCGAACACAAACAAAAAAGAGCCGGCTCCGCAGAAGCGGAGCCGGCTCGAGATACAGCGGTCACTCAGGAGGGATACGCGACTAGCCCTGGAAGAGTGGGAGGTTCGCCTCGACGTCGAGCGGGTAGGCGGCGTTGAGCTCGGTAGCGTTGAGCCCAGCGTGCTTTCGCAGCTCGAGGTGTACGTGCGCCGGCTTGATGC
Source organism: uncultured Bradymonadales bacterium (assembly GCA_964384605.1). GTDB lineage: Bacteria > Myxococcota_A > Bradymonadia > Bradymonadales > Bradymonadaceae > CAYLMO01. The sequence continues at coordinate 48,599 of CAYLMO010000004.1, read as the reverse complement.
GGACGCTCGAAGCGGTGGGCGCCTCGACCGGTGCGAAGGAGGTCGCGTCGATCTCTTTGAGTGCGTGACGGTAGGTCGTCTCGCCGATCGTGCGGTTACCTTCGATTCCGTTGCCCATGAGAATCATGGACGTGACGGACCAGTGGTCTTTGCCCTGGTTCATATTGTAGCCCGGCGTACGACCGAAGTCGGAGCCGATGATGACGACGACCTTGTCGGCGACGCCCTGACGTTCTGCTTCTTCCCAGATGTAGTCTACACCGTTGAAGATATCGTTCAGGCTGCCGAGGTGGTTGTTGTCGTGGTTGCCGTGCGTGTCGAAGCCGCCTCGCGAGAGGACAGCGGAGACACAAGCGCCTGCTTTGTACGCCGCGATGGCGAGCTGAGCTTGGCGCTGAAGGCCGTTCTGCGGGCCGTCATCGGGCAGGAACTCGAGCAAGCGTGCGAGCACGTTGTCGCTCGAGCGAGCCAGGTGAAGCGTACCGATGGAGCGCTCCAGCTTGGGCAGTCGTGCACCGGTGCGAAGTGCTTCCATACGGGAGCGCTGCGCCATTTCGATGCGGGACATGGTCTCTTCGGTGTGGAAGAGGCGTTCCTGGCCGGGGTTGACGTTGTTGGGCTGCGCGATTCGTTCGAACGCACGGATGTTTCCGACACGGGTGCGAGGCGTGGTGCCTGCGGTGTTGTCGTAGAATCCGTTGGTGATGAAGCCCATGGGCAGTCCGCGCCCGTACTGAGCGGCCACGAGAGCGCCGAAGGCGGGGAAGCCTTCCTGGAGCTTACCGGAGCCGATGTGTCGTCGACCGGAGTCGTGACCATTGGTTTCGGTGTCGATGCCGTTGATGACGAGCATCTTCTCGTAGTGCTTCTCGACGAAGGCACCGTAGGCGCCGACGTTCGAGCCGTCGGGTGCGACGGGGTACCGGATGTTTCCGGCGTTGCCGATGTCGGCGGCCGCGAACGGCCGGTTCATCGCGTCTTCGTCGTCCGGGGCGTTGATGAAGCCCTTGGGGTCGCAGAAGTACGTTGGGTCCCAGCCGCCGGATGCACCGACGAAGAGATAGAGGGAACCCGTGTAGTCGGGGTTGTCTTGCGCATTCGCTTCCCTGCCGGGGAGCGGCGACGCAAGTACGAGTCCGGTAGCTCCGGCCAATTTCATGAAGTCTCGGCGATTCATATGCCTACTCCTGTTCTCTTGCGTGCCTAGTGATTACTCGTAGAGGAAGCGGTAGTCCGCGAGGAGGTACGTTACGACAGCCATCCAGGCGCGTACCGTGTAGTCCGGGTCTTCCGTGACTTGTTGTTCCTCGGGGAGTTCGACGCCGTCGAGTCCGCGGGTTGCTCCGCAGTCCAGTCGGTTGCCGAGCTCGTCGGATGCCAGCTTCGTTCGTCCCTCTTCGAGTGTTTCCACGAAGAGATCGTAGGTGCGGTCGATTTCTGGGTCGTTCGACTCGAGTCGCTCGCCCAGGAAGAGCCAGTGGAGATGCTGGATGTTCTTGCGGATGGCGCCCTGTGCTTCGGCGACATCGAATCCGGCATCATCGGTTGGCAGGTACGACATTTCGACGTGTGGGAAGTAGCGGCGGTTCTCGGCCGAAGCCGTGAAGTCGCGCGCCGTGGTGTTGCAGGCGATTTCGTTCGCCATGCGGTACTGGATTCCCGTCATGATGCCGTTTGGCTCGGTGATTCGCTCGACCACGTCGTCGGAATCGATACCACCGTAGAGGATGAGGTACTCATCGTCCTGGAGGAGGTAGTCGACGCCGTCGCGGTCAACCCAGCGCACGCCGGTGACAGCTTCAATCTTGTTGGAGAGAAGCTCTGGAGTGAGCATTCGGCCGGTGCCGAGCTCGCCGAGTTCAGCCGATGCTTCGTCGCCCGACTTGGTGGTCTCGGCGCGGAAGTAGGGGCTCTTGACGAGTTCTTTGACGACCGTCTTCAGGTTGAAGTTCGTGTCGATGAACTTCTGAGCGATCTCGTCGAAGACTTTCTCTTGGATCTCATGCTGGATGACCCGGTCGTTGTAGTCTTCTGCGGCACGGTCGGTCGGGAACGTGAGAGGCTCTTGACCGGTGAGTCCGCGGTACATGTGGTGGACCATCGAGACGGCGAAGCGGCGGTCTTGGGCGATCTGCTGGCCGAGGTACTGCTCAGCGTTGAATCGCTCTTCGAAGCCGAGCTTGTTGTCTCCGTAGCCTGCCTCGAACATCTCCGGGTACCAGCCGTTTTCAGGCGGCGCGTAGCTACCCTCTTCGTTCCAGTTCTGCATGAGACCTGCGACAGGGTCGATGACCGCGTGGCAGCTGTTGCAGTTCGGGTTGTTCTTGGTCGGGTTGACGCCCGAGATGGCGGTAGGGTCGATCGGACGCTCGGCCAGCTTCATGACGTCGGTTGCGAGGAAGAACCAGTAGACCATGCGCGAGCGGTGCCGGTTTCGGTTCGTCGGCGTGGTCGGGAATCGGTTCATCCACATTGGGTCGGTGAGCACACCTGCGAGCGGAATGTTGGCGCACGAAGCGTCGCCTTCCGGGCAGTTGGCGTTCGGAAGCTTACCTTCCTTCCATTCGGTGGGATCGAGCGGGTCGACCCACTGAATGTCTTTGATGCCGTAAGCTTCGGCAGCGTAAGGGTTCACGACCACGTAGTCGGCGGTCACGATCTCGGTGAACGGCTTGTCGTTGCGCACGAGATGCGTTGCCAACTTGAGCGGCATCCGTGCAACCGAGTTGTTCGTGTAGCGACGCGCGCCTTCCAAGAACTCGGTGTTCACACCGCTGAAGTCTTTCGGGTCGTCTTCATCCTGCTCAAACCACCTGGCGTACGGGTAGTAATCGCCATCGAGCAGATCCAGCGCGTTGTCACCACCGAGGTAGCGCTCCACGAGGAACATGTCGTTGAAGATGACTTCCAGACGCGTGAAGAAGGCTTCTTCCGACAGAAGTCGGTCGAGCTCGGCGTCGAGCGCCTCTTCTCCTCCCGTCGAAACGCGGAACTCCTCTGCTGCAGTCGGCAGGCGACCAGCGAGGTTGAGCGACGCCTTGCGGAGCGTCTGCTCCGGCGTAATCAGCTCCACCTTCGCGAAGTGCTTGTCGACCTGAGCGTCGGAATCACCACAGGACGTCGGATTGTCGAACCGCTTGATCAGCTTCGAGAAGGCATCGAATCGATCGCTGCCTTCCTCGAAACGCAGTCCACCCTCGTGGCTCATGCCTTCCGTTGGCTTCAAGAGAAGGTACGACGTGCCATCACGCTCGAGAGACGCAACCTCTTGCGTCGTCGCGAAGTTGGCATCAATGAACCCCGTCTGCTCCTGCGGCTGCAGAATGAACGAGGTCGAACCGGCCTGGCCTCCCGTCGAGTGGCACGCGATGCAGTCCTCCTGCATGATCGGCCACACCTCCGTCTTGAAATAGTCTTTGTCGTCGACACAATCGGCACCCTGATCTTCACTGCCACATGCAGTTCCAATCAGCGCCACCATGCCGACGAGCACGAGTGCCCAGGGGGCTTTCCAACGTCCTTTCGTCATACTCCTGCCCTTCGCGTGAGGTTCCCAAGCACAACCCGAGACCGACGAATCGATCACGGCTTGCCCCAGGAACGGGGTGGGGTCAGACCACTGTTTATTGCTAGTCGCTCTTAAGAGTGTACACAGGCTGTCAACAGAATCCAACCAAACGAGGGAGATCTGGCGCGGTGTACACACACCGAATACACGCAAGGCATTGAAATTTAAGCACAAAACATATTCCAAAAAAGCGCACCCCACCCGTATCCAAAGCGGATACAAGTGATCAAAACGGCGCTCTATTGGTGCGTTTTCGGGTCAGACTGTGACCCATTTCGGATTCTAGCGGACTCTATGAACTCTGGCGGTTCGCAGCTGCCTTCCCGCTGCTCGGCGCTACTCGGGGCAGCCAGCCGGCTCCATCGCGTTGATCCAGTCTCGAATCAAAGCAACTCCCTCGTCGTGCGAAGTCACCGTCGGAAGCTCTGGCATCTTGAAGCCAGGGTCCTCGGACGCCATGCGGTAGACGATGATTGAGGAGTCTGCATCGCCGGGCACGATGTCATAGAACAGACCACCGCTACCCTCGCCCGCCGCTACGGGACGCTTGCAGACGCCGTAGTCGACCGGTTCCTGTGCGGTCCACGACAAGTCCAAGCCACTCGGTCCACCGGCCCCTTCAGGGTTGTGACAGTGTGCGCAATTGGCCTCGAGGTACGAACGCGCGCGAAGGTCTAGATCGGCTGCTTCGTCCTCGGGTTGGGGCAGCTTCGGAGCATCTGCTGATGCCCCGTCAAAGCCCGCCAGCCACCCTCGCTCGGTGAGTCGTTCGAGCTGATTCGCTTCACCGTCGGCGTACTCGTACGTCTTGTTCATCTGCCAGGTACGCGGCCCGAGCGGCACCGTCTTGTCGTTCTGACCGTGACAGTTCACGCAGGTGTTCTGATTCGGCATGCGATATCGGGTTGCCACCGATTCGCCCTCCACCACGCGGTCGAGTTCGATCCATCCGCCGAGACGGTGGAACGTCGCGTCGCTTTGGTCCTCCTCCCACTTGTACGAAAACGCCGCCCATTCCTCGCCCTCATTCAGCAGAATACGGGTCTCGAGGATTCGTCGGTCGCCGTCGGGAGCGGCGTCGTCGAGCGGGTAGTAGAAGGTCTTGATGATGGTCGAACCGACTGGCCACTCCCACCGGCCCATCGCGTCGTACGTGATGGAAGTGCCCTCAGGGAGCGCGATGAAACGCAGCTTGAGGGTGTCGTCGGCGAAGAGGGTCGAATTCACGTCGTAGGGCAACAGCGCGTCGGTGGGTACGTGTCCCACCGTGTCGCCGCCGAAGAAGCAGTAGTCACTCAACTTCTCGAGCGGGTCTTCGCCCACCACAGGGAGTTGGGTCTCGCAACCGGGTTCTTGCGCGTCGGTGGTGGCGTTCGCGTCGGCAGTCTGTGCGGCGTCGGCGGTCTGCCCTGCGTCCGTCGGCAGGTTGTTGTTCGATTCAGTCGAGTCTCCGCCGCAGGCCACGAGGGCCGCGGCGGAGAGGATTACTGCATAGCGCTTCATGTCGTTTGCTCTACGAAGAGGCAACGTTGCGGCTCGAGGCTACAGGTCGATGGCGGGCAATTCGGTGCCCATGCAGTCCATCGCACCCAGTTCGGTGGTCTGATTGGCAAACCCACCAGCGGCATCGAAATTCCGGTACGACGCTGGGTCGCCATTCTCATCGACGTTCTCCGAGAAGCAATTGAGGTCCGAGGCGTCCGTGATGGTCTCGTCTTGGAAGCCGTCCCACAACATCTGCTCGACCTGGAGCACGTTGGAAGCCAGTGCGATCGCGGCTGCCTGGTCTTTCGGCTCGTAGCCGTTGTTCTCGAACGTGTTGCCGTGGGTGTAGTTGTTCTGGCTGTACGGGTCGAAGTTCTCGTCGTCCCAATTGTCGATGAACGTCTGGTACGAAACGATCGCGATGCCCACCGACGCGTTGCCGCGAATCGTGTTGTTCGTGAACTCGTTCGCGTCCGAGGCCAGCACGAGAATGCCGGTGCCGGTCGGCACGTTTCCGACGATGTTGCCTTCGCCAGCGAAGTTCTCGGTGTTGTTGTTCTCGATGATGTTGTTGTGCACCTTCGCGCGCTTGCCATCCATCACCGGAAGGTTCGGGAGGTTGAAGACCAGCACGCCGCCCGTGTTGTCGTGGGCGTGGTTGCCGACGACTTCCGCGTCGGTCGAGTTCTCGATCTCGATGCCTGCGACGTTGTCGAAGACTTCGTTGTCTTTCACGAGGATGTTGGTCGACTGGCCGACGTAGATACCGGCGTCACTCGCCGCGCTCACGATGGAGTTCTCGACGAGCACGTTGTTGCACTGAACCGGGTAGATTCCGTACGCACCGTTGTCTTCCGAAGGGCCGTTGGTCCACTCGACTCGAATGTCGGAGAACGTAACGCCGTCTGCGCCGGTCACGCGGATTCCGTCGCCGAGCGTGTCGCGCACGGTGAGCGACTGAATACGGAAGGCGTCGGCATCCACCTTGATGCCGTTCGCGCCGTCGACCTGCTGCGAGAAGTCGAGGATGGCGCCGTCGCGGGTCTGACCGCGCAGCTCCACACCCGCGTTGGTCAACGAAAGCATCTGGTCGAATTCGTACACGCCGTCGACGAAGCAGATGACGTCGCCTTCGGCCGCGTCGAACAGCGCCGACTGCACCTGGTTGAAGTTGTCCTCGAGCGTTTCGCCCGGAGCCAGCGTCACCGTGCAGTCTTCGTACGGCGGAGTGACCGCGTTGTTCCCAGTCGTCGCGTTGTTGGTCGTCGCGTTGTTCGTCGTCGCGTTATTCGTCGTCGCGTTGTTGGTCGTTGCGTTGTTGGTCGTCGCGTTGCTGTCGTTGTTTACGTCAGACGTCGCGTCGTTACAGCCAGCAGCAAGGAGGAGCGCGCAACCTACCGCGCCGATCGTCGATCGATAGTTCATCAGTATTCTCCGCGTAGTGTTTAGAACGCGAAGAATGTAGCGCATTCGCGGCTGCAATTGAAATTAGTTCAGCGCCGAAATCGCGCGCTGATTCATGACGATTCCAGAATCGACTCGATCTGCATCGGGCTTTGCAATGTGCGGTGCACCGGACACTTCTTCGAGACCTCGAAGATTCGTCGCCGTTGGTCCTCCGTGAGGTCCCCCTCGATGATGATGTGCTTCTCGATCTGGTCGACCTTCACCTTCTTGTCGGCCTCCGAACAGTCGATGCAATCTTCAGCGTGCACTTTGCCGTGTCGCAGATGGACTTCGAGCTTCGTCACGGTCCAGCCCTTTCGGTCGGCGTAGAGCCGCATGGTCATCGTGCTGCACGCGCCAACCGCCGCCATCAAATACTCGTAGGGGCTGGGTCCTGTTCCGTCGCCGCCGTATTCACCCGGCTCGTCGGCGAGTAGCGTGTGCGCACCGACGCGCACGATGTTCGAGAACTTGCCCGCTCCGGTCTCGGTTACGATGACGTCGTGTTCTCCCTCGTGTGCATCGTCGAAAGAACTCCGCACATTCTCATCGCGAACGGCGACATACCTTGCAGCCCATGCTGCCAACACGTCGGCCACGTACTCAGCGTCCTCTCGTGCGCTAAGCATATGGTCCGCGGTGTCCAAAGAGATGAAGCTCTTGGGATGTTTGGCCGCCTCGAAGATATGACGGGCGTTTTCGACGGCAACGACCTCGTCGACCGGTGAATGGAGCACGAGCAGCGGACGCCGCAGCTTGCCGATCTTTTCGGTCGCCGTGGACGAGCGCAGGTCCTCCAAGAACTCCCTGCGCATGGTGAAGGCGCGCCCGGCGATCTGTACTTCCGCGACCCCCTCCTCCTCGATCTCCTCGACGTCTCCAGACAGCAGATGCTCCACGTGAGCCGGATCGTATGGAGCTCCGATGGTCGCGACCGCCAGAACCTCCTCGAGTTCATGCGCCGCACATAGGACGGCGGCGCCTCCGAGACTGTGCCCGATCAACATCGAGGGCGCCTCCCAACTGTCGCGCAGATAGCTCGCGGCAGCGACCAGATCGGCGACGTTCGAGCTGAACGTGGTGTTCGCGAAATCCCCGTCGCTCCCTCCGAGCCCCGTGAAATCAAACCGCAACACCGCCACTCCCTTCTTGGCGAGCGCACGGGAGATGCGTGAGGCGGCGACGACGTCTTTCGAACACGTAAAACAGTGCGCGAAGATCGCTGTCGCTCGGAGCGGAACATCCGGCAGCTCCAATCGCGCAGCAAGCTTGTCGCCAAACGCCCCTTCAAACTCCACCTTCTGGCTCTTCATTTCGGTTCTCGGCAGTCAGGAATCACGTAGTACCGATGAGATGACCCAGCGCGCCCGCAGTTTCGAACGCACAAAAAACCCAGTGTTTCTGGGCATTTTCCAACCCAACTCAAAAAAAGTTCGACCCCTTAAGATTCTCTTCACAACTGGTTCGTAATGTTGGTTGTGACGACGGGGCAGCAGCTCACGTCACGAAACGATGAACCAACAACCAACGCAACCATGGAGAACATCATGCGTACCAAAAATATCGTCATCGCCCTCTTCACGACCGGTGCACTCATCCTCGGCGCAGGCTCCGCATTCGCCGGCGGTCCTGGTGGCAAACACAAAGGCCCCAACATCGACAAGCGCGTCGAGAAAATGACCGAGCACCTTCAGCTCGACGAGGCGCAGGCCGCCAAGATTCGAGGCATCCTCGAATCGACCAAAGCCGACATGAAGGCGCTGCGCGATGCAGAAGGCGACCGCGCCAGCAAGAAGGAACAATTCAAGCTCATCCGCGAGTCGACCAAAGCCGAGATCGATGCGGTGCTCACGCCGGAGCAGCTCACCAAGGCCGAGGAATTCCGCGCCGAACACAAGCAAAAGCGCAAGCGTAAGCACATGCGTCGCGGCGACCGAATGGGCAAAAAGATCGCTCAAGAGCTCGACCTGACCGACGCACAACAGGTCGAAGTCCGCGAAATCTCCAAGACGGCTCGCGAAGATATTCGTACCATCGTCCAGGATGACTTCGACGGCGACCGAAAGGCCGCAAAGTCTGCAGTCCAGGCGCGCCGCGCCAAAATGGTCGAAGACATCAAAGCAACCCTCACGCCCGAGCAGGCCGCCAAGTTCGACGAACTCAAGAGCAAGCGAAAAGGGCATGGCAAGCGCGGCAAGGGCAAGAAGGCCGACAAGTAATTCACGCCTCACCAGCCACAAGGAGTGGCGATGAGCAACACCATCCTCCTCGTCGAGGACGACCAAAAACTGGGCTCCGAAATCCGCGACGCACTCACCGAGGAAGGCTACGAGGTCGAGTGGGTCACGGACGGGTCGAAAGCCGAATGGCTCGACCCGAACGAGTTCGGTCTGGTCGTCCTCGACCTCATGCTTCCTGGACGACACGGCTTCGACGTACTCAAGCGGTACCGCGAGGTTTCGGACATTCCAGTCTTGATTCTGACCGCCCGAACCGAGACCGCCGACAAAGTTCGCGGCTTCGAGTTGGGCGGTGACGACTACCTCACCAAGCCATTCTGGCCCGAAGAGCTCGTCGCCCGGGTCGCGGCCCGCCTTCGGCGCCCCGTGCTGCGACGCGGCGAGGGCATCGAAGTTGGTCGCATTACGCTCGAGACCGAGTCCCGCGCCGTACAAGTCGACGGCGAGGAGATCGAGCTGACCCGGGTCGAATTCGACCTCCTGGCGACGCTCGCCGCCCGCCCAGGCATGGCGTTTTCACGTCGGCAGCTGGTCGACCGCGTCCTCGACGAAGAACGCGAAGGCACCGAACGAACCCTCGACGTCCACGTCTCGCGACTTCGCAAGAAGCTCGGGGCGGCGGCTGAGCAAGTCGAGACCGTCTGGGGTATTGGCTACAAGCTCGTCGGTGGCGACGAAGTATGAAGCTCACGACTCGATTCATCATCACCCTGCTCGTGGTGACTCTACCGCTCTCAACCGCATTCACCGTGTGGCGGCTGGGCGTCGAGAATCAGCGAGCGCATGAGGATCGAGTCGAGCAACTCTTCGCCCGCGCGGCGCCGCGAATTGCTCGTCAGTGTGCGATTCAGACCGGAGAGATGAAACCTCCGAGGCGGTTCCGTCGGCCCGATCGCAGACGCCCGAGCGCAGATGGAGAACTCCTGCTGGGACGTCGAGCTCGAGGCGTTCGTGCCTACGCATACGACGAGAACTTTCAGGGCAATGCACAGGCCCCGGCGGTCCCCGGCCCGATTCAGCGAGCGCTTCGCGATGCCGAGGTCGCCCACATGCACAGTGCGGTGGGAGAAGCCGACCGAGCGTCTGCCTTTCGCCTCGAAGAGACCGGACCGTGCTCCGTCGTCGTTCTCTATTGGAATCCCCCGGAAGGTACCGGCGGCCCCGGTGCTGCCGCGCGCCGAGTCGTGGTCACGCAATCACTGGCGCTCGTCGTGGCGCTCATCCTGACCGGACTTCTGGTCGGCCTTCCCCTCGTTCGGCGCATCAGGCGGCTGACTCACGCGGTGGAAGAATCGCCTAGCGACAGAAGCCCCCTCGACGAATCGCGGGAGCTGAACTCCAAGGACGAGCTCGGAGACCTGGCTCGCGCCTACCGCGACGCGCTCGACCGCATCAACGACAAGATTCGGGAGCTACAGGAGCGCGACGAAGCGCTCGAGGCGTACATCGGCAACACCACGCACGACCTGGCCATCCCACTCACCGTGGTGCAACACCGGCTCCGAAAGCTTCAGAAACGAGTTGATGGCGACGACCGAAAACTCGTCGACCAAACACTCGAAGAGTCGAGCTACATCGCAGCGCTCATCGCAAACATGGCGGCCGCGGCCCGATTGGAAGCCGGCGAAGCGCATCTGACGTTCCACGACGTCGATGTGGCGGAAGTCGTGCAGCGCGTGGCGTCGAGGATTCAGCCGATCGCGAGCGCGAAAGGCGTGAACTTCAACTTCGCCGTTCCTCCAGACTCCATCACCACGAAAGGCGACTCGACTCTGATCGAACAGGCGCTTTCGAATGTGGTGCAGAACGCCGTGCAATACGTCGGCGAGGGCGGCAACGTCGTATTGCTGCTCGAGCCAGAAGGCTCCGGGTTCCGAATCGAGGTATTCGACGATGGACCGGGTATCGAGCAAGAGATGCTGGCGAAGGTTCTGGAGCGAAGCGTGCGAGGCGACAACGTCCGCACGCGGAACGAAGGTGGGAGTGGCTTCGGACTCGCCATTGTGCGCGAAGTGGTCGTGCAGCATGGCTGGAAGCTCGACCTTTCGAATCGCGAGGAAGGCGGGCTGCGCGTGGTGTTTCGATCGGCCTAGCCGATCGACTCGGGGTCGACCTGCAGGATCTCTGCGAGCGCCGTCCGGACTTGCACCAGGCGCGGCCATTGAACGGCGAGAGAGTAGGTGACTTCAGCGGCGAAAGCCTTGTCGGCGACGCGGAGTCCTTCGAGCGAATCTAGGCGATGGTCGAGCTTGTCGACGAGCGCGTAGGGAACGGTGAGCTCGAACTCGTGCTCGGGATGCACCGTCACGACGCCCGAGGATTCGAGCGCCTCACGACCGGCCTGACGGTAGGCACGCGCAAGCCCACCGGTCCCTAGCTTCACCCCGCCGTAGTAGCGAACGACGACGATGATCGCGTTCGTCGCCTCGGCCCCATCCAACAGCTGCCACAATGGGAATCCGCCTGTTCGGGCAGGCTCGCCATCATCGTTCGACCGATCGATGAGCGCGGCTCCGTGCCCGATTCGTAGGCCGTAGCAGACATGCCGAGCGTCGTAGTGCTCTTTCTTCACCGCATCTACGAAAGCGATCGCAGCGTCGAGCGATTCGGCCGGTCGTGCGAAACCGATGAAGCGGCTTCGCTCCACCACGAGTTCGCTCTCCCCTTCCCCGCCGAGCGTGTTGTATGCGTCTTTTGAATCGTCCATTAGGCTCTCTGCGTACTACCTGTACCGCTCGCACTCAACTTGCTTCGGCTTTCGAGCCCGAACCACGGCTTCGTCATGTCCAGACTCATCGGCATCTGCGCTTTCGTCACCCTACTCCTTCCATCCGTTGCGAGTGCGCACGACCTGCGCTTGGACCTCGGATTGACCGCTTCTCGATTCGAGCAGCAGGTCAAAACCGAGATTGGCGGCATTCGTGGAGAGCGGCTGGTCGAAGAAACCGAGGTCGGCGTGCACGGCATGGCGACCTGGCGACTCGTCGGACCACTCGAGCTCGGGATCTTTTCGCAATTCGACATGGGAACTCGGCAGGCTGGACGTTTCGTCGGGTTCGAAGAGGGCGCGACGATCGTCGAAGGCGAAGTTGGCGGCGACTACTCGGAGTTCTGGCTGGGACCGCTGACCCGCGTGGCGTGGAAGGGACTCTTCGCCGAGGTTGGCTACGGACTTGTCGGCATTCGGTCAGACGACGCGCGAAGTGACCTTGCGACCGCCGGCGGCGACACCGAGACCGCGCTTCGAACCTCGCCGACCGTGGCCTGGTTGGTCGGCCTCGGCGGCGCCCTCCCCGTGTGGAACGACCTGCACGTCGTCCTGCGGATCGAGTACCGCGTTCGCTACTACGACTCACGCGGCTCGGAGCCGCTCACCGACGAGATCGCCCACGGCACTCAGAACCTCACTCCATTCTTTGGCGTGGCGTGGCTGCCGGAACTTCTCGGCCCCAGTTCTTGAAAAATTGCTCCGCGGTCACTATTCATCGGGTCCATGGAGGACACGATGGAGAACATTCTAGTCATTGGATGTGGTGGCGTAGGCGGCGTGGTAGCCGCAAAACTGGCCCGAGCGGGGCGCACGGTCACCGCCGTCACGAGCAATCCCAAGATCACGGAAGCGATCAATAAGTCGGGTCTCATCGCGTCGTGCGACGACGACACGATTGCGACCGAACGGATCGAAGCGTACACCGAACTCGAAGCCGGCGTCGGTCCGTTCGACGTCGCCTTCCTAGCCGTTCCGCCCAATGCGGTCCGCGACGCGGTGACCAATGCAAAACCGTACCTCCGCGACGATGCACCCATCGTTTGTCTTCCCAACGGACTGGTCGAAGAGCACGTATCCGACCTGGTCGATCCGTCGCGCGTGATCGGCGGAGTCGTCGAGTTTGGCGCTCGAATGCTCGGCCCGGGGCGCGTCGTTCAGACCGCTCCCGGCGGGCTGACGATCGGTCGACTTCGACGCGCTGGCTTCACCGACGCCGACCCGAAACTCGACGAACTCGCGCGACTGCTCGACGGCACCGTCGGCTATCACATGGCCGAAAACCTGGAGGGAGCGCGCTGGTCGAAGCTCGCCATCAACTGCGCCATCTCTTCGCTCGGAACCGTTGGTGGCGACCGACTCGGAGTCCTGATGCGGCACCGATTCGTACGACGTCTTGCGCTCGAAGTGATGACCGAAGTCGTCGCCGTCGCACAGGCGAATGGCGTCGACCTCGAAAAAGTCGCAGGCACTCTCGACCTGGACTGGCTGGCCCTCGACGACGACGAGCGATTGCGCGCGGGCAGCATCGGCTTGTTCGCCAAGCACTCTGTGTTGCTCCTCGTTGGAACGAAGTTCCGCAAGATGCGCTCGTCGATGCTCGCAGCGATCGAGCGAGGCCGTACGCCGCCGGTCGATTTCCTGAACGGAGAGATCGTCGATCGCGGAGCACCCTACGACATCCCTACGCCGGTGAACGATGCGCTCCAGCGGATGGTCCACTCCATCGCCAGAGGCGAGCGAAAGTCGTCCCTGGAGACGTTGATGAGCGTATGGGACGAGACCCGCGAAGAGCTGCGCGACCTCGAGATGGCGAGCTAGTCAGGCGGGCTGGAAGCGTTCTGAACGAGCCGGTTCATCTCCTCGATGAGGCCGATGATTTCGCGAATGCCATGCTGCGGCATCACGACGAACCACGCCATTTCGCTCAGCGAGGTCATCATCCGGATGAAGTATCGGATGAAGCCCTTCTCGGCCCCGATGTCCTCCATCGACCGACGAACCGCAGCGTTGTTCACCTCGGCAATCCACAATTTGCCTACGGCGGCGACTGAAAGCGCGACCGTTTCGAATTCTTCGATCGACACCTGCCTGTGCGTGGGCGGTGCGTCGAACCGAACGGTGTTGCCGTCGATGTAAAACGCCTTCGAGACCCCGAATGGCTCTCGCCACCGCCGAACGACTCGCGACATCGCGAACAAGATCACGGCGGAAATCAGCGCGAATGGCACTCCGAACCACACGCCCCACAAGGGCACGATCGCCACGACGATTCCGGCCTGGGCGATGAACGTACCGACCGCTCCAAAGGTCGGCCGCACCCGCCAACGGATCGACGACTCGTCCACGTCGAACGGCATGTCGGACGACGGCTGAACCCAGCCGGGCGAGTCGTCGAACTCGACGTCGGACCACAGCGCGTTCAGCTCGGCCGAGACCTTCGGAGCCGGATCGGGTGTCACCCAGTGAATCGAGCCAAAGGCTGTTTCGATGTGAACCCGCGGCGGTCCACCCTCGAGCTGTTGCACCGCAGCCGAGCGAATCACACGTGCTGGAATGAGGAAGTCGCGCTCGCCGGTCGGGTCGCGCAGCAGGCGCTCGTAGACACGAATGCCTTCCGAGGTCGCGATCAGCTTGTGGCTGACCCACCGGGGGTAGGCGCTCATCGTTGTCGCGAACGCCGAGCCGAGCGCGGCAATGCCGAACCCTAGCTCGACCCAGGACAACCAACTCTCGTAGCCGAGCGCGAAGGTGGCAACGCCAGCCCCCACCAGCAAGATACCGAAAAACAACCGCTTCAGCGGCCACTTCCAGCGAACTGGTTTGCTACTCTGAAGCATCAGCCCACGAGGCGCCCGACCAGCGCGATGTATGCCTCTTTGGCCTTGTCAGCCGACATGCCGGACTTCTTCTTCCACGCGTCGTACTTGGCGCGGCCCTTGAAGTCGGTCATGCCGGGGCGCTTGCCCGAGACATCACCGTCGGTGCCTTGCTTGAAGAGTGCGTACAGCTCGAGGAGGTCGTCGTTGCTGGGCCGCGAAGAGAGGTCTTTGACGTCTTCGGCAGCTTGTTCGAATCGGGCGTCGAGATCAGACATGTCGGTCCTTTGAGGGTGGAAGAATCAGTAGTTTAGACGCGACGAACCGCGTCGACCAGCCGTCACCGTTGAATCGGCAAATCGAGGCTGGTGTTTGCGAGTTCGATGAAGTGGGTACCTTTTGGACCAGGTTCGAAGTGCTCGACGTCTTGACCGGCGAAGACCACGCGAATGGCGTGCCCTTTGCGGAATCGATAGGCCGTCGGCAGCAGGTCCATCGTCATTCGGAACGACTCGTGCGGCTCAACGGGCTTGGCATCGGCGCGAAGGTACGAGTGATAAGGAATGTCCTTGTGCGAGACCGGCTTGGAGCGCTTTTCCTTGCGGTGAATGGCCCGAAAGAGACCTTCGGTGACGTAGTGCACCTCGCCATCGGGGGCGACGTCTTCGAGGTACACGAACAGCCGCGGGTCGTCGGTCGTAGAGTGCATCTGAACGTTCAAGATCGGGTGGCCGGCGATCTCCAAATCCTCGGAGAGCGGGCTCGACTGGAACGTCGCGATATCTGGCCCGGAACGCGGAACGTAGTGCGTGAGCGAGAGCATCGGCAGGAGTGAGCGCCACCGGCTTGCGCGGCCCGTTCCGTGGCGCCCGGCCACAACGATTCGTGCCTCTCCGTCGCCGGAAACATCGGGGCCGAACGCGCCCGCATCACCGAATCTCCAGCGCTCGTTTGTCACGCCAGGTGGTGGCCACGTCGGGGCCGCCTTCCACTCCTCGCTCCCCATCACGAAGTAGCGCACTCGCTTGTCGCGGTCGGGCGGCGTTTGATGCTCGAAGAGATGGCGATCGAAAAACTCGAGAAGCTCGGCGTCGTGATCGAAGTGCGGTTCCCGCGACGGGTCCCACGGGCTGATGTTCTGCCGACCGCTGTGCTCCCATGGCCCCAGAATCAACTGGTCATCTGCCTTGTCGAACGTGTGAAAGCGCTTGATGGCGGCGAGCTGATATGCGCCATCGAACCAGCCGGAGTAGTGGTACACGGCAGCATTTGCCGCTTTCAGCCGGTCGGCGTAGGTGTGCGGACTGAACGAATCGATCGTCAGCTCCGAATTGTGCGGCGACTCGCCGATGTCATCGCGGAACTGCAGTCGTGCGGCCGCCTGCGCAACGTTCAGATTGTCCGTACGCTCCTTCATGTGCGCCCGAACGCGCGTCCCGTCGTCTGAGTCGACCGGCGCGACTCCGCGCACCGACGCCCCGATCAAGCGCGCCGCCGGTCCGCGTAGGCGAAGAGCCGTCGCGAACAACTGGTCGGCCCGCCCACCATGCGAACTCTTCGCCAGCTGTTTTCGACCGTCTCGACTCAGCGATAGGATGAGCCGAAGCACATCGTCGAATCGGTTCCGGTCGAGCGCCGCGTTGAACTCCGACCAGTTCTGCAGAAAGAACTCGAGCGAAATACCGCCGGGAAGTGCGATGTCCGTGAAGATGTCGAACACCGCGAAACGCGGCGCTACGGCACGAACCGCAGGATGTTGATGGTAGAGAAGGAACTCCGCCGTCGTGCCATCATAGGAGATGCCCCGAGCGCCGACGTGACCGTTCGACCAGGGCTGGCGAATGACCCAATCCACGATTTCGCGCCCGTCCCCAATCTCCTCCATCGACCAGGGCGACTTTCGAAACCCGGACGAAGCGCCGGAACCCCGAGCGCACACGTCGACCCAGGCATAACCTCGACGTACGAAGTAGCGACGCGACCGCTGCTGCTGATCGAGCAAGCCGCGAATCCCCGGGTGCTTGAACGCGCCCTTGTAGTTCATCCGGCGGTGGTAGCGAGTCTGCCTGAGAATGGTGGGCAGCTCGGCCCCCGCCTCTTGCCCGCGTGGCAGAGTCACGTCGATCGCGATCTTCGTGCCGTCCTGCATCGTCAGATAGAGCGACTTCGTCGGACCAACTTCAAAGCTGGCGGGGCGAGGCGGCTCGGTCAGGAACGGATATTCGCGCGAAGAATCGAACATGGGTTCGCCAGGTGCAGGGGTTCTAGCTGTCGCATCGTGTTCGATTCGACGAACATCGTCTAGAGTCACGTTCTGTTACAATCGTCGTGCACCCAAGGCGCCCACATGCATCCAATGATTGCCGGAATCGTCGTAGCGCTCGCCCTCCTCGTCACGGGATGCCCGGACGAAACGCCTTCAGGCGGACCGGTCGAGACCTGCACGAAAGCCGGCGAGCAGTGCAAGATGGGTGGTGGCCAACTGGGTGTTTGCACGAGTGACATGAACACCGACCCACCACGATTGTTCTGCATGTCGCAGCACTAATCACAAACGAATCAGGAACCGCCATGGCCGCCCCAGTTCGACATCTCGACACCACTCCGACCGCTGAAATCGACGAGGCATTGGCCAAGCTCGAAGAAGGAAAAGAAGAGTGGGCTCGGCTGCCAATCTCCGAGCGTATCGCCCTACTCCAGACGATCGTCGACCGAACGGACGATGTCGCGGCGGAGTGGGTCGCCGCCGCCGTGAAGGCCAAAGGAATCCCGAAGGGCTCACCGATCGAAGGCGAGGAGTGGTCCTCGGGGCCGTGGGCGCTCATCGCCGGCGCTGACCACCTGCTCCGTACGCTCCGCGCGCTCGAGGCCGACAAAGACCTGCTCGCCGGCGTCCCGCTTCGTCGCGGGCCCGCTGGCAGAGCGATCGCCCGAGTGCACCCGGCCGACATCTGGGACCGCCTGCTCCTGAATGGAGTCGAAGCCGAAGTCTGGATGCAACCCGGCGTCACGCCGGAAAACCTTCGCGACAACGTCGCCGAGATCTACCGGGAAGGACATCCCCCCGGAAAGCTCGCTCTCGTCCTTGGCGCGGGGAACATCGCGTCGATCCCGCCGCTCGACATGCTCTACAAATTGTACGTCGAGGGGCAGGTCTGCATCACCAAGATGAACCCGGTCAACGAGTACCTCGGACCGATCTTCGAAGACATCTTCCGAGCATTCATGGACCGCGGCTTCGTCGATTTTGCCTACGGCGGCGTCGATGTCGGCAAGTATCTTTCGACCCACGATTCGGTCGAAGAAATCCACATCACAGGCTCCGAAGCGACCCACGACGCGATCGTCTTCGGAACGGGCGAAGAGGGCCGCAAGCGCAAAGCCGCAGACGAACCGATCAACGACCGCCGACTGACGAGCGAGCTCGGTGGCATCGGACCAACGATCGTCGTACCGGGCCCATGGACCGAGGGCGACCTCGATTTCCAGGCCGAGAACGTCGTGACCATGAAGATGCACAATGGCGGTTTCAACTGCATCGCCGCCCAGGTGCTCGTGCTGTCCGAGGGCTGGGAGCACAAGGACGCGTTCGTCGCCGCGATCGAGCGGACGTTCCAGTCGGTGCCGGCTCGAACACCGTACTACCCGGGTGCTGAGAGTCGACTCGAGCGCGCCAAGGAGAACGCGCAGAACGTCACCGAATTCGGCGACTCGCGCGCCCTGCTCAAGGGACTCGATTCGAACGCCGACGAGTACGCCTTCAGCAACGAGTTCTTCTGTGGAGCGCTCGGCCAGACCACGCTCGAACCGACTGACCCGGAAGCATTCTTGCGAGCCGCCGTGAAGTTCGCCAACGAGAAGCTCCACGGCACGCTCGGCTGCCAGATCTTGATCCATCCGAGAACCCTCAAACAGCTTGGACCGAAGTTCGAGGAGATCATCGCCGAGCTCGAATACGGCACGATCGGTGTCAACGCGTGGTCCGGAGTCGGCTTCTTGCTGGCGCGTGCCACCTGGGGAGCCTTCCCGGGCCATCCCCGAAACGACATCGAGAGTGGTGTGGGCGTGGTCCATAACGCCCTGATGTTCGACAAGCCGGAACGCACCGTGTTGCGTGCGCCCTTCCGCTCATTCCCCGCGGCCGCCGCGAAAGGCGAGGCGACGATTCTGCCGAAGCCGCCGTGGTTCGTGACGAACAAGACCGCTCACCTGACCATGAAGCGCGTCACGCACTTCGCAGCGAACCCGTCGCCCATTAAGCTGCCGGCAATATTCGCGGCCGCGCTGCGCGGCTAGGCCCAACCCCAGTACTTTGAATTCGCCCCACGGAATCTGATGATGCGCGCATTTCTTGCAATCATTCTCATGGTGTTCTCCCTCGCGGCCTGTTCCGACGATGCCAGCAACAACGGCGACACGGACGCCGGCGCGCTCGACGCGGCCAACAACGCCACGACAGCGAACAACGCGACCGCGAACAACTCCACGACGGCGAACAACGGCACGTCGAACAACGCGACGTCGAACAAC
>CAYLMO010000004.1:16692-29644 GCA_964384605.1 uncultured Bradymonadales bacterium | reverse complement strand
CCGACATGGGCCAATCCGACATGGGACAGGCTGACATGGGCCAATCCGACATGGGACAGGCTGACATGGGCGGTGGCGACCCGTACGCCGGACGCCCCACCGGGCAATGCACCGTCGACGACGACTGCCCGACCAACCCCAACGGAAAGACATGCAATCGCGCGCTCCCCGGCGGCTCGTGCGGCGCGTGCGGAAACGACAGCGCATGCGACGACACCTGCTTCAACGGCACCTGCATCACGACGTGCAGCTCCACCGATGACTGTCCTCCTGGGCTGCAATGCGGCGGAACCGGTCGCTGCGGCGCCGTCCGCTGCACCAACGACGTGTGCCCGATCCCGCTCTTCGGTTGCTCAGCGTCAGGGTTCTGCGCGCGCGTCGACTGCTCCAACGGCCAGGCGTGCCCGGCCGATACGACGTGCACCGACGGACTGTGCATTGAGGACCGGTCGCTCTAACTCGCTCCGAGACCGCGCCTGAGCGCTCGCGCTCGCTTGGAGATCTCGCGGCGAATCGTCGCGACCATATCCGGTGCCTCCTCAACCATCGCCAGCTCGGCGCACGCCACTTCGAAGGCAGCTTCCCATTCGTCTAGCTGGCGCTCCACCTCACGAAGCACGACGCGTGTACCGATCCCGCAGTTGGCGGCAAAGACCTGCCAGCTCCCCGCGTCTATTCGATCGACGTCCGTCTGAGTACCGATCGAGATTGCGAGCCTCTTTTGCACTCGGGGATACGCACGAGTGCACACCAAATCGTAGATCGGCGCGAGTTCTACCGAACGCTCGTTGTAGAGCAGCGAGATGTTCTTCGCGTGGGCATCCGAGTTACCCGAAAGTGCGCAGTACACTGCCCATCTGACGAGCGAAATGAGGTCCAGAACTGGCTGTGTCGAGGTCGAGCGGATGACCGCTGCAATCTCCCGCATCGAAGGTCCACCTTCGGCCTCGTACTTGTGATTGTGCGACGTTCCCGTCGCCTGACAGAAGTCCTCCTGGTGCAGCCTTTGAATTCCATCTTCGCGCGAGACTCGGTCATATCGACGAACGGCGAGGAAGCTCTGGTCGTCGATGCGATGAAGTTCTGCGGCAACGACGTCGAGCCCCAAATGATGCCCGAGGCGCAGCATCAAGAACTCGTTCACCGAGAGCGATTTGAACCGCTCTGCATCGAACTTGAGGATGTGCGTGCTGGGCTCGCCAGCCGCAGGAACTGCCCAGCCGCCCGCTTCTTCCACCACTGAGATCTTGTTCTGAGCGCCGGCGAGGGAAAGGCGCACGGGCTCGTCGTCGATTACAGCCGGCTCACCGCTCGCCCAGTCGTGGAGCCAGTCTGCCGTGATGGGGATTCGCGCGCGGTCGCGGCGTCCAGCTTCCGCCACAAACTCGAACGCCCCGGCGGTGTCGCCCCCAAGCGCCGCCAAAAGCGCAACATCGTTGTCGACGCTCAGCCCCAGCCTGCGGGCGACGGCGTCTCGTGAAGAGCCTTCCGGCAGCAGGTTCGCGAAGTAAGAATGCGCTCGTTCTGGCTCCCAACGCCGCTCATCGAGCGGCAACGAGCGGCTCAGCGGAAATGCGAACGAGAGCCTCTGCCAACCCTCATCGTACTCCAGCGCAAATCGCTCCCCCTCCGGGATCGCCCAGCCGACCGTGTATCCTTCGTAGAGAATCTCCAGCCGGTCACTCATCGGACTGCTCCGCGACATGTCCGATGTTTCGACGTTCGACGATGAGCTCGAACCCCGCCAGCTGGAGCACGTGGAGCACGAGCCCGATCTCGGCCGTAGTCTTTCCGCGCTCGAGCTCCGAGAGAAAACGCACGCCCACGCCTGCGACATCCGCAAAGTCTTGCTGCGTCAGCCCTTGAGACTTCCTCGCCGCCCGGATCAACGCCCCCAGCGCTTCGACGTTCGAGATGAGTTTTCGTGTTGGAACGTCCACATGGCCTCCAAATTATTACCGAACGGTAAAACAGTAGACCAAGAGCGTCCCGAACACCAACTTTTATACCGAACGGTAAAACTATCGGCGTCAGGGCGCAGTTTCGGAACAATAATCCCGAACGGGAAAATCAGGCGCCCGCGCTCAGGATGTTCGCGCGCTCGACCCGGTCGGGTTCGTTCGCGAGCATCCAGTCGTCTTCGATGAACGCTTCGTAGGCCTTCGCAAAGAACGGCGCGGCCTTCTCGCGATCGTCGAGCGCGAACCAACACTCCCCGAGTTCCTCGTAGACGTACGCACTCACCTCGTCACCGTACTCACTGAGAATCGCCATCTGGGCGGCGAGAGCATCGGCGACGCGACCGAGTTCCCGGAGCTGCCGCGCTACGGTCCACTTCGCAATCCTGAGGCCAGGCTCTTTGCCTGCCTCCATGCGCCACTCCAGCCCCTTCTCGAACATTTCGAGGGCTTCATGGTGCCGGCCGAGCTCGTGCAGACTCCATCCGATGTTGTTGTAGAGCGACCCCAGCCAACCACGCGCGCGTTCGCTCTCAGCGGCCTCCGCCAGTCGCAACGCCTCGAGACTCCACTCCAGCTGCTTCTCCGGTGGATTCGCAATCCCGAGCATGTGCGCAGCGTCGATGGCGTAGAACTCCTCGCCCGCGCGGTCCGCGAGCTCGAGCGCCTTCTCGAAAAACGGCCGAGCTTGCTCCAGCTCACGATTGGAGTTGTAGAGACGCCCCCGCTCCAGCGCGACTCGAGCAAGCGTAAGCTGCGAGGCGCCTTGCAGGTTCATCTCGTCGAGCAGCTCGTGCCCCTCGTCGAACTTCCGCTGCAGGCCGAGCGAACGAACCACCTGCGTGGTGATCTGAGCGCGAACATCAGGCCGCAGCGAAACATCTTCGAGCAGCTCACGAAACGCAGCTTCCGAGGCTGCCGGGTCACCGAAGTTCCAGTGCGAATCGATCGTCTTCGAATCCATCATCCCGTCCCAATCAAGCGCCGAAGCGCCGCCATGAACTCTTGTTTCGAGCAGTCGTGGACCTCGACGACTCGCCCGTAGAGCTGCGCGGTGGGAACCGTCCGATCGCCCCACTCTTCCTGGAGCTCCGACAGCTTCAGTAGAATCGCCCGTTCGAGCCGCGTAAGTCCGTCACGAATATCTGGCATGTCGTCCATGAGACCATCATGCCGACCGATTTCGAATCGCGAAACCGGAACCACGAACTCGAAACGAGTTAGACGAACCGAAGCATGGTCGATAAGTTCGCGACGCATACGACATCGACGAGGACAAAGATGGCAGCGACACACGGCGGTTCAATTGTCGGCGAGCACCTCGCCAAACACAACGTATCCTTCATCTTCAACCTCTGCGGCGGACACATCTCGCCGCTGTTGGTGGGCGCGGACGAGCACGGTGTGAAGGTCATCGACGTGCGCGACGAGAAGAACGCGGTGTTCGCCGCAGACGCTGTCGCTCGCATGACCGGGATTCCCGGTGTTGCGGCCGTGACCGCTGGCCCCGGGGTGACGAACACGATCACTGCCGTGAAGAACGCGCAGATGGCCGAGATTCCACTCATCATCTTCGGTGGCGCGACCGCGACCGTTCTCAAGGGTCGGGGCTCACTTCAAGACATCGAGCAAGAGCCGATCATGGCGAGCTGCACGAAATGGTGCGCCCGCGTGACCAAGGTCAGCGCGCTCGGCCCGACGATCGACAAGGCGTTCGAGATCGCTACCAGTGGCGTGCCCGGACCGGTCTTCATCGAAGTTCCTGTAGACCTCCTCTATCAAGAGGAGATCGTACGCGAGTGGTACATGGCCGAGAGCGGCGTCGAGAAGATGTCGGGAGTGACCGGCAAGGCGCTCGAGCTTTACCTCAAGGCCCACCTGACCCGCCTCTTCAAGGCACCGCACGTCCACGTGGACACGCTCCCCGCGGGTGTTTCCCTCGAGCAGCTCGCAAAGAGCGGTCCCATTGGACCTTCGCTGGAAGAGCAGCTCGAGAAGACCGCCGACGCTTACATTCGCGCCGAGAAACCGATGTTGGTCATCGGCTCGCAGGCCCTCGTGAACTTCGACCCAGACCGCGCAGCCGAGCTCGCTGAAGCGGTCGAAACGCTCGGCATGCCAACCTTCCTCGGCGGCACCGCGCGTGGCCTGCTCGGCGCAAACTCCGACATCCAGTTCCGCCACAAGCGGTCCGCCTCGATGAAGAAGTCGGACTACGTAATCGTGGCCGGCTTCCCGTTCGACTTCCGCATGGGCTACGGCCAGAAGATCAATCGAAAGGCCACGCTCATCTCGGCGAACCTCGACCCCAAGCAGCTGCGCAAGAACCGCACCCCAGACATCGGCGCCATGATGCATCCGGGCGACTTTATCATCGCCCTCGCACGCAAAGTCGAAGGCAAGCGGCCGCGGTGGACGTCGTGGTTCGAAGAAGTCCGGGGCCGCGAAGAAGCGCGCGACGCCGAGATTGTCGCCATGCAGACCGAGCCCGACGAGCTGGTCAATCCCGTGAACTTCTTCATGGAGATGGACAAGGTGCTCGACGACGATTCGATCCTCGTGGTCGACGGCGGCGACTTCGTGGCGACCGCAGCGTACATCTTGAAGCCGCGAAAACGCTTGAGCTGGCTCGACCCCGGCGTGTTCGGCACGCTCGGGGTGGGCGGCGGTTTCACGCTCGGTGCCTCACTGGCGCGCCCCGACGCCGAGGTCTGGCTCATCTGGGGCGACGGGTCGTCCGCTTACTCCCTCGCTGAGTTCGACACGTTCGTGCGATACGGCCTCGCGCCTATCGCCGTCATCGGAAGCGACGCCTCCTGGGGCCAGATTGCCCGCGACCAAGTCGAGATTCTTGGCACCGCCCTCTCCACCGAACTCCGGCTCACCGAGTACCACAAAGTCGCCGAAGGCTACGGCGGGGTTGGCATCCTCGTGACCAAGCAATCGCAAGTACCGAAGGCCCTCAAGAAGGCCAAAAAGCTCGCCAAAGAAGGCAAGCCGGTCTGCATCAACATCCACCTCGAGAAGAGCGATTTCCGAAAGGGATCGATTTCGATGTGAGAGCAGCTCGAATCCATACTTACGGCGACGCCGACGTCTTCCAGATCGATGACGTCGACAAGCCGACTCCCAGCCCGAACGACCTACTCGTTCGTGTGCGTGCGGCCAGCGTGAATCCGATCGACTGGAAGATTCGGATGGGTTCGCAGCAAGCCTTCATTCGCTACAAGCTGCCGTGGATTCTCGGCCTCGACGTCTCCGGCGAAGTCGAAGCGGTGGGTGCCCGGGTGACCGGATTCGAAGTTGGCGACGAGGTCTACTCCGTAACCGACTATCAGCGCCCCGGCAGCTACGCCGAGTACATGCTGGTCGACGCGAAGATCGCGGCCCGAAAACCCAAAAATCTCTCCCACGAACAGGCCGCGGCCGTGCCGCTCGCCGGGCTGACGGCATGGCAGTGCCTCGTCACCACCGCAAAGATCAAGGCCGGTGACAAGGTCTTCATCCAAGCCGGCAGCGGCGGAGTCGGCACGCTCGCCATTCAGATCGCAAAGGCGAAGGGCGCCGAAGTCACGACCACCTGCAGTACTCGAAACGTCGAGCTTTGCGAGGCGCTCGGCGCTGACCGTGTCGTGGACTACACGCAGGAGGACTATGCCGAAGTCGTGCGTGACCAAGACATCGTCCTCGATTCGCTTGGCGGCGAAGACCGAGCCAAGGCGCTCGCCTGCCTGCGCAAAGGTGGGCGGCACGTGTCCATCGTCAGCGACATCCCGCCCAACGTGAAGCGATATGGCACGTTGCTGGGACCGGTGATCGCAGTGCTGAAGATGATCTGGTTCGCCATCGTCGCGCTCTTCACTCGGCGAGTCCGCTCCCATTTCGTGCTGCAGCGGCCCAATGGAGACCACCTCGATTCGATGGCGAGGCTCATCGAAACCGGTGAAATCACTCCGAGAATTGACAGTACGCACGATTTGAGCGAGATCGCTCATGCCCATCGACTGAGCGAGTCGAAGCGGGCGCAGGGGAAAATTATTGTCGTCCCCTGACAATTTTACGCGAGTCGCGTCATGCGGGCCTCTTCTGCCCATTGGCTGATGCGCAACTACTTGAAGTGAATTGAAAATTTGTTTGGAGAAGACCCCATGAAAAAGCTCACATGGCTTACGTGTGCTCTGTTGTTGGCGGCGTGCGGCGATGCGTCGCAGCCCGATCCCGTCGACGACGAAAACAGCTGCTTCACCTGCGACGCGAAGGCCGACGGTCTGGGCATCTCGGAGAACTCGTACGAGGCGCTGGCCGTTCTCGAAGTCGCAAACACGATGTCTCGCAAAGTCCTCGACGACGATGTGGCGCTCGATTCGCGCGCCGCACGCAACATCGTCGACACGCGCGCGTCCGACGGTGCGTTCACCTCGCTCGCCGAACTTGATGCCGTCGCCTACGTCGGCCCATACGCCGCGAGCCGAATGCTCGTTTTCGCCGAGTCGAACGGCCTCATCGGCTCCTGCGGCGACAACTCGCTTCAGGCTCGCCTCGAAAGCTGCGACGACGGCAATACACGCTCCGGCGATGGCTGTTCGTCGGCGTGCGAAGCCGAAGCAGGCGCGACGGTCCACGGGATTGCCGAAGGCAGTGAAGAAGCTCGAATGGTGCTCGCCGTTGCAAACACCGCGAGCTACCGCACGCTCGACCACATCGTGAAGCTCGACCAGCGAGCAGTCGGCGGCATCATGGCCGACCGCCCGTTCGACACCCTCGCCGAGCTCGACGAAGCCTACTACGTCGGCGAGAGCGCATTCGAAGCCATGCTGCAGTACGCGATCGACGGCGGCGTCTGCGCCGAAGGTAACGTCGACAAGCTCATGCAGGCAGTCAACGACGCGAACTACAACGGCTACTTCACACGTTCGATTCGCACCGACGTCACGCTCGAGGAAGTGCTCGACACTCGCAGCTGGCCCGGCTGGGCGACGCACGGTGGATGCTACGGCGTAGACCGCGACGACGTTCCCGCCTGGGTGAGTGTGGGGCCCGCCGAATCCAACACCCGCCTCCTCGCTCTCTTCAAAGCGTTCGGCGAATCTGCGGAGCGTGTCGGGACCGAAGTCGAGCTCGATGCAGGCATCGACGAGCTCGCCTGCACCACCAGCGAAAAGACGTTCATCGGCTGCCGGTTCGAGTTTCAACCGAACCCGTGGAGCGGAATCACTTGGAACGTCGTCTCTTCGACCGACGGGACAGTCAATTACTTCTTCGAAGGCACCTGGACCGAGTAACTTTCTCGGGCAGATCAGGCGCACTCGCACTTGCGGAAGCGATGTGTGATCGGTACTTCAAAACGTAGACGATCGCACGCCATCTCCACGAATTAGGTGACGAGCCATGAAAGACGGATTTCCAGAATTGTTGCGCGAGTTCATCGAAGACGGTCCCGGGTGGGACGTCATCGAGGCCCTCGATCTCGACCTCGAGTACTTCGAGGAGTGGGACAATACCTGGCAGGAAGGATGGGGCCTCGACGAGGTCGCCGCGGGCCAGCTGCACGCGTTTGCGATGGACGGAACCGGAGGCATGGTCTGCATCTGGACCTACGCCACGGTCGACCTCGAAGTTGCTCCGATCGTGCACATCGGCTCCGAAGGAGAGTGCGCGATGCTCGCGCCAGACCTCGGGACCTTCCTTGCGCTCACCGCGCTCGGGTTCGACCCGTTCGCGCTGGCCGATGGGTTCACCGATCCTCCGGGAGGCGAGCCTCCTCACGACCGCGCGGTCGATTGGCTCGAAGACCATGGAATCAAAATCCCTGAATCGGTCGGAGACACGCTCGAAATGGCAAAGACCGAGCACCCCGATGTCGACGAGTGGGTGCAGGAACACGTCACCATTTGATGCTTGGTGTACCTCCGGCTGGGCCGCCCGCCACGGCCGATGACCTCGTGAAGCGAGCGCACAAGCTCGCCGGTCACACCCTCGGCGAGCTCGCCGAACCCGCTGGGTTCGAAGTCCCCGAAGACCTACGGCGAGACAAAGGTTGGGTGGGGAGGCTGCTCGAGACATGGCTCGGGACGACCGCCGGCAACGCTCCCGGTCCTGATTTCGTGAAGCTCGGTATCGAACTGAAGACCCTTCCGGTCGACCAGTTCGGGAAGCCGCTGGAATCGACCTATGTCACGATGGTTCCGCTCACAGACGTCGAAGACCTCGACTGGAACGAGTCTCCGGTTCGCGCGAAGCTTCGGCACGTCCTTTGGATTCCGATTCACGCCGAATCCGACATCCCGATCGGATGGCGAATGGTCGGACGTGGATTCCTCTGGCGGCCGACGTTCGAGGAAGAAAAGCAGCTCGCTGCGGACTGGTTGAGCCACATGCTCGCCATTCAATCCGGAGCGATCGACGCCATCCGCGGTTCCGACGGCGAGTGGCTTCAGATTCGCCCGAAGGCCGCGCACAGCAAGGTCCTCACAGAATGCACCGACGGTGACGGCGGCACGCACCTGACGCTCCCACGCGGGTTCTACATCCGACGTTCGTTCACCGCGGAACTCCTTGCGCGCCACCTCTAGCACCCCGCAGCACGTCTCGCTCAACGACGATGGTCCTTTTCATCCGCGCAGATTCTGACGATGATGCGCCAGCAGCCCCTCCCAAGGATTTGGAAAAATGAACGTTCAATGGATGGACACAGCCGACGCTGTGGCACGCTTTGTCGACGAGATTGACGGGATCGTCGCGGTCGACACCGAGAGCGACCACTTTCACGCATATCAGGCACGGGTGTGCCTCATACAGGCGTGCACCCACGACGCGGCCGCGCTCATCGACCCCCTCGCCCTCGACCAGGATGCGCTCCGGCCATTCCTCGACATGCTGGCGAACCCGAGCGTCGAGAAGGTGTTCCACGCCGGCCGGAACGACATGGGCGAGTTCGACCGAGACTATCAGGTCAACGTCGAAGGTTTCTTCGACACCCAGATCGCGTGTCGCTTTCTGAACAAAGGCGGCTCCGGGCTCTCATGGCTGCTCGAGGACTTCTTCGACGTGAAGACGTCGAAGAAGTACCAGCGGTTCGACTGGACGACTCGGCCGATTCCGGAGGAGCCGGCCGAGTACGCGGCGACCGACGTGCTCTATCTGCTACCGGCTCGCGAGCGATTGCTGGGCGAGCTCGAAGAAGCCGGATGGCTCGAGCCGTTCCGGCAGCAGTGTCAGTACGTCGCTTCAGCGACGCGATACTCCGAGAATCCGTTCGACCCCGAAGGATGGCGGCGCATCAAGTCGAAGAAGAACCTCGACGGGCGCACTCGCTCCGTTCTGGCGGCGCTGTATCAGTGGCGCCACGAACTGTGTGTCGAGGTGAACCGCGCGGCGCTCCACGTGCTCAAAGACGGCGCGCTCATGCGTCTGGCGACGAAGACACCGACCACGGTGGAAAAGCTCCAGCACATCGGAGGCATCTCGCGATTCATCATCGACGAGCACGCTGAAGACCTGCTGAAGGTCATCGCCGAAGCGAAGAACGCCGAGCCTCCGCCGGCGCGACTCGAGCGACGTAGCTCGAACCGCCCAAGCGACGAAGTGCTTCGACGTGTGAAGATCATCAAGAAGTGGCGAAACGCGAAAGCGTCCGACCTCGGCATTCCCACCGAGTTCATCGCCACCAATTCGACGATCGACATCCTGGCCGAAGACCCCCCTGCTACGCTGCAGGAGCTCGAGGCCTACGAAGAGATCCTCCCCTGGCACGTCGAGCGATTCGGGAAGGAAATTCTGGGACGACTGCGCGCGTGACAGTTCTGTGACAACAACTTGTCACCCAGATGACAACCTGAGAAAGTGACTCCTCACTCGAGGAGTTACTATGTCCGAAAAATTGATGATTATCCCTGGGGTCGGAGCGGTTACGGCGGAGAAGCTTCACTCCGGCGGGCTGCAAGAGGTCGACGCCGTCGCCGATGCGGCATTGGAAGTCTTGATGGAGGCCACGGGCTTCTACGAGAAGCGTGCCCTCGCCATTCAGGCGGCTGCTCGAGAGCTCGCCGCTGCGAGGGAAGCAGCTCATCAAGAGCCGGAAGCTCCCGAGTCCGCCCCGGACGCACCTGCCGAGGAGAAGAAGAGAAAATCCAAGGCATCGAAGCGCGCAAAGAAGCTGCGTAAGAAGGTCAAAAAGCTCAAAAAACGCGTCAAAAAGCTGAAGAAGAAGGGCGCGAAAAAGTCGAAAATCAAGAAGGCGAAAAAGAAGCTCAAAAAGGCACAGAAAAAGGCCAAAAAGGCGACAAAGACCGCCAGTTCCTGAGTCCCTTTTTCGTCGAAGCGCTCCCACGAACGCGACGTTTGCACGACGCTCTTTGAAGATCCGGACGCGTCGCGATACAACCATCGGGCCTCCTGAATTGAAGAGACCCTATGGGCCCGATGCGCTTTCACATTGCGCGATGTGTCGGACTGCTACTTACGCTTGCGGTCAGCACGTCGGCGTATGCTCAATCCTGGGATTCGTTCCCGACACTCAATGGATCGCAGCGCGCGGGGATCATCAAGCGATACGATTCGCCGCGGTATGATGACCTGCGACGTTGTCTGCGCCGCTTCGACTCCAAGGTCGACGCGACGTACTACGGCGCGATGGTCGACATCACCGACGAGTCCGGCTCACGGTCTCGCAAGTCCGACGATGCGACGCCCTACGCCGAAGCGCTCTCGCAACATTGGTCGAGCGAACCTGGCCTCGATCTGACCAAGCACGTCGTCATCGTCCTGGGCATCCAGAACCGGTCGCTCGGCATCGATGTCGGCACCGAGTGGGAAAAGATCGGCTTCGAAGGCGACGTGGTAACCGACACCGTTCAAGCGTCCGAATACGGTCGCTTCATGCGGCGACGAGACTACGGCGGAGCAATCTGCGCCCTCGCGACCGCGATCGACTTTCGTCTCGCTGGACTCCGTCAGTCGATGGAACGCCGAATTGAGGAAGTCGGAGCAATTTTCCCCGACGTCGAAGCCGAGCTGGGCGAGCTCAACAAGCGGCTGAAGAAGACCTTCCCGGAGCCCAAGACCTACACGGCGACGGTCGAAGGTGACCTCAGCCAGGCCAAAAAATTCCTCGACGAAGCCAAGAAGACGCTCGAGGACGACCCTGCATCGAGCGTGCAAAAGGTCGACAAAGCTCGCGCAGCGATGAAGCGGGCCGAAGAGGCGCTCGACCAATACGACACCGAAGTTGGAAAGCTCAAGGAGATCGAAGCGGAGCTCGAGGAGCTCGGGGCCTCGATCGCAGCGCGTCCCGATTCGGATTGGGACGGACCGACCGAAGCCGCCAAACTTCTCGAGACGTGCAGCGCCAAGGTCACGGGAATTCGAGACAATCTCGACGGAGATCCGGCCGAGATCCGCGTTTGTATCGCCGAAGCTCGGGGCATCCTCGCTGCCGCGGACGTTCGCTACGAGTACCGAGCGGGCACGATCCCGACGATCTTCTTCATCTTTTTCGCGTTCGTCATCGTCAGCATCGTCATCATGCTCTTCCTTCGACGCCGACGGCGTACTCGCCTCATCGACCAAGACCTGACCGAGTGGGAACGACGTTTGGCCGCCGCCGACTCCCAAACGCGGTCGCTCACCGAACGCTTCCCCGCTTACTTCGCCATGGGCGACGTTGCGTGGCAGGGCGAGAGCGCCGAACTCGATGCGAAGACCGCCGACGCCGTGAATCGAGCGTTCTTCCTGCTCGGTCACGGCAACGACGTTCTCAAAGCCGCTCGCGCCGACCGTAGCTCGGGTCACCCACTCTCGGTCCTCCCGCTCGAACGTGCAGCGCGAAAGCTCCGCGAGGCACCGGCCGACCTACCCGCCGGTACCCAGGTCACCGCGTCGCCGCTCAGCGTGCCGACCACCCAGAACTACCAGGGCACTTCGGTCCAGCTTCTCGGAGACCTCTCCGAAGCGATTCGGACAGCAGAGCAGCACCTGAGCGCCTCGGCAGAAGTGCTCCAGCGCCTGTCGAAACAGACCCAGGCCGGAAACGAAGCTGAACGCGACGCCGTCGCCGCAGTCGAAGGCCGAAAAGGCCTCGGCCTCGACCCATCGCACCTCGTCGCACCTCTCGAGGAGGCCCGACAGGTGTGGAAATCCGCACGCGAATTCACCGCGTCAGACCCTCTGCGCTCCGACCGTGAAGGCGTTCTCGAGAAAGCGCGTGAGCAAATCGTCACCGTTCGAGACCGCGCCGTGCGCGGCAACGAAGTGGTCGAAACGATCCGCAACTCGCTTGCAGCAGACCTTCAAGGCCTCAAGCGCACGCTCTCCGAAATGGAGGCTAGCGGATTCCAGCTAAAGGAACCCAACTTCGACGCCAAAGCCGAACTCAGCGACGCGCTCAACGAAGCGAAAGACCTCGTCGCACGTGTCGGAGCCGGCGATGAACGGCGAGCAATTGCCGGATTCGAAGAACTCGAAGCCGATGCCGCGGAGCTGAAGCAGCGAGTAAACGTGATCGCCGAAGCCAAGACGCTGGTTCCCCAAATGGCGACGGCGCTCGACGACCTGCGCGAGGCCGCGCGCGGCGACATTCTGAAGTTGCGCATCGGCATCGGAAAGCTACCTGAAGGCAAGATCCCTCAGGCGGACGTCGACGAACTCAACGCGTTCCAGACCACGCTCGGTCGCGTGAATGGCGAGATTACGCGCCTTCGAAAGGCGCACACCGAGCAGGCCTACCTCGCCGCCACCGCACAGGTTCACCGCCTTGTCTCGCTCATGGAGCGGGGCGTCGCGCTGGTGAATCGTCTGGCGACCGCGTCGGGAATCGAGCTGCAGAACACGCCGAAGCAGGTCGCTTTCGGCGAGGCCTGGCTGAACTCGGCATCGGCCAGCTGGAAGTCCGACGACTTCGGCGCCGGCGCCACGACCAGCCGCAAGCTCTTCTAACCTTCGGCCGGTACCTGGCAGACCATCTCGGGCGTCCGAGCTTCGCAGGTGCCATCGAAGCA
>CAYLMO010000004.1:0-16592 GCA_964384605.1 uncultured Bradymonadales bacterium | reverse complement strand
TTGCTCGGGCGAAGTGATCGAGCCTCCACCGGTGGAACCGTTCCCTTTGCCGGTATCGGAACCGCAAGCGGTGAGGAGCAAGGCGAGCGCAAAGACCAAGCGTTTCGTCGAATTCTCTCGTTGGGGGGTTCTCGGATCGTTCCATGAAACTGTCCACGCTTCAAAGAATGCGTTTCGAAGCCGCGACTTGATTAGCGAAGTCGCGTGGTCTCTGTTACGTAGTGCGCCCGTCGCTCACGGCGAGGGATGCACGGCCACTCGGAGGACCAATGTCGAACGACGAAAATCCAATCGTTGGCGTAATCATGGGGAGTACGTCGGACTGGGAAACCATGCGCCCGGCGACCGAAATCCTGCAGGAGTTTGGCGTTCCGCACGAAGCGGAAGTCGTTTCGGCGCACCGGACTCCAGAGTGGATGATGGAGTACGCCAAAGATGCCGAAGAACGAGGCATCGAGGTCATCATTGCGGGCGCCGGTGGTGCAGCCCACCTGCCAGGAATGGTCGCGTCGATGACCGTCGTTCCGGTTTTGGGCGTGCCGGTTCAGAGCCGCACCCTGCAGGGCCTCGACTCGCTCCTCTCCATCGTGCAAATGCCGGGCGGCGTTCCCGTGGGAACACTCGCCATCGGCGCTTCGGGCGCAAAGAATGCCGCCCTGCTGGCCATCCGAATTCTGGGGAACCAGCGGCCCGAGCTGCGACAGAAGCTCCACGATTTTCGAAATCAGCAGGCTGAGAAAGTCCGCCGCGACGTCCTCCTGTAAGCAACGAAGACGACATGAGCCACCAACGATCGCAACCAATCTTGCCGGGCGCGACGCTCGGTGTGCTGGGGAGCGGCCAACTCGGCCGCATGTTCGCGCTATCAGCCCGCGAAATGGGCTATCGCGTGCACGTTTTCTCGCCGGTCGCAGACAGCCCCACCGGCCAGGTCGCCGATCGTGAGTTCGTAGCGCCCTACGACGACCTCGACGCGGTCGAAGAGTTCGCGAAGACCTGCGACGCCATCACGCTCGAGTTCGAAAACGTCCCCACACCCGCGGCTGACCGGTGCGCCAACTTCGCGCCCGTGCGCCCGTCGGCGTCGGTCCTCCACACCATCCAGCACCGTGCGCGCGAAAAGGGAACCCTCCGCGACGCTGGCATCGCGGTAACTCCTTTCGTCCAGGCGACCAGCCTCGACGAAGTTCGATCGGCGATCGCGCAGCTCGGCACGCCCGGAGTGCTCAAGACGTCCCGAGACGGCTACGACGGCCTCGGCCAGCGCATGATTCACACCGACGCGGATGCTGAAGGCGCCTGGACTGACTTGAACGCCTCCGACACGATCTACGAAGCGTTCATCGAGTTTGACCGCGAAGTGAGTGTCGTATCGGCGCGAGGCGAAGATGGAACCATCACTACCTTCGAGCCGTTCGAGAACGACCACGCGAATCACATCCTCGACGTGACGTTCGTGCCCGCCAGACTCTCCCCAGACGTCCGCGACGAGGCGCGAGCCATTGCGACCCGCGTCATGGAGCTGCTCGATGTGGTCGGGGTTCTCTGTGTGGAGTTCTTCGTCCAAGCCGACGGCACGTTGTTGGTCAACGAGATGGCCCCACGACCGCACAACTCGGGTCACCTGACCGTCGACGCAAACGCATCGAGCCAGTTCGACCTACAGGTGCGCACAGTCTGCGGACTGCCGCTCAGCGACACGACGCTCCTTAGACCTGCAGCCATGTGCAACCTGCTCGGAGACCTGTGGGACGGCGGCGAGCCCAACTGGGCGGTCGCGCTAGACGACCCCGAGATTAAGCTCCATCTCTACGGCAAAGGTGAGGCGCGGCCCGGGCGCAAGATGGGCCACATCACCGCAACCGCCGAAACGGTCGAAGCCGCTCGCCGCGCGGTTCTACGCGCACGGGAGCGGCTTCGAAATCAGGGCTAACTTGCCTTGCGGCCCTTACTGGGCCTGACCGACCTCAACCAGAACTCCGTAGTGATCGGACAGGTTGTTCGCCTCACCGGCGATGTCCTGCGTCTGGTCGTAGAGTCGCTCGGCGCGAACGACCGTCGGATCCCACGACGTCATGATGTGGTCGATGTAGACGCTGTCGGTGCTGTCGACGAGCGTATTGTCCGCGCAGTATGTGCAGAACGGGTTCGACTCGTCGATGCCCGGGAAGAAGAGGCCCGACGAAGCGAACGTTGCCCAGTTGTCAGGCAGTTCCGCATCGACCGAATCGCCAATCGCTGGTCCCGTGTTCATGTCGCCGAACAGAATCGCGGGGTTCGTCGAGGCGTCGACCGCCGCGAGAATCTCGGTGATCTGATTCGCCTGCTCTTCTTCGTAGCTCGAGAACATCGACACGTCGGACGGGTACGTCACGCCGCCAATCGCCGCGGTCAGGTGCGTGCAGTAGAGGTCCACTGGTCCGAAATCGGGGTGCTCGGCGGTCGCCGAGAGCAGCGAGCGCGAGACCTGAACGGCCGGGTAGGTCGTCTCGCTCTGGTTCGAGAGCGGGTGCTTCGAAAGGAGCAACAGACCGTTGTGGCCGTTGCTGAAGTAGGCGCTGCCGCCATCTCCGCCGACGCAAGCGGCCTGAATGTCTTCGAACGAGTTTCCAAGCTGGCCGATCAGGCAGTTCTGACATCCGCCTGAGACCGCTCCGAACTCGTCACCGCAGTTGGTGAGCACGCATCCCGAAAGGTCGCCGTTCGGCACGCCGTCACAGTTGGTCATCACGCATTCCGACAGCGGACCGGCCTCTTCCTCGGTGCACGCCGAGCCACCTTCACCCATCGTCTCGGTGATGGCGTAGTAGTTGTGCGGATAGGTGTTCGCCGTCGACGCGAGGATCGTGTCGATGTTGTCCTGCGTCCAGTTGCCGTCGCCGTCTTGGGTCAGCCAAACCTCTTGGAGGCAGACGAAGTCGGCGTCGAGCCCGGCCAATGCGTCGGCGACCGGCTGCTGCCGTTCCGCCGCGAGCGACACGAATCCGACAGCGAGTCCGGTGTTGTACGTGACGGCCGTAACCGTGGCGCCATCACCGTTGTTGGTCGTCGCGTTGTTGGTCGTCGCGTTGTTGGTCGTCGCGTTGTTGGTCGTCGCGTTTGCCGCAGTGTTGTTCGACTTGCTCGGCTCATCGTCGCCGCAAGCGACGGCGAATGCCGCAATCACCAGGCACAGTACAATTCGCATCTGCATAGATTCTCCGTGGATTCGTGGATTTGTCGATCCTTCCACGGTGCCATCCATGTTTCAAGATTCTTACGCACACAGGCGAGAATCCCGGCGTTCAAAAGTTGTACATGCCGACGACACAAGATGTACAAACACGCACAAAAACCGCACTGAGAGCCTCAGAACGCGCCCTCCAACGTTGGTATCGCGGTTGCAAATTGGTCTTGCGAACCCCGTCGACCCGTTCACGGAAGGAGCAAGATATGTGGGTCCCAATTGTTGTCGTTGTTGTTGGTCTGGCCATGATGGTCGTGGAGTGGCGTCGGCCGGGTCGCGACTGGCCGCAGGTCCGAGGCTGGTGGGCGCGTTCGATCCTGGTGAACGCCATGCAGGCCGGGGTCGTCTACCTCGCCGGTCTCGCCTGGGATACGTGGATGAAAGAGCACAGTATCTGGAGCGTCGAGGCGGCCTGGAGCATCGGCCCGAGCCTCGGCGCCGTCGCCGGATATGTGGCCCTGACTTTCGTCTACTACTGGTGGCATCGGGCACGTCACGAGTCGCCCCTGCTGTGGCGCTGGTTCCACCAGTTCCACCACAGCCCGCAGCGAATCGAAGTCATCACCTCGTTCTACAAACACCCGTTCGAGCTCATCGCCAACGGTCTCATTTCGAGCTCGGTCATGTTCCTTCTGCTCGGCCTCAGCCCCGGTGCAGCCGCCGGAGCGACGCTGATTTCGGGCCTCGCCGAGCTCTTCTACCACTGGAACGTCGAGACTCCGCGCTGGGTCGGCTTCATCTTTCAGCGGCCCGAAAGCCACTGCGTGCATCACGAAGAGGGCAAGCACCACTACAACTACGGCGACCTTCCCATCTGGGACATGCTCTTCGGCACGTTCCATAACCCCGGACGTTGGCAGGGCCGTTGCGGCTTCGGTGAAGACGAGCTGCGCATCGGCGAGATGTTGATTGGCCGCGATGTGACTCGAGATCCGGAGATCGTATGACTCCGCGAACTCGAGCCATTCTCCTCGTCGCACTCGGCTTCCTCAACCTCGCCGGAATTGCGCTTCAATCGCCCAAACTCTCGGGGCTCGCGATGGCCACGGCTGCGAGTCCCGCGCCATCGGTGTTCACGACTGTCGACGGGCTCGAGACGTTCTCGAGCACCTTCACGGTGGAATGGTCCGACGAAGCGGGCGAGCACTCTTTGCTCGTCGAACCGTCGGCGTATCGGGGCATTGAGGGCCCGTACAACCGTCGCAACATGTACGGAGCGGTGCTCGCATATGGTCCCGTTTTGCGCACTCGAGAGACGACTCGCGAGATGTTCGACGACGTCGCCGCCTACGCAATCTGCGGCGATGCGCCGATCCTCCGCGAGCTCGGAATCAACCCTGAGACAGCGCGCGACGTGCGAGTCGTGGTCGCCCCTCGCGAAGGCTCACGCCCTGCCCTCCCCCTTACGATGGAGGCACAATGCTCTCACTGAATCGAATGGCGACCAGTTGGTCGGAGCACGGATGGACGGCGGAACGATACGCATGGTTCCGGCGAATTCTCGGTGCGTATCTCTTCGTTCACTTCGCGATGCTCGTGCCGTGGGGTCCCGAGCTCTTCTCGGCGGCGGGCGCGATGCCCAACCCTGGCGCGTCGCCGCTGTCGTTCTTCCCCAACATCTTCGCGTTCGGTCCGCCGTGGGTCTCTGTGGCGACGCTAACGGCCGCAGCCGGCGCTTCGTTGCTGCTGTTGATTGGTCGTGGCGATCGTTGGGCGGCCTTGTTTCTTTGGTACATCTGGGCGGCTGCGCTGACGCGCAATCCGTTCATCGCGAACCCGGGCATTCCGTTCGTCGGCTGGCTTCTTCTGATGCACGCGGCCGCGCCTCGCGACGAACACGGACGTGCGACATTGCCTCCAGCGTTCTTCGCCGCTGCGTGGCTCCTGATGGCCGCTGGGTACACCTACGGGGGAATCTCGAAGCTACACAGTGCATCCTGGCTCGACGGCACAGCTATTCGTTACGTTTGGGAGAGCGCCCTTGCCCGCGACACGGGCGTGCGACTGTGGCTGTTGGAGATGCCCCACTGGACCCACCAAGTGGTCACCTGGGGGAGCCTCGCGCTCGAACTCTTCGCCCTCCCAATCGCGCTTTCCAAGCGCGCGCGCCCATGGTTGTGGCTCGCCCTGACCGGTCTGCAGCTTGGCATCCTCGCGACGATAGCGTTCGCAGATCTGACGCTGGGGATGCTGATGATTCACGTCGTCACGTTCGACCCCAAATGGGGCTCCCAGGCGCGACGATGGATCACCAGTTTCCGACGACCTTGATGCGGAGCTGGCCCTGCCAGTCTCGCATCATGTTCGGCTGCAGGATCTTGCCGACGACTCGATACCGGCTCTCGGAGATTTCGCGTGCGCCGGCAGCGGGCTCGTCGACGACCTGTTCCGGATAGACGCCTGCGTGAATGAACCGCACCCGGCCATCGGCTTCCACGGCGATGAACCCAACGTGGTAGTCGAGTCCGATGACGTACAGGCCAGGCCCCATCTCGCGAACGCCGGAGAGGAACTCCTTCATCGGGCGGTTTCGCCAACGTCGGATGTACTGATCTTCGGTGAGCGACTTGATGATGAGCTCAGATGGCTGACGTTGCAGTTTCTTGTGGCTCACGTTGAAACCGGCGTGCACGAGGATGGTCCCCACGAACGTTCCGCAGTTGATCTTGCCGGCGTGCGGACGCGAGGTCTGGGGCGCGCCGAGGCCCCACCGGGTGCCTTCCCAGAGGTCGAACAATCCCTCGATCTGGGCTCGAACGAAGACCCGGTTCGACTCCGAATCGGCTCGGTCGTTGGCCGCCCGCTGCGCCGCCTGTTGCACCCGCATCTTTGCGAGGGTCATCGCGTAGGTCGGTCCCTCGGCCGCGTGAGCATTGACTGCACCTGCGAGCGTGGTGCCGATGAAGATTGCGACTCCAACGAAAAACGACCGGAACATCTCGAACTCCTCTGCTGGTGGAGTTGGAAACGCCGGTCGTCTCGTTTGGATCTACTTTCGCGCGGTTTACATCGTGCAGACCGCGCCACCGCGGTCGCCAGGTGCGAGGTCGTACTCTTCGTAGACCATCTCGAAGTCGAAGCTCATGTCGGGGTGGCCATCGACCCGCGTCGAGACGTGGCAAATGTAAGGGTCGCCGTGGAATCCGGCCTCGAGCGAAATGTCGACGTGGCCGACGGTCGCGTAGTCGCCGCCTGCGTCGAACCCGTCGAGGTCGCGCCACTGAATCTCGACGCACGCTTCGCCTTCCCACAGGTCGCAGTCCGGCACGACCAGGTAGCTCCCGGTCGGGCACGCCGCGTACTCGTCTTCAATCTCGTAGCCACTCAGGTGGATGGTCACCACGCTCCCGGGCGTCTCGTTCGGCATGTTCGGCGAGCAGATGTAGCTGTCGGCGACGTCGGTGAAGTGCATCGTGTACGCCTGCCACGAGGTCTCCCATGCGGAGTCCCACTCGATCGTGTCGGCAGTGACCGACGACATCATGGGCACAAAGTCGGGGATCGGTGCGGGCGCGGGAGCCGGCGCGGGCGCCGGGTGGTGCTCTTCGGTCACCGTCGTTGTCGTCGTGGTGGTCGTCGTGCCCGAAGAACGTCGCGGCGGCGAATCGGAATCGGCGTGGATCACACAACCGCTGCTCACGAGGAGGGTTGCGAGGGCGAGGGTCACGAACTTGAACGACATGGGCGGCTCCTGATTGGTCACGCAATCAGTCAGACGCGCCCTAGGCTCCGATATTCAAGTGGGATTGGGTTCCGCGGAAGTCGGACGTTCACGCAACGCGGCCCACGCGGCCGCAAAGCCACTCTCTTGCTGGATCTCAGGCTCGCGCTCGGTTCCGCACTCAGGGCAAACCGAGGCTTCCACACGCACTCGGTAGTCGCACCCCTCGCAGTCCACGCGTCGCCGCTGGTCGAGGTAGTGCTGCGTCGTCTTTGCCGCCACACCGAGGGCAGCCAGCACCAGCGCCGCGAGCACCAGGAATGCGAGCGCGAAGAGAGGCAGAAACGGCAGAATCAAGAGCACGCCGACAACGCCGCCCGTCTCGATGCGAGCCCAGATCTTGCCGAGATCGAAGTCGTCCAAAAACTCGAGCAGACGGGCGCGGACGAGCGTGAGCCCGATGTTGGTTCCGACCGCACCACCGACCGCAGCAACCTGCACCGGTGTCGAGTGGTCGGCGGAGACAGCCTCGGCCGTGGCGTCGAGCAGACCCGCGCCGGCTCCGGCGCCCGACGCGGCAGCATCCACGAGGCCCCCAGCCTCCTCTTCAGGGAGACCGAGCGACGCAAACAAGAGGCCCACGCTGAACGCGCCGAAAGCGCCGGTGATCGTGTCGATATGCAGGTCGCGCAACACCGCTGCGACGTCGGGGTCGTGCTTGGCAGCGGTCTCGAGCCCGGCCAACACCCCGGCGATGATGATCGCGGGAATCCCGACCAACCAGCTGAAGCCCGACGGCACCGTCACGAGCTCTGCATGTGCCAGCCCAGCCACCGTCAGCTGAATCGCGAAAAAGGTGACCGCCGGCCGAGCGGCAGCCGTGATCGACGGGCCGACCGTCATCGCGAGAAATCGCAGTAGTTCCAAACTCATGAGCCGAGCTCCAAAAAGGTCTGCGCGAGTTCACTTACGGTCGGAATGTCTGCTGTCGCGAGCAGATGCAAACTCCCCATCACAACACCGATCGTACCCAATACCGTGCCGACCAGCAGGACGAGGAAGAACACCGGCAGCCCCCATTCCACGACCTTGAGCGACTGATGTTCCGACTCCCACCGCAATCTTCGACGAAGAATCGCGAGTCCACCTTCAATGTAGATCGCCGTGAGGATGGGGCCGACGAGGCCAAGCACCACGGCGCTCACCCCCAGGAATGGGGCGATGGCGACGTTCAGAAGGAGCGCGGCAGATGCAATGAGCGCACCCAACATCTTGATCGAGATGCGCGCAAACAGTCGACGCCCCGGCGGCAGCCACAGCAACCCGCGACGCAGCACAATCACGTGCAGGATGAAGATTGCGGCAATCTGAACGAACAGCTGCAGCAGAGGCACCGCTCCGGCAAAGAAACTCGCCGCCGCAACAAGCAGGTATCCGAGCACACGCCACTTGGCCTGCTGCTCTTCTAGCTCCTGGAGCACGCTGCTCCCATCGACCGCGAGTTCCGCCGCACAGCGAGGGCATTCCCCCGCCCGCACGATGAGCGCCCGAGAGACGACTTCGGCACACCTGCTACATCGACCGCTCGCCAGGAGCGCGTTGTAATGACTGATTCGGTTCATGAGTCCTCGTATGTCCCGAGCTTAGGCACCGGACCGATTCTCGGCAACGCCGCGCCACATCGATAGTCCGAACACCAAGACGCCAACCGCTGGTACGACCAGTCCGCCGGGATCGCCCAAGGCCCACCAGGTCGCCGCCGAGACCACGAGCCACCCCAAGGGCACGATCGCTGCCACGAAGCCGCGCAAACCGGCGACGCCGGCCACGGCGAGACACGTGACGGCCGTCAAATCCGGTGTCACTCCAAAGGTCTCGGCCGCAGCCCAACCAAGACCCGACAACACCGGCCAGCTCGAAACGAAGAGCAGGGTCAAAGCGACGAGCGACGCCATGACCGGCCGCGGTTCTGGGTCGACCCGCGCGAGAAGGAGCGAACAGACCGCCCCCTGAAACACGAACGTCGCCGCGATGTATGGCCCGGCCCAGACCAGCTCGGAGTAGTAGAAACCGAAGAAACCGATGCCGCAGGCAGCACTGCCAATCCCCACCGCGACCGCCTGACCGATCCGCCAACCCCGCAAGAGCGAGACGATCAAGACGAGCGACAAACCCCAACCGAGGGCCTGAACGGGGAACAGTTCTTCGTTCACCCGCTCGAACAGGCGAATGTAGGTTTCGAGTGAAAACGGCAGGAAGTGAACGAGGTCGTAGGTGGCGAGGTCGCCCATCTACAGGGCCTCGACGGCACGCTCGATCCGCTGGCGCATCTTCGCGTCGGGCATCTCACCCCGCGATGCCCCCATGTTTTCGCGCATGTGAGCGACCTGGCTCGTCGCCGGAATCGCGACCGTCAGCGCGGGGTGCGAGACGATGTACTTGAGCAGAATCTGCGCCCAGTTCTCACAGTCGATCTCTTTCGCCCACCCCGGCAACGGATGTGCCTTGGCGCGGTCGACCAACGATCCGCCGCGGAAGGGTCGATTGGCGATGACCGCAATGCCGCGCTCCTTCGCGACAGGCAGCAGCCGGCGCTCTACTTCCCGGTCCACGGCGTTGTAAGTCAGCTGAACGAAGTCGAGCGGTTCGGACTTCATGATCGCTTCCAAGTCGGCGTGGCGGCGCCCGTGCGACGTCGAGATGCCGATGTACCGCGCCCTTCCCTGCTCTTTCATCTTCCGCAGAAACGGCAGGTGTTCTTCCCAGGCTCGCAGGTTGTGAATCTGCATCAGGTCGAAGTTCTTCTCGCCCCAAAGCTTCGCCGATTCTTCGAACTGCTCCGGCCCTTCGTCGCCGTCGCTCGTCCAGATTTTGTCGGTCGAGAAGACATTCTTCGGTCGGTCGAGACGTTCGAGGGTCTTCCCGACGATCTCGCGCGCCGAGCCGTACATCGGTGAAGAGTCGACCATACCGCCGCCGAGCTCCGTGAATGCCTTCATCACGGCCGTTCGGGATTTCAACGTCGCGGGGTCGCTCCCGACATTGAAGGTAATCCATGTGCCCATGCCGATGACGTGCAGGCCTTCGCCGGACGAAGGAATCGGCTTGGTGAGGTAGGTCGCTTGGGCCGCCGTCGCCCATCGAGGAACGGCGGCAGTGGCCGCAATGGCGGCCGAACTGATCAAGAATTCGCGTCGATTCATGCGGTTCGGGTTACGGCAGGAAAGTATAGGTATCGAGCTTTTGGCCCATGGCGCCGCTCGGACTCTGCGTGTTGCCGGTGGGGCAGGTCCCGTTCACGACGAGCTGACCATTGTTTCCACCAGCTCCGCCGTTGCCCGGCGTGCCGAGGACCACCGAGCTTGGAGGCGGATTTGCGGTGGAATTCACGAGACCGACCCCGATCACTGAACCGCCATTTCCGCCGGTGCCGCCGGTGCCGCCCTGTCCGTTTGCTCCATCGCCGCCAGAACCGCCGATTCGTCCACTGCCCGAACCAGAGGTGTCGGGCGTGCCACCAATTCCAGCACGGCCTCCGCATCCCCCATCACCGCCGCGGCCGCCGTCACCGGCGGTTCCGCCCGATATTTCGACGCCTGAAAGGTCAACGACCGAATTCACGACCAAAATGACAATCACATCGCCGCCTGAAGTGCCTGGATCGCCTCCGCTTCCTCCGCAACCGCCCGCGCCTCCGCCACCGCCCGAGCCTCCGAGGTCGACGCTTCCGCTCAGAGAGTCATATGACCCTCCACCACCGCCACCGGCACCTCCGGCGCCGTTCGCTCCAGCATTTCCGGGGTTACCCGAGCCTGGGGACCACACACCGTCGTCGTTGATTGTTCCCGGTCCCGCTGCAGGCGTGGCCGGCGGGGTTACCGCCGAGGGCACCGCGCTCGCCGATTGACCGTTTCCGCCTTGCGTTGGATTTCCGAGCGACAATCCGCACCGGTTCTCGCCAGCGGCGCCGCCGGAAGTTGCGCCTGCGTTGTTCAGGTTGCCTCCGGTCCCCGCCGTGGGCTGTTGAGTTGGCCCGAGGGTGTCGCAGAGCGGCTCCGCAGAATCTCCGCCGTCGCCGCCATCTGAGCCACACATCGAGGTCCCCCCCACTCCGCCTCTTACTCCCGTGAAGTTCATGCCGGCAATCTTTGCGCCTCCCGGCTGTCCCGAGCCGCCCGAGTCACCACTCGATCCACTCGCTCCTCCAGCTCCCGCTCCCGCTATCCCGCCGATTGCGGCCACATTGGTGAGTTCCACCATTGTGGAGTCACTAATCTTCACCGTAATCGCAGGCTGTCCCGCCGCCGCTTCTGCGCCTTGGAACTGAAAGCCATCGACCTGCAGGGCGGACTCGTTGAAGTCCGATACTTCGAGGGCTGGCTTCGACGGGTCACTCGGCAAGACCTGCGACACATCGCCACCGGAGCCCCAATTGCCGTTTCGCGCGCCCAGAATCTGGACTCCTCCGGATGCGCCGCTCATCACGATGTTCTCGACATACTCCCCGGACTGGACCAGGACGGTCTTCTGCGCGTCTTGCGCAATTGCGATTGCGTCACTGATGGAACCCATCGGCGAGTCAGGGCTTGTGCCGTCGCCTTGGCCACCCGCGGTGACGAACACGATCGAATCCAAGAATGCCTGGCACCCGAG
Organism: uncultured Bradymonadales bacterium; assembly: GCA_964384605.1. Classification (GTDB taxonomy): domain Bacteria; phylum Myxococcota_A; class Bradymonadia; order Bradymonadales; family Bradymonadaceae; genus CAYLMO01. The sequence continues at coordinate 5,052 of CAYLMO010000004.1, read as the reverse complement.
TGGAAGCACTTCGGCCGCCAGGTCGACTTCCTCCGCGGGGCACTCGCAGCCGTCCGAGACGTCGTTGTTGCCGTCGACCCAACCCGGTGCGCACTCCTGAATGCAGATGGGCGACGAGGCGTCGGGATTGCAGGTCCCCACAGCGTTCTCACCGGCCGTGGTCGCGCAATCGATCATGCCGCATCCGCACGCATCATCTTCCGTCGCCACAACGACGCACGCGTCATCGCAGAACATCTGGTCGGAACCACATTCGTACAGGCATTCGCCGTCGACATCGCACGTTGCCGTCGCCCCTTCGATCTCAGGGCATTCGCAAGCCGAAGCATCGGCTGCAGCGTCGCCGCCCGCGTCGAGATCGGTTTCGGCGGCGTCGGAAGCGGCGTCTGCACCGGCGTCTGCCACGTCACTCGAGCCAGTCGACGGCGGGTCCGACACGCACCCAACGGTGAGAATCAACGCGAGAAACAGTACGAGCGATCGAGACATACAGTAGTCCTACTTCGATAGATTCGGCCCTGCGACCGTATCGAAATCTAGTATCTGTTGCGAGTTTTTCGGCCCGTGCGGTCGACTAGTCGTCGAGACCCATCTTCGCCTTGAGTTCCGCGAGGGCGTCGTCGCCCCCGTGCTTCGACTCGAGATCGCGGAACTTGGAGCTGAGTTGCTCCTCTTGGAACGTCTGGTCGAGCTCGGCGTGCGCTTCGACGCTCGTCTCGAAGTCCTCAATCTTCGCCGCATTTCGCTCGAAAGCGTCAAAGGCCGACGTGTCGCTCGTGGCCGCGGCAGTCGTCGCCATGTTGTTCTGCGCTTCGACTCGCTTGCTGCGCGCAATGAGGGTGTTCTTCTTTCGGCGAGCTTCGTCGATCTTCTCGGAGAGGCGTCGCAAAGCGGACTTCAACTCGTCGACGTTGGCCTGCGCGGCCTCCGACTGCGCCCGGAATTCGGCGGCGAGATCGTCGTGCTCGGCCTTCCGCGTGAGCGCTTCGCGGGCGAGATCGTCTCGCCCCGCCTTCACGGCGGTCATTGCCTTTTTCTCCCAGTCGGCGGCCTTGGCGACCGCATCGTCATGCTGCTTCTCCAGGCGCTTCTTGTCGGCGATCGTGTCGCGCACCTGCATCTTCGCCTGCCCAAGCTGCTCCTGCATGTCGATGATCAGCTGGTTGAGGATCTTCTCGGGATCCTCCGCCTTCGACGTCACGTCGTTGATGTTCGCCTTCATGAGAGTTTTCATTCGGCCAAAGATGCCCATCGGTGCTCCAAGTCGAGGTTTTTGGATACGCGCAGTGTAACCTATGCGGGCCGCAGACATAAATTCACATCAGACGACGAGCCTCAAAACTTGCTCGGCCTGCCTGATGGCGACCCGACTCCCCCATAAAAACTCGATTCGGTCGCGTTCGATTCCGTCGCCGAAGATTACGCCGCCCTCGTTCATCCGCGAGACGACCTCGAGCTCGACGCCTGGCTGCAATACTCCCTCGGTAACCTCACAGCCGGTTGAAACCGAAGGGAACGCTTCGCGCACGAAGAAGGCGGTCCTCGGCTCGCACGGCTTCGGCAGATCGATTCCGCAGTTCCCTCGCGAGCGCCAGATCGAGCGGGCCCAACCGGTACTCCCTGTTCCCGTTGTGACGATCAATCCGGACGACGAATGGCGCTCCTCGCGCCCGTCGAATCGAATCCGGTAGCGCGCCGACTGGTGCGAGCAGTGGCCAACAAACACTTCATTGAGCGCCCGCAACGTGATTCGTCCATCGATTCGCGCCTCCACCATCGTTCGCTCCTCTAGCTCCGCCTCGTCGGCCTGCGCAGCCCTTGCCCGCTCTAGTCCCGCGGCGACGTCATGCCGCACGAGCACGCCATCGTATCGCGACGGGTCGGGATTGATTCCGACCACGGGCTGGCCCTCCAGATACTTGGCGACGTTCGCCACCAAACCATCCTGCCCGACCGCGACGACGACATCGTCGGGGTCCCACAGAAAACGATCGAGCTGCGAGCGCTGCACGACGGCACGACGCCACTCCAACGGAACGCCAGACGACACCCGCTGCATGGCGTCCATCTGGCGTTCGTGACGCTCGACCACGGCCTCCACCGATTGCTCTCGCGTCTCTAGAAAGAACGCGACCTGGCCATGTGTGGCGTGGGTCGCCAGGAGCGCCTCGTACTCCGTCGGACGCGAAACGATGACCACCCGTGGGGCTTTCGAGGACTTCTTCTTCATTCTCCCTCCGGCGTGCTCCCAAGGCGGGCGAGCAGCGGCTGCAGTAGGTCTGGACTCAGGTTGAGATACTGGACGTTTGGCAGGCTCTGAGCCGCCTCGCGAGCGGCGAGAGCGAGCAACATGTCGGATCCGAGTTCGGAGTAGATCCCGACCCGGTTGCGCTCGATGTCGACCCGTGCGCCTTCCACGCGCTCGACCGCATCGGCCTGAGCCTCGGCACGAACGCGTTCGCGCTTCGCCGCGCCCTCGGCCGCGATCTGCTGGGCGAGCGCATCTTCCTCTGCCTCTCGCCTAGCGTTGGCGCCCTGTTGCTCGATGAGCTGAGCTTCGCGACGAGCCAGCTCGACCTGGTTCTGCAGCTCGTTCTCCTGAATCGCGCGCTCCTTCTCCACCGCAAGCGCCCTACGCTGAAAGCTCGCCTCGTCGGCCTGCTGCTGAATCGCTTCGAGCGCCGGCGTCTGCAAGGCACGTTCGACCTCGGCGGTCGGCGCGAGCGCACTGACTCGTACCGAGACCACCTCCAAGCCCATCTCCTGCAGAATTCCGTCGTCGGTCAGCCCCAGGCGGAGCTTGTCGCGGAGCGACTCCCAGCCGTCGGCCAGGATGCCACTGAGCGGAGTGTTCACGATGTAGCTCGACGAATACTGCTGCCCGAGCTGAGTCATCCGCTGCGCTAGCGTTTCGAGCGGCTGTTGAAGATAGCGCCCCGTCTGCGGATCGATCGAGAAATCGACTCGAGTGGCGAGCGTATCCGGGTGAACGACGCGGTACGTGATGACGCCCTGCACGGTGACCTCCTGGAAGTCACGCGAACGCGCCCGAAACAGAAATGGCAACTCCCGGTCGTCCATCGGAATCTGAACCACCGAGGCGTGAAGCGGCCAGAACCAGAACGTGAGTCCCCGCCCACGCTGCACGATGCGGTCGCCCGTGTAGTGAATGACGTAGTGAGATGGTTCCGCGCGAAGGTGGCGCAACCAGAAGAATCTTCGAATTTCAGCCATGGCGTTCTCCGGTGTCGAATGACCTTTGTGTAAAAACAACACGATTCGATATGTGTAACATTCACACGAAGACGGAACATTCCAGAGAAAATTGAGCGAACCTCTCACGAGATTCGCTCATAGCCGCAGATTACCTTGGCTTCGACGAGTTCAGTTTTTGTGGATCCAGGCGGCGTGCTTGGGCGCTTTCTTGGTCTGAGACCATTCCTCGAGCATCTCCCACTTCACCGCATCGAGTCGTTCGAGCATCGCTTCCTCTCCGGGATCTGGGCAGGCGAGTTCGATTCGATGACCACTCGGATCGAAGAAGTAGATCGAATGGAAGATGGAGTGGTCGGTCACGCCGAGGACCTCAATTCCGTTGGCCTCCAGATGGTCGCGATAGGCGAGAAGAGTGTCGCGGTCTTTGACCTTGAAGGCGATGTGCTGCACCCATTGGGGCGTGTTCGGGTCCTTCCCCATCTCCGGACGCGTCGGGAGCTCAAAGAACGCCAGGACATTCCCATCCCCGGCGTCCAAGAAGATGTGCATGTACGGGTCCGGCTCGCCCGTCGACGGCACCTTGTCCTCCGCGATCGCGAGCACGAAGTCCATGTTGAGATTGTCTCGGTACCACTCGACGGTCTCTTTGGCGTCTTTGCAGCGGTACGCGACGTGATGAATTTTTTCGATCTGCATGTCGACCTCCGTGGGGCGTTGGACGAGCCGACTATAGTGCCTGAAGCCCTTACGTCGAGCGGCTGAGCGCGAATTCTCGCATTGCGAAAATCATGCGTCGTCGCGCACTTTCGTCGCCTCTTCGGTCTCCAGCAAATCCACCACCTCGAGCAAAACTTCGTGCGCCACTCGAAGCCGCTCTTCACCCACTCGTTCCGCGTAGCGATTCTCCAGTCCCCGAAGCATCATCACGCCGTCGGCGATCCCTCGCTTTCCAGCCTCGCTCCACCGAATCAGTTTCGCCCTTCCGTCGGTCGGATCCGGTACCCGCTCGACCATCCCCATCGCCTCCATTTCGTCCACCAACTGCTGCACTGCCTGCTTGGTCACCCCAACTCGATCCGCCAACTCGGTGAGCCGAAGCCCCTCGTACGTGATGTGCGGAAAGAGCGCCGTGTGCGTCGCGCGTACATCGTGACCGGTGCGCTCGCGCAAGCGCTCGAGGGAATCCTCGTTAGCCAGGCGCGCCGCCTTGAAAAGCACCTGCAGGAAGCTGCCGCGCTTCGCCTCCTCGAACTCCGTTGGGTCGAACTCACTCATGCTGTCAGCTCCTTGGCAACTTGTGGCACCGCCCACTCGATAGCAGCCCGAAACGCTTCACCGCCAGCCTCTCGAACAACGTCGCCGTGGCTCATCACCAACACGTCGAAGTCCCGCGCCGCGAGGTCCGACAAAGACTCCGAATAGGCCTGCCTATCTTTCATGAACAAGTAGCGAATCGACCTACTCTGCCGCGGCTCCTTCCCAGATCCCACGACCATCTTGAGCATGAACTTGGTCCACCACGTCTTCGGCCTATGCATGTTGAACACAAGGTCGGTGGTCAACAACGCTCGGTCATCCGGCAGCCACAACACGGTCTCATCCAGCATCGGAGTGCCGGCGATGTTGAACAACACGACCGAGTCGGGCAAACCCGCCGGCCGAACGTCGCCCAGCGAACCCGCGAACTCGACCCCTGGCTGCTTTTTCACCGCCCCAGGAGCCCCGTAGACGGCGGCCTCCGGAAAAATTTTCGCCGCTTTCCCCACGAACATATGGTGAAAATTGTTGGGCGCGATGATCCATCGAACCTCACCCAACTCCCGAATCGCCGCCTCG
>CAYLMO010000003.1:92569-233608 GCA_964384605.1 uncultured Bradymonadales bacterium | reverse complement strand
GACGTCGAAGAGGACTCTGACGTCGAAGAGGACTCTGACGTCGAAGAGGACTCCGACGCCGAAGAGGACTCCGACGCCGAAGAGGACTCCGACGCTGAAGAAGATTCGGACGCCGAAGAAGATTCGGACGCTGAAGAAGACTCCGACGCCGAAGAAGACTCCGACGCCGAAGAAGACTCCGACGCCGAAGAAGATTCAGACGAGGCGGACGAATCGTCCGAGGCAGACGAAGACGATTCCCCGCAGCCCACGGTAGAGACCAACGACCCGAGATCGTTCGCGCAAACCCCGCATGACGAAGTCACCGCGGTCGGGATCGAGGCCTACCCCCATCAAGTGGCCGCGGCCCAAGTCAACGACGACGAGGACGACGACGACGACGTTCCAGCGCCGATTGGCGACCCTGAAGACCTCCTCCAGACAACCGAAATGGACGCGGCCGAGCGCGCGCCTAAACTACGTTCGCGCAATCTGGACACCCCCCAGGTGCCACTCGACGCCGTCTCGGGCGGCGAGACGTTGCGCGATCGTCTCGCACGACTTCGAAACACTTCAACCACCGGCGAACCGCCCCGCCCCACCCCGACGGGTCAAGACGCGGACGCCGCAGTGGAACGCATGGAGACACCAGCCAGGTCCGTCCCTGCTGTCGAACCGAAGGCTGAGGCTCCCGCGGGCGGCCCCCCCGGCCCGCCTCCCACACCACCGACGCCACCGCAGCAGACCAAAGACAGCCCCGAAGCCATCGCGGCCAAGGTCGACGAGCTCAACCGGTTGCGAGAGTCGTACATCGCCGACCACAACTGGGAAGGTCTGGCCGAACTGTACGAAGACCGTATCAGCTTGTTCGAAACGCCGTCGGAACGGCAGCAGATCTATCTGACCCTCGCGACAGTCTACGACGTGAAGCTCAAGCGCCCCGAACAGGCGATGGCGAGCTACGCCGCGGCCGTCAATGAAGGCGCCGAGGCAGGTATGAAGCGCGCGCTCGATGGCCTGCACAAGGTCGGAAAGCGCGACGGTAATCGCGAAGCCTACTTGGACTGGCTCGAAGATGCCGTTGGGGCCGAATCCGTAAAGCTCCATCGCGCCAAGATTCGAAAACGACTCGCCGTGATCCTCGGACTACAGGGGCAGCATCGCCGCGCGTTCATGACGCTCGCGGCCGTCGCGACAACGCATCCTGGAGAAGTTCTCGACATGGCCGCGCTCGACCAGCTCGACGAGTGGGCGGCACACGCCGAGATTGACGACGAACTCGACGGATTCTTCGACGACGTCATCGACCAGGACATGCCCGACGACATCAAACGGGTCGTGGCGCAGCGAGCTGCACTCCACCACGTGGCGAAAAACCAGCAGCTGCGCGCAATTCGATTTTTCCGCATCGTCCTCGACGTGCAGCCCGAGAACGAGATGGCCTATGGAAACCTCTCGCGACTCTATGCCGACGAGTCGAACTGGGCCGACCTCGTGCAGCTCATCGAGGTGAAGCTGAAGTCGACCGAGGATCCCGAGGAACGTGAGCGTCTGCAGGGTGAATTGGCCGACGCGGTAGACAAAGAGCTGGCCGACGACGACGCGGTCGAGATCTATCGGGAGCTGCTCGAAGGTCAGCCAGACAATCCGATTTATGCGGATCGGCTCGTCCGCGCGTATCTGATGCGCGACCAGCACGCCGAGGCGTACGGGCTGTTGAATCGAATCGTCGAAACGCTCGTGGAGCCCGATCAACTGATGAATGTGCACTTGCGACTCGCCGAGATCGCCGCAAACCATCTCGCGGCACCGGAGGAGGCGCTGGTCCACTACCAAGACGCTCTGGAGATTGGTCGAGACCCACGAGCCCTCATGGGCGTCGCGCATTTGAAGTTCGAGGCGGAGCAGTGGGAAGGCGTTGTCACCGCTATTGATGCGCTGATGAACGAAGACGGCGCGCTTCACTTCGAGGAACGCATCGCGTGGCTCGAGAAGGGAATCGCGGCGGCAGAGAAGACCGGCGACGATGAAGCGATGCAGCGATTCATTGCCGCTATGAACCAGTTTGATGTGTAATATTGGCTTCGCTAGGCCAGTCCCTTTTTGACACGCGACCCGCTTCGCACCTATCGTTGGGGTGCGCCCCAGCCGTCAGCTTCGGGTGGTAGGTCCGCATCGGAGGAGAGCCTTGAAATCATGTCCGTCATGCAGTCGTAAGGTCGACGATTCGGCCAACGCTTGCCCGACCTGCGGCCATGAGTTCGGAGGCGGCGCGAAGCGCACCATGCTGGGCCTCCCCGCACTGAACGCCGAAGCCGAGGAAGACGACATCTTCGGGCTTGGCACGGGACGCAACGCGACACAGTTCGGAATCCCCGCACAATCTCGAGACGATCAGGCCGAAGAATCCGAGCCCGAGTGGGACGATGACTACGATTCGACCGCGATTGTCCCCACTTCTCAGCTCGCGAACATCGAGTTCGACGACCGCAACGACCCGAATCGGTACACCTACTCCGGAGTCGCACCGCTCGACGACGAAGACGACGGAGACAGCACCAGCGTCGGGCACATCTCCACGACCGACGCGACCGGCATCGCACACCCAAGCACGGTGAACGCCGCGTGGGGCCTCGACGAAGATAGCGAGCCCTCCCGTACGGCCGTCGCTTCGGCAAGCGTTCTGCCTGCAGACGTTTCCGGCGGGTTCGCCCAGTTCAACCCACCGAAGGATACCGGGCACGAAGTGGGCACCCTGTTGGGTATGTCGCTCAACGAGCTCGAAGAGAAGCAGGCAGCAGAAGCCGCCGAAGCTGCAGAAGAAGACAAAAGGCGCTCCACTCAGTTTGCTCTGCCGGCCGCCCAGCGCGACGCCGACGAATCGAGCGACCGAACCGCCGTGGCGGATGCAGATCTCATCGCGAGCGCAACCGCAGTCGCAGATGCAAGCGTGGTCGCCAGTGCGGTGAACTCCGCGACGGAAACTACCCTCGACGAAGATTCGGAAGAAGGCGACTCGCCCACGATGGCTTGGAATCCCGCCGAGGACCCAGGGTTCACGGCGAACTTCGGCGGCGAAGAGATTCGCAAATCGAAGCTCGAACAGCTGCGCGCCAAGAAACACCTGCTCAAAAAACCTGGGCGAGACACGGCGCAAGGAATCCCGTCGGCTCCCAAACCCGGTGCCCCCAGCGCATCGCGCCCGGCAGACCCCCGAAAACAGGAGCCGCGCCGTCCCATTTCGGAAACGCCACACGCGCAAGACGAGCAGCGAACATCCTCCATCTCGGCGGAGCAGCTAACGTCCCAGGTCAGCGCCACGGCCGTGACCGATGTCGCAGCTCAACCAAAGACCCCCGAAGCCCCGGCATTCCAAGGGCGTGGCCTCGAGACACCATCGAGCGGTGTCCTCAAGGTTCCAAAGCGCACCAACCCTCCAGGGAGTCTTCGCAACGACGACACCGGTCTGCTCGGAAAAGGCTCCTACTCGAAGTCTCGAGAGGAAATCACCACCGACGAGCCGGCGATTTCAGACGACCGCGCGAAGGTCCCGGTCACTGAGGGACCAGTCGCAGGAGCCGTGCCCGGAGTCGTACCCCCTCGTCCTGCCGCGAAAGCTCCGGACACCATCCCCGAAGCCCCACTCCCAGACTTCCCGGACATCCCCGAAGTCGACGGCGGCCTCGAAGAAAAGTCTTGGAAAGAAGAGTACTCGTACGACGAAACCGGGATCGTGCCGGCAGCGCTTCAGGGAGCCGCTGGTCGCCCAGCCGGCCCTCCGTCGTCCCCAGCACCTTCTACGCCTCCGCCGACGACGCCCGAGTTCCCCGACTTTGGTGAACTTCCTTCCGGCCCCCCCCTCTCGGTGAAAGCCGAAGCTGCGGCGGCCACCGAAGAACCTGTCGCGCTGCCCGATACGTTCCAATCGTCCAACTCGCAGGTGAAACCGTTCACCGCCAGTTCCACGGGTACGAAGTTCCCAACAGGCGGCGCCGACTCGTCCTATCCTGCCGAACGAAACACGATGGGCGACGCCCTCCCCTCGAGTGGAGGATTCCAGCCACAGTCTGGTTCGTTCCAGGCACAAAAGCAGAAGAAAGGGCTCGAAGGAATGTCGGCCACCGACCTCTTCTCCAACCTGCCCGACAAGGTGAACACCGCTCCGCCAGGCGTCGCGCCGCCGCCGAGTGGTCCGATCACCGGCGCACTCGAACCCGGGGCAGGCGTCCAGAACTTCGACTTCTCTGCTCCCGGCCAGATGCCAGCTGCATTCGGGCAGCAACAACCTCCGGCACCCGACTTCACCGAAGCATCCGGCTTCCATCAAAACCCAGAGATGATCGATGCCGGCGAGGGTGTGACGAAGTTTGTCGGTCGGGCTCAGTCGTTCTTCGGAATTCTGGCCGGCTTCATCATGCTCGCGTCGCTCTACTTCGCGCTGCAGCCGTTCAAGGTGCCAGATGATACGTCGATCGCGATCGCTATGGCGGCGGTCGCCGTGGCGGGACTGGGAAGCCTCGTTTTGTCACTCTTCCCGGTGTCTCCGGGATTACGTGGCTTCGCTTTCGGTATTCTCTGCCTGGCCGCATTTGGTGGCTTCGGGCTGCTCACCGTTACCGGCAGCGTGACCAACATCTTGGTGATCGTGCTGCTCCTGGCAGGCTCAGGACTCGCCTTCGTGGCCGCGATCTTCCCCATCATCGGAAAGCTCGTCAGCTAGAGCCAACCCATCCAGCATGCCTACCCTCGTTCAGAAATTTGGGGGGTCCTCTGTCGCCGACCTCGACAAGATCGCCGCTGTCGCAAAGAAAGTCGCCGACACGCGCGATCGAGGATTCGACGTGGTGGTGGTCGTTTCAGCGATGGGCGACACCACCGACGAGCTCCTCGAGATGGCTCGGAAAGTCTCATCCGAACCCTCGCGACGCGAGCTGGACATGCTCTTGTCGGTCGGCGAACGCATTTCGATGGCGCTCCTGAGCATGGCGATCCATGAGCACGGACACGAAGCCACGAGCCTCACCGGCTCGCAGTGCGGCATCATCACCACCGACAGTCACTCGAACGCTCGCATCATCGATGTCCGCCCCTTCCGAGTTCAGGACGAACTCGCCGAGGGTCGCATCGTCATCGTCGCTGGCTACCAAGGCACATCGTATCGCCGAGAAGTCACGACCTTGGGCCGCGGCGGATCGGACACCACCGCGGTCGCGCTCGCGGCAGCGCTCGGCGCTGAATGCGAGATCTACTCCGACGTCGACGGCGTTTTCTCGGCCGACCCTCGAGTAGTGCTCGACGCACGCCAGCTGGGCGCGCTCAGCTATGAAGAGATGCAGGAGATGGCTCGTTCGGGCGCAAAAGTACTGAACGAGCAGGCCGTCGAGTTCGCGAGAAACGCGAAGATCGCCCTCTACGCACGAAGTACACACGTCGCGGAGTCGGTGGGAACCGTCGTGCGACCGGATGGCTTCGAAAACGACGCTCTACGCGCGGAACGCGGCGTTCCAGCGGTCGCCGTCTCCCACGTGAGATCGGGATTGTTCGTGCGAGGCGATTTGACCTCCGTCCCGAACTACTTGCTCGACCTTCCCGTCATTGCCTCAGCCCAGGCCATCGACGGACATGCCTTCTTTGGCGTGGACGACGTCCACGACCTCACCGCCCTCCGCGAGAAACTCGCCGGCGACGGTCTGCAAAGCCACGATCGTGGTGCCGTGTCGGTCATCGGTACGGGAATCGGCGGTCGAATGCGATGGACACACCTCGCAAAGGAGACTCTCCGCGAAAACTCGATCCAGGTCGAAGCTTGCGATGTTTCCTTGTCGCGATTGACCTTCGTGATCGACACAGAGGCCGTGGAAGAAGCCGCGAAGCTCCTTCATTCGACGTTCATGGACGACTGACGTACACCTTCCACGAACCGGTCGAAGTAGTTCGCTCGCTCGGGCGCGTCGTCACGCATCTCGTCAACGGCCGACCTCGCCGCATCCCAGTCCCGATTGGATAGTGCACGCAAGACTTCGTCGCCAGGCCGGCTCTCACCGGCAGGCGACTGCTCGAGTTCGGCGAGCCGACGACTCATGCTCAGCCCAAATGCGGGATAGTGGTCGAATGGCGACACGGACGCAGCATCTTTGAATGCCTCTTCGGCGTCTTCGATCGCCATGGCGTCACCTTCCACAAACCGACCGACAGCCGCTTCGCCTCGTGAAATCTCGGCTTCGGCGAGCCCCCCCATCGACAGATGTTTGGCCGCGGCGAACGCGGTGATGGCAACCGCTGCAATGGCAACGATCGCACCGATTCCGCGGGCCTTTGCGCTCGAAGGTCGATCCATTGGGTCAGTTGGCCCAGCGCGGAATGTGCGGCACGAGCAACTCAGACCAGGTCTCCAACGGACCTTCCAAGGCCTCGAGTTCGTCCGCAGGAGTCCAGAAACCTTCCATCTTCTCGGTCTCTCGAATCGCGACGTCTCGATCTCCTACGAGCGCCACGAACACGAACCCAAGATGCACCGACCCTACCGGGTTGGTGTCGTCGTTGAGCGTGCCAACGAATTTCAGTGGAAAGTCCGAATCGCCATCGATGACGACTTCTTCCTCGAGCTCACGGCGCATGCCGCGATCCAAGAAGCCATCGCCCTGCTCTTCGACATGCCCACCGACTCCGAAGGAGCCTTTGCCGTGCAGCCGCGCCTCGGTCTGTGCTGACTTCCGACGCATCGTCCAAACGCCCCGGTCTCCAATGACAAGCACGTATGGAATGACCTGTTTGCGGCTTGGATCTTCTTCCAGATCCCGGCGAGCTGACCACTGCGCGTTGGCAAAGACTTCGTCCAAGAAGCCTGCCGTTGCGGGTGAGAAGCCGTGCAGCGCCTGCTCCGACGACTCCAACACTCCGCGGGGAATCCAAGCGACCACTTCGTCCATGGCGTCCGACATCAAGCACCTCCGTGTGAGAACCTCGCAAAACTGAGCAACTGCACCGGTTCCGTCAACCGCCAAGAAATGAAACGAGCCGGCTGTTTGGCCGGCTCGTCGTCAACGCGTTCCCGTGTGCAAGGTAGGTCGGTGGGATATGGGATAGGAAAACATCGGTGGGATGTTTGGTAGGATATGGGAAGGGACTTGGGGGAAAGATTCAACCTACCTTGCACGCGGGAAAGCGTTGCCCTTTGCTATGTCTGTCGTCTCGAAAGACGCCGTTTGTGCTCCTTTGTTCAATCTCGTTACTGCATCTTGCTTGGACTGGGGAGACTTATTCCAGTTTCACTGTAAGATGTCAACAATACTGTAAATCCGTCGAACTCAACGTAATCGCCTCTCGGGAGAGTCAATCATTTCTTTTGCTTCTCTCGACGGTTCACCTTCACAACGAAGCCATGGATGCGGAGTATTCCGCACCCGATCGGCGAATGTTCAAAAGACCGATTTTGGAGGGAGCGTGCTCAAATGACCTACGGTCACAAACACGCATGATTTGTGGCGATGCGGCACTTCGGCCTATTGGTCGGCAAGCAACTCGACCACGAGCTCATTACCTGCGTCGCTGTGTCGCACTCGGACTTTCTGAGGAGCAAATCCTCGCCGATCCAGCCGGAGGATCATCTCGTTGGTCGACCGTATTCTTGGATCGATCACCAACGGGGTCTCACCGATCTCATTTTCGTCTTCACCGCGAATCTCGACGACCTTCGCCCCGGCGGGTTCCGTGAACAGATGCACGCCGTCAGGCAGCACATCTGTCTGAACCTCCGGATTCGCTCCGGCGGACGCGCCGAGGGGATTGAACAGGTACCAGCCTGCATTCGAAATGATCAGCAGCGCTACAGCGACGGCGAGGAGGCCCCCTCGCGGCGACGGTATGTTAGCGTCGTACTCGGAGCCGGACCAGAGTTCCGGCTCTTCGTCATAACGGCTTTCGTCGAGATCTTCGGCCGGTTCATCCTCCAGCTCTTCTGCGACCGCCTCTTCTTCCTCGCCGCGAACGGCGAGTACGAATGCGTCCGCGAAATCACGAGGTGTCTCCCAGCGGGCGTCCGGGTCGCGTTCCAGGCCCCGCGCGACTACATCCGCCACTTCCCGCTCGACGCCATAGTCGGTGAGCGGTGCGGCGTCTTCGCGCTGCATACGAAGGAGCCCATCACTCGTGTCGCTGACGTCGTCGAAGAACGGGTGGATGCCCGCCATCGCGCGGAACGCGATCGCGGCCAAAGCGTACACGTCAGAAGCTGCGGTCGCGTGAGCATCCGCAGAGAACATCTCTGGTGGCAGCGCACACACCGCATCAAAACTCATGTACGCGTCTTCCATCGAGCGAATCTCGGCGACGGTCAACCCGAGGCCCCAGAACTCGATCTCAGCGGTCGAAACGTCATCCGGATCGACGTGAATCCACGCCGGGGCGAGCGACCCATGTACGACGCCGTGTTCGTGGCCGAACTCGACGACCGTCGCGAGACGGTCGACCAGCTGCGCCGTCTCCTCCGGAGACATTGTGCCCACACGATCGAGATGACTCGCGAGTCGAACCCCTCGGGCCGATTCCACGACCACGAACGGCAGATTCACATCGAGCTCGCCCACATCGATTGCGCGGACGACCCCGTCGTGATCCAGCGCGGCATACGCCTCGGCCGAGGCGCGGATTCGTCCGACCAAACCTTCGTCTGCCCCCGCCTCGGCGAGAGCGTCGAAAACCAGAATGGTCACATCACGAGCGAACGGATACTGCACGCCCCGATAGACCGACACGAACCCGATGGTTCCGGTCGGTCGACCGATTTCGTAGCGATGTTCGAGCGCGAGCGCGCCACCTTGAAGATCTTCCATGATCGCAACCTGTGGATGTTGATTCGTTCTACTTCTTCGCGGCAGCCGGTGCACCATCTTTGCGCGGGTCCGACACGCCGGTCCAGCCGTTTTCGCTGCGCACGACCATCTGCACGCTATTGTAGGCCGGTCGCGGCTTCACTTCATGCCCACGACTTCGGAGTACTTCGATCTTCCAGTCCTCCATCGACTCCACGAAGAGCGCGTTAGGCAACCACTGATGGTGGATTCGCGGCCACGCGATGGCCTCCGACGGCGAGGCGCCCCAGTCGATGGTGCGAATGATGGCCAACAGCGTCCCCGTGATGATCGTAGGACCTCCGCTCGCGCCCACCGACATGAATGCTTCGCCCTTCGGGTCGACCACCAAGGTCGGGCTCATCGAGCTCAGCGGGCGCTTGCCTGGAGCCACCGCGTTCGCCTCTGTCCCAACGAGCCCATAGTTGTTGGGCACGCCCGGCTGCGCCGAAAAGTCGCCCATCTCGTTGTTCAAGATGAGGCCATACTTCTCGACATAAACCATCGACCCGAAGCTCGTGTTGATGGTCGAAGTGCACGCGAGAAGATTTCCGTCGCGATCCACCACGCTCAAATGAGACGTTCCATCGTCATCGGGCGAGGGTTTCGCGCTTCCATACTCTTCCGTCTCGAGTACGCCGAGATGGCGGAACTTCTTTGCCAACTGATCGGCGTACGCCTTCGAAACGAGCCGTTCTGTCGGCACATCCACAAAATCGGAGTCGCCCAGCCAGCGAGCGCGGTCGGCAAATGCGTGCTTCAACGATTCCGTGAGCCGATGAAACGACTCCGCGCTTCGCCCAAGGGTCGTTAGATCCCAACGCTCCAGGATGTTCAGGGCAGTCAGAATCGTCGTTCCACCAGACGAAGGCGGCGGCATCGTGTAGAGCTTGTAGCCTCGATACGTGCCGATCAACGGCTTGCGCCACGTAACCTCGTACGAAGTCAGGTCTTTCTCGGAGAACACACCGCCGGCGCCGTTCGCGGCCGCGACGATCGACGATGCGATATCGCCTGAGTAGAAGCTGTTCGGGTCGCGCTGAAGCTCACCAAGCAGCTTCGCGAGCCCCGGCCACTTGAGCTTGTCGCCCTTCTCAACCCATTTCCCCTTCTGCTTGAACTGGTTGGCGAGCGCCGGACTATTCTCTTCGAGTCGTTCGCCGCTGCGCGCAAGCCGCTTCGGGAGCAAGCTTCCAACCTCGAATCCATCCGCAGCGGTCTTGCGCGCGGGCTCGACGAGTCTTTTCCAGTCCAGGGAGCCATACTTTTTGTGGAGTGCCGCAAGACCTTTGATTTCTCCGGGCACGCCGATGGCGAGGCCGCCGCGCATCGTCAGACCAATGTCGGCCTTGCCGTCGCGAAGGTACATGTCGCGCGACGCCTTCAGCGGGGCTCTCTCGCGGAAGTCGAGCACCGTAGTCTCGCCACCCGCCGGCCGGTACAGACAGAATCCGCCGCCGCCCAATCCCGAGGCGAACGGGTTCACCACCCCGAGGGTCAACAAGGTCGCCACCCCGGCATCGACCGCGTTGCCGCCATCCTCTAGAACCCGCGCACCGATCGACGAAGCGTACGGATTGTCCGCAGCGACCACTCCATCCCGCCCTGAGGCCGTTTGGGCCTTCAACGGCCCAGAATCCTGCGCAAGAGCCGCGTACGGGTGCCCCAAAGAAAGCACCCCCATGACGACTGTGACAGCCATGTTACGAACGCATGTTGATTTCATGTTCACCGACCGTGGGGTTGACTCGACAGGGCCGCTTTTTATGCTGCCCTCCACGTAACGGTGAGTATCACGATTCCCGACGAATTTCCTCTCCGCGAAGGCAGTTAGCGCCATGATGTTCCGCTCGATTTTCGGCATGTTCGGCACTAGCCCGTTTGTGCCCATGATTGAGCACAGCGAGGTAGTCCTCGAGACATCACGTCTTGTTCCAACGCTGTTCGAAGCCTTTTTTGAGGGCGACTACGAACGCGTGCACGCTCTCTCGAAAGAGATCAGCGAGATGGAACACAAAGCAGACCGCATCAAAACCAAGGTCCGCGACGCGCTGCCACGCACCATCATGCTTCCAGTCGATCGCCGAGACGTGCTCGAAGCACTCTCTTCGCTCGACGGAATCGCCGACTGCGCAGAGGACGTCGGAATCCTCTTCACCCTTCGAAAGATGGAGCCGCACGACGAGCTCGTCGGTCCCCTGAAGAGCCTCGTTCGCCGCGTCATGGTCACCGTCGAGAAGGCGTGTGAAGTCGTGGCCCAGCTCGAGATGCTCTCGCAGGTTGGATTCACCGGGCCCAACGTCGACCACGTGATCGAAATGATCGACGAGATCGGTCGTCTCGAACACGAAGCTGACGTTGTGCAAGACGACCTGGCTCGCCGCCTCTTCGCGATCGAAGACAACATCGCGCCCGGCTCGCTCCTCATCTGGAACAAGATTTTTAACAAGGTGGGCGACATGGCCAACCATGCCGAGCGACTCGGCAACCGGTTGCGCCTCTTCTTCGCCACCTGAGTATTAAGACACGAGCAAAGTTGTGGATATTGCACTGTATATGGCGTTGGCTTTCGGCTTCTACATGGCGTGGAGCATCGGCGCCAATGATGCTGCAAACGCTATGGGAACCTCGGTCGGTTCGAAGGCTGTAACCTTCAAAGAAGCCGTGTTGATCGCGGCCATCTTCGAGTTCAGCGGCGCGTTCATCGCGGGCGGTGGGGTCGCCGACACGATGCGTAAAGGCATCGTCGACCCCGCGCTGTTCAGCGACCCGGCCTTGTTCCCGGCAGGCAACGGCGCCGAGTTCTTCGTCTGGGGGATGATGGCCGCGCTAATCTCGGCCGCACTCTGGATCCATATTGCCGCCTTCCTTGGCTGGCCGGTTTCGACGACGCACTCCATCGTGGGCGCCATCACCGGCTTCGGCACTGTTGCGGTGGGCTACGCGAACATCGAGTGGTTGAAGCTCGGCTTCATCGCCATGTCGTGGCTCACCTCGCCGCTCATCGGAGGGATGCTCGCTTTCGCGGTATTCTCGCTGATACGGAAGTTCATCATCGACGCCAAAGACCCCAACGTGGGGCTAAAATACGTCGCACCAGTCTTTGCCCTCCCCGTCTTCTTCACCCTGACACTCGTCCTGTTCTTCAAGGGCCTCAAGAACCTCAAAGAAGAACTCGCCGCGTGGGGCATCGGCCTTCCCGAAACCATTCTGATCTCAGCCGGCGTCGGCGTGGTCGCGACCGTCGTTCTCGGGCTTTGGACCCGCAACATCACGATCGAGAACACTTCCGACCAAGAAGAGAAGACAAAGAAGATCGAGCGGGTCTTCCGCTACCTTCAGGTCATCACGGCCTGTTTCGTCGCCTTCGCGCACGGCTCGAACGACGTCGCAAACTCGATTGGGCCGTTGTCGGCCATCGTGAACACGGTCTCGGCCGGTGAAATCGCGACGAAAGTTCCTGTGCCGAACTGGGTGCTCTTGCTGGGCGGCGTCGGCATCGTGATCGGCCTCGCGACCTACGGATACCGAGTCATCGAGACCGTCGGTACCAAGATCACCGAGATCACGCCGAGCCGTGGATTCGCTGCGGAGTTCGGAGCCGCGACGACCATCGTCATTGGCTCGAAGCTCGGAATCCCGCTGTCGACCACGCACACCATCGTCGGTGCGGTCATCGGCGTCGGATTCGCACGGGGCATGAACGCCCTCAACCTGAACATCATCTGGAACATCGTGAAGTCGTGGATTTACACGATTCCCTTCACGGCAATCCTCTCCATCGTGCTCTACAAGCTGTTGACTGCGATCTTCGTCTAACGGCTACTGTTCATCGACCCAGTCTTCGATCCGCTTCGGGTCGAAGGGGACGAGGCCGCGTGCCTCGAGCTGTTGGTCGAGCACCGTCGGAACGACTCGATACGTCTTGGCCGCCAACGTCTCGTTGACCTCTCTTTGAAAGAGGTCCGAGTCAAAGAACTTCACCAGCCGATCGCTAATCGGAGCGACCATCGCGTCGTGGAACCAGACCACCGGCTCGTCGTCGGCGCGCTCGGTCACCATGTTCCAATTGAGCGCCCAACTCGCTGCTGCCACCGAGGCGTTCGCCTGCGGTACGATGTCGCGCGTGAGCGCCAAGAACTGCCCCTGCACTGCAGGGTCGAAGTACGCGAACGCCTCGCTGTAGAAGACCGCGTTGTGAAAGTAAGCCGGTACGGTCACGAGCGCCTCGAGGTCGAGTCGGCGACACGCGTTCTGCAGCATCGTGAGCACTTCTGCCCCTAATCCCAACCCAGGAAACCGCTGCCCAGGCAGCGGAAGCCGATCTGGCGAAAACTCGCCGACTGGGTTCTGCATCTGCAGCCATTCGATGGTCAATACCGGCAGGAACGGCTCACCGAACTGTTGCGCTAGTTCGTGTGTTGGCCGCAGCACATCTCGACGTGCGACCAATTCCAGTAGCGGCGCCTCCAACTTCGGCTCGTCGGACCAGATGCGCATGAGGTGCTCGTCAGGATCATCTGTGACGACCCCCACGCGCACATCTGCGAACCCGAGCTCCCGCAGCGAGGCGAACAACCCGTACTGTTCGAATGCGTGCTCCAACCCCTCGGCGGTGTAAAAGCCGAGGAACATTCCTTCCCCCGCAGAAAACAGGTCTTCGAGCTCGAGCGATTCGAGCGAACTCGCACCACGCTGCAGCTCCACCCGGCTGAGCGAGTGGAAGACGCGGTCGAAATCCGCAGCGAGTTGGTCGAGATCAGTCGGCATTACTGGTGTCGCTCGGTGGCTCTGGCCCGTCCTGAGGAACGAGGGTCAGATAGACTTCTTCAGACGGCGTTCCGTAGCGGATGTAATTGCCCTCATCTCGCGCAGGCGCCACTCGGAATGCATAGACACCGTCGGGTGCGAGTCCCGTGAAGATGTGGGTGGCACCGGCCACCGAAGGCACGTCCGTACGCTGGAGGGCTGCCGATTCGTCGAGCACGTTTCGCACGAAGATTGCCGCTGGCCCACCTGGCTCCCACCCCACCTCGGCCACGCCGTCGACCAGCTGAATCACTCGTACGGTCTCAGGGCGCAACGGTTCATCGCCCCAGGTCACTTCGAGATTGGCCTGCTCGACGAGGCGCTCATCGCGCCCGAGCAGCACCACGTATCGATAACGATTGCCACTCTCCATCGTGTCGTCTGACAGGTTGATGCCATCGCCCTGAATCGTTTCGAGCAGCTTCCCGTCGAGCGGCACGCTCACCAGATCGACCGACCGATCGTCGAGCTGACGACGCAGCAGCAGGACGTCACCGGGCTGAGCATGCGGCGCACGCGCAAACAAAAGAAGTGCCCCGGGTCTCCCCTCGAGCACCGAAAATTCGAGCTGAGATGAATCGACTTCGCCCGCCTCGACCGTCGTGAGCGGTCGAATCGACGCACACGAAGGGAGGCAGGCGAGAAGCAGAATGGTGAGGAGCGTCCGTTTCACGGGCGACCCTTGGCTGGCGGCGCTTAGAAGCTCCAGCCCAGCTTACCCTGAATCGTCCATGCAAGCGACGGATCGAGCGACTGGGTGAAAGCGCCTTGCGATTCGAATGGCTGGTATCGATCGCGGCCCTGCGTCGCCTTCAATCCCGCAAACGGGAAGAGGATACCGCCTTCGAGGGTCGCATTGAACGTGTCGAGCAGGATGTATCGAAGCGCCGCGTCGAACTCGAGACCGAGCAGAGACTCACCCGATGGTGTTCCTGCAGCATTCCATGCGTGCGAGAAGATCGAGTCGAATTGGAACTCCATCTTTCGCTGACCCGACTTCAAGAACTCAGCCTTGATGTATGGGTTGTAGTAGACGGCGTTGGTCACCGTGCCGATCACGCGACGGAAGAGGATGAGGTCGACATGGTAGTCGGAGTGGAACCGGTAGAAGTCGTAATCCGGGAGCGCGCCGGTGGTTCCCCAGTTCGGCGTCTCACCGCCTGAAGCAAACCCGCCGTTGAGTCCCCACGACACCGTCTCGCCAAAGCGAAGCTCGGTTTCGAGCGCCAGACCAAGCTGGAAGATGTCGCGCGTAACGCTGTTTCCGTCTTCGTCGGTGACGCATCGTTCCTCGGCTGCGCCCGCATCGAAGCAATTCACCGCATCTTCAGTTTCGGTAGCCTGCCCAACCACTTCACCCGAAGCGTTGTCGACGCTACCGAACGTGGTGAGTCCCTCGAGCTCGACGCGCACGTAGGTGTCGAAATCCGGCTCGTAGAGGAACTGAACCCAAGCGTCGCCGGTGTAGGCGTTCAGCCCGGTGTAGGCCACTGGAGGAATGGTGTTGGGGTAGTCGGCCGCAGTACCGGTGACTTCACCGTTCTGGTCACGAATCCGGAAGAACGCACCACCATTGATGACGACAGCGTCGTCGTCGAACAGGCGCTTGCGCTGCAGCTGGAAGTCCTCGGCTCGCTTCGGCGAGATCGAGAGCCCGAAAGTGTATTGGTCGACATCGTCGACTTCGCCGGCATCGTAGACTTGTCCACCAACGCGACCGTTGCGCGAGGTCAGCCCTTCGTTCGGGAAGTCGACCGCTGCCATTCCATCGATCCCAAAGATTCGGGTCGAGAACATGACGCGGTCGTAGTGCGAGCCGTAGTCGCAATCGAGGCAGTCGCCGTCGTTGTCGAAGATTCCGAGGCCGAAGTGCGAGTCCATTCGACCGCCGCTAAGCGTACCGAAAATGGTCGAAATTTCGCCGTACGCTTCGTTGATCTTGATGGCATCGGCCGGCGAGAACTGCGACACACCGTTGGTGCGCGAGCTCAGGTCGGGAGTGACGCCGTCACCAGCCACGACCGGGTTCTCACCGAGGACGAGGTTGTCGAGGATGTCGGCTTCGACATGCACCCGGAGCTCGTCCGTGATGTGGATGGTCGGGTCGAGGCGCAACCGCATGTTGGTCGACCACAGCGTGTTGCTGTCATCGTTCGCGGGGTTCGCCCCAAGCGAGTCGAGCGGCGGCAAGATTGCTGACGTTCCGCGGGTATCGAGATCGTAGTTGATCCCCGCCTCGGTTCGCAGCCGGAAGTAGCCGTTCCACTCGACGTGAGGGAACACGTCGCCAGGAATGATGGTGTCGAGAGCGCCCTCTTCGATGTCCTCGAGAGGAACGAACTCTTGGTCTTCCGATGCGAGATCGGCGATGGGGCTCGAACCGAAGCCATCCGACTCCGAGTCCTCGACGAACTCTTCCTCAGGCTCCTCGACCGTCTCTTCTTCGGTCGTCTCTTCCTCAGCCGGCTCACCATCCGCGGATTCGCCGTCGGCCTCCTCGCCTTCCGCAGGCTGCTCGGCATCGGCATCCGAGTCGTTCGACTCGGCCTCCGAATCACCATCGGTACCCGCAGAGTCGTCCTCAGCCGAATCATCGGCCTCCTCCGTTCCTCCGTCGGTATCACCAGCCTCTTCCGAGCCTGCAGGCGCATCGCCCGTATCGGCTCCTTGCGCAAATGCGGGCGCCGAAGCAAACAAACAAACCAACAAACCACTGAACAACAACGATTTTTTCATCAAAAAGCACCCGCCGATTTAGGGCGAAAAGTTCGGCGGAAGCTAGCACGCGAAATTTTTGAGTGTCAAGCGGGCACACACGCCGCTTAGCGGCGAAATTTCTTGGGATGCGGCGATTCAGACCTACAAACCGTCGTCGCCGAAAGCGCAGATTGAGGCTACCGGACAGGCCTCGCATCGAGGCGACTTCGCGCGGCAACACTGCCTGCCGTGCTCGACCAGCACCATGTGAGCCGCATAGCCCTCGCCACTCGGGATGAGGTCTGACGCGAGCGTGTGCGCTTTCGAATCCGATGCCTGAGGTGCCAGCAACTCCAGCCGCTCGAGGATCCGAAAAATATGGGTGTCCATCGGAAAGAGGTCGGCCCCTGCCGCGTACATCATCGTGAACCTCGCGGTCTTCGGGCCAACGCCCGGAAGACCCTCCAGATACCGAATTGCGTCCTGCGTCGCTCGGTCGCGCAGAAACTCCAGCTCGTACTCGCCGGCGGGCGAATCCTCTTTTGCTTTCGCCAAGATCCCCTGAATTCGCGGCGCTTTTTGGTTCGACAAACCTCCCACGGCGATTGAATCGGCGACGTCTGCCGTCGGCGCCGAACGAACCGCCCCCCAGTCACCCTCGAAGGTCTCGAGCAGCGTGGCGAAGGCACGGTCCGTGTTCGCCTTGTTCGTCGACTGGCTCAATATCGTGCGGACGAGCACGCCCAGGATGTCGTCGTCGCCGTCGACCTCCTGCTTGCCGTAGTGGTCCCACAACAGGCCCAACGCTCTTGCCGTCTTTTGCTGCTTGGAGCTCACGACAGCACTTCGGCCTTCAGCTGTTTCACCAGGCTAGACAGTTCGACTTGGATGGGTCCCGGCGCCAGCGTCGCGTAGATCGCCGCGAGCTCGGTGTAGTACCAAAGCGTGCCGTCGCGCTTTCCTTTGAAGCGCGACCAAAGCTCGTCTCCGATGGCGCGGTAGTCCATCGAGATCGACCGCAGATTGTGCAGCTTGTCGGCCTTCGACACGAGCAGCGCTGGCGAGTCTTTCGGCTTGGCTCGAAGGCGTTCGAGATACGCCTCCTTACGCGGTCGCCACTCGGCCTTCTCGACCGTATCCGAGTCGGTACACGCCTCGACGATCTCCAAGACCAACGCCCCAAATCGAGCCTGAATCTGCTCCCGGATGTCGGGTACCTCACCAATGCAATCTTCGATCGAGTCGTGCAGGAGTGCGCCGATCACCTGATCCTCGCTCCCTCCGTGCTCTCCAACGATGCTCGCAACTCCCAGGAGATGGGTCACGTACGGCACGCCACTCCCCTTTCGAATCTGCTCGCGGTGCAGTTCATGCGCAAAGATGAGCGCCTGCTCGAATCGTTCAGTGTACGCCATCAGTGGTCCTTTCGCTGGGTAAATTCGAGCAATACGCCCCCGGTATCGCGTGGGTGCACGAAGCTGATGAGCTTGCCGTGAGCACCATCGAGCGGTTCGTCGCTCAGCAGCCGCAGACCGCCATCAGCCGCCGCCTGGCGCGCACCATCGATGTCTTCCGTTCCGGCGGCCAGATGATGAATGCCCTCGCCATGCTTCTCCAAAAAGCGCGCGATTGGACTTTCATCCGAGGTCGGCTCCAAGAGCTCGATCATCGACTCGCCGAGCTTGAAGAACGCCACGCGAACGTTCTGCGACTCCACCACCTCATCGCCCAGAAACTCGAGCCCCAACACGTCTCGATAGAGCGGAATGGAGTCCTCGATCGAGCGAACAGCGATTCCGATATGGTCGATCTTGTTCAACATCAGTGAACCTCATTTGCAAAGTCGAAGAAGAGAACGCGGCCCGCGGAGTCGCCAGCCGCGACAACTCCGTTTTGGTCGACCGCAACACTGTACCCTCCGGCATCGAGCCGAGCACGAGCCACCAGCTCACCCGCCAAATCCCAGCAGGCGATCGTGGAATCCTCGCTGACCGAGAAGAAAAGGTCGGCGTCCGGTGCGAACGCGACATCTCGAATCTCGGCGCCGTGCGCGCTGATGTCGAACATCACTTCTCCGGCGAGCGGGTCGACGGCGATGATGTTGCCTCGCTGACCAGCGGCGATCACGATGCGACCCTCGGGGTGTATCGCGAGGGCGCGAAAACCTCCGCTCTCTGGAACGTCCCAGAAGGCGATGTTTCCAGGCGGATCGGACGTCCAGATCCCGAGCCGTCCGCCAGCACAGGCGGTCGCCACGAAATCCTCGTGTCCAACGATCGAGTGTACGGCGCCTCGATGCCAACCCTCGTTTTCAAAGAGCGTCACCCGGCGTTCAGCGGGGTCCCAGGCGTAGAGTTCGCCAGCCGACGTCCCGAGCCACATGACTCCGCCCGAGCGCCCTCCGCCTTGAATGCCGCGCGTTCGGGCGTGGAAAGCCTCTCTCTCGCGACCGACGTCCGACCAGATTCTCGCGGTCCCGTCGTAGCTCCACGAGACCAGCCCGACGTTCTGGACACGTTCACATCCGTACACGAACGAACCATGCCCGCCCCACTCTCGGCGAAACCTCTCGTCGACCGCGTCCACGACCACGCGTCCGTCCCAGCCCCAGGTGATCAGCCTTCCATCGTCGAGCAGGTCGAACCCCGCCATGATGCTGTAGTGGCGAGGGGGCATCAGCTCGGCGTCCTCGCCCGGGTTCCATCGATAGACCGTGCTTCCGAACGCGCCGATCCAGATTTCGTCGTTCACGAACCAGGCCGAGTCGGGTCGTGGGTCCAAGCCGCCCAACGTGAACGATTCGGATCCGTCGAGCATGTGAAGACGCACCTGGCTCCAGCCGATGACGACCATCCGGCCCGTGTCGGGTTCGCCGGTGACGTCGACGATGAGCTCATCGGGGTCGCCTTCGTCCCGGAACAGCACTTCGCCGGTCCGAATGTCCAGCGCTGCCGCGCCGGCGTTGTGCCAACCGACCACGAGCAGATCGTCGGTCAGGTCCATCGCGCTCGGTGCCGTTTCGACGACCCGTTCAGTCCATCGAACCGTGCCGTCGAAGTCGAACGCGAACAATCGGCCACCGCTGTCGACCGCAACCAGCCCCCATCGATTCCCCACCCCGCGTTCAATCTTCCCCCCCTCGAACGTAGTTTGAGAGGCGCTCGAGTCGACGACGTCGTATCGCGTCAGTACGCCCGTTCCGAACACCCACAGGATACCGTCGAGCAGCACGAACGACCGGCCTTCGAACGACTCGATCTTCTCACCATCACCGGAGACCAAAACCACCGTCGATCCGTCGGAAAACGCCACCGTTTCGGTCGTGCGATCGGTCTGCACTTCCATGATGTCGGAGCCGTGTTCGTAGCGCCAAAGCTCGCCTTCATCGACATCGAGATGGATCAGGCGACCGATCATGCTGCCGAGCGCAATCGTCGTCGAACCCGTCAGCGCGGCCGATCGGATTCCTTTGGCGAGACCGAACGAGACTGCATCGGTGCCGTCGAAGTCCTCGGAGCGTCGGAGTGTTCCGTCGTGGCTGGTCGAGATCCATTCACCTGGCCCGAGCTTCGCGACCGAGGACACATCTCCGACGTGGCCCGTGCGGCGCGCGACCACCGAGCCGGTGCGAGGGTCCCAAGCCCTGGCGACCGAGTCGTTGTAGCCCCATGAAATCAGGCGTTCTTCGATGAACCGCATTCCGGTCACCAGCGAGCGATGGCGCTCCGGGGGCGCGGCGCCACCCTCGTTCGGATCGTGCAGACGGATCGACTGGTCTGCCGAGCCTGTGATGACTCGATCGCCGACGATGGCAACACAGCCCACGAGGTTGTCATGCGCATCGATCGACCGCACTCGCTCCAGAGTGTCAGCCGTCATCACCACCGCAAGTCGGTCGAGCCCGTAGCTGATGACAAACTGATTCGAAACGATGCCGCCCAGCACCCCCGAGTCGTGCGCCTTGTGCTCGTGAACGACTTCACCGGATTCGATATCGAGAACGCGTACGAGGCCTTCGGCTCCGCCGACGACGAAGTCTTCGTCACGAACGCCGAGAATCGCCGGGTCTTTGCCGCCGACCTCCGAGAAGATCGCGGTGGTCCGCGCCGCGAGGTCCACGCACATCATCGTGCCGTCGATGCTCGCAGCGACGAGCCAGTCGTTCCTGAGACCGGCCGCCACGAACGCTGCACCTTCGAGCGCGAAGATCTCGACGAGGTCGCCCACCGCGTCGAACAGCCGAACGGTCCCGTCCCGAGATGCAGTGACGAGGTGGTCATTCCAAATGTAGGCGTCCACCACCCAGAAATCGTGCGCTGGCGTTCGAAAGACAATGTCGCCGGTGTCGATGTCGACGAGTGCGGCGGTGCGGTCCATGGACGCCGTTGCGGCAACCCGTTGGTCACCGACGAACCCGAACCGCGCGTTGAGGATGCGGTCCTCGTGGATGTCGACCCGTACGATGCCGGTGAGATCGGGTACCGAAAGGCGCAGAAGCGCGCCCTCCCACCCCCAGACTGCGATATCCTCGGTTCCCGGGATCGCCCCGACGCCTTGAAGTGGCGATGTCGCAACCGCGAACTGCTCCAGAGGGCGCTGTTCCGCGACATCCCAGACGATGACCGTGCCGTTCGAGTCGACCGAAACGAGCACGCCGCTAGGTAGGCCGAGAAGATCCTCCACAAATCCGGTGTGCCCGTAGAGCGCGTCGGATCGCGAGCGCGTGTGGGGCGTACGGCGTAGCAGCTGTGGCATTCGGTACTTCCTTGGAAGGTTCAGGGCGAGGTCGTTTGTTGTCTTAGGGAAGCGAGTGACTTTGACGCTTGGCGTCGGTTATCCTAGCGTCACCATACGTCGCCACCCGACAAACTTTTTATGAGCAACGGTCGTATCCGACCAGCCCCCCTTCGGCCATAGGAGTCGAACGCGATGAGCAAGGACAATCTGCTCCATTCCATCGGCAAGCTTCACGATATCGACGAGTACCGCGAACTCCACTGGGAGGGCTCGTTCGAAGATTATCTGGACCTGGTGCGCGAGGAGCCTGCGATCGTACGCACGGCCTATCAGCGCATGTATGACATGGTCCTGTCGTATGGAACCGAAGAGTACATCGACAACAAGAAGAAGATCATCAAGTACAACTTCTTCTCGGACCCGACCAACAACGGGCGCGACGCCATCTACGGGCTCGACATTCCGTTGATGCGACTGGTCAACGTCTTCAAAGCTGCAGCCAACGAGTACGGAACCGAGAAGCGAATCGTGCTGCTGCACGGTCCGGTCGGCTCGTCGAAATCGACGATCGTTCGCCTGCTCAAGCACGGCCTCGAAGAGTATTCACGCACCGAAGAGGGTCGACTCTACACCTTCGCGTGGCACATGCCCGAAGATCTCCAGCACCTTACTGGTGGTCAGGACACGTTCCCCGACCCGATGAACGAGGACCCGCTCAAGCTCATCCCGTCGGAGTGGCGCGGAAAGGCAATCAGCGAGCTCGGAATCAAGGGCACCAAGTACCCGGTGCGTGTCCGCGGCGACCTCAACCCCGCATCTCGATTCATCTTCGACAACCTCCTGAAGCACTACAAAGGCGATTGGACCCGCGTGATGGAACACGTGAAGGTCAAGCGCCTGCTCTTCAGCGAGAAGGACCGCGTCGGTATCGGCACGTTCCAGCCGAAGGACGAGAAGAACCAGGACTCCACCGAGCTCACCGGCGACATCAACTACCGGAAGATCGCGATCTACGGTTCCGACTCCGACCCTCGCGCGTTCAACTTCGACGGCGAATTCTGCGTCGCAAACCGCGGCGTGATCGAGTTCGTCGAGATCTTGAAGCTCGACGTCGCGTTCCTCTACGACCTCCTCGGAGCAACGCAGGAACGCAAAATCAAGCCGAAGAAGTTCGCGCAGACCGACATTGACGAAGTCATCATCGGTCACACGAACGAGCCCGAGTACCGCAAGCTCCTCGGCAACGAGTACATGGAGGCGCTCCGCGACCGAACGGTCAAAATCGACATCCCGTACATCACCAAGTACGAGCAGGAAGTCCGCGTCTACAAAAAGGACTTCAACAACGAGCGCGTCAAAGGCAAGCACATCGCGCCGCACACCATCGAGATGGCGGCAATGTGGGCAGTCCTCACGCGTCTCGAAGACCCGAAGAAGCACAACCTGACGCTCCTCCAGAAGCTCAAGCTGTACGACGGCAAGACGCTGACCGGCTACACGCAGGACAACGTCAAAGAGCTTCGCAAGGAAACCGTTCGTGAAGGCCTCAACGGCATCTCGCCTCGATACGTTCAGGACAAGCTCTCGAACGCCCTCGTGAGCGACAAGACCGACACGTCGATCAACCCGTTCCTCGTGCTCAACGAGCTCGAAGGCGGCCTCAAGAACCACTCGCTCATCAACAACGAAGAAGAGCGAAACCGCTACATCGAACTCCTCGCCGTCGTGAAGCAGGAGTACGAAGACATCGTGAAGAACGAAGTCCAGCGGGCGATTTCGGCCGATGACGAGGCGATCCAGAAGGTCTGCGCCAACTACATCGACAACGTGAAGGCCTACACCCAGAAGGAGAAGGTCCGGAACAAGTACACGGGGCAATACGAAGAGCCCGACGAGCGCCTCATGCGCTCGATCGAGGAGAAGATCGACATCCCCGAATCGCGCAAAGACGACTTCCGACGCGAAATCATGAACTACATCGGGGCGCTCGCCATCGAAGGGAAGCAATTCCACTACGAGATGAACGAACGACTCCACAAAGCGCTCGAGCTCAAGCTGTTCGAAGACCAGAAGGACTCGATCAAGCTCGCGTCGATGGTCTCCAACGTGGTCGACAAAGAGACCCAGGAGAAGATCGACATCGTGAAGCAGCGCATGATTCGCAACTACGGGTACAACGAGGAATCGGCGACCGACGTGCTCAACTTCGTCGCGTCGATCTTCGCCCGTGGTGACTCCAAGCAGGAGGCGTAAGGCTCCGCATGGCTGATCACAGCAAAATCAAGCAGGACCATCGACGCTTCAAGCAGATCGTCCGCGGCAAGATCAAGCGCAACCTTCGCAAGTACATGACGAAGGGCGAGCTGACCGGCAAGCAAGGGAAGGACATCGTCAAGGTGCCCATCCCTCGCATCGACATCCCTCGATTCAGGTTCGGCGCCAAAAACCAAGGCGGCACCGGTCAGGGCGAGGGTGAGGTCGGCGACTCGCTGGGGAGTGGCGAGGAAGGACCAGGCGGGCAAGGCGAAGCCGGAAACGAGGCTGGTGAGCACGGCATCGAGGTCGATGTCTCGCTCGACGAGCTCGCCGAGATCATGGGCGAGGAGCTCGAGCTACCGAACATCGAGCCGAAAGGCTCGGAGCGGCTCGAGACGATTCGCGACAAGTACTCCGGCATCCGCTCGACGGGGCCGGAGTCGCTCCGGCACTTCAAGCGCACGTTCAAAGAGGCGATCCGCCGCCAGGTTGCTGCGGGTGAGTACGACCCGGACAATCCGGTCATCGTGCCGATGCGCGACGACAAGCGGTATCGAGCCTGGAAAGAACAGGCGATGCCGCAGTCGAACGCGGTCATCATCTACATGATGGACGTGTCCGGCTCGATGGGGGACGAACAGAAAGAGATCGTCCGCATCGAATCGTTCTGGATTGATACGTGGCTACGAAGCCAGTACAAGGGCCTCGAGAGCCGCTACATCATCCATGACGCCACCGCGAAAGAGGTCGACCGCGATACCTTCTTCCACACCCGCGAGTCGGGCGGAACGATGATCTCGAGCGCCTACAAACTGGCGCTGAACATCATCGAAGAGGAGTATCCCGTCGAAGATTGGAACGTCTATCCGTTCCACTTCTCCGACGGCGACAACTGGTCCGTCGACGACACCTCGGACTGCATGAAGATCTTGAGTCAGGGAGTCCTCCCGAGGGCAAACATGTTTGCCTACGGACAGGTCGAATCCCCCTACGGCTCAGGACAGTTCATCAAGGATCTCGTCGAGCATTTCGGCGACGAAGAGCGAGTGATCTTGAGCGAGATCAAGAACCGCGACGCCATCTACGACTCGATCAAGACATTCCTCGGGAAGGGATTGTAAGACATGCTTCCGACCCATCTGTGGGAAATCAAAGAGCACATCCGCGAAGTCGCCGAAGACTACGGCTTGGACTTTTTCGAGACGATCTTCGAAGTCGTAGACTACGACCAGATGAACGAGATCGCTGCGTTTGGCGGGTTTCCGACCCGCTACCCGCACTGGCGTTTCGGCATGGAGTACGAACAGCTCGCCAAGAGCTACGAGTACGGCCTGTCGAAGATCTACGAGATGGTCATCAACAATGACCCGTCGTACGCCTACCTGCTCGAAGGCAACAATCTCGTGGACCAAAAGACGGTCATTGCGCACGTCTACGCCCACGTCGACTTCTTCAAAAACAACTACTACTTCTCCAAGACCAACCGTCGAATGATCGACGAGATGGCCAACCACGCTGCGCGTGTGCGGCGCTACGTCGACCGCAAAGGCATCGAGCTGATCGAGGACTTCATCGACACCTGCCTCTCGCTCGACAACCTCATCGACTACTACTCCCCGTTCATCGAACGGCGCGGAAAAAAGAAGAAGACCGATGAAGAGGCTCAGGAGCTACCGAAGCTCCAGGCCAAAGACTACATGGACTCCTACATCAACCCGGAGGAGTACCTCGAACAGCAGAAGCGCAAACTCGAGGAAGCCGACGAGAAACGACGAAACTTCCCGTCGGAGCCGCAGCGCGACGTCATGCTCTTCTTGCTCGAGCACGCACCGCTCGAAGGCTGGGAGGCTGACATCCTGAGCATCATTCGCGAAGAAGCCTATTACTTCGCGCCTCAGGGTCAGACCAAAATCATGAACGAGGGATGGGCCTCCTACTGGCACTCCAAAATCCTCACCCAGAAGGTGCTCGACGACTCGGAAATCATCGACTTCGCCGACATCAACTCGGGCGTGCTCGCCTCGGCGCCGGGCAAACTCAACCCTTACAAGCTCGGCATCAATCTGTTCCGCGACATCGAAGACCGATGGAACAAAGGCAAGTTCGGCCGCGAATGGGACGAGTGCGACGACATGGACAAGCGCGAGTCTTGGGACCGCGACCTCGGACAGGGGCGCG
The DNA here is from genome assembly GCA_964384605.1 of uncultured Bradymonadales bacterium. GTDB lineage: Bacteria > Myxococcota_A > Bradymonadia > Bradymonadales > Bradymonadaceae > CAYLMO01. The sequence goes on along the minus strand of CAYLMO010000003.1, from coordinate 208,103 downwards.
AAAAGATCTTCCAGGTCCGAAAGCTCTACAACGACGTCACGTTCATCGATGAGTTCCTCACCGAGGACTTCGCTCGCGAAAACATGATGTACACGTTCGGATTCAACCGAAAGTCGGGCAACTGGGAGATTGAATCGCGTCAGTTCAAAGAGGTGAAGAACAAGCTGCTCGACCAGCTGACGAACTTCGGGAATCCGTTCATCCTGGTGAAAGACGGCAACTTCAAGAACCGCGCGGAGCTCCTGCTCCACCACAAGTTCGAAGAGACCGAGCTCGACATGCAGTACGCACGTGGCGTGCTGAAAGCCCTTCATCGCGTCTGGAAACGCCCGGTCAATATCGAGACCATCAGCGACGACAAGGGCGTTTTGATCTCTTACGACGGCTCGGATTACTCCGAAGAGTCGATTACTTACGAGCCGATCTAGCGTGACCTCGCCAGTCTCCGAGTACGAGTCGCGAGCAATTCAGTTGCTGCGCGACAGTGGGTGCAAACTCACGCCGCAGCGACGGGCGATCGTTCGCCTGTTTGGCCGCGGACACAATCACTGGACGCCGCAGCACGTCTTCGACGAGCTCGAACCCTGCGTCCCCAGCCTGTCACTTGCCACCGTGTACAACACGCTCGAGGTCTTCGAGGAACTCGGGCTCGTACGCCGTGTCACCACTCGCGGCGGTTGCACCTACTTCGACTCTCACCTCGCCGAACATCACCACGCCGTGTGCGACGCGTGCGGGGAGCTCATCGACGTGGTGCTAGACAGCAGCGCGCTCGAAGAGCTCGTTCAGCGCGCGAACCCACCGATTCTAGTGGAGAGCGCCAGCATTTGGTTTCGAGGGACGTGCGAGCGCTGCCTGCAAGGCTAGGCGTCGATTCCGCGAGCGTCAGCGATGTTGTTCCAACGGTGCTTTCGGCACGCGACGCGCAACCCGGCGTTGATTCGCTTCACAATGCCCGGCCCTTCGTAGACAAACCCGGTCCACACTTGCACCAGCGAGGCTCCCGCGCGAATCGCGGCGAGCGCGTCGTCGGCAGTGAAAATGCCACCAACGCCAATGATGGGGATCTCTGGAGCAGCGCGGTAGAGGTAGCGAATGACTTCGAGGCTGCGGGCCTGAACCGGCTTTCCGGAAACGCCACCATTCCCCAATTCCGCGGCGCCTTCCGTCTTGAGGTCGCGCGCGATCGTGGTGTTGGTCGCTACGATTCCGCTGATCTTCGTGTCACGGACGACTTCGACAACGTCGGACAGTTGTTCGTCGGTCAGATCGGGCGCGATCTTCACCAACATCGGCCGTGGTTTCTCGCGGCGCTCTCGCGCCAGGTCGAGGTTGAGCTTCTGAAGGTAACCGATGAGCTGGGTGAGGTTGTCTCGGTTTTGAAGCTCACGAAGCCCGGGCGTGTTCGGTGAACTCACATTGACGACGAAGTAGTCAGCAGACGGATAGAGGCGTCGGAAGCTGATCTCGTAGTCCGAAGTCGCGTCTTCGAGCGCGACAACCTTGGTCTTGCCGATGTTGACGCCTAGTACCGGTCCGAACTTCTTTACGCGTTCGAGGCGTTCGGCGACGACCTCGCTGCCATGATTGTTGAACCCCATCCGATTGAGGAGGCCGCGGTCGGCGGGAAGTCGAAACAAGCGAGGACGCTCGTTCCCGACCTGGCGCTGCCCTGTCACCGTGCCGATCTCCACCGCACCGAACCCAAAGCACTCGAGCACATTCAGATATTCGGCATTCTTGTCGAACCCTGCGGCGAGTCCCACCGGGTTCTCGAAACGGAGGCCAAACAGGTCCTGCTCGAGGTTCGGCGCGCGCAATCGGTACACTGCGCGAAGCAGCGCCCGGAACAAGGCAACGGAAGTCGCGATTCGCGCGAGCTTCATCACTCGGTGGTGAATCGTCTCGGCATCGAACAGAAAGAAGATTGGGCGGACTAGTCGGTACAGCATTTACTTCGTGCGGTAGAGGGTACCGCCCTCGTCGAGGAAGTAGACTTCACCGTTCCCCGGCGCAGGGGCCGTGGCGGCGCCGCGATCCGTCTTGAATCGCCACGCTTCTTTGCCCTCGGCGAGGTCCAATACCACGTGCTCGCCGCCCCCACATCCGACATACAGGAAATCTCCGGCGATCGAAGGCGGGGTATCGACTTGAGAGCCGCAGCGGGTGGACCAACGTTCTTGTGCCGTGGCGATATCGACCGCGAAAACCGTTCCCGCCGCGTTGCCGAAGTAGGCCACGCCGTCTGCCGCCGCGACACCTTTGGTGATGGCAGCACCGGTCTTGAAGCGCCACTTCTCTCGGCCAGTCTCGGCCACGACCGCGTAGACATCTCCCGCTTCCGTGCCCGCCAAGACGTGCCCACTCGCGACCGCGGCGTACGTGGAGTAGGCCGTCGATGCGCGGTGTTCCCAATTGCTTTGCCCGGTAGAGAGCCCGATCGAGATGATGCGCCCGTCAGCGGTCGCAACAAACGCCGACGCATCTTCGATCGCAACGTCGCCCACGACTCTTGCTTCGACGTCCAGAGACCAATCCTCTTCGCCACTCGAACGGTCGATGGCGTAAACCTTCCCGGAAGTCGTGCCAAAGACTACGTAACCACCCTCGACGGCCGCATTGCCAGCAACTGCGCCGCGAGCGTCGAACTTCCAACGGTCTTCGCCCTTCTCGGTGCTGGTGTCGAACGCTCGCACGACGCCGTTTCGAGACCCGAAAATGGCAACGTCACCGTCGAACGAGACCGACGTTTCGATTCCCCCTCGAACGTCATGTTTGCTCACTTCCTCACCCGTCTCCGGGTCGAGCGTCATCAGCTCGCCTCGCTTCGAAGCGACTACCGGCTTTCCAGAACGCAGGACCGGGGCGACCCGAGACAGCACGCCCGACTTCTTCCATGCAAGGGCCTCCAGCTCAGAAAGACCAGAGACGCCCTCGTAGTGCCCGCTCCGACGGACGTCGCCGTGCGGGTGGGTCGACTCACCGCAGCCAATGGCGGCGAGGCTGAGAACAATGGGAAGAATTCGTTTCATTCGATCGCGTAGAGATTGCCGTCGACATCACCAAAATAGAGCCGTCCATCGCTTGCGACGACTCCGCCGAGCGTTCTGGATTCGGCTCGAAAGACGAACAACTCGTCGCCCGATTCGCTCGAGATGGCGTGGACGACGCCATTGTGGTCGGCCGCATAGACAGCCGAGCCGCTCGCCGCCATGGGACCGATGACCGCGGCTTTCGTTTGGTGCCGCCACACTTCGTCGCCCGAGGACTGATCGAAAGCGAGCACGAGTCCATCTTCGGTTCCGATGAAGACGCGTCCATTGGCGATCGCGATGCCGCCGGAGATGATCGACTTCGCGTTCGCTTTCCAAACGCCTTTGCCGTTGGGGCCGACGGCGACGATATCACGTCCGCACGTTGCGACGCGCAATCCTTCGACAGCGGCAACTTGAGTGACGGAGCTCGTACCGCACTTCGCGGCACCCACTGGTTCACCCGAGATCGCCGACACGAGGTGAATCTTCCCGTCGGAACCGCCGAAAATGACCTGGTCACCGTGAAGCGCGACGCGAGAGGTCACCGCCGATTGGAGCCGGACTTCCCAGAGGGGTCGCCCGTCGTCGAGCGCGAGCGCGGTAACCGCACCATCACTGGTTCCGGCATACACGACACCTTGCTCCACAATCAGCCCGCCCTCGACCGGCCCCGAGAGTTCTGACTCCCAGGCTACGGCTCGGTCGTCGACATTCAGTCGCGCGACGCGCCCACGGTCATCTCCGACGACCAGCTTCTGGCCGGCCCACGCAACATCCGACCAAATCGACGCATCTCGTTTCTCTCGCCAGATCTCATCGCCAGCCTCGGGCTCGACGACACGAACGATCCCGCCGCTGGTGACGACGGCGATACCGGCCTCACCGACGGCCGGTAGCGTTCCGATCTCGGTCTCCGTAACGACCTTCCAAGCGATCCGATGCAATTCGGTGGGCCCCTCGCCCATTCCCGCACGGCCGTGCCCCGACGGGGCGCTCTCGGGCGGAGTGCAAGCGAGAATCTGTGCGGCGATCGCCATGAGGAGGAGTCGTTTCATACCGACACCGTTCTAAGGTCGAACGGGAACCCGCGGCAAGGGTGAGACGAAGAAATGAATACCTCCGACTGATGCAACGTTGAACCTTGTGAGCAAATTGACCAACATGGAGAGCATGATGAGACGAGCGCTAGCACTATTGGCAGCGGTGCTGCTGGTTGCGTCGTTCCCGAGCGGGGACGCGACGGCGAACGCTCGCGATCCAGACGGCAGCCGAATGCAGGCTCGTCAGATCGCGGTCGGCTCATCTGCGCGAGACCAACTCCAGCCCCCTCGCGATTCCGTCGATTGGCACTACTTCAAGTTGCGCGGCGCAAAGCGGGTCTCGATCAGCCTGTCGTCGGCTCCGGCCGGAAATGTCGCGCAGATTCGCGTCACGAACGCCATGGGTAAGTCGGTCGCGTCCAGCGCCACACGAGACGGAAAGGCCTCGATCGCCCGTCGACTCGACCCCGGCGTCTATTACGTGAGCGTGAGTAGCCCGAAACAGGTCACCTACACGCTCTCCGTGAAGTAACTCACAGCATCGAGATTGGATCGACGTCGACCGCGATTCGCACGTTCTTGTGCCGCCGATCGCCTGGATCGAAGTAACCGACGTCCGCCAACACATTCCCCACCAATCTGCGAAGAGCACCTCGGTCGCGACTCTTGAAAAGGAGCTGCCATCGCGTGCGCCCGCGCAGCCTCTCAATCGGCGCGAGCGCTGGCCCCAGCATCATCACACCCACATAGCTGTCGTCGCGAAGCCGACGCCTGGCGGCAAACGCGTAGTCGCGCGCCGCCTGGTGCACTGCAGTTTCACCTCGCGCCTCGAACTTCACGGCGATCAGGTAGCCAAAGGGCGGATAACCCATCTCTTCGCGGAGCTGCAGTTCGCGCGACGAGAAACGCATGTAGTCGTGTTCCACCGCGGCCTGCAGCGCGTAGTGCTCCGGATTGTACGACTGGATGAACACCTGACCGGGCTCGTCACCGCGCCCCGCCCTCCCTGCAACCTGAGTGAGCAGCTGAAATGTACGCTCGGCAGCTCGAAAATCGGGGAAATTCAGCCCGAGGTCCGCCATCACCACACCGACGGTCGTGACCGACGGGAAGTCGTGCCCCTTGGTCACCATCTGAGTTCCGACGAGGAGATCGATCTTCCCCTCCCGGAAGTCCCGAATCAGCCGCCGCAAGCCACCGCCTTTCCCCGTGTCCCGGTCCAGACGCGCGACCTCGGCGCCTGAGTACATGCCGCGCAAGACCGACTCGAGCTGCTCGGTCCCCACGCCACGCGGGCCCAGCCCCTCGGCACCGCAACTCGGGCAGCTCTCCGGCAAGCGAAGCGCGTGATCGCAATGATGGCAGCGAAGCGCCTCCTGACGACGGTGATAGGTCAGCGACACTGCGCAATTGGGGCACTCCCAGACATGACCACAGTCATCGCAGATCACACACGGCGAGTATCCGCGCCGGTTTAGAAAAAAGATCGTCTGGTGTTGCAACTCGAGACCCGTGCGAACCGCAGACTCGAGCTCGGGGGTCACGACGTCTGGCGCGCCTTTCAGGTCCACCAACTGCACGCGGGGCAACGGCCGCCCGGCGACTCGGTCCGGCATTGGCAGATATCCTAGCCTGCCCTCCTTCGCGTTCTGATAGCTCTCGAGCGAGGGCGTCGCACTCCCGAGAATGACCTGCGCGCTCTCGAGCTTTCCGCGCATGAGGGCGAGGTCTCGAGCGTTGTAGCGAGGTCCGTCTTCCTGCTTGAAACTAGGATCGTGCTCTTCGTCCACGACGAGCACACCGAGGTTCGTCACAGGCGCGAAGATTGCCGAGCGCGCGCCGATCACGATGTCGACCTCCTCTCGCGCAATCCGGCGCCACTGGTCGAACTTCTGGGCAGACGACAACCCCGAGTGAAGGACCGCAATCTCGTCGCCAAAGTGAGCGCGAAACACTCCGACGAACTGAGGAGTCAGCGCAATCTCGGGAAGTAGGACGAGCGCCCGCCGGCCAGCTTCCAACGTCTCGCGAATCACCTGTACGTAGACTTCCGTCTTTCCAGACCCGGTGACTCCGTGCAGCAGGAACGCCGCGAAACCGCCGTCTTCGCGAGCTTCTCGTATCTCTTCGATCGCCTCCGACTGCGCCTCGGTCCACGAGATATCGGGCACCTCGGGGATCGACTCCTCGGCGAACGGGTCGCGGTAGACCTCCTGTTCCTCCCACGACACGATTCCGCGCTCTTCCAGGCTGTTGAGACTGCTGTGCGGAGCATCGATCTGACCACGAATCTCGGCCAGCGCGAGCGGCTCCCGAGCCGCGTCGATGAGCTCGAGAACTGCGAGCTGTTTCGAGCCCAGACGTTCATCGTCCTCGGTCGGCCGCTCTCGTCGATAGAAGCGGTCGGTCTTCACCGATATCGCGTTCTCGTCGCGATATGACACCTCTACCGACTCCGCTTCGAGCTCCGAAAGTTCGGCATAGGTTCGACCGGTCGCATCTTTGATCTCGGAGACGGAGACCGGCTCCTCGCCGAGCATTTCCCACACGTCTTCGAAGCCGTCCGGGGCTGTCTCGACGCGCGCCCGGTACTGTTTCGCTCCTTCCGTACGAGCTGCAGACGGCACCGCAAGCTTCACGACCTCGCCGATCGGGGCCATGTAGTATTCGGCGACAAAGCCCAGGAATTTCAGGCCGACGGGACCCACCAGCGGCTCGCGGTCGACAATGTCGAGCACCTCCCGCAGCTTCCCGTCGTAGTCGACGTCTTCGCGTCCGACCACATCCATCACCAGGCCAGTCTTGGCGCGATTCCGAAACGGAACCTGAACCAGCTGCCCCGGCAGAATCTGGTCGACGAGCTCGGTCGGAACTACGTACGAGAGGGTGGTGAAGAGCGGCACGTCGACCGCAACCAGTGCGACTCGGTCTTCGCTCACGACTCCTCCCCAAACAGCTCGCGCCGAGCGTCCTTTCGCGCCTTCGACAACAGATCAGCGTCGCGCAACAGGTCCCCGAAGCGAAACTCGGCCATACCGGCCTGCCGCACTCCGAGGAATTGTCCGGGTCCGCGCATCTTCAGGTCGATCTCGGCAAGCTCGAAGCCATCTTCCGTCGTGGTGAAGCTGTGCAGGCGCTCGCGCGCATCTTCGGTCAGCCCGAATCCGGCGAGCAGGACACACATCGAAGCGCCCTCCCCTCGCCCAACTCGGCCTCGTAGCTGGTGGAGTTGGCTCAGCCCAAAATTCTCGGGGCCATCGATGATCATCATCGTCGCGTTGGGGACGTCGACACCAACCTCGATGACCGTGGTCGAACACAAGACGTCCACCTCGCCCGCGCCAAACTTCTGCATGATGGCGTTCTTCTCTTCGCTCGCCATCCGACCATGCAGCACGCCGATTCGGAGGCCCTTCAGCGGTCCATTGGCGAGCTCTTCGGCGCCTTCGACGACATTGTTCCGGCCGGGTACGAGCTCCGACGCCTCGACCAGCGGGAACACCACATACGCCTGAATTCCCTCGGTCTCGACCTGCTCCTTCACGTACGAATAGAGCTTCGGCTTTGCCCGTGCGTCGCGCAAAAACGTCCGCACCGGCTTCCTGCCCGGCGGCTTCTCTCGAATCACGGTGAGGTCGAGGTCACCGAAGAACGCGTGGGCCAACGACCGGGGAATCGGCGTCGCGGTCATCGCGAGCAAATGAGGGTCTCGACCTTTCGCGAGCAGGCGCTCTCGCTGTTCGACGCCGAACTTGTGCTGCTCGTCGACGATGACCAATGCCAGGCCCTCCGCGTCGGTCCGGCCCTGAGCAAGGTCGACCAGATCCAGCGTCGGCTTCTCTCCAGCCGTTCCGGCAAACTCGACGTCGTCTTGAAACAATGCGTGCGTACCGATGACCAGGTCGACTTGGCCCAATCGGATCGATTCGAGCATCGCGCGTTTCTCCGCCGCCCCCATCGCCCCGGTGAGCATGCCGAGGCGAATCGAATCGCCGAAGAACTCCCGCGCTCGCCGCATGTGCTGATTCGCCAGAACGTCGGTTGGCGCCATCATGGCGGCCTGCCCACCATTGCCGATCGCGAGGGCTGCCGCCGCGAACGCGACGACCGTCTTGCCGCTGCCGACATCGCCCTGCAGAAGTCGACGCATGGGAACGCGCGAGCCCAGCTCTGCGGACAACGTCTTCCAGGCGTCCTTCTGGTCGCCGGTCATCTCGAACGGCAACCCTTTGACGAACGCTTCAGCAGCGGTGCGGTCGCTACATTGGAGCGCCTTTCGAGTGCGTCTTTCCTCGATGTACTGAAGCGCAAGCTTGCGCTGAAGTGTGTAGAACTCCTCGTAGACGAGGCGCTTTCTTGCCCGGCGAATTGCGTCTTCGAGATGATCGAGATCGGGCGGTCCTGCGAGCAGGTGGACCGTTCGCAGAGCGTCGGCGGCGCTCGGTAGATCGTGTTCGGTCCGAAACCGCTCCGGCACAATCTCGAGCACGTGCGGGAGCACGCCCCGGCCCGCTTGCTCAATCGCCGAGCGCAACTTGGAATCTGGGATTCCCTCCATCGATGGGTAGATCGGAACGACGTCGATGTGTTGCGCGCGACGAGTCGGTCCGTCGGCCACACGAAAGACCGGGTGCGACATTTGCGCGGGGCGCCGAGTGTGGTCGAGTTCGCCCTCGAACCGGACCCACTTCCCCTCGCGGAAAGCGCGCGTGAACTTGGCGCTCTGCATGTTGAACCAGAGGAGCTCGGCCCTCGCACCGCCAAAATCGACGAGCACCTTCAACGGCGCTCGCGAGTACTTCGGCGGGCGGCTCACCGAGATGATCTCGCCCCAAGCTTCAATGTGCTCCCACTGTTCCTGAACGATCTTTTCGCCCGGAAAGAACCGGTAGATGCGCTTGTAGGCCCGAGGAAAGAAGCAGAGAAGCTCTCGTTGGTCGACGATGCCGCGCGACTCGAGCCGCTTCGCGGTAGCAGGACCGATCCCCTTCAGGGCGCTCAACCCCACCTCGGCTTCCGGTGCAACCAACAGCTCGAACCGGCCCGCCGTCACGGTCGCATCGAACGCTTCCTGCGTTCTCGCTTCAGTCAAAACTCGCCTCCATGCTCTCGCGTTCCGTTGTTACGCACGCCGGTTGTCGAGTGCAAGGCAACGTTGGGAACCGACGCAAAATTGCGCCGTAGTTGGATGCATGGTTCTCTAAAGCCCTGAATCTCATTGGAGGATCACGATGAACCTCGACTCCGCCATCGATGGCTACCTGCTGCATCTGAAGACCGAGCGAAACCTCGCGAAGAACTCGGTTGCCGCTTACCGCCGCGACCTCATCCAGTTCAGCGACGCCATCGACGACGGTGTTCGGAGCGAAGTCGGCCAGATCGAAGACCACCACATCTCGGCGTTCCTGCTCGAGTTGCTCGACGAAGATCTCAAGACTCGCTCGATCGCGCGAAAACTCTCGGCCATTCGAGGATTCTTTCGATACCTCCGCGAGTCGAATCTGATCTCGAAGGACCCCAGCGCGAATGTGGATGCGCCGAAGTATGGCAAGCGGGTGCCATCGGTGCTCGACCTTCGCGAAGTCGAGGCTCTTCTAGACGCTCCGGACCGAACGACCGCCGAAGGCTGTCGCGACCGCGCGATGCTGGAAGTCCTCTACGCGACCGGCCTACGCGTCACCGAACTCGTGAAGCTCACGCAGCGTGAGGTCGACCTGCGAGGTGGTGTCGTTCGCATCGTCGGAAAAGGCGGAAAACAGCGAATGGTTCCTCTGGGAGACCACGCGATCGAACACGTCGACGGTTACCTCGAATGGGCTCGCGGAAGCCTGTTGGCCAATGCAGGCGGCCCCGGCGCGACCTCGGACCTATTCGTGACCCGGCGCGGCCAGGCCATGACTCGCCAGGGGTTCTGGAAGAACATCAAGCGGTACGCGATTGTCGCCGGCATCGCGAAAGAGGTGAGCCCACACAAGCTGCGCCACTCCTTCGCCACACACCTGCTCGAACACGGCGCCGATTTGAGAATCGTACAGAGCCTTCTCGGCCACGCCGACATCACCACGACGCAAATCTACACGCACGTCGCACAGGAACGGCTCAAGCGGCTTCACGAAGAGCACCACCCTCGCGGATGAGCCCAATCCTCGTTTGATCCTTGTATTTCGCGGGCGCGATCGACTAATGATCGCGTGTTGCTATCGCGACTTGGACTCGAACGTCATGACCACCGAAACGCCCAAAAACGAACCGAAAACTGCCGCTGTTCCTCGCGAACTGCTGGTGAAGGTACCGGTGTACGAAGGGCCGATGGACCTGTTGCTCGACCTGATTCGCACGCACGAAGTCGACATCTTCGACATCCCGATTTCGCTCATCACGAAGGAGTTCCTCGCGTATATCGACACGCTGCGGGAGCTCGACCTCGAAGTGGGCGGCGAATGGCTCGAGATGGCGGCGACGCTCGTCTACATCAAGTCACGCCTGCTCCTCCCGAAGAAGCAGACCGACGAAGAGATCGACGGGCCCGACCCACGCGAAGAGCTGGTGCGCCGCCTCTTGGAGTACCAGAAGTTCAAGGCCGCGGCAGAAGCACTCGATGACCGCCCCATGCTCGAACGCGACGTGTTCAAGCACCCGATGCGCTCCGATGAATGGGCTTCGAAAGTCGGCCCACCGGAACTCCGGGAAGCAAGCATCACCGATCTGATGTCGGCGCTTCAGCGGGTCATCAAACGAAGCCAATCACAGGGCGAGTGGGTCTACGAACTCGACTCCCAAAAACTCACGCTGCGCAGTGTCATCATCGACATCGCGCGCACCCTCGCCGAACGCCCACGTGTGGCGTTCGACGACCTCTTCGAAGGGCACGAACTCACGCGCAATCGCATCGTAACGACGTTTCTCGCGCTCCTCGAAATGACGAAACTCAAGATGCTCAAACTTTTCCAGGCACGCCTCGACGAAGACCAGACGCTCTGGGTCGAACGCGCTGTCGTCGACATTGTCGACGTGAGCCAGGAACTGGAGCTCGCAGACTGAACGAGAACACGCGGTGACCGACGAGACGGCCGAGATGGCCGACCAAACCACCGAATCCGAAGCCGAGGAGATGGACGACCTCGAAGCTGTGGCCAAAGTACGCGCCGCGCTCGAAGCCGTCTTTTTCGCCGCCGACGAACCACTGTCGCGAAGCGCACTCGCCAAAGTGCTTCCGGATACGCCCGAATCCTACCTCAACCGCGCGCTGCGCCAGCTCGAGCTGGACTTTGCCGGCCCGATGCGCGGCATCCACCTCTCGCTGGTCGCCGGCGGATGGCAGTTCCGAACCAATCCGGACCTGCAGCAGGAAGTGCTTCGCCTGTTCGAATCGCGCCCTACTCGACTCTCGAAGGCGGCTCTCGAGACGCTCGCAATCGTGGCGTACCGACAACCCGTCACCCGTGCGGTCGTCGACGAAATTCGAGGCGTCGACTGCGGCGGCGTGCTCAAAACCCTGCAGGACTACGCGCTCGTCGAAGTGGTCGGAAAGATGGACGACATCGGCCGACCCAACCTCTACGGCACGACCGATCGTTTCCTCGAATTCTTCGGACTCGCGGCACTCGACTCACTACCGACACTCGAACAATTCGAGGTCGATTCTCTCGAACTCCTCGGCGAAGACCTGCAAGAACTGGCCGCCGAAATGGAGCTCGAGGCACTAGATACGCAAGACCAACCGAGCGGCGGCGACGCCGCAGATGGAGATGATGATGGAAGATGAAATGCGGCTGAACAAATACCTGTCGAAGGCGGGCGTCGCGAGCCGACGCAAGTCCGACGAGATGATCGAAGCGGGACGCGTCGTCGTAAACGGGGAGGTCTGCACGGAACTTGGCACCAAGGTCGACCCTGAGTCCGCCGTGGTCGAAGTCGACGGCAACCGCGTCGAACTCCCGGTGACCTACGTCTACATCCTTCTCAACAAGCCTCGGGGCTACATCACGACGCTCGACGACCCGGAAGATCGTCCGATCGTCATCGACCTGCTGCCCGAGAAGATGCCGCGCATCTGGCCGGTTGGCCGTCTCGACTGGGACTCGGAAGGGCTCCTCTTGCTCACCAACGACGGTAAACTGACGCACCTGCTCACCCACCCGTCGTTCGAAGTCGAGAAGCGCTACGCGGTGAAGGTTCGAGGCTCGATGAAAGACGACAGCCCCGAACTTCGCCAGCTTCAGACCGGCGTCGAACTCGACGATGGCCTCACCAAGCCCGCGCAGGTCGCGCTTCGCGCGCACACCGACAAGCACACGTGGCTGGAATTCGCCATCCACGAGGGCCGGAACCGCCAGATTCGTCGCATGTGCGAGGCCGTTGGCAAAGACGTCCTCCGCCTTCGACGACTGTCGCTCGGAAACATCTCGATCGAGGGCGTCTCGCCCGGTGCATACCGGCCGCTCCTCCCTGAAGAAGTCATCGAACTCTACAAGTGCGTCGGCGAGCGCGCCCCCGAAAAGGCGCGCCCCACCAAGCGCCAGATGCAGCGCGAGCGCGAACGTCGCGATCACAATCGCAAGTTCGACGTGCGAAAGGTGAAGAAGAAGAAATGATAGTTGACAGGCGCAGGGGCCGCCCGTACCTTCCTCGACCCTGACGCGATGATGTCGCGCCGTGGTGCGGGGTGGAGCAGCCAGGTAGCTCGTCGGGCTCATAACCCGAAGGCCGCAGGTTCGAATCCTGCCCCCGCTACTCCAAACGGCCATCTCGTTCGCGAGATGGCCGTTTTTTTTATCCTCGGCTGACCAACCTTCGGATATCATCTACCCTCGGTTCTCCCCTCTACCCGCAGCCGAGCCTCATCGATGCACCAGCACGATCCGTACGCACCGCCTCAGCAAGCGGTTCACAGCGCCCCGATCTCCGAGTTCTCTATAGTGGGAAAACAGATTCGGTCGGCGAACCCGCTCACGCTTCCCACCCATATTTGCGCAAAGTGTGGATCGGAAGAGCCGGGAGGAAAGGTCACGTCCGACAAGAAGGTCTTCTGGACCCCTCAGTGGGTATGGGTGACGATCTTGCTCACGTGGATTCTCACGATCATTCTCCACTTCGTTCTCCGAAAGCCACTGATGCTGACGTTCTACACCTGTCCGTCTTGCGTCGGTTCGAAGAAGAAGAAGATGGCCATTTCGGGCGCCGTAATGGTGGCTGGAATCGTGATGCCTATCGTTGCCGCCGCCGGCATGAACGACCCCAGCATCGTGTTCCTGCTCGGAGCTTTGATGTTCGTGTTCGGACTCGTTGCGGTGATCATTTTTGCCGCGCCAGTGCTTCGGCCCAGCAAGTACGACAAAACGTCGATGACCTTCCTGATCGACGGCCCCAAACCCGCCGCGCTCGCTCGACTTGCCGCACATACGTCCGGAAGTTCGGACCCAGCAGAAGCAGTTTGGTAGCCTATTCGCGAAGCCGGTAGCCGGTCCGCAGAAGTACGAGCGCAGCCGTTCCGAACACCAACACCAATCCGCTCAGCACGATCAAACCGTGCCAGTACGGTACGTCCGAAACGCCTACCATCGCGTATCGGATGCCGTTCACCATGTAGAGGACCGGATTGAACTTCGAGACCGTCCCCCACGGCTCCGGCAACATCTCGATCGAGTAGAACACGCCGCCCAGAAACGTCAGCGGCGTAATGAGGAAGTTCGGCAGCAAGTTGATGTGGTCGAAGTCGGTCGCAAGAATGGCGATGACGACCCCGAGCAGCGCAAACGTCAACGCCGTCAGCACCATGAACACCAGGGCCAGAGCCACGTTGTTCCACGCCGTCGCGCCCATGAAGATGGCCACGACCCAGATGATCGAACCGATCAGCACCGCTCGCACAATCGACGCCCCAACGTACCCAAAGAGCAACTGAAGGTACGACAGCGGCGTGACCAAAATATCGACGATGGTCCCGTGAATCTTGGCGATGAAGAGCGAAAACGCCGAGTTGATGAACGCGTTCGAAATCAACGCGAGCATCACCAAGCCAGGCACCAAGAAATCGACGTACGCGACACCCTGAATCTCGCGAAGTCGATCTCCGAGCGAATACCCGAACACGAGGAAGTAGAGCATCGTGGTGACCACCGGTGAGATGATCGTCTGCCCGGCGATGCTCCAGAATCGCATCAGCTCCTTCTTGAAGAGCGTCCACGCACCGAGCCAAGTCGCGTTCTCGGCTTCCTCGACGAGCTCGGCCGCTCGCTTCACGGCCGCCTCGGCGGCTTCGCGCGGCGGCGCTCCCCTCCTCTCTTCTAGCTCTGGTTTCGATGGAGCATTCATCGGGCGTCCTCGTCTTGATAGACCAGCTGCCGGAAAATCTCCTCGAGCGACGAACGGCGAGAATCGATGGCTTCGATCTCGAGGTCGTGCTCGACGATGACCCGAATGAGCTCGTTGGCCGGATGCCGGCCCTCTTCGTGCGCGAATCGCAATGTGACCAAGTCGCCGTCCACGGTCGCGCCGCAGCTGGCCGCAGCCTCGCGGAATGCGTCGGGTGGCGACTGAGCCAATCGAATCTCCAGCTTTCGCTCGCCAAACTCTTCGAGCAGGTCGTCGCGCGCGTCCACGCGCAGGAGCGCGCCCTTCTCAATGATCCCGATTCGGTCGGCGAGCTGTTCGGCTTCCTCGAGGTAGTGCGTCGTCAATACGATCGTCGTGCCGCGGTCGCGCAGCGCTCGCACGTACCGCCACAGCTCGTCGCGAAGCTCCACGTCGACGCCCGCGGTCGGCTCGTCCAAGAACAGCAGGACGGGGTCGTGCATGAGCGCCTTGCAGATCATCAATCGGCGCTGCATTCCGCCGGATAGGTGCCGGCTCGTCTCATCGATCTTCTCGGTGAGAGCGAACTGCTCGAGGAGCTCGTGTACACGAGAATCGTCGGAAACGCCGAAGTATCCACCTTGGAAGCGGAGCGAATCGCGGACCGTGAAGAACGCGTCGTAGTTGATCTCCTGAGGCACGAGGCCGATGAGGCGTCGGGTCACTCGGTAGTCGTCGACGACATCTCGGCCCGCGACCTCGATGGAGCCTTCGAAACCGGAGGTCAGGCCGCTGATGCAGCCAATCAAGGTCGTCTTGCCCGCTCCATTTGGACCGAGCAGCGCGAAAATCTCACCCGGATAGATGTCGAGCGAGACGTCGTCGACGGCTCGCAGTTCGCCGTAGCGTTTGGTGACGTTCTGCACCCGAAGGATGGGCTCGTCGGGATTCATGAGTGGCTCCGTGGGGTCGCCGCGGGAATCTGCAGCGGAACTGGATGCTCTCGGTCTCGGTGCGCAACGAGAATTGCGCCCATGAGATGTAGCACGAGCGTAATGCGGTTCAAGTCGAAGCCAACGTTGGTCGCGTTGACACGGTTCTTGCGAGATTGGTAGTTTATGGAGCCGGGTAAACCCGAAATGACCGAAAATCTAAGCACGTGCGCCCGTTCGCGCGCGCTGCCGCGCAATCGCTATCCTCGAACGAAGGCATAGACGTACATGGCTGGTAAGGAACGACTGGGAGAACTCCTCGTCCGCGAGAAAATGATCTCGCCGGCACAGCTCAAAAAGGCGCAGGAGCGTTCCAAAATGGAGGGCAGCCGTCTGGGATACGAGATCACCCGACTGGGGTATCTCGACGAGACGGACCTGACGAAATTCTTGAGCCGCCACTACGGCGTCCCCTCGATCAACCTGGGGGAGGTCGAGGTGCCCGAGAATATCATTCAGCTCATCCCGCGTGAGGTTGCGGAACGTCACCAATGCATGCCGGTGAACCGTTCGGGGGCGACGCTCGTCATGGCGATGGCCGATCCCGCGAACATCTACGCGATCGACGACCTCAAGTTCATGACCGGCTACAACATCGAAGTTGTCGTCGCGTCTGAATCCGCCATCCAAGAGGCGATCAACAAGTATTACGGCGGCGCCGAGGCGCTCGACTACGATTACGACGCCATCCTGGGCGATCTCGACATGAACGAGATCGACTACGTCGACGACACAGATTCGGCCGACGTCAACGACCTCGCGGCCGCTTCCGAGGACGCCCCCGTCATCCGACTGGTGAACCTCATCCTGGTCGATGCGGTCAAGCGCGGCGCCTCGGACATCCATATCGAGCCCTACGAGAAATCGTTCCGCGTCCGTTTCCGCGTCGACGGTGTGCTCGAAGAGATGATGCGCCCCCCGCTGAAGCTCAAGAACGCGATCTCGTCGCGCGTGAAGATCATGTCGAACCTCGACATCGCCGAGCGCCGACTCCCGCAGGACGGTCGTATCAAGCTGCGCATGGGACGAAACCGCGAGATGGACTTCCGTGTCTCGTGCCTCCCATGCCTGTTCGGCGAGAAACTCGTCCTTCGTCTTCTGGACAAATCGAACCTTCAGCTCGACATGACGAAGCTCGGCTTCGACCCGAAGCCACTGGCGGACTTCCAAGACGCAATCCACCGCCCCTTCGGCATGTGTCTCGTCACGGGTCCGACCGGTTCCGGCAAGACCACGACGCTGTACTCCGCCCTGTCGGAACTCAACCAGGTCACCGAGAACATCTCGACTGCCGAGGACCCGGTCGAATTCAACCTCCAAGGCATCAACCAGTGTCAGATGCACGAGTCCATCGGGCTCAACTTCGCCGCGGCACTGCGAGCCTTCCTCCGTCAGGACCCCGACATCATCATGGTCGGCGAGATTCGCGACTTCGAAACCGCGGAGATCTCAATTAAGGCGGCACTCACCGGCCACCTGGTCCTCTCGACGCTCCACACGAACGACGCACCGTCGACCGTGTCTCGTCTGCTCAACATGGGTATCGAGCCCTTCCTCGTCACCGCTTCGCTCAACGTCGTTCTGGCACAGCGCCTCGCACGTCGAATCTGCAGCGAGTGCAAAGAGGTCAAGGAAGTCGAGCCGGAGATTCTCAAGAAGCTTCAGGTCAAAGAAGAGATGCTCGGCCAACCGATCTACGCAGGCCGCGGATGCACGCGTTGCGGCGGCACCGGCTACAAAGGCCGAGTCGCTTTCTACGAAGTGCTCCCCATGACCGAGCACCTCAAAGAGTGCATCATTCAGGGCTACTCCACCGCCGAATTGAAGAACGAAGCCATCCGCGAAGGCATGGACTCGCTCCGCATGGCTGGAGTGAAAAAGATGTTCGAAGGAATCACGACGCCCGAAGAGGTCGTGCGAAACACTGCGCCAGACTAAGGAAAAAATTGGCGCAGGAGACATTCAGCTGGCACATTGAATGGTGCCAAATCACGCGTGGCATCACGGGATAGAACGTGGCGAACCTACATCAGCTGCTCAAGATCATGGTCGACCAGGGGTCGAGCGACCTCCACATCACGGTCGGCGCACCTCCGCAGCTGCGGATCGACGGCTCGCTCGTACCCTTGAAAACTGCACCCCTGACGCCTTCCGACACGCGTCAGCTCTGCTACAGCGTGCTCACTGACGCGCAGAAACAGAAGTTCGAGACCGACAGCGAGCTCGACCTTTCGTTCGGCGTCAAAGGCCTCAGCCGCTTCCGCGGCAACGTCTTCATGCAGCGCGGCGCCGTCGCCGGCGTTTTCCGACTCATCCCCTTCGAAATCAAATCGTTCCAGGAACTCGGCCTACCGCCAGTCATCGGCGCCTTCGCCGACAAACCGCGCGGATTGGTCCTCGTGACCGGACCGACTGGCTCCGGCAAGTCGACCACCCTCGCCTCCATCATCGACAAGGTGAACCAGGAGAAGCGACACCACATCCTGACGATCGAAGACCCTATCGAGTACCTCCACCCGCACAAGAACTGCGTGGTGAACCAGCGCGAAGTCGGCGCCGACACCGGCGGCTTCAAGACCGCGCTTCGGTACGTTCTGCGCCAGGACCCTGACGTCGTGCTCATCGGCGAGATGCGCGACCTCGAGACCATCGAGGCCGCCCTTACCATCAGTGAGACCGGCCACCTCGCGTTCGCTACCCTTCACACGAACGGGTGCGTTCAGACGATCAACCGAATCATCGACGTCTTCCCGCCGCACCAGCAATCTCAGGTGCGCGCACAGCTCTCCTTCGTGCTCGAAGGAATCATCTCGCAGCAGCTCATCCCCCACGCCTCCGGGCGAGGACGAGCCGTCGCCGTCGAAATTCTCGTGCCAACTCCCGCGATTCGAAACCTCGTTCGCGAAGACAAAGTGCACCAAATCTACTCGGCGATGCAGGTTGGCCAGTCGCGCAGCTTCATGCAGACGATGAACCAGTCGCTCTACAAGCTTTACTCGAACAACGAAATCACGCTCGAAGACGCACTGGCACGTTCCAGCGACGCCGACGAGCTCCGAACCATGATTGAACAGGGCGGAACGTCTCGCGGCGGTGGCGGTGGCGGTGGCCGCGGCGGTTCCGGCGGGCGCGGAAGCCGCGTCCGATATACCTGATGCGAAGTACGAGAGGTTGAACCATGCCAGTCTTTACCTGGGAAGGTCGCACAAACAGCGGTGAAGTCCGCTCCGGTGAGATGGATGCCGGCAATGCCGATGAGGTCACTCAACGGCTTCGCCAGCAGAACATCGACGTCGAGAAGGTGAAGAAGAAAGGCGGCGGCCTCAACCTCGGTGGTTTTGGCGGCGGTGTTCCGCTCAAGTCGCTCGTCATTTTCACGCGACAGTTCGCGACGATGATCGACGCCGGTCTTCCCATCGTTCAGTGTCTCGAGCTTCTGGGCGGCGCCGAGCCGAACAAGACGCTCAAGCGCACGATCGATGCCCTCCGAGGCAGCGTCGAGGGCGGTTCGACCCTCGCCGACGCAATGAAGAAACACCCCAAAGTATTCGACAACCTCTACTGCTCGCTGGTCCTCGCCGGTGAAGAAGCCGGTATTCTCGACACGGTCATGAACCGTCTCGCCATCGAGCTCGAGAAGTCGGCAAAACTGCGACGAAAGATTCGCGGCGCGTTCACCTACCCGACCGTCGTTCTCGTCATCGCTCTCGCGGTCGTGATTCTCCTTCTCTACAAAGTTATCCCGACTTTCACGGCCATGTTCGCCGAGATGGGCGGTGGTGAGCTGCCGGTTCCAACCCAGATCGTCATCGCACTCTCGGACTTCGTGCAGACCTGGTTCCTCGCCATCATTGGCTTCTTCGTCGGCATGGGATTGCTCCTGCGCTGGCTCATGGCCAATCCTACGACGCGGGCAATCATTGACCGCACCGCACTGCGCGCCCCGCTGTTCGGCCCGCTCATTCGAAAAGCGGCTGTTGCTCGATTCACGCGTACGCTCGGCACCATGGTTGCCTCCGGTGTTCCCATCGTCGACTCCCTCGAGATCGTCGCCGAGACCGCCGGCAACATGACTATTCAGGACGCAATCCTCTACGTGAGGGAGCGAATCTCCGAAGGTCAGAACATGGTCGACCCACTCACGGAGACGGGAATCTTCCCGCACATGGTTGTGCAGATGATCGGCGTCGGTGAGTCCACCGGTGCTCTCGACACCATGCTCAACAAGATTGCCGACTTCTACGAGGAAGAGGTCGACGTCGCCGTCGACGGACTGACCTCCCTCATGGAGCCGATTCTCATGGTCTTCCTGGGTGGTGTCGTCGGTGGTCTCCTGATCGCCATGTACATGCCGATCTTCAGCCTCGCCGGTAACATCAAGGCCGAGTAACCAACCGCCACCCCAAGATCCAAACGTGGCTGGTTTCCAGTTCGCCACCTTCGAGGTCTCGCGAGAGCGAATCGAAGGGCTGATGTTCTTCAGAGTGGTCCTCGTGACCCTCCTATTGGGCTCCGCTGTCGCTGTCGACATCGAAGCCCTTTCTGCTCTGTCCGACTTCAAGAACGCCGCGCTCCTCGCGCTGATCGTGACCACCTACGCGCTCACGATCGCCTACGCGGTGCTGATTCGTCGCATCAAGCGCCTCGACCTTCTCGCCGCCGCGCAGATCTTTGCTGACCTCGCGACGACCGTGATCTTGGTCGCAGTTACAGGGTTTGCGGACTCGCTCTTCCTGTTCTTGTTCCTCGTCACGATCATCAACTCGGCGGTCGTGCTGGGACGGCGCGCCGCCCTCTTCTCCGCCACGGTGACTGCGACATCTCTGGTCTCGCTCTCGATCTACGGGTTGAGCGTCGAGGCGTATACCGAAGCGTCGATTGCGTCGCTCGCCTTCCGGGTCGGTGCGAACAGCGCCGGTGCGTTCGTGATCGCGATTCTGTCAGGCTACCTCGCGGAACGTTTGAGCGAGGCAACTGCCGTTCTCGAGGAACAGCAGCTCGACATCGCCGAGCTCCGTGCACTGAACGCGAATATCCTCGCCTCACTTAGCAGCGGGCTCATCACGGTCGATCGTGACCGCAAGATCATCTACTCCAACCGGGCGGCATCTGAACTCACGGCGCTCTCCTCGGAGGAACTGCTCGGCGCCAACTTGAGCCGCGTGTTCCCCGATCTGGACGACGGTGCCCTCGCCTCGGGACAACGCTACGAGAGTCGATTCGAGCGCGAAGACGGAACCGAGCTCCACTTCGGTTTTTCGGTGTCGCTTCTGCGCGACTCCGTGGGCGATAGCAATGGCAACATCATCATCTTTCAGGACCTGACGGAGATTCGCGCGCTCGAAGAGCAGATGCAGCGCTCCCAACGACTCGCCGCGGTTGGTGAGCTGGCCGCAGGAATCGCCCACGAGATTCGCAACCCGCTCGCGTCCATCAGCGGGTCGGTCGAAATGCTGCGCGACGACGAAGAGTCGAGCGAAGAGAACCGCATGCTGATGTCGATCGTGATGCGCGAGGTGGAGCGGCTCAATGATCTCATCACCGAGTTCCTCAATTACAGCCGGCCACGCACCCTCCAGCTTTCGAAGCTGTCGCTCCAACAGATCATTCGCGAGATCTGCCAGCTGTTTCAGGCTGGGGATGGCGACACCGAGATCGAGATCGAGATCCAGAACGCCGACGGACGAACGGTGTTGGCAGACGAGGAGGCGATGCGGCAGGTGGTGTGGAATCTGCTGAAGAACGGCGCGGAAGCCTGCGAGATTTCAAACCGTCCGGCCAAGCTGTACATCGAGGTCATCGCGGGCGAATCCACGACCTCTTTGGCGGTCGAAGATGACGGCCCGGGCCTCGACGACAAGGCTGCAGAACACATCTTCGAGCCGTTCTACACCACCAAGGATCGAGGAACGGGATTGGGGCTGGCCACGATTTACCGTATCATCGAAGACCATGGCGGCGTGATTCGCCACGCCCCACCGACACGCCTCCGCGGCGCACGATTCGAGGTTATCTTGCCCCGGAACTCCATCGAGCAGCAGGTCGAAGCTTGAGCGCGAAGCCAATTCTCATCGTCGACGACGAACAGAGTATTCGTGAGTTTCTCTCGATCATGCTCAAGCGGCAGGACTACGAGTACGAAGTCGCGAGCAACAGCAAGGAAGCCCTCGCGAAGCTGGACGAGATGCAGTTCAGCCTCGTCCTCACCGACCTTCGAATGGACGACACTGAGGCCGGGCTCGACATCCTGAAACATGTGAAAGCCACGGACCCTGCTTGCCAGGTGATTGTGATGACCGCGTTCGCGAGCGCGGAGACGGCGATCTCTGCGATTCGAGAGGGCGCCTACGACTACATCAACAAGCCCTTCAAGCTCGAAGAGGTCCGCGCGGTGATCGAGCGCGCGCTCGAGAAGTACGAACTCATCAGCGAGAACCTCTACCTCAAGTCTCAGCTCGATGTTGGCTCGTTCGGCGAGGTCGTCGGC
The DNA here is from genome assembly GCA_964384605.1 of uncultured Bradymonadales bacterium. Classification (GTDB taxonomy): domain Bacteria; phylum Myxococcota_A; class Bradymonadia; order Bradymonadales; family Bradymonadaceae; genus CAYLMO01. Next base: position 186,256 of record CAYLMO010000003.1, on the reverse strand, counting down.
AAGTCGGAGTCGATCCGTCGAGTGTTCGACATGATCGAGCGCGTGGCGCCCACGAAGACTACCGTGCTTCTCACCGGCGAATCCGGCACCGGCAAAGAGTTGTTCGCTCGGGCACTCCACCGACGTTCGAACCTCGACGGTCCGTTTGTCCCGGTGAACTGCGGCGCAATTCCGGAGAACCTCATCGAGTCGGAGTTGTTTGGCTACAAGAAGGGCGCGTTCACGGGCGCGAACCAGGACCGAGACGGGCTCTTCGTCGCCGCGTCCGGCGGGACCTTGTTTCTCGATGAAGTCGGTGAGCTTCCGCTCACAACGCAGGTCCGAATGCTGCGGGCCATTCAAGAGAAGAAGGTGAAACCCGTCGGCAGCAACGAGGAAGTGGCTGTCGACGTGCGGATCATCGCTGCGACGAACCGCGACCTACAAGAAGAGGTCGATGAAGGTCGGTTCCGAGAGGACCTCTTCTACCGGCTCAACGTCATCTCGATCGAGCTACCGCCGCTTCGACAGCGCGAGGGAGACATTCGCCTGCTCATCGAGCACTACGTCCACAAGTACGCCGAAGAGATTGGAAACGATGTCGATGGCGTGGAGTCCGACGCCCTGCGCCTCTTGATCCACTACGACTATCCTGGAAACGTTCGGCAGCTTCAGAACATCATCGAGCGCGCGGTGACCCTAGAACGTGGGTCGATGATTACGGTCGACTCACTTCCCACCAGCGTGACTCGAGCGACGGTGTCGGAGACCGACTCCGTGCTGCACCTTCCGGAAGAGGGTGTGAACATCGACGAAGTCATGGAGCGAGTCGAGAATGCGCTCATCACCCAAGCGCTCGAGCTGACGGACGGCAATCGGACCGAAGCTGCCAAGCTGCTCGGTATCTCGTTTCGTTCGATGCGCTACCGGCTCCAGAAACATGGAATCGAGTAGCGAACGTGACTTCGTTCCCCCTCGGCTGTATCCTTGAGCCGAGTCCAACACTCCACAACTGATCGAACGAAATTCGCACGGTGCGTTCCTTGCATCGATGTGAGGTCGTCCTAATCGTATTTGCTCCGAGGGAAGGATGAACCGAATCAAGCACCCCAATCTCCAGACGGCACGCGGTATCACGCTCGTCGAACTCATGGTCACCATCGCGATCGTCGGCATCTTGGCCGCGATCGGCTCGATCGCCTATGGCCGCTACATCACGACCGGCAAGATCACCAAGCTCAAGGCGACGGCGACTGAAGTTGCCTCCGGTCAAGAGCGGTATCGTTCGAGGAACAACAAGTACCTCGCCCCGGGCGGCGACTTCGCGACCGTGCCGGCGAAGTATCAGAACCTGCTCGATTTCGCGGGCGGAAACCTCCCTCCAGATGTCATCGTCACAACTGACGCTTGGACCGCGACGCAGGCCTGCGGCGTTTGCACCACCGAAGGCATTCCGTTCGACAACACCCAGGACGGATTCGTCGTCGTCGTGAAGCAAGACCTCGATCCGAGCGACCCGAACGACACCACCGTGTGGGTCACGCGAACCGTTCAGAGCCCGGTGCTCAAAAACGAGGGCGGCTGACAAAGATCGTCACCTCGTGAAATGCGAGGTGACAATTTGCGTCACCCTACTCGCGGATTCGCGACGAGGATCGTCCACAGATGGCCCAAATGGCCGATTCAGCCGAAAAAATTGGCGAAATCAAAGTCTGGCATGCAGTCTGCAATAACCTCAACCACCTGACTCAACCCAACCAAGAGAGAGGAACAAATGCTGTTCAACCTTAAGAAAAAGAAAGAAGGCTTTACGCTCGTAGAGCTCATGATCGTCGTCGCGATTATCGGTATTCTCGCCGCTATCGCTATCCCCGCATTCCTTCGTTACATCAAGAGTTCGAAGGCATCGGAAGCTGAAGGCATCATGAAGAAGATGGCTGACGGCTCGAAGTCGTACTTCACGGAAGAGCAAAAGTTCTCCGACGCAGCGACCAACGGCGACCAGCCGTGGCACACGCCGGGCGCTGGCGCGACCGCAGAAGGCTTCCCGGTTCCGTATGCTGGCTACGTCTTCCCCGGTGGTGACGGCTTCGCGATGAACACCGCCCTCTCGACCGGCCTCGGCGCAGGTGCAGACACCGACGCACCGAACGGTGGTGAGAAGCAGGTTCCGTTCACCGGAATCGAGCCTACCGACGCCGTCCTCGTGGCAGCGATGAACAAGCTCAACGTTGCATTCCAGGACCCGGTGTACTTCATGTACTCCTACGAGTCGCTCGGCCTCTCGAGTGCAGCAACCGCAACGATCAAGGCACGCGCCAACTTCGACGTCGGCTCGGCTGAAGTTCACACCGTGACGCAGAACATCACGATTGCTGCTGACACCCAGGAAGTGGTCGTCGGACCTCCGTTCACCTCGAACGAATTCCAGTAAGCCTTACGGCTTGAGAAGCATCCCTGCCCCCCGGCGATTGACCTCGTCCGGGGGGCAGCGTATTTCTTGGTCCCGAAGTTCTTTCAGCCTGACGACATGACTCCATTTTCGCATCGAGCTGTTCGCCTTGGCGTTCGCGCAGGATTCGTCCTCCTGCTCACACTTTCGGCGCTATTCTCGAACCTTCAGTTCCAGTCTGCGATCTACCGCCTCCCGACCCCGTCTCGGACCCCTCTCAAGCTGCCAAAATCCGAGATTCTACAGGCTGCGTCTCTGAACTACGGCACCTTCGCGGCCGACATCGCCTGGGTCGCAACCATCGTCGACTACGGCGAGTCCCGTCGCGATCGGAACCGTCCGAAGCACTTGCTGAACAACGCGCACGTCATCGCCGATCTCGACCCCCAGTTTCGCCGCCTCTACGACTGGTTCCCGGCGGTCGCCCTCGCCCGCACCTACCGCGCGACCGAGTCGGACCTCGCCGAGATAAACGACTTCATCGATCGAGGAATCCATGTGTTCCCCCAGGACGGGTATCTTCCGTTCGCAGCGGCGATGAACTACATCGGGCACTCCGCCCACGGCTCCAAAGCGCGCAGACTTCGCGAAAGCGACAAGGCGATCGCCTATCTCGAAGATGCGATGCAGCTGCCGGGTTCGCCCAGCAACGCGCCTTTCGTCCTCAGTTGGTTCCTGGACCGCAAGCGAAAGCTGATGGGTGAAGACGAGATCAGCGAAGCCGACCGTGTTCGCGAAATCCGGTACCTGTCTCGAGCTCTGCTCTCCATTTCCGACCGTTCGACGCGGCGCCGAATCGCACGCCGACTGCGCCAAATGGGTGCAGGAAACTCGATCGCCGAGTCTGCACGCCAGCTCGAAAACGAGTTTGAAGCAGCGAAAGAATCCTCCGAGTTTGGCTTTCTTCCCGATGACTTGTGGGTCGCAATATCATGTCCGTAGACAGCACGCCCCCCATCGAAATCAAGGACCTGAAGAAGACCTTTCGTGTCGGCTTCTTTCGCAAGAAGGTCGAGGCCGTCCGTCAAATCTCGTTCTCGGTGCACAAGAACGAGATCGTCGGCCTGGTCGGACCCAACGGGGCCGGCAAGACGACGACCATGAAGATCATCACCGGTCTTGTTCGCGCGGACGAAGGCACGGCGAAGCTCTTCGGCCAGACGGCCGACAAGGTCGAGTCCCGAGCAAGACTCGGGTACCTGCCCGAGAACCCCTACTTTTACGAACATCTCACCGTTCCCGAACTGCTTCGCTTCTACGGCAACCTGTTCGGCCTTCACGGCGAAGAGCTTCGAGAGCGCTCGAATCGTCTTGTCGAACGGGTCGGTCTTGGGCACGCGATCGATCGTCCAATCAAGAAGTTCTCCAAGGGTATGCGACAGCGAGCCGGGCTCGCTCAGGCTCTGATCAATGATCCCGACCTGGTGATTCTCGATGAACCTCAGACCGGTCTCGATCCGGTCGGCCGGCGCGAAGTACGTGACCTCATCTTCGAGCTCAAAGAGGAAGGGAAGACCATCCTGTTCTCCAGTCACATTCTGCCCGATGTCGAGGCGGTCTGTGACCGGGTCGTACTCATTCACAAGGGGGAGAACCGCGAGACAGGGACGCTGGCCGAACTCACAGGCGACCGAGTTCTATCCGTAGAGTTGGTCGTCAACGCGGACTCGGTCGAGCAGATTCAAGCCCTCTCGGGCCATCTCAGGATACAAGAGCGCGGCGGGTCCTTCGTCGTTCGCTTCCCAGGCGACTTCGCCATCAATTCGATTCTCGAGGACGCCCTGGCAAACGGGCTCGACGTCGTTTCGATTCACCGCGAGCGTGAAGATCTCGAGAACGTGTTCGTACGAGACACCTACGGCGCTTCCGACGACGAATTCGGGGAGGAAGAGTGATGCTGACGACGATTCGCACGCTCGGCGCAATTGGGCTGAACACCTACCGCGAAGCGATTCGCAACAAGGTACTAGGCAGCCTCATCTTCGCCGCACTCTTCATCATTGGAGCGAGCCTTGTGCTCGGCCAGATGAGTCTGCACGAAGAAGTTCGGGTGACGACTGACTTTGCCTATTTCGCGACCGCGTTCTTCTCCACGCTCGTAGCGATCTATTCGACCGTCACGCTGCTCTCGAACGAGATTGATCAGCGAACGATCTACACGATTCTCTCCAAGCCGACGCCCAGATGGACCTTTCTTCTCGGGAAGTATCTGGGGGTCGTCGTGTTGCTTGCGACGATCGTAGTGTCGCTGTGCGCCGTCTCGTCGGTCTTCGTCGTCTTGATCGGAGGGAAGCTCTCGACCGCATGGTTTGTGGGGCACCTGACGATTCTGCTGCAGCTGATGATCGTGGTCTCCCTCGCCCTCTTCTTTGCCTCGTTCAGCTCTCCATTGCTTTCCGGTTTGTTGACCGGTCTGTTGTGGCTGGCGGGCAACCTGCGTTCGCAGCTCGAAGCCATCATCACCCTCCTCAAGGAGCGCGGAAACCCAATGGCATCTGCGCTCGACCTGATTCAGACTCTCCTGCCGAACCTCGAGGCGCTCAACCTGAGTGCCGAGATCACACATCGATCGCCCATCCCTCCGAGTTATGCCTGGTCGTCGGTTTGGTACGCGACGACCTACGCGGCAGTGGTTCTAGTCTTCGCCGCCATCATTTTCTCGCGCCGAGACTTCGCCTAGCGGCCGTCTGGCGCAATCTCTTGCACAACCGGGGAACCGGAGGCTCTTGAACGATCGGGCGGTCTCCGAGGCGTTTCGTGCGTTCTGGAAGCCGCCTGACGAAACCGTTGGTCTGCGATTCGCCTCACCGTGGCGATGCTCGACCTATCGGGCGCGTTCGGCCGTCGCTCACTCGCAATGCGTCTTCCTTCCGGGTTGCGCCCTGCCCCACCCCGACCGACTGGCCGACCAACGAGCTCCGGTCGCACACCGTCATTTCCGCTGAGGCGAACAGCGCCCAAAAAGAAACGCCGCGCTGGATAACCAGCGCGGCGTCGTAAGTCTTCGGTCGGCTAGGCCAACCGGTCAGGCTTAGTAGAGAGCCGAAGCTCCCAGCGCCTGGTAGACGTAGCGGATACGGTCGATCTTACCGACGACGTCTTCGAGCTGCTCCGAACGAGTCGTGAGAATCTCGAGTTGGTCTTCGTAAGCCGTCGTTCCAGCATCGGTTGCTTCGAGCACAGCGAGCTGATCGAGGTAGCGCTGCTTGAGCACGTTGGCCTGATCGATGAGGTCACCCGTGATGGAGCGACCGCTCGTTGCGATCGGTGCCCGGTAGATCTGGTTGGTTTCGGGGTGAATGAATTCTTTCACCACGGTTCCAGCCGGAAGGTCCTGGCACTCGATGTTGGAGACGCACACCTTCATGTACTGACCAAGGTCGACGTTTCGGTCGAGGTAGGTCGTGTTGAAGATGAGGCTGTAGATGATCGCATCGAACTCTTCCGAGAATCCGGCGCGCGTGTAGACGCGGTCCATGTTCGCCTGGTCAGGCTGGAGACCGGTTCCGAACGACTTCGGATCGACAATCTTCGGCGGCTCGTACGACCCGGTGATCGGGTTGTAGACACCAGCGAAACCGCTGTAGTCGCCGATGATGATGCCGCGGAGGTATTCGTACAGTTCGTCTTGGAACAGGGTCCAGAACGAGACGTTCGAAGCACGCTGGTCGGTGACGAACGACGAGTACGCGAAGTTGCCGCTGATTTGGAAGAGCATCGCAAGTGCGAGGTACTTGTCGATGAAGGTACCGATACGGCGAATGCGATACTCGTACTCGCTCGTGAAGCCCCAGTTGTAGAAGTTACCTTCGCCACGCTGGACGTTGATTGCTCCTGCGCAGGAGCCTGCGCGACGGTCCCAACCGACCGGAATGAACGTGTCATTGAGGTCGTAGAACCAGTACTCGTCGAAGTCTTCGTCGCGAATCAGCTGATTCGTGTCGAAGAGGCAGTACTGACCGGGCTCGGGCTGAGCGAACACTTCGCCGAAGAAGTTCAGCGAGAGGATGGACGCTTCACGGAGGTCATCCGTGTACGAACCGAGGTTGTAGTACTGGTAGATCGAGTAGTAGCGGAACGGGTTCTGCGTGCTGCGCAGGATGTTCACGAGCCAGTTCTGGAAGCTGCTGATGTTCTGGTACAGGGCGTTCGTCTGACCACGGTTGTAGCGACGGAACGGCTGGAACACACGGTAGCTGTCGAACTGGTACTGGAGGATTTCGCGCTGGTTCGCACCAAAGTCGAACACGTCGCAGTTGAGCTGCGAGTTTCGGTAGGTGTCGTCGCAGTACTCGTAAGGAACGGTACGGTCGAATTCGATCGTCTCCGGCGTAATCGCGCCATTCTTGTAGTTCTGCGTGTTGGCGATGATTTGCTGGCGTCGGTTGAGCATAGCTTCGTCGACGTCAACCCACTTACGCTTGTTCAACACAGCGTTGATACCTTCGAGCTCCTGCTCGACGGTTCCGGCAGCGACGGTGTTCACACCACCCGTAACGATGTTCGGGATGTGCTTGTAGTCGCCGAGCCACAGAAGGGTGTCGAAGTACGGCTTGAGTTCGACATCGTCTTCGAAGACCTGGACCTTGTTCGCGTAAGCGAAGTGGATAGCAGCTTTGTCGTACTTTCCGAGGCCGGTGAAGCCTGAGACGAGTCCAGCGCCGTAGTCCATGATCGAAGCTTCGCGGTACTCGGCTTCCGAAGCGTACGCTTCGTCAATCGGGTGTCCGAGAACTTCTTCGGCACGCTCGGCCGAGAGGCTCCACTTCTCTTCTTCATCAACGCGACCTTCTGCGAGGGCAGCGCGGAGTTCCCAGAACTCGTCGTGGTAGTTCAGTGCGTCGGTCGATGCGCCGAAGTTGTGGCGAAGACCAACGGTGTGACCAACCTCGTGGAGCTGGGTCGAGAAGAAGATGTTGTCCATGAAGAATCGCTCGATGTCCGCACGAGGTGCGTCGGCGAAGTGGTCGGTCGCGCCGATGTAGCTGACGACCTGGTTCATGGCGCTATCCATCATCTCGAGCGAGAGCATGTTGAGCTCTGCGAAACGTGCGTTTCGCTTCTCGTAACGATCAGCGTCGAGCATCGGAGCACGCGACGAGATGTACGCTTGGTGCATGTCTGCGTCGGTGAATTCCGGACCAGCGGTTGCAGCAGCGCGTGCCTCCACCATCAGGCGGAAGTTCGGGTTCTGCATGAGCATGTGCTTGATTTCCGGACGCTCGTGGAACTCAGCCAGGCGCGTGTCGCTAGCTTGCGCGAGCGATGCGGTCTGAACTGCACGACGCGTGTCGGCGCGGACGGCGTCGACGCCATGCTTGCGGATGAAGTCAGGAACGTCGTTGATCGAGATTCCCGGGCTTTCGATGGAGTCGGGGTTGCTCGGGGTGAGGCGCTTGCGAAGAGCAACACGTTCTTCCGGCGAGAGCTCGCCTTCAGCGACCGATGCACCGGTCGCGACGTTGTCTTTGAAGTATCCACGGACGTGGTCACCCCAGATGAGTTCTTCTTCTGGGATGCGGCCGTCGAAGTACATCAGGTAGTCAGCTGCGACCGCGCCGTAGCGACGGAGGACCTGACCAGCGAAGTTTGCGTTACCCGAGATGATCTGACCGGTGAGTGGGTCAGCGGCCGACGGGCCGTATCCGAGCCATGGCACGGACTCGTCAACCCAGTTGAAGAAGCTGTAGCGGAGGTCGCCCACGCGCTGCCATTCAAACGGGTTGTCGGTTCCTTCGGTGACGTACTCGACTTCGGCGCAGAGACGCTCGAGGCCGTCCTTCGACTTGCCAGCGAAGTCTGCTTCCGACATGCCGCCGATGATGTCTGCTGCGCCGCCGGTTTCAGCGAATGCAGCCAGGCCTTTTGGCGAGCAGTCGTTGCGGAGGATCGAGAACATGCGCGGGTTGCCGTCGTTGGCGTCGGCAATCGCTGCTTCGGCCTCTTCGGTGGTTGCGAGACCTTTCGCAAGCCGAACCGACTCGACGAAGGTCTCGTTCCAGCTGTCAGCAACACGCTGGGTGGCGTCCCACATGTCTTCCGGGAAGCCTGCGTTGGTGTGGTACACGATCGGCTTCGGAGCACGGTCGGGAAGAGGAATCAGCGATCCGTCTTCTTCGTAGTCCGACTGCCAGATGTGCCAGCGGTTCGCGTAGTAGTTACGCTGGTCTTCGTAGAAGGAACCACGGCGTGCGTCGTACTCGACGCGCTGCGTTCGGAAGTATCCGAAGCGGCCGAACATGTCGAACTTGGCCGGCTCGCACGAGTCGACAGGGTTGTAGCCCCACTGAAGTGCGTCTTCCTCGAGGAGGTCTTGGTCGCACTCGGTTTCGTAGAAGTCACGGTTCGGACCAGCGAAGGTCATCACCTTGAGTTCTTCGCCGTTCTCGTCTTCGAGGTGGACTTCGTCGAGGTACTCGAGCGGCTCGTAGGTTCCTTCGCTTTCAATCTTGAGGAACGAGTTACGAATCGAGACCGGGCCAGCTTCGCAGTTGAAGATCGAGTCGAACCCGAATGCGTTGAAGCAGCTGTAGAGGTCAGGCTCGAAGAAGTACTCGGTCGTGGTGTCGATGTAGTCTTCGGAGATTCTGGTGCGGTCTGCATCGTAGCGAGCTTCTTCCTGAGGAATCTCGCGCGACTTGGCCGAGTAGCTTCCTGCGAAGCTCGAGAAGAGGCCGACACCGTCAGCGACGTTGCGCGACCAGTCGACGCGCATGTACTCGCGCTCGTACCAAGGACGGTCGCTTCCGTTCTCGGCGATCACGTTGGTCTGCTCGCCCGTCGAGGTCGAGTAGGAACGCTGAACGTCGAAGTGGTGGATGATTGGGAAGGCCGCAACCACACCGAGTCGACGCGATTCGTCGTCGTCGATTCCGTCGGTGAGGTTTTGTGCCGGCTGAACCGACGACATGGCGTAGAGCATGTCTTCGGTCACGACCCAGCGGACGCGCTTCAGGTTCGATTCGAGTGCTTCGAACATGTAAGCGTTGCCCGAGGAGCCCTGGAAGTCGGTGTCGGTCACCGTCTGCCGGAAATACCACTCGTCGTCATTCTGAAAGAGCGCCTTTTCCACCTTGTCGGGCTGAGTGCGGTCGACATCGCCCACATCCTGGGCGCAGCCGGCAAATCCGACTGTGGAAAGGAGCGCGGCCCCGAGGACCAATCGCCATGAATCAAATGAACGCGTCATATTGCATTCCTCCTAGAGTACTCGTGTCGGTGCTACTCAGACGGCAGCTACCTCAAATAAGCGTTCGTGCTACGAACGGCATCCAACCGTCATTACAAGAACCGTGCCGTTAGCAACGAAACTGGCATCATCGCCGTCATCACCATATTTTGCGGCGCCACTACAAAGCCCATTTGGCGCCCGTATGTCAAGCGTTGGATTGGTCGAATCTTGCGAACAAGACCGCCGGAAAGGCCGCCTCACCCGCATTCTGACTACCTCATCGGCTCGTGTGGGCAACGGACCTACATGAACGCATATTTCCTGACCCTGACGATTCTTCGATCAAAATGAGTCCCGGCCACCTACCCCTTTCACATGTTCGCGCGACGATCGCGCACGCCTCGGCGATTGCCGAATCTCGTACCGTTAGATTCTTTACGCCGGCCCGACGACCGATCAGCGCGTGATCGCTTGACCCGCCGCGATCCGTGCTTTCAGTCATGCTCGACGGCCCCTGTGGAAAAGTTCTTGACCCTCGACGGGCAAATCGTCATAGGTAGGCCAGCTTTTGGATACGTCGTCCTATAGCGCCAATGAAATGTGCCGATTGGCAACTGGCGCGCACTATTTACTTTTTCGACGACGGTGCCCCGAACGAGTGAGCCTCTATGTCGTTCGTGAAAATGATGATGATGGCGGCCATGCTCTCTCACTATCAGGTGGGAGACGTTGGTCAGATGCCTTCAGTGGAACTGCCCCCCGCTCAAGAAACCGGACTCGCGTCCTGGTACGGCGATGGCCAGTGGCACGGGGACATCACCGCCAACGGCGAAGTGTTCGACCCCGAGTCGTTCACATGCGCCCACCGTTCGCTCCCCTTCGACACGATGGTGCTCATCGTGAACAAGGCTACGCGACGCCGCGTTTGGTGCCGCATCAATGACCGCGGGCCCTATGGCGCGCGTCTTCCGGACGGCACGTGGACTCTTCGACTCAATCCAGAAGGTGCCGGCCAGTATCGCGGCATCTTGGATATGACCATCGCGACGGCCGAAGCACTCGGAACGATCGACAGCGGACTCTCTCGCGTCGAACTGCGATACTGGACCCCTGCTTCGCAGCCGGCGTTCAATCTTGCCGCGATCGATCAGCAGTATCAGTGATTCGAAACGTCCTCCTCATTATTGCAGCAATCGCAATCACCGGCTGTGGAGCCGTCAAGGGTGCCCTGAGGCCATGGGTGTGCGATTGCGAAACCGACAAAGAGATGGTCTGCGCGGACGGCTCCACTGCTCTCGCCGCAAGTGAACAGCCGTTTCTCGAAGCGAAGTCGAACGACCCCGACGAAATCGACGCCGTTGAGGAAGAAGAGCCCAAAGAAGACCTGAACGCGCCCCGAAACGTTGTGGACCCGTTCGAAGATTCGATCGTCAGCCCCGCCTCGCCGGGCTGGCCCCAGCTCGTTTCCTCGGTGGGGCTTCCAAGTGAATTGCCCGCATCTTCGGTCATCCTCCGCGGCGAATTCGACCGTCGAGGTTCGACCGAAGCAGTCATGCTCGTTCCGGCTCAGGAAATCCGAATCTACGGCGAGAATCGACGGCAGCTCAAAGAGTCGATCGTGGAGGACTTCTCGAACGAAGGAGTCGCCAAGATCTGGAGCAAGCCCGTCACTAGCGCGAAATTGGTCGATGACAACGTGTCGGAGATTCTCGTCGTCGGCCTGGATACTTCGGGCGAGATCGAGCTTGTGACCCTCTCGGTCTATAAGGTTTTCGGAGACCGAATCGGTCGCGTTTTCTCGACTGAGATTGGCCGAGTCGGACCAGACGGCATCAGCAAGACGGTCGAGATCGAGTTCGTGAGTGGACGCCGACACGTTGGAATTCGCCGCACGCCGCTCGATTCCTCGGGTGCGCCAGACCCTGGCCGTTCGGAGACCTTCGAGTGGAACAAGTGGGAAGGAATGTTCCGCGTACCCGCTCCGCCTCCCACTGCGAAGGCCAAACCGGTCAGCTGAAATAACGGGGTTCCGGTTGCGTCCGCACGTAGGGCGTCGGATACTTCAAAGCCCCCTCGTCACGGAGATCCAGTGGTCTTCACCGTTCGATGCTTCAAATGTGGAGAAGAAGCCGTCCGCCTCGTGTTGGGCGGACGAGCCATCTTGCACGCGCGCTGTCAGGCGTGCGACGCGAACCTCCTCGCCGAAGTGCTCGAATTCGAAGAACAGGTGCGGCGGAATGTCGAGGCCGCGCAAGAAAGCCTGGACGAGCCCACGGAGCGTGGACTGCCAGACACAGCGGAGGTCGAGCGAGATCCGCCGACCGCCGAGCTCGAGTAGACCGACCTAGTTGTCTTTGTTGTAGATCGTGACCGATTCGCCCTGAAGCGGTCGCTTGAAGAAGTACTCGTAGCGAAGTTGACCTTCTTCGTTCGGGACCATCACGACCGAGACCAATTCCCAGCCATGCGTACCGATCGTGTCGAGGTCTACGCTTCGATAGAGCCGGTCGTACTTGTCCTCAAAGAAGCTCACAGTGTTTGGCTTTCCGAGCGACGCCGACGCGTGCATGTATTCCCACGATTTCTCAGACATGGGGTCCTCAGCGGTGGAGAGATCCGGTGGATGGAAATGGTCTATCAGCCAGCGCAGGCGCTGACAACGGCTCATTCATCGTCGCGCGTCATCGAGCTCACGACGACGACGTCGTCTCGGACGCCCAACTCGATCTTGGAGGCGATGTCTCCGTCGAGCAATGCGCGCGTGATGGGGTCGTAGAGCATCTGTTCGACCGCATCGGCGACGCTTCTGGCATCCGTCGCTGCGCCGACACGTTTGACGATCGCGGCGTAGAGGTCTTCGTCGATGGCGACGGAGATCTTGTACTCGTCCAGCATCGCCTCGCGGAACGCGGCGATGTGACGGTCGAGGATTTGAGCCGTGGGCGAGTCTTCGCTCGAGCGCGAGAGCGTCTGGAACACGATGACGTCGTCGACGTGTGCCGAGATCCGTTTCGCCAACGATTCGTCGTGGGCGGCCAGTACGTCCGAAGCGCTCGATTGTCCGTTCGACCCGAATCCAATTCGACCGGCGAGTTTCGCCTCGGGCACATGGACGTTGAAGATGAAGATCGCGTTGGAAACGTCGGCTGAGTGGCCGCGTGTATCGGTGACCTCTCCTTCGTCCAGAATGCGAAGTACTCGGTCCTGAATTCGAGGGTGGGCACGGTCGAAATCTTCGAGCAAGACGACCGAGCTCGGTCGCCTGCGCAGCGGAGTAACGAACACGTCCTCGTCTTCGTATCCGACGTACCCGGGTGGGGAGCCGATGAGTCGACTTATCGAATGCGCCTCTTGGAAGTCGGACATGTCGAGCCGCAGGAACGCCCGAGGATCATCAAACACTTCTTCGGCGAGTGCGCGGGCGAGGGTGGCTTTTCCGATCCCAGGAGGGCCGACGAACATCAACGACGCCAGTGGTCGGCGATCGCGTGCGCGTTTGAGACGTCCGGTGACGAGCGCCCGGGCGACGCGTCCGATCGCGTCGTCCTGGCCTACGACCTCCGAACCGAGCCGCTCTTCGATTCCGACCCACCAGTGAATCTCACCGCGGAGCAATCGGTCGAGGGGGATTCCAGTCTTGAGGAAGACCTGACGCGCGATGTCGGCGTGGCCGACCTTTCCGACTTTGTCTTCTTCGTCGACGAGGTCGTGAGCGCGCGCGATGCAGGCGTCCATGAGGAGCTTCTTCGCCTTGTCGGGAAGCCTTTGTTCGGGCAGGTAGCGAACCGACAGGTCAATGGCCGAACCGACGGCTTCATCGTCGATTTCGACGTCGTATTCGCTCTGGAGGTCGGTCACGAGACTCGAGAGAATTTCCTCGACGAGCCCCCGGTCGGGTTCCCCGACTTCGATTCGTTCGAATCGGCGTTTGAGCGCCGGGTCTTGCTCGAACCACCGTCGATACTCGGACTCCGTCGTGGCTCCAACGACCGCAATCTCACCCGAAGCGAGCGCGCTCTTGAAGTGATTGGGCACCTCAGCAGGTGCCTGGCTGCCCGCACGAGGAGCAAAGACCGCATGAGCTTCGTCGATGAACAGAATGACGTCGCTCGACGCTTCGTCGAGGAGGCTCTTGATGCGGGACTCCAAGTCGCCCCGGTAGCTCGTTCCGCTCATGAGCGACGCGCCATTGATCTCGACAACGCGGTGTCCTTGAAGCTTCTTTGGGACTTTGCCGTTGGCGATCTTCTGCGCGAGAGCCACCGCCAAGGCGGTCTTACCCACTCCCGCCTCACCGGTGAGCAAGGGATTGCGCTGTTCTTTGCGCAGCAAGACGTTGACCACGCGTTGCAGCTCGTTCTCGCGGCCGACGATCTCGGGGAGCTTCCCGTCGAGGGCGTCTTCGGTGAGGTCCCGGCCCAACATATCGAGCGTCGGCGTCGCGTGGCGACGCGCCCCGAGCTGAATCGCTGCTTCGACCGGGAGCGCTTCTTCGAGGACCTTGGGCTCGCCCATCGACTTCCGAATCTCGGACTCCAGGCCAAGCGCCTGCACGAGCTCCAGCGAGGACCCTCCGTCGGCCAGAAATGCTTCGACTACCTGGCGCTCGGCTACTCGCTCATCGGCCGCGTGTCGAACGGCATACGACAGCATGCGGACCATGCGAGGTGTAAGCGTCTTGCGGCCAACGTGGAACTCTGGAATCGAGCTCGGCTTGTTGCCGATCAGTCGGAGCAATTCCTCGCGCAAACGCCCTGGTTCCAGGCCACGAGCCTTGGCGGAGCGCCACAAGATGGAGTTTCGAACGGAGCACATCATGGCGACGATGTGCGGAGTGCCGAGGAATGGAGTCCCGTTGTCGGCTGCGATTTGCATCGCGCCCTGCATCATCGACCAGATGGGATCGTGGAACACTTCGCGACGAAGCATTCCGCGCTTGTCGAACAAGATCTCGCCGCCGCCCTCCCCTAGCCGGCGAATCGCCCAGCGGACCGACGCAGATTCTACGGCCTCGGCTCGCCAGAGAACGGTCGCGGCGATGTGGTGCTCCGCGATGCGTTGATCCCCGGCACCACGCGCCAACTCGAAAGATTCGAACAGAATTCGGCTAAATCCGCGGGAGAACGAAGCGCGATCGAGCGCTGGCCCCTCCGCCTCAGGGTCCTCTTCGATCTCGCCAGCCAAAGCTCGCAGACGAGGGACGAGGTCGTCGGGGTGCACCGCACCATCTGTTCCTGATTCAATCGCTGCGGCGAGCTGAAGATGGCCGCGGCGCAGAAGGACGACCATCAGGTCGAGCGGGAGGAACATGCGTCGGCCGAGCTCTTCGAGGAGCTTTTGCGTCTCCTGAATCACTTCCTTGCCGTCTTTGGCGAAGCACTCGAGCTTCAGTACGCCCGCTTCGTCAAAGAGTTGGTTCCCTCGGGTCTCGATCGACACTCGTTCGTCCTTCCAGATAGCTCGAAAGAGCAGTGCTCGACTGCCCCCTAAGACTATAGTCCAAGGACCCTACCTTCGCCAATGTGGACCGGGCGAGGCGTCAGCCGAGTTCTTTGCGCAGGATCACGACGAGGAAACCGCCGAAGTATTTGAAGATCGTGTTGTCGCGCGCTCGCCATTCCATCGACTGCACCACACGGCGAACGACGGGAATCTCGTGGATCTTGGCGGCGGGCGTTACGACTCGCACACCCGCCCAGTCGATAATTTCGAGGTTCTCGGGCACCCGACGAGCGAGATCGACGGGCGAGTCCCAACGGGTGAAAACTGCTCCCTCGTCGGTCTTTCGCGAGATCTTCTGCGGCCCGGCGAGTCGCTTCACCAGATAGCGGAGCGACATGCGGTTGTAGAACTCGAGAATGAGGATGCCGCCGCGGCGCGTGACGCGAGCAGCCTCGCGCATCGCTTGATCGATGTCTCGGACGTGCGCGAGCACCTTGAACGAATAGACGACGTCGAACGAAGCGTCGTCGTAGGGCAGCTCGGTCGCGTCGCCTTCCATGACGTCGAGCCCGCGCTGCTGCGCCTTTTCGAGCATGCCCGGCGAGATGTCGATTCCACGCGCCGATTTGGCGAGCGCATCGACTTCTTTCAGCAACAACCCTGTCCCACATCCGATCTCCAGCACGTCCTTGCCGGTCACGTAATCACGGAGCAGGTCGAGCTGAAGGTCGTCGACCAGAGCGTGGTATCCATCGTGTCGCTCGTTCTCGTACCAGTCAGCAAATTCGTCGTAGTACGATTTGTTGTCGAGTCGCGGGTTGTTCATCGTCTTCCTCGTTCAGTTACGGCGGGCACGTTCATGCAACTTTTCGCGCTCGGAAGCAATGGTCGGACTGACAAAGCCCTCGCTCGTCCGGTAAGGTTCGGGTGAAACTCCTCAAAAGTCTTCGCTCGAAGAGATCTCGATGGGTCGTACGGAACGTCTGGCGCAGCCGCAGCAATTCGGTAAATACCAGCTCATTGCCCGCCTCGCGCACGGTCGCGTGGCCGATGTCTACAAGGCGAAGAGCATTGGGGTCGAAGGGTTCGAGAAAGTCCTCGTGGCGAAGCTCATCTCCCCAGGTTTCGTCGGGCTCGACGGCTTCATCGACACCTTCATCGACGAGGCGAAGCGCACGGTGAGCTTGGCGCACGCCAACGTGGCTCAAGTCTATGACCTGGGATTCGAAGACGAGAGCGGCCAATACTATATCGCCACCGAATACGTCCCTGGATTCGACCTGGCGCGCACCCGCCAGATTGGCCGGATGGCCAACCACGACCTTCCGATCGAGCTCGCTGTGTTCGTGGCCAGTGAGGTTGCGAAAGGGCTCGACTACGCGCACCGCCGCAAAGACTACAACTTTCAGAGCCTGAACCTGGTCCATCGGGACCTTTCCCCGACCAACGTGATGTTGAGCTTCGACGGCGAGGTCAAGATCACGGACTTCGGAGTGAGTCGAGCGGTGGAACTCGCTCCGCTCGTCGACGGCCGCGACCGACGACGGCGGTACCTCTACCTCGCCCCCGAGGTCGCTCGCGGTGAGGAGTACTCCCAGAAAGCCGACATTTTTGCGCTCGGCCTACTGATGTACGAGATGCTCACCGGACGACACCCCTACGACTCGAGCGATCCCGAGGAGGTCGAGCGCCGCGCGAAGGAAGGGTCCATCGTGCCCCTGTCCGAGATTGGGGAGTTCCCCCGTCCGCTCGTCAAGGTCACGGAGTCGATGCTGGTCCCCGATCCAGCAGGCCGAGCGCCCAACGCGGGCGTCGTTTACGAGGAGCTGGTCGGATACATCTTCGGAAACAACCTCCGCGCCGATGCACGCGCGCTGTCGTCCTACATGCGCGAGATTCGCGAAGAAGAGCAGCGCGTCGCTCCCGAGCAGACGACTCAGGAGGTCGGCCTCGAAGAGATTTCGCTGTCCGAGATGCAGATCATGGACGGCCTCGAGGATCCGAGCGAGGTCCTCGTCGTCAACGAAGCGACGAATGCCGAGCTCCCGTCTTACAAGCTGCAAGACTACGTGATGGAGGGGGAGGAGAAGCCGACCCTGCCTGGGGCACTCGAGACATTCTTCAACCAGGTTGCCAGCGGGCGTGGCAAGGCCATCCTCGTGTCCGGCTCATTTGGCGTCGGTCGCGCATTCATGCCCGACAGACTGGTCGACGCACTTCGCCAGCGCGATGGCGCGACGGGCTATGGTGTGGTTACCGGTCACGACGACCGGTTTTCCCCGTTTGGCGCGCTCGGTGACTGTCTGATCGAGCTCCTCGGCTGCACGTCACGCGCGGAGGCCATCGACCGACTCGTCGAACTCGGACTTCCCGACTCGAATCTGGTGGTGCTTCGCGAGCTCTGGAAGCTCGAAGAGCCGACGAGCGACGCGGGAGGTATCGAACGCCGTCGCGCGCTGAAGGAAGCGTTCTTCAAGGGCCTCGACCACGCATCGGCACGCCAGCCAGTGGGCATCGTGGTCGATCGCATGGAGTCCTTGGACGACGTGTCACTCGACGTGCTGCGCTACGTGGTCGCCGAGATCGGTTCGCGGCGAGTGATGCTGGTGCTTTGCACGGGGAACTCCGACCTGATGCGGAGCTCTTTCGACCTTGGGCGCCCCGAGGACCTCGAAGCGGTCCGCGTAGTGAGTCCGGACAAGACCAGGCCCTCGGCGGAAGGCCTCTCGAACCGGGGATCGAGCGCACTACTGCTCATCGCCCTCGCTTCGCGCGGATTCGCACACTCGGAACTTGCTACGTTGCTCGGGGTGAGCGGCGAAGACGCAATCGAGTCGATTCGCGAGCTCGCCGATCGTGGGCTCGTGCGGGTTCCCGGCCCCGGCTACGTCACTTCAGGGCTCGCCGACTCGGGCGTGTGGGTCGAACGAAACTTCGATCGGCGAGACATCGAGCGCGCCGCCGACAAACTGGCCAGATTTTTCACCCACAGGCTCGACCGAATCAGTGTCGACCGATTGGCGCCGACGCTCGTGCGTCTGTACGCACTCGCGGCCGAACGACAGCGCTTGGAACAGTTCGCGCGCCGTTTGGGAACTTCGCTCGAGAAGCAGGGCTACTTCGGCACCCTCCTCGACTTCTACGATGAAGTCGCATCGCTGATCGCCACGGCGAGGGTGGGCGCGCCGGAAGCGCGCATCGAGTTCCTGTTGCGGCGTGCCGACCTCGCGCTCGAGCTCGCTCGGATCGACGTGAGCCGTTCGACGTTGCAACCGTTGGCCGCCCTTGCGGAGATGACGCGTGACGACATTGCCGCGGTTCGCGTTCAGCTGCTTCAAGGGCAGCTGGCGCTGCAGCAAGACGACCTCGAGGAGGCTCGCGAGTTCTTCGAACGCACGGCGCGAGGTGCCCTCGCGTGTGGCGACCCAGTGTTGCTGGCGTCGAGCAAGCTCGCGATGGCGCGGTGGTACGACCGTTTTGGCTCCCCACGGGAAGGTCAACACCTACTCGATTCGGCGCTGGGACTCTTCCGAACCCACGGCGTGGAACGGATGGACGCAGCCAAGAAGTCGCTCGTGCTCAACCGTGCGGTGCGATTCATGGTTGGGCGCGGCCACCTTTCGCGCGCACGGCAGCATCTCGCCGACCTCCAGCATGTCGCGCAGGTTTCGAGACTTCCGATGGCTCGATGTCGTGCGGAGTGGGCACTCGCCGTCTATCAGCGCGCCAATGGCGACGTCGCAAGCGCCCGAGCGACCTTGGCGAACGCGCGGCACCGAGCCGTGCAGCACGATCTGGTCGCTCTGAGCATCGAATTGATGCGCGAAGAAGCTGCGGCTGCGCTCGAGGCCGGAGACCACGAGGCCGTGATCGACACAGCTCAAAGCCTCATCGACCTGGCGCACCAACACCAAGACGCCTACTCGGCGCAGCGCGGCCTCGACCTACAGGCGACCTCGTGTTGTGTCGTGGGGCGGGATGTAACCGAGGCCATGAACCACTTGATGACATCGCTTGCGCGTGCACAGGATCGCGCGGTCCCCAAGGATGCGTATCGATGCCATCTCTTGCTGTCGATTGCGCTGGGGGCCCTGGGTCGCGATGCCGATGCCACGCAGCACGAGCAGCTTGCGTACGGAATTGCCGAACGTTTCCGCTACGCGGCGTAGCTCAATCGTATCGGAGGCCGTCGACCGGGTTGAGTCGACTCGCCCAGAAGCTCGGGCCGGTCGTCGCGACGAGGCAGATGAGCATCGCGACGGCACCTACCGCCAAGAATTCGAGCGGCACAATGCGTACGGGTAGGTGGTCGATCATGTAGATCGATGGATCGAGGCCGAACGTGCTGCTCCTGATGATGGTGCAGACCACGAGGCCACCGAGGAGTCCGTTGATGGTGCCGATGGCGCCGACGACGAGGCCTTCGATCACGAACACCTTCATGATGCCGCCCTGCGACGCGCCCATCGACTTCAGAATCGCGATTTCTTTCTGCTTATCGAGCACGATCATGATGAGCGTGCAGACGATGTTGAAGCTCGCGACGAGAACGATGAAGCAGAAGAGAACGGCGAGGACGAGTCGCTGGAGTCCGAGCGACGTGAAGAGGTTGTGGTGCAGTTCACGCCAATCGAGGATGCGGAAGCGCCCAGCCGGCAAGACCGCCTCGGTCTCGCGTGCGATTCTCGCGACGTCGAACACGTCGTCGACGCGAATCTCGATTCCGGTCACCAAATCGCCCTGATTGAAGAAGTCCTGAAGGGCTCGATAGTCCACCATCACCAGGCGACTGTCGTACTCGTGAAATCCGCTGTCGAAGATTCCGATCACCTCGAACTGACGGGCGGATGGTCGGTGCTGTTGGCTGTTCCAGGAGTCGGGATCGAGTGATTCGAGCGGGCTGGTGATTTGGACGAGATCGCCGACCTTCACTTCGAGTTTTTCGGCGAGGGTCGAGCCGAGGATCATGTTCGGACGTTTCTTCTCGCCGTCCTCGGGGAAGCGCTCGAACTCGAGGTCGCGAATGGCTTCGGGTCGCTGCATGTACTTGGGCAGGTCCGAGACGCTCGCGAGTTTGTCGGGTTCGAGGCCCTTGATGAGGATGCCGTTCGTCTTGTCGCCTTTTGTGGCGATCATCTCGTGGAAGACGAATGGGCTAGTCGCTTTGACGCCGTCGACGGCTTCGATGCGCTTTTGCATCTCGCGGTAGTCGCGGAAGTCGATTCCGAACTTGATGACGAGGATGTGCGAGTTGATGCCGAGCACGCGCTCGCGAAAGGCCTCTTGGAATCCGCCGGTGACCGCGACGACGCTGGTGAGCGCCATCACGCCGAGGAACACACCGAGAATCGCAATGACGGTGATGGTCGACAGAAAGCTCTTGCTGCGGTTTCGCAGGTGGCGAAGCGCGATGAAAATTTCGTAAGAGGACATGAG
This sequence comes from uncultured Bradymonadales bacterium, assembly GCA_964384605.1. GTDB lineage: Bacteria > Myxococcota_A > Bradymonadia > Bradymonadales > Bradymonadaceae > CAYLMO01. The sequence continues at coordinate 165,776 of CAYLMO010000003.1, read as the reverse complement.
CGTTCGTCGAGAGGGCGTGTGCGACAGCGTGGTGTAGCGGACTTTGCCGACACGGGCAAGGAGTCACCTTCCGCCGTAGATACAAAGCTGATACGATGCGCGGGCCGACTTGCATTCCCGATTTTTCGTGTTCGATCGGAGGTACTCTATGCGCCCGATGCGCTGGTTGATTGTAGTAGTTGGATTTTCTCTTTCGATGTTTGCCGCAGCCTGTAGCGATGATGATCAGGCGACCTGCGGCAACAGCGACGATTGCGGCAATGATCAGATTTGCAGCGACGGGGTGTGTCGCGCGCCGAGCAGCTTGGTCTGCAATGGCGACCCAGACTGCCCAGGCGGCTATCAGTGTGTTTCGGGTCAGTGCGAACTGCGTCAGGAGATCGACGCAGGGAACTCGAACGCGAACGCGAACGCGAACCTGAACAACACGTCGATGCCCGACATGGGCGGAAGCAACAACATCGATCCGAATCCGGACAACGTGAATCCGACCGTCGTGTCGTTCACTCCGGCCGACGGAACCGCGGATGTGGCGCTCGACACAGCGATCACGATCACCTTCGACGAGGCGATGCGTGAGACGTCGATGAACAAGTTTGCGCTTCCGTTGAAGGATGGTTCGAACAACGACGTCGACACCGCCGTCACGTACGATGCCGCGAGTTTCACGGCGACGATTTCGCCGGTGGCACCGCTTCGGCCGGCCACGCCCTACACGATCGTCGGTGGTCCGGACGCGTTCGATGAGTCGGGCAACCGCCTGATTGAGTCTCGAGCGACTTTCTACACGACATTTGAAGAGCCCGCGCATCACACCGCAGCGGCTGAGAAGTACGCGCCGCATATCTATCAGGCGATTCGCAGCACCGATGGCGGCTCGCCGAACGGGGACATCCCGACGACGGTCGACTTCGACGGCAATCAGACGGTCGCCGACAACGAGGAGAACGCACGCCTGACGTCGTCGAACGTGCGCGCTCGCGTCTACTACTCGGTGATTGAATCCGAGAGCCATCTCTTCATTCACTACACGCTCTACTACGCGTGGCGTTACGCTCAAGACATGCGCATGCCGCACGATTTCACGGGCATCGTAGTCGTCGTGAACAAGGAGAATGGAGAGGTGCAACTCGTCGAGGGCGTGGCGCTTCGTCGCGACGAGCTCTTCACCGGATTCAAGGTTTCGGGCCGCGGAGTGGGCGACAACCAGAATGGCGGTGGGTCGTTCGACAACCTTCCGTCTGGCGATTTGATCGACGGCGACCGGTTCCCACTCTACGTCACGCCTGGAACACACGAAGCTTGCGCCTGGACGGTCGATGGTTCAACCAGCCCCGTCTCGGTTTGCTTGCACCAAGAGAACACATTTACGGGTGAGACGGGCGTCGTCATCAAGCCGGGAGACACCGCGCAGCGCTTCGCAGAAGCGGCCGACTCCGACGGCGACAACATCGACGACCTGACGTACCAGCTCGTCCCGCTGGTCTCGACCCTCTGGACCCGACGTTCCGCGGTTGGAATCGAGGCCTACTGGGAGTCGAACGCGATCTATCGGCCCGACGGCATGCGACCGAACGGTGCGGAGGGCGAAGACGCGATTCTGCTCTTGCCGACGAGCCTGACGGCGCCGCGCGATGACAACAACATGGCGGTCGAGTCGTTTGGACGTCCGCCGTTTCAGTGGTTCGAAGAACCAAACAGCCAGAACGCTGGTCAGTGGTTCCTCGACCCGGCTTACTTGCTCACGGTTCGCTACACATTCCCTGCCGGCTATTCGCAGGACTACTGCTTCAATCCGTTCCTCGGAATCGACCGGCTCAACGACCCGGCCGCTCCGAACTGCGCGGTGCAGTAACATTACGCTCGTGGAGGGAAGAAGATGCGTGCATTCCTGACGTTGCTCATGACCGCTTTGCTACTGGGTTCGCTCGGGTGCTCGTCTGCGCCCGAACGCGCCGACAAGGCTCCGGTCGAATCCGACGACCCGCTCGACCTCAATGCACCAACGCCTGAGGCGATGGCCGATTCCCCGTGCGGGAATCCCGATTGGTCGAAGCTTCCGCCAAGCATGCCGAAAGACAAAAGCACTCCCTGACCAAAGCTGACATCCTCCGATGAAAGACTACTCCGAAAAGCTCGTGAGTTTTGCGCACGTCTCCCCCACGTTTTTCATCGGCCTCGGTGGAAGCGGTAGCGACGTCGTCAATCGCATCTCGCAGAAGCTACGCGCGCGATGGAACTGGGACCAGATGTCCGATCTGGTCCACTTCTTCGCGTTCGATACGAACACGCATGACCTGAAGAACCAGGAGTCCATCCCGCGTGAGAACCGGATCCTGATTTCCGACTTCGACAAGCGTGCATACGTCACGCAAAAGCGAGGCGAGGGGCACACCGACGAGGACGAGTTCCTGACGCAGTGGGTGCATGACTGGTACGAGTTCCGCGGCACGCGCGGCGCGGGCGCCGGGCAGATTCGAATCGAATCGCGGCTCTCGCTTTACTACCAGCTCGAGCAGGACCGCGGGCGCATCATCCAGCGGCTGACCACGGCGGCAAACACTGCTCGGCACCACGACAATCCGTACCGAAAGAACAACCCGCCCCACTTCAACGTGTTCATCTACGGCTCGATCGCGGGCGGAACCGGGTCAGGTTCGTTCGTTCCAATGGCCTACCTGGTGAAGGACATCATCAGCAAACAGGGCTGGATTCCGAAGGTTTGGGGCACGCTCATCATGCCGAGCCTCTTCCTGAACGACGTGCCTGGCGCACTTCACTCCGACATCAATGCCAACGGCTACGCCGCGCTCAAGGAGCTCGAGCACCTGATGAAGCTCGGGGCTGAAGGTTCGATGGAACAAGAGGCGTTCCACTACAACCCGAACGCCAAGCACGCCCCTCACGTCGAAGACAAGCCGTACGACTTTGTCTATCTGGCCGACAAACCGACCATGTTCGAGATCGGCGCATACAAAAACGCCATCGCCGATGCCGCGTACCTGCTCCTCTACTCGCCAATCATTGGCGCGCAGGCGAGTGATTACGACAATTACGAGAAGCACCAGAAGGGACTGGTGGCCGGCTACACCGTGTACTACGGGTCCAACGGCTGCTCGGTTCTAATCCTGCCGGATCAGGACATCCTCGAGTACTGCGCGATGCGGTTCGCGGCCGACGCGATGAAGGACTACCTGCTCTTCCAGAACGTCGAGGGCGGCGACAAGCACGCGATCAACTTCGACGATCCAAAGTTCCAACGCCTGTCGGCCGAGGCCCAGGCAGCCGCCATCGACGAAGCGTTCGAGCAGTTCATTGCGACGATGGCGCGCAACGAAGTACGCGACGAGATCGAGAACGGCCCGTACCAGGCCGTCGACAAACTCAGCACGCCAACCGGCTCGTCGCTCATGACCGAACTGGAGCACCTCATCGACGGATTCGTCGACGAGATCCGCGACAAGATCGACCTGAGCACGCTGTCGGCGATCGAGATCAACGAGAACAACACCGACATCGAAACGCCCCTCAACGAGCTTCGGCGCGAGCTGACGGAAGCCCGTACTTCGGTGCGGTCGATCTGGGACTCGGTGAAGCAAGAGATTCGCTCGGGTGAAACCGCCAAACGGTTCTTCGAGCGCTTCGACGCCGACCCCTACAAGCAGCGCATCTTCCTGATCCGCGCCAAGCGGCGCCTTCGCGAGATTCTCGACGAGAAACAGGAAGACCTTGATCTGCAGGCGAAGACCTTCGACCTCGATGCCGACGAAGTGCGGAGTCGGGTGAAGGACGCATCGGAAGAGCTCCAGCGCACCGTGAAAGTCACGCTGGCCGAGCGCTTCACCGGGAACAAAGACTTCGAACACGCGAAGCAGGCGTTCGCGGACTACTTCAACAGCAAGCTCGTCGAGGGGAATCGCCACGTCACGCTCGAGCGGTCGCGCATCGACTATATTCGAGAGCTGCTCGAGAACTTCGAGACGCTGCTCGGGTCGTTCCGAACGGTTGCGACCGAGGCGATGGAGACGATCGCCAAAGTGGAGCACGAGGCCGAGAACGCCCGTCGCACCGGTAAGTTCGCGCATGGAGATGGCCACTCCAACGCGTTCATTCTCGATGTCGAGGCACTCGATGAGGTTGGGGGTGAACGGCTTTGGAACCTCTTCTGGGAGGACCGCTTCATCTCGGGCGGCAAACGATTCAACACGTTCGACGCCGACCGAATCTTCGCGATCATCAACGACGCCTTCATGGCGCGAAAAGATGACCAGGGGCGCACCTACACGCCGACTGCGCGCGAGATCACGGTCGAGATCGCCGAGAACCTGAAAGCGCTCGGTCGCGAACGACTTGCCCCCGAGATCACGGGCGTGCGAGACGGCGGCAGCGATATGAGCCAACGCGGGCTCCTGCTCGAAGACGCCCTCTTCTACGAGGCGCGCTATCACTTCCTTCGTCAGTTCCGAGCCGACAACTCCGACGCCGAACCGACCGAGGACCAGATCCAGAGCTACATCAAGAGCAAGCTCCAGTTCTGCGAAAACAAAGCAAACCCGCTCGCCACGTTTGGCGAGACGGAAGACGAGCGAGTCGTAAACTCTCGAAGTGCGCTCGTCGGCGTGCATTCGAACTATCAAGCGCTCGAGCCGATGCTCGAAGAAGTGCTGCCTTACGCGCAGCGCATCCCCAAGTGGCACGACGAGAAGAGTATCGTCTTCTACCGAGCGAACCTCGGAATCCCGCTGTTTTACTACTCGCGCGTCAATGGCGAGATGAAGGCGGACTACGACCGAGTGATGGCCAAGGCACCGGCAGTACGCGGCTACCCCATCCATATCGATGGACGCTGGGAAGACACGCTGCCCAGCCTCGACCCCACCGAAGCCGCAGCGGGCGACAAGATCGACGCGAAGCGAAATCGAGCGGTCGACTTTGCGGTGGGCTTTGTCAGCGGTGTGCTGCGCACGGATACCGAAGGCAAAGTCTTCTGGTTCGTCGCTGGTGTCGAAGGCGACCTCGGAGACAACCACAGGCTCGCGTTCGAAGCTCTCCCGAAGCTCGACGAGCGCACGCTTCGACGTGTTCAGGGGGCAATCGACGACAAACGTCGAGCCATCGAACAAAAGAAAGACGCCAACATGTCCACTCGCCTCGCCGAGTATCTCGATGGACTGGACGAGTGGATCTGGAAGCTCGAACAGCGCAAAGACCCCGCCCAGCAGGGTCTCCTCGCGTTCCTGAAGGAACACGAAGGGATCGTGAAGAGTTGGATGGACGACACTGGAATTCCTCGATCGAGCTGATACGCGTTGCATCGCGCACTCCTCATCGAGGTTGGGCAGACCTTCGAACCGGCCTTTGAGCGCCTGCGAAAGCAGCTCGCGGGCCGGATCGAAACGGGCCACGTCTCGTTCGTCGACGCTCCCATGGTGGGCGACGGCAACCTTTCGCGGCCAGTTGGGCGTCTACAGGACTCGCTCGAAAACACCGTCGCCGACGCCCTCGCCCCGCTGCTCCGACTGCAGCCGGGCGAACGAGGCGAGATTCGCCTCGATGTGTTCGTCTGCGCCGACTGCGGTGAACGACGAGCTGTCGAGGCCGCGCTCGAGCTGATCGAATCGACCGTCACTCAGCTGCAAACCGACTACGCGACCGTCTTTCCCGCCCACCGCGATGGACTCGAGCGTGGCGCGCGGGTGTTTCCGATCTTCGTGCTCCCTCACAATCGCGATGCAGACCGGCCGCGCGCCGAGGCCATCGAGCAGGTCGGCGCGTTCTTAGACGCCCTACCCTCAGCGAGCGACACCTTCGTCGACAGAGTCTTCGTGCTGGACGCAGTGACCGCGCGAGGAGTTGCTCCCGCCAGCGCGTTGGTCGAACAGGTCGAGACGTTCTTGAGAGTTGCGACCGAGCCGACATTCCGAAACGACGATACGCTGCTCGGCGCATTGGACCGGCCCTGCAGCGGCAGGCTCGCGTCTTTCGGAGCAGCTCGCTTCGAGCTCCCGATAGACGAGATTTGGGCCGTCGCAGCAAGCGAGGCTGGCAAGGAGCTCATCGCGTCTCTCGCTCAAGGCAAGCCCGAAGAGTTCATGTTGCCCGCCCCCGAGGAGCTGGCCCCAAGCTTCGCCATCTTGCGTGACGACGCTCTGGAGCGCGCCGTGGAAGCGCTGGAAGGGGTTGTCGAGCGAGTGATCAGGCAGGACGGGTTCGCAGCAGTCGAAGCGACGGCAAAACTCGCCGTCGAAGTCGAAGAACGAATTGCGGCCTGGCGAGCGGCGGGCCTGACGCGACGTGATGACGACGCGTCCGCGTCGGAGCTCGCTCGAACCGACGCCGACGGAGAACCTCGCCTGTTGGCCTTCTTTGGTTCGCTCCTTCTGGGCGGGGCGATGGTCGCAGTCGCTCACTTCGCGATCGGCATGACGATGGCGGCTTCGTTCGGGATCGGGAGCTTCTTCATGCTGTGTGGACTGGTGTTCGCATTCTTCGTGATTCGATTGGTGCAGGCGCAGAACGAGGAGGTCCTCGCGACGATGGAACTCGACCGTGAGGCCCCCGTTCCAAACAATCAGCTAACGCCAGAACAGCGCCTCGACCTGTTGACTTCTGCGGCCGTGAACGCCCGGTCGCAAGCGAATCGTATTTTGGCGCAACTCGAGGGTTTGACGGCGTGGGACGCCGATCCGACGTCTCGGGAGAGCCGCCCCTGGAGCTGGAAGCCCGACGCGCGCCCGCTGGGCGAGCTGGCCTACGCGGCAACTCGGAGGCACTCGACGGCGGGCGAGCTGGGCCAAGCGTTTCTGGAGACTTTGCCGGATCTAAAGCAGATGCTCCGAGGCAACGCTCGGATCGAGATGGACGCCGTCGAGCGATTTGCTCGTGAGTACACCCTGCCCTGCCGGGAACCGAGAGTGGCCAGCGAACCCGATATCGAGCGTGAGTTGCGCAACGAATTCGAGCAGTTCGTGGAGACCTGGCGCGACGGCGCGACGACGTTCTGGGAGCCGAACCGGGAGCATGTCTCACGCCCGGCCAGGACTCCGGTTCGCAACCTCTTGTTCGCGCCTGCACCGATGGAAGCACTCGTCGAGCATGCGCTTCGAACGCGCGAAACCGCGCTCACGCTCCAGCGCTGCGGACCACAACGACTCGAGATCTGTTTGCTCACGGTCGATTGCGATCTCGAGCAAGAAGGCATGACCACATTCGGAGAACGAACGAAGAGAGGTAGCGATGAATGACCTGCTCACAGTCGATGAAGCGATTGCCCACATCCTCGGACAGATCAGCGAGGTCGGCGTCGAACGAGTCCACCTGAGCGACGCAGTTGGTCGATACCTCGCCGAGACGATTGAGGCTCCGGCCGCGTCGCCCCCCTTCGACAACTCCGCCATGGACGGTTACGCAATCATCGCCGCGGATGAAGGCCACCGAAGAGTGGTCGGTGAGGCTGCGGCCGGTGCGGGTTACGCCGGCACCGTCGGGAGTGGTGAAGCGGTCCGCATCTTCACCGGTGCTCCGGTGCCGAAAGGCGCCGATACCGTGGTCATGCAGGAAGAGACCGAGCGGGACGGCGACACCGTGCGACTGACCGCCGAGGTGACGCCCGGCGCAAACATCAGATTTCGCGGCGAGAACATCTCCGAAGGGTCGATCGTGCTCGACGTCGCCGATCGAATCACCGCCGGCGACGCGGCGATCCTCGCCTCGTACAACCGCTCCGTCTTTTACACGTACCGACGACCGCGCGTGGCGATCTTGTCGACGGGAGATGAACTGACGGAGGTCGATCGAACGCCCGGCAATGGACAGATCGTCAACAGCAACGGCTACATGCTGGAGCAACTCGTCAATCAAGCTGGGGGCGAGCCGGTCGTGCTCCCAATCGCCCGCGACACGATGAACGACACTCGCCGCGCGTTCGCAGATGCGCTCGCAACTTGTGACATGGTCGTGAGCGCGGGTGGAGTCTCGGTGGGCGACCACGACTGCGTCGGCCTGGTCATCCAAGAACTGGGCGAGGACGATTCGTACTTCTGGAAGGTTCGAATGAAGCCGGGTAAGCCGCTCGCCTTTGCTCGAACAACCTCGGGCAAGCCGATCATCGGATTGCCGGGAAATCCAGTTTCGAGCTTTGTCGGGTTCCACCTCTTCGTGGCACCGGCAATTCGAGTTGCCTGCGGAGTCGAGGCTAGTTCCGCCTCACTCCCCCGAGTCGAAGCGGTCGTCGAAGAGACGTTTGGTTCGACGCCCAAGCGTGAACATTTCGTATGTGGGAGTGTCGAGTGGACCACGAAAGGCCCGCGGTTCAAGGCTTTCCTGCATCAGTCGTCGGGTAACCTCGCCCTTCTGCGCGGGCCGACGGCGCTCGCTGTGGTGCCGGTCGGCACGTCAGAGGTCAGTGCGGGCTCCAAGGTGGAGGTCGTGTTGCTTCCGGCCAACTGAGGCCAACACGCCACACCGAGGCGCCCGCGCCGCGGCTACCTCGCCACACATGTGGCGACATGGCCACACATTACATACAAAACCGTACATATGGGATCCAGATTGATGGTGACCATCGACCCCAGAGTGGCAGATCGAGTTTCATTTGAGACTAAAATGTGGGTCTGGCACACCCTTTGCGATACCTGAGCGAGTGTCATCCATGAATCGCTGAGGTATCTGCCCATGAATGTTCGTCGTCTCCTGCTCCCCGCCGCTTTCGCACTGTTCGCCTTCGCCTGCACCGATGATGCAGGCCAAGAGGGCATCTCGATTCAGGACTGCCCAACCGGTCAGGTGTTCAACGGAATCAGTGGCCAATGCGTGGCCGCAGATTCGGCGAGCACCAAGGGTGATGGACCCACGACTGAAGAGGCAGCGAAGAAGGAAGCGTTCGAGACGGAAGATGTTTGGGCGGAAGGCGACGGCGACGGTCTGCTCGACCGGGAAGACAACTGCCCCTTCGACGCGAACCCCGACCAGGCTGACGCAGATGGCGATGGCATTGGCGACGTGTGCGACAACTGCCCGTCGATCGCGAACACGCCACAGACCGATTCGACCGGAAGCGGCGTCGGCGACAGCTGCTCCACCGCTCCCGTGGGCGAGATTTGCGGCGAGCAGGAGTCTGGGTTCGTTCGACTCGACCCGAATATCTACTTCGTTCTCGACAAGTCGGGCTCGATGGACGGCCAGCCCATGTCCCAGGCTAAGCGAGGCCTCGACCGCATCTTCGACGCGCTGGCAGATGAGATTCGCGTCGGATTCGGCGCATTCCCGCTTGGTCTCTACTGCGGCGAGTCGATGGAGAACCTGCTACCGATGGGCAAGTACGACCCGGGCCGCATCAAGTCGTCGTACGCCAACATCATCGCCGACGGCGGCACGTCCACGCCGGACGCACTCGAAACCATCTATCGTGACAACCTCGTCGACAATCCGAACGACCCCGACGCAGCTCTCCGCGCCAAGGCAGTGGTCCTGATCACCGACGGTGAGCCGAACTCATGCGGCGAGATGCAAGGCACCATCAACGCCGCGCGCACGCTCCGTGACTCAGGCATCCCCGTCTACGTCATCGGCTTCAACTTCGGATCGAATCCGTCCAACTTGAACGTCATGGCCGAGGCTGGTGGCACCAATGCTGGCATCAACGGACAGCGCTACTACCTCGCCGACGACGACCAAACCCTCGTGGACGCCATCGGCAGCATCTCGCGAGAAGTCATCTCCTGCTCGTACAAGCTCGACACGCCTCCAGAAGACCCCGACAAGATTTGGGTGAGCATCAACGGCAACTACCTGCCAAAAGACCAGTACGGCGTCGACGGGCCGTCCAACACCCTGACGCTGACCGACTCCGCGTGCGACACGCTGCGCAACAGCAATCCTGATTCGACCGAACTCCGAATTACGATGGGATGCCGCACCGACTGCAAGGCGTCGAACTTCTGGGGCTGCTGCAAGGAAGACACGGAGTCCTGCACCAGCGACGCTGACTGCTGCTTCGGCTCGTGCAACAACGGCACGTGCGAAGACCCATGCCGCCCGGCCGGCATGGCATGCTCCGACAACGGCGACTGCTGTTCAGGACTGTGCGGAAACGGAGTCTGCGTGGTGCAGTAGGGCTCAACGCCCCGTCAATTCGACCAGCTCGAGCGGTGACAAGGGGGACGGCCCCCTGACACCCGAGAGAGCCAGAAACGCCGCGAGCCGCCGAAAGAAGCGCTCGCGGCGTTGTACGTCCATGGTCCGGGCGGCGCCGTACGACTGATAGAAACGTCGAACGAGATCATCCGACCGCCCTACTCCGACGATCCACAGAAAGCTTGCGATATCGAGCTCGCGCGGAAGCGACGCGAGATGGTGCAGGCCCGTAACCCCAACCACTTCGAAGCTTTCCGGCGCGATCCAAATGTGCTCGGCGTGCGGCCGACCGTGGGCGAGTCCAGCCGGGCTACGCGGGTGATACGCCGCGAGCTCGTGACGAAGGTCAGCGATGGCCTCGGAGAGTTGGCCGACGACCTCGTCATCAAAGCCTTCGGAGCGAATCGCCTCGGCGAAGGCCTCGAGGTGGTGCGCTGCCCATCCGTTGAACGTGAGGAACGAACTGCCCTCGGCATCGGGGAGGATGTCCCCGTACCGTTCGAATTCGATTGAATGGAGTTTGCTCAAGAGTCGAGCGACACCCGCGACCACCGCATCTGCCTGACGAGCCGGGAGTTCGGTGATCTCGGAGGAGATGTGCTCGGCCAGGTTGACGCCTTCGATCGGCTCGACGAGCACCCATCCGGGACCCGACTCGATTCGCTCCGGCACCGCAAACAGTTGCGCACCGAACTCGATGGAGTGTGCGTGCGCCGCTCGCGATGCTGAAAGTTCGTCGTCGAACACGTAGAGCATCGCCGGTCGACCGTCTTCTCGGACGATGTTCGCCCTCGTCGTGTCGGCTTCGCGGACGAGCTCGCCCTCGAGCGTCCAGCCGTACTGCGATCCAAGATTCTCGACGTGTTCGGAGTGCTTCATAGGATCACTTTGGTGGGGCGACGACACAGGCCTGCGGGAGCTCCAATCCACGATCTTCGTACATGTAGCTCACCGTCTTGACCACGCTACGGCAGGTCTCGGGCTTCGTCACATTTTTAGCGAGGTCGCCGCATGCCGCCCCCATCCCCTCGACATCGGAGACTTCGGCGCAGCATTTCTGCATCTGACGACATTCGTCGGAAGTGCATCCGGGACCTGCGACGAGCGAGAATGCGACCAACATCGTGAGAAAGAATATGGATTTCATGATCTTCTTCCGGTTTGAGAGTTCGCCGAACGACTGGCGATTTCATTGCCCGATCCGGGGATCAGCATTACCATGGGGAACGAGCACTTCTACGAGATTCCAAACTCCCGCTTAGGTGAGGCAACCGCCGGTGGCTGAGACGCCAACGATTGGCCGTTACGAGCTCATTACGAGGCTCGCAACAGGTGGCATGGCCGAGTTGTTTCTCGCCCGCGAGCGTGGTCTCGCTGGGCTGGAGCGCCTCGTCGTCATCAAGCGTATCCTTCCGCACCTGGCCGACAAGCCTAGCTTCGTCGACATGTTCCTGCGAGAAGCTCGGATCGTCGCACGGCTCGCCCACCCGAACGTCGTTCAGATTTTCGAGCTTGGTGAGGAAGATGGAACGTACTTCATCGCGATGGAGTATATCCACGGCACGACGGTTCGCGAGCTGCAGATTCTCGCCGGCGACCGGCCGTTCCCGATCGATGTGGCAGTTTCGGTGGTCGAGCAGGGTTTGAAAGGCCTGCAAGCCGCGCACGAGCTCAAAGATCTGGACGGCAATCAGCTGGGCCTGGTTCATCGCGACATCTCGCCGCACAACCTGATGATCACGACCGATGGTCATGTGAAGCTGCTCGATTTCGGCGTGGCGAAAGCGACCGAAGGAGTCGATGCGACCTACTCGGGCAACCTGAAGGGCAAGTTTGCCTACATGTCTCCCGAACAGTGCCTCCGGCGTCCGCTCGACCGTCGCACCGACGTGTTCTCGATGGGAATCGTGCTGTGGGAGGTACTGTCTGGGCAGCGTCTCTTCAAGCGTTTGAACGAACTAGAGACGATGCAGGCCGTGACTCACGGCGAGATTCCTCCACTCGATCAGATCGTCCCCATCCCGACCGAATTGGCAGTGATCGTCGATCGTGCGTTGGCGGTCGACCGAGACCGACGGTACGCGTCGGCCGAGGAGATGCGTGCGGCGCTGAAGGAGTTCGCCCGCAGCCGCCAGATGTCGATTGGGGAGGAAGTCATCGCGAGCTTCGCCGAATCGGTCGCTGGGTCGCAGCTCGACCGACGCAACGAAACGCTTCAGAACGCGCTCGAGCGGTCGCTCACCGCCAACGAGCGACGCGGACTGCTTCACGTGACCGGCTCCGAGAGCGTGGACGTCGGCGACACGGAGATCGATGGCGACGCGATTCATGAGTGGCGAGAGCAGGCGCTTCAGGATCTGAGAGAGACCAACAATCAGATCTCGATCTCTCGGGCGAATCCGTCGGAGACGGGGGAAACCAGGGTCGACCGCTTCCTACCGCCGGACGGTTCGACGAACTCGACGCGACCGAGCGAAGAACCGTCGAAGCAATCGAAGGTCATTCGCATCGCCATGTTGGCCTCGGTGGGGCTGGCCATTGGCATCGTCGCGATCCTCATCGCGATGTTGGCCACCCGCGCCGACGAAGGCGAAGAAGAGACAGAGTCGGCAGGGATCCTTCTCGGCGAGCCACAACCCATCGGCTGGCCGCCGACGGTCGACCCGTGGCTGCTGAAAGACGAAGTCGAGCCGCTTCGAACCTACCTCGAGAAGACCACGGGGCAGCCGATGCCCATGGAGATACACTCCAACTACGACGAGACATCGCAGAAGCTCATCGAAGGCAAAGTGGCCTTCGCTGTCTTGCCGCCATTTCTCTACGTGAAGACAAAGGCCGTCGAGCCGAAGATCGAGCCGTTGGCGATCAAGCAGTTCGATGGTGCCGCCGGCAGCGACGGTCTGTTGATCGTGCGTATGGACTCCAAAGTTCGCACGCTGGCCGATCTCGAGGGTAAGAAGTTCTGCCTGACAGATCAGGACTCCACGACGGGCAATCAGCTGCCGCGGGCCTACATTCGGCACCAGGGCTTCGAGCCGGACAAGTTCATCGGCTCGGTTCACTGGTCTGGGGAGCACCTCCAGGTGCTGCGCGATCTTCTGGCGGGAAAGTGCGACGCGGGTGCGACCTACAGCGGAGCTTTGCTGCCGGCCGACGACCTCGACATCAAGGTGTCGATGATCCGCACGCTGGCGATCACGGGCAACGTGCCGCAGGACGTCTTCGTGGCGGGACCGAACGTTCCTGAGGATGCTCGCGCCGAGATGCGGGCCGCGTTGCTCGCGTTCGATCCCGAGAAGCATTTGCCCAAGTCGCCGAAATCACTTGGCGAGACGCAGCGCATCACCGGATTCGTCGAGGCGGAAGACAGCCAGTGGGACGCACTTCGACGTGCCATCGCCCCGGACGACGAAGCCGAAAAAGACGCCGGGAAGAAATGACCCGGCCGCTCACTTGAGCGACGGGATTTGGCTCACAATTTTGGGGATGACGAGCTCTTCGAAAGCGCCCACGAGATTCGCATCGAGCTTTCCTTCGTCGGCTTCCAGATGAAGGATCCGGAGCGCGCGATCGACGGTCGCAGCCTTGCGATAGGGTCGGTCACTCGCGGTGAGCGCGTCGAAGATGTCCGAGATCGTCATCATTCGAACCTGTGGAACGATGTCCTCGGCTTTGAGGCCTCGCGGGTAGCCGCTGCCGTCGAGCTTTTCGTGATGTGCGCCTGCGATGCACGGAACGTTCTTTAGCTCAGGGCCCCACGGAATCCGCTCCAGGTATTGCTCGCTGCGCGACGCGTGGCTGCGCATGTTCTCCCACTCTTGCTCGTTGAGCGTGCCCTTCTGGATGGAGAGGTTCTCGATCTCCCACTGCGTGAGGAAGGGGTGCCGTTCGCCGAGTGCGTCGAGGTAGTACCGGCTTCCGATCTTTTGGACCTGCGCGATCTTGTCGTCGGGCACGTATCCTGCGCTGCTGACCTCTTTCAAGAACACCAGAGAGCGATCGAGATCCTCTTGGACGGCTTTGAATCGCCTCGCGATATCGTCCAGCTCCTCTGCCGCGATTGGTCGCGCTTCGGCGACCGCGGTTTCGGTGAGTTTCGCAATCATGGTGCGGTGCGCCAGCGCCTTGATCGTCTCGAAACGCTGTTCCACGAGCTCCATGTTGAGCTGAGGCAAACGCGTCGCCTTTTGAAGGACGTCCTCTCGAACGGCGATCTTGCCAAAGTCGTGCAGTAGCGAGGCGTAGCGGAGCTCCGTGAGTTCTTCGGCGCCGAGAAAGATGTCGCGCAGGGGGCCGACTTCGATTCCGTTGACCGTCTCAGCGAGCTCGAGCGTGTAGTTCGCGACTCGCTCGGAGTGGCCTGCGGTGGTCGGGTCTCGAGCTTCGATGGCGTTTACGCTCGCTTCCACGAAGCTTTCGAACATCTCGACGATGTTGTCGCCGAGCTTCGCGCGTTCGACAGCGAACGCCACATTCGACGCCAAGATGCTGAAGAGGTCGAGGTCTTGCTTCGAGAACAAGCTTCCTCGGCCCCGCGTATCGACCTGCATCACGCCGAGCAACGAACGTTGGCCGACAAGGGGTGAACAGAGGCAAGCAGTGATGCGCGCGTCCAAGATGGACTGCGAAACGTCGGTCCCCAGAGAGTCTTTGACGAAAAGAACGCTCTCCTGAGTCGAAATCACTCGATTCAAAATCGAGGTACTCAGAATCACTTCTTCGGATTCGCCGTCACCTGCAAGGTCACCGCGCATGCGGGTGAGGAGCGGTTCGGGGTGCGCATTGCCTTCGTCGTCGACGAGCGTAATGGCAAAGAAGTTCGCCGCGGGGAACGCTTCGAATGTGGCCTCGACGACGAGGTCGAGAACTTCGTCGAGTGACGTCGAGGCATTGAGCCGGCTCGAGAGGCGGAAGAGCAAGGCCAAGCGGTCGTCGTTGGAGCCAAACCGCTCGGAGAGAGACGAGACAGGTTCCTGGCTCGACGTGATGAGTTGCTCACGGGTCTCAGGCTGTTCAGAGACCTGCCGTGCCGGCACCCTTCCCGGCTGTTGACGGCGCCTGCCAAGGTTGATCGCGATGTTTCGCTCTGTCTCGGCCCGCATGTTGTTGGCCGACGTGACATTCTCGGGAAGGATCAACTTGATGACGGAGCAACCCAGCTGAAGCTCGGCTCCATGGCCGACCTTCGCGGCCGACTCCAGCTCCTGATCCGTGAGGTGCGTCGAGACGTTGTTCACCATGACAAGCGAACCATGCCGCGACTTGAGGTCGCGATAATTCATCGCCTGCTCGGACACGTCGATGATGCCGTGGCGGTTGGAAACGAAACCGTCGCTCAACACAAAGTCGTTGGACGCGTCGCGCCCAATCGAGATCCCTCCCTGACGAAAGCTGCGCGACAGGCCGGCATCCGGTCCGCTGACAACAGTCAGCTGAACGAGTGGAAACTCGGTGCTGTTTGAGCCGGCAGAGCGGTTCAAAGGACGACCATCTTGAAGGGGTGCAGTTTGCTTCGAGCATCGTAGCAAACCACGAGAGGTGCTGTCACCCGATGTGAGACCGGTAGACCCGCTCGACTTTTCGCATCGCCGTCGACACTGCAAGTTCTTCGAGTTCGTCGAGAGATACCCACCGCCAGTGGTCCGGAAGGTCCTCAAACGCATCAACAGACCACCGCGAGATCAAAATGGTCATATCGATGTGAGAGAAACGGTGTCTCACCTCGCCCAGCTCTTGCGTTTTGGACGCTTCGACACCGCCCGCTTCCAGATGCCCCGCGAGATCGTCGTCGCCCGAGCTGTCGTCGACGGTCGGGAACTGCCAGAGGCCGGCGAGGAGTCCCGTAGGTGGTCGCTGCTCCACGAGCACGGCCCCAGCATCGTTCACGATGATCGCTGCCCGAGCGGTCCACTTCTGAACTTTGGTCTTGGTGGCCACTTGGGGAAACGACGTCGGCTCACCCGACTCGAATCCGCGGCAATGTTCGCGCACGGGACAAACCAGGCAGGTTGGTGATTTTGGGGAACAGACAGTCGCCCCCAGCTCCATCAACGCTTGATTGAAGTCGCCGGGCCGAGCTTTCGGCACGAGGGCGCCAGCAACCTCCCAAACTCGATCGACGTCGGCCTTGTCTTTGGGCTGGAGCGGTTCCGCAAGGAGTCGGGCCACCACGCGAATCACATTGCCATCCACGACAGGGGTCGGCTCATCGAAGGCGATCGAAGCAATCGCGCCGGCAGTGTACGGACCGATGCCGGGAACCTTGCGCAGGCCTTTGGCCGTCGTCGGCAACTCGCCGCCGAACTCATCGCGAACGAGTTGGGCTCCCCGATGCAGATAGCGTGCGCGGCGGTAGTAGCCGAGCCCCTGCCAGAGGGCGAGTACATCGTCGACGTGCGCATCGGCGAGGGAGTTCACGTCCGGAAAGCGCTGCATCCAACGCTCGAAATAGTCGATGACGGTCGCGACACGGGTCTGCTGCAGCATGATTTCGGAGACCCACGTGGCGTACGGATCGTTCGCGGTTCGCCACGGCAGGTCTCTCGCCTGATCGTCGTACCAGCGCAGAAGCTTGTCGACGATCTCCGGGCCGAGCTGGGGCTCGAGTTCGTTCACGCGTCGCAGTCAGGGTGCGTCGACGGGCAGACGCATGCGTCGCCTTCTGGAATGCGACACACCGCTTCGGGGCACGGTCTGTCTTCTTCTTCGGTGACGAAGAACTCGCATTCACCCGGGCACGTCGGTTCGACGAGTGCCGGGCAGGTGCGGCAGAGTTCGGAGCCTTCGTCGAAGAACTCGTTGGTGGTGCAGTCTTCGGGAGCATCGGTTGGCTCACCGCATGACGCGGCTCCGATGACGAAGCACGAGAAAACGAAAACGAAGGCGTGGAATCGGTTCATGCGCCGGGGTTACCACACGGATCGGCGCCGCTCAACACGAGGTGAATCAGCCCCTGTTATCTTGCGAATAGCGTGGTCCTGACAGAGGTTGTCGGTTGAAAGGAGAATGGCGATGGGTTAGCTTCAAATAGGCTGACCCATCTCTCCACATGGGCGTGGTGCGCGCTTCGCACGACGCAGTTTTCATGAGCGTTCCGCAAGGGCAACGGACCCTGTTGACATGAGTAATGCGGCCGTCTCCGGCACCGTAATTGAGGGGAAGTATCGACTCGAGCGAGAGTTGGGCGCCGGCGGTATGGGTTCCGTGTGGCTTGCCACTCAGCTCATGGTCGACCGAAACGTCGCCGTGAAGCTTCTGCACCCCGCGTTCATTGACTCCGACGACATCCAAGCTCGTTTCGAAGTCGAAGCCAAGGCCATCGGTCGGCTGCACCACCCCAACTGCATCACGCTCTATGACTTCGGGTTTTCCGACGAACTCAAGGCCTTCTACACGGTCATCGAGTACATCGACGGTATCTCGCTCGACAAACGACTCGGCGACGACATCCCGCTCAAAGAAGCTTGCAGTACCATTCGGCAGATCGCGATGGCACTCAGCCACGCACACCACCAAGGCATCCTGCACCGAGACCTGAAGCCCGAAAACGTCATGATCGCGCCGATGACCGACGGCAGCGAGATGGTGAAGGTGCTCGACTTCGGTATCGCTCGAATCGTCAAAGGCGACGCCGCCGAAGAGGACGAATCCGACCGCCTCACCAAAGCCGGCGAGGTGTTCGGAACACCGGCCTACATGAGTCCGGAACAGGCGAGGTCGACTCGGCAGCTCACTCCCGCAGCTGACCTCTACTCGCTCGGCGTGATGTTCTACGAGCTGGTCGCCGGCGGGCTGCCCTTCTTCGCGAACTCCGCGTTCGACATCTTGATGATGCACGTGACGCGCCCCGTCCCACCCATTCGACGGCCAGGAGTTCCGGAAGACCTCAAACAGGTCATCTTCAAGCTACTCGAGAAGGAACCCGAGAAACGATTCCAGTCGGGCACCGAGCTCATCGCCGCAATCGACGCGCTCGACATTCCGGACGAAGTTCCGACGAAGCAGCTTCAGCCAAAGGCGTCGGCCAGCGACGACGTCTCCGATTTCGAGGCCGCACCGACGCGAATCACGCCGCCACCGAGCGCACCGGTCGACATTCTCCCGAATTCGACACCGATGCCCGAGCCAACGCCTCCATCCAGCGCCTCGGGCCAGATTCCGATCGCGGCCCAGTCGACCGAGATGGGCCTCGGACCAGACCACTCCGGTTCGTTCTCAGCCGACTCCGGGTCCACACAGATCCCGCTCGCGGCGCAGAGCGGCTCGTTCCACACAGGCGCGTACAACCAGCATCCGAGCCACACCACCGGACCCATCCAAGTTGGGGCGAAGAACCGCGTGGTAGTGGCGTCGGTCGCGCTATTGCTGCTGATTGTGGCCGCCGCTGTGATCATTGGTGTCGTGCTCGTCGACAATGGCGACGCTTCGGCCGACCCGGCAGTTCCGGATTTGACGACCGCAGACCAAGACCCGTTCGGCTCGGATCCGGCCACCGATGAAGGTGCACTCGCTGCGGGAGAGACCGAAGTAGATGCGGGAACCGGCGGTGGTCCAGGCGCGCCTGACGCTGGCAAAACCGAAGAAGCCCCGGAGGTGAAGGACAGCCCCGTGGCGGTGGAGGAGCCGGCGCCGGAGCCCAAGACCACCAAGAAGCAAACGAGTAAGCGCCCGAAGACCGTCAAGAGGAAAAGGACGCGACCCAAGACGGAACCAAAGACCGAGCCGAAGCCTGAACCGGAAGTCGAAGTTCCAGAGTTAGACATCGGCGACGACGACGATGACGACGTCTTCGAAGTCCCGATGTAGCCCCCCAAGATCCTTGACCCTACCCGCGCGTCGGAGAATAATCGGCGGCGAATGGGGTAGTCTGCCTAATTCTCGCCCCGATATGGATGTCTTTGGTCCCGACCTCGGGAGGCCTGTCTTGCTTCACAAAACCATCGCCTCGAAGTTCCTCGCGGCCATTTCCACTTTCCTGTGCATCGCGCTTTTCGCTTCCGCGGCTTTCGCTCAGGAAGATACCGCGAAGATGAAGGAATTGGTGAAGCAGGGCACCGAAGCGTTTTCGCAGAAGCGATACGCCGATGCGGCGCAGCTTTTCGAAGAAGCCTACGAAGCCAAGGCAAACTCGACTCTCCTCAAGAACGCGATGGTCGCCTGGTACAAGGGGAACGAGTGCGACAAGGCGCTTCACGCAGGCGCCCGCTTCTTCCGAGAAGCGACCGATGCAAATGAGCTGGAAGCAAAAGACACCTCCGAGATTCAAACGGTCATCAGCTGCAGCCTCAATCTCGCCCAGCAGCGTATCGACGAGAAGAAGTTCTCCGAAGCAGAAGACCTTCTCTTCACCGCGACGTCCGCCGGACCCTCCGACGAACAAAACAACCGCATCGCCAGCCTGCGCCAGCAGCTCCGTGAGAAACGCGAAGCAAACGCCGGCAACGGCGGAAGCGGCGACGGAAACGGCGGCGACACCACGCAACCCGACGACGGCGAAGGTATCAGCACGCTCGCCCTCACCGGGTGGGCCGTGACCGGAGTCGGCGTTGCCGGCCTCATCGGCTCCGCCGTCTACAGCGCGACTGCCGCGAGCACCGAACGAGACGCCATCGACAAGTGCGTCCAATCCGGCCAGGTCCGCCCAGAAGACTTCTCGTGCCTCGCCACCGAGACCGGCCGCGACACCGTCACGCGTGAGATCTATGAGGACGAGATTGCCGCCGAAGTTTCGAGCGCACAGTCCACCTCGATCATCCTCTACAGCGTCTCAGGCGCGGTCACGGCGGTCGGTGTTGGAATCCTCATCTACCACTACTTCGTCGCTACGCCGGAGGAGCCCGCCCCCACGGTGATGCTCACTCCGATGATTGGCGAAGACACCGCCGGAGCCACCCTCCTCTGGCGCTTCTAGCTCGATGACCTCTCTGCCCGATCAAACCCGGTTTCTCATCGTTGGAGCCGGCATGACCGGCCTCGCTTTCGCGAACTTCATCGACGACGACGACTACCTCGTCGTGGAGAAAGACGACGAGATCGGGGGCTGGTGCAAGACGGTGAAACAGGACGGATTTGTCTGGGATTACTCCGGGCACTTCTTCCACTTCCGACATCCCGACATCGAACAGTATCTTCGCGACCGCATGCCGGCCGACGAAGTCACGACGGTCGTAAAAGACAGCCGGATTCTACACGATGGCGCGTGGGTGGATTTTCCGTTCCAGAAGAACATCCATCAGCTCCCCAAAGAAGCGTTCATCGAGTGCCTCTACGACCTCTACTTCCGTACCGAAGCGGCAAATGAGGCTCCAGCCGACAGCTTCGCCGGAATGCTCTACGAAAAGTTCGGCAAGGCGATCAGCGAACGCTTTCTCATCCCGTACAACGAGAAGCTCTACGCTTGTTCGCTCGACCAGCTCGACCGCAACGCGATGGGCCGTTTCTTCCCGCATGCCGACCTGGAGTCGATCCTTCGGAACATGCGGCATCCGGACAATGCGAGCTACAACGCGACGTTCACCTACCCACGGAACGGCGCGATCATGTACGTCGACGCCCTCGCCTCGGAGGTGCCGGAGGACAAGCTAGTCTGCGGCGATGGAGTGGTCTCAATCGACGTCAGGACCAAGACGGCCACAATGTCGTCGGGCGCGACCATCAGGTACGAACACCTCATCTCGAGCGCGCCATTCGACCGTCTCATGAACATGACGAGTCTAGACTGGGACACAAACGCGTTCACCTCCAACAAGGTGCTGGTCTTCAACCTCGGGTTCGACCGAAAGGGACTCGAAGACGTCCATTGGGTCTATTTTCCGGACCGAGAGGTGCGCTTCTATCGCGTCGGCTTCTACGACAATATCCTGGGAACCGACCGGATGAGCCTCTACGTCGAGATTGGGCTGCCGTCCGACGCCGAAGTGGACGTCAGCGGCTCGATGGACCGGGTTTTGGCAGACCTCCGCGCAACCGGCATCGTCACAGACCACGAACTCGTCTCGTGGCACAGCGTCGTGCTCGACCCGGCCTACGTCCACATCACGGAGCGTTCGCGCGGCGAGCACGAACGTGTCTCGCGCGTTCTCAACGCCCACGGAGTCTACCCGGTGGGACGCTACGGCGGATGGACCTACTGTTCGATTGAAGACAACATCATCGAGGCGAGGGAACTCGCCGGTCGATTCAACGCAGCCTAGAGAAAGGCGGCCGCGATCGTCAGATAGAGACCGACTGCACTCACGTCGATCGACGTGGTCACGAATGGTCCCGTTGCCATAGCGGGATCGAGCCCCACTCGGGCGAACACCATCGGAACCGCTGCTCCGAGCGCCGCCGCCATTGCGGTGCTGGCGACCATCGCCACACCCGCCACTGCCGCGAACTCCATGTGCCCATGGGCCAACACCGTCGGGTGGTTCATGAAGATGAGCGCGACCAAACCGGCCGCTGCGACCCCGTAGACAAGCCCTGCGACTGCTCCAACGAAGGTCTCGCGAAACACCATTCGCGAGAGCGCCGTCATGTCGAGGCGACCAATTGCGATACCTCGCGTCACGACGGTCGACGACTGAATGCCGACGTTGCCCGCCATACCCATGATGATGGGGATCAGTGCAGCCAACGGCAGGAACTCGCGAAGGTCAGCCTCGAAGCCCTGCACCACCAGAATGCCCAGGCCACCGGCGATAAAGGCCGGCAGAAGCCATGGCAAACGCGCTCGGATCGTCGCGAACGGCGACGACATTCCCGAAACATCCGTCTCGCCAGCGCCCGCCATGCGCATCATGTCTTCGGTGGCCTCCAGCCGAATGACGTCGATGATGTCATCGACGGTGACCACGCCCACCAGCTGATTGTTCGCCTCGACCACGGGCAGCGCCAATAGGTTGTATCGCGCGACGAGCCGAGCCACCTCCTCCTGGTCGGTCTCGGAATTCACCCGAATGACGTCCGTGATCATGAACTCGCCCAACGGCGTTTCTGGAGACTGACGGACAAGTTCGCGAAGCGAGGTGACGCCGACGAGCTGGCCGTGTTCGTTCACGACATAGATGTAGAAGATGACCTCGGGGCCGTCTGCTTCCTGAAGGCGACGGACCGCCTCCCCGGCCGGAGTGATGTCGGTCATCGAAAAGGTATCGGTCGACATCAGACCGCCCGCCGACTCTGGGTCGTAGCCGATGAGCGAGGTCGCTTCGGACTGCTCATCGGCTTCCATGCGCCCGAGGAGGCGTTCCTTTCGCTCGTCGTCGAGGTAGAGCAGAAGGTCGGTGGCATCATCCGACGGCATCGCACCGATCAAGTCGGTGAGACGGTCATCGTCGAGCGTGGGCAGGAATTCGTCGATGACCGAGGGCTCGAGCTCGCTGAGCATCTCACCGGCGCGTTCGTCTTCGGGGATTGCCTCGAAGAGCTGAACGCGATCGTGACCACCTAGCTTCTGAAAGCAGTAGGCCAGGTCAGCCGGGTGAGCCCGGCCGACAACACGTACGAGTTCTTTTTCGCGACCAGCGCGAATCAGTTTTCGAACGGAATGTAGGAGGAGTTTGTGGGCGTCGCGCTTCATCGCGACTCCGTATTACTGCGAATCGGATTTTTCCGAGGCGGGTTGCTCGAGAAGCCATCGGGTCTGTTCGACGTCTCGCTCGAGTTCCCATGCGTCTTGCGAGCGAGTCGGGAACTGTGCTGGGTCTTGAGCAGTGGCGCGGTTTCCGGAGAGGAGACTCACGAAGAGCACGAGTCCGACCAGGACAAGAAGGATCGCGACCATGTGCGTCGGGCTGATCCCTTCGGCCCACTTCCGCGGCGAGCGTGCGCGCGAGGTGGGTTTGGCATCCCGTGGAGCTTCGGCTTTCTGCTTCTTCGGGGTGCGTGGCTTTTTCGGGGCGCGCGGCTTTCGCTCGACCGTCTTGACGGATTGACGTTCAGCCGTTGCGGGACCATTGCGGAGTCGGTCGTAGGCGTGAATGACTTTCTCAGCGTCGGCGCCGACTTCGCGGGCGTAGTTCCGCAGGTGTCCCCGAACGAAAACCTCGGCATTGAATTCTTCGAACCGGTCCTGCTCTAGATGCGTGAGCATCGTGCGCGAAATTCGCGTCATCGCCGCGGCTTCGGAGAGGCTGAGGCCTTTCTCGAGACGAGCGTGTTTGAGCAGTTCACCGGGAGATTTCATGCGTCGAGCCTCGGCGGTCGAGAGCGAGGGTTTGCGAGCTTGTTCGATTTGCCACCGTGTCGTCGCACGATCGCGCTGCGTTTGCAAGGCGAACGTGCCCCGAAGGTACCCACGAATGTGCTCGTTTCAGTTCGGCGAACAATGAGTTGTCCGGAACACAGAGAAACGTGCAGTTCGAGATCGTCCGTGAAGGGCTGGGATCAAGATACGGCTGGAAATGGGGGGGTGTCAACAAAATGACGAAAAGGTCTCGGAGGAGCGCCGGTTCGTTGTAGCGATAACGGGGCCAAACTTGACACCCTCTCGACTCCGCTGATACTTCCAACGTTGCGCACACCACAGTGTCTCCCGCGCCTCCGCGCGCGTACGGCGTCGCCTACAGGGCGAAGGAACTTCCTACTGCGGTGACCGGTCGTCTAATGTTGGAGACCCCCATGAACCTGCGTATCTTGGTTGGCTTTTTCTGTCTGGTCCTCTCGGCCCTCGCGCCGCTCTCGTCTGCAACTGCAGCCGATTTCACCGACCTCGCAGACGCCGCCGACGATTTCGACGATCTCGTCGACGAAACGTATGACCCGTTCGACATCATCATCGAACCAACGTTCCGTCTCGACTTCGGCAGCGCGAAAATCACGCGCGAGGCCGCCTGTGTGCCGAACGACTCCTACCTCGTGGGTGAAGCGTCGCAACGCTACGCGCAGACCCCGCGGCTCGAAGTCGACAACACGCGCTGCTCCGAACCGTCGATCATCTACAACAAAGAGATGCTCTACAAAGAGCAGAAGACTACGCTCGACATCGCACTTCGCGCCGGAATCTACAAAGACCTCGAGTTCCGTCTCAACGTGCCCTACGTCTTCAACTCCACGCGCGGGCTCAAGTACGCCAACGAAGAAGGCGACATCGTCAGCGCAGCAAACTCCTCCGTGGACCCTCGCGACGAAGACATCCTGGCCAACGCCAACGAAGCTTTCGACGCCGCCGACTCACCGTCTGGCCACGTCTCGAACCTCAACGACTTCTACTACTACCGACTGTTCAACCTCGAAGACGACTACGTCGACTACACGAGGTCCGGTTTCGGTGACCCGTCGATTGGCCTGCACTGGGCGCCGTTCAACGACGAACGCGACGACACCAAGGCAACCCTCCTCATCGGCATGAACTACCAAATGCCGATCGCTCCGGTCGCCACGGTCGAAGACGAAGACATGGGCGAAGGTGTCCACGAACTCTCCTGGAAAATCGCTTCGTCCAAGAAGTTCAATTGGATCGAGCCATACTTCGGCCTCGAGTACTTCCTTCCGCTCCGCGCCACCGACTCCCCGATCGAGCAGAAGGACGCGAGCAACGACGGACAGGTTTTCACTCTTCCGCCTCAAACCGGAAAGATCACCGTCGGCACCGAGTTCATCCCGCACGAAGACCCCAAGACCGGCGCAAAGTACGCCATCGACCTGCGATTCTCCTTCGCCTACACGAGCGAAGGCCGCGACTACACGCCGCTCTTCGACCACATCGGCAAATCGGACTGCAACGGAAAGCGCTTCGAAGACGTGCTCCCGCAATTCGACCAGGCTGGCAACGTCACCAACCCGAGTGACGTCGCTTGCGCATGGATCTTGCGCGAACCAAGCAATGCCGCTCCTGACCCCATCTACGACCCCGTTGCCCGCGCGACCGATCCCTCGGAGTTCAGCTCCGACGGAATCATGACCGTCGAGTCCTACGGCACCTGGCAAGGACGCGTGGGACTCCACCTGCAGCCGTCGAAGTACTTCATGTTCAAGGTCGCCGGCGCGCTGACCCACCAGCAAGAGCACTTCATCACCAACGCACGCACCGGCCGCGACGCGGACGACTCGCTCGAGACGACCGCAGACAGCACCGTCGACCTCGAAGGTCCCGACTCCGCCATCGAAAAGAACCCGGTCTACAACCCGACCTACGACTCCAACGGAAACCGATTCCGCATTCAGGAGTTCAACACCTGGTCGGTATTCGTGAGCACCGTCCTGATGTTCTGATCACTTCAGGCGTTCTAGCCGGTCGAAGACATCCGACTTCGAGAGTCCGAACCACTTGGCGACAAGGGTTCGGATTTTTTTTGGATGCACCCCACTCTCGTGAAGCTCCGCGATGACCTGGTCGGCGTCCAACTCAGCCGACTCGGCCTCCACCGCAGGCTCGGCATCCGACTTCACCGCCCAGACGAACTCTCCGCGGGGACGCTCATCCGCAAAGTGCTCCAAGAGGTCTGCGGCGGGGCCACGCAAATGTTCCTCGTGCATCTTCGTCAGCTCACGCCCGAGGTAGACCGGTGAGGTGGCCGAGAACTCCGCCAGATCCTCGAGAAGCTCCTGAATCCGGTGTGGAGACTCGTAACCCACGATCGTCTCTCCGCGCGGCCACAGCCGCCCCAGCGCCTCGACACGTGCCTTTCGCTTCGCGGGCAAGAATCCAACGAAGGTGAAGCGGTCTGTGGGCAAGCCCGAGGCGCTGAGACCGGTCACCGCTGCCACTGGTCCCGGAAGCGCGACGATCGGCTTCTTCGCCTGCCACGCCGCGTTGACGAGCCGATAGCCTGGGTCCGAGATGGTGGGCGTGCCGGCGTCACTCACGAGCACCACGGTGGTCGGCTCACGCTCCATCAACTCCGCAAGCTCCGCCGCCCGCTCCGCCGCATTGTGCTCGTGGTAGCTCACGAGCCTGGCGGATCGCTGCACACCCAATAGCTGCAAGAGCTTTCCCGTCATTCGGCTGTCTTCGCAGGCGATGACGTCGGCGCTCTCGAACGCTTCTCGCAGTCGCGGACTGGCATCCGCAAGATTGCCGATTGGGGTCGGTGCGATGATGAGTTTTGAAGAAGCTGTCATTGGTTCGACCTTGAAACAGAACGAGCCGGCCCAGAGGACCGGCTCGCGAGAAGCTCATTGCTGTGGCTCAGCGGTTGTCGATGGACAGTCCGAGCTGCTGGCGAAGCTTGAAGTACTCATCGCTGATCGAGAAGAGAACGAGTTCGCGAATCTTCTCTTTCGCCGTCGCCTTTCCGACAGGGTTCGTGTCGTTCTTGATGCAGCTGGCCGCCTGGTGAAGGTCGCCACACATGATCAGTCCCATTCGCGAACCCGTGTGATCGACGCCAGTCAGCCACTCGGAGAGGTTCGGGTTCTCACCCTTCTGCAGGTAAGCCTTCATCATCTTTTGCATCTGCATGAGCATCTGCGCGGGGATCGACATGATCTCCTTGATGACCGGAGCTCCCTGTTCGCCGAGCGAAGGTCCGATGCCGAGCGACTGGTCCGTGACGTGCATCGTCGCCATGAAGAACAGCTTCAGGAACTCGGTCGGGAACCCGAGCGAGGCCAGGTAGTTCTCTGGACGAGCGAGGCAGACCTGCTTGCCGATGATGAACGCCAATTCGCGGTCGCCCTTACCCTGCATCATGTCGCCACCGACGATGAACGCCGGCGGGTCGGTGTTTGCGTTGCGCATACCGAGCGCCTGATCGCGGCGAAGGTAGAGCGTGGGTGCCGGCATCAAGCCCGACGTACGTGCCGCGTAGCTGTAGATCTTGCAGAACATCAGCTGTTCATCAGGCGACAGGATGTCCTTCTTCTTGTGGACACCCCACTCCTTGATGTTGCGCGCGTAGAACTGACGCAGGCCCTGACCGATGTAGCTGTTGATCGCGCTCATCAGCGGGTCTTGGTCTTCGTGATAGATCAGCTTCATCATCTCTTGATTGAACTGACCTTTCGCGAGCTTCAGGTTCTGACCGAGGTACTGCTTGTAGAACTTCTCCTCTTGGTCGTTCGCATTCTGAAGGAACGACAGCGCACCGGCCATGCACCAGGCTTTGTCGTACTCCTTCTTCTGCATGTAGGCCTTCCACAGCGCGCGATAGCTCTCGATGCGGAAGTGGTCGATCTTGATGAGCTCTTTGTGCTGCTCGATCGCCCCGTCGGGGTGGTCGCCACTTCGCTCGTAGAGTTCGGCGAGAATCAGGCGGTTCTTCTGGCTGTCGGGTTTCAGGCCGACTGCGGTTTCGAACGCCTGAATCGCGCTCTTCATGTGGCCGAGACGGCTTCGGTAGATCTCGCCGAGGTTCTGCCAAAGCAGAATCTTGATCGACTCCATCTCTCCGTCGTCGTTCTCAGCGACACGCCGAAGCATGCGGCGGTACGCGCGCTCGAGTTCTTTCCACGACTTCGCCTCGGTGAGGATTCGGTCGATGGCCTCGAACGGCTTGAGCTGTTTGACGTCGGCGTCGAGCGCCTGGTCGAACCACTCCACCGAAGCAAGCGCGTCGTTCATTTCGTCGCGATGGATGACAGCAATCGTGTACGCGTACTTCGCGCGACGGCCGTCGTCTGTCTCGTTCTCGATGAGTCGCTTGAGCATCTCGACCGCGTTAGGCCACTGCTTCTCTTGCGTGTAAACGTTGAGAAGCTTGCGCAGCACGATGACCGACTTCGGATCGATGTCGAGCGCCTCGAGGTATGCCTCGGTCGCCGCCATCGGCTGGTTGAGCTGCTGCGCGTAGATGTCACCGATGCGGTCGAAGTAGGCGAATCGCGCGGTCGGCTCCGTCTCGGCGTCGAGCAGGTATCGAGTGTACTCGATGACCTGGTCCCATCGGCCCTGCCCTTCGAACGTCTTGATGAGCGCTGCGAGGGACTCAGGATGACGCGGATCGTACTCGAGCGCCTTCTGGTACATCTGGACGGCCTTCATCGGCTCGCCCGTGTGGTCTTTGACCCGACCAGAACGGAAGTAGAGGTCGACGATCTCTTCGGTGCTCAGCGTATCGGTGTGATTGAACTGAAGCGCCTGGAAGATCTTGAACGCAGCTTCCCACTGCTCGGTGTTGTAGAGCAGCGCGCTCAAGCCCTTGAGCGTGTCCGTGTGCGTAGGATCGAGCTCGTAAGCCTCCTGGAACGCGGCGAGAGCTTCTTGCTGAAGGCCGAGCTCACGGTGAACGCGCGCCTTCTGGAAGAAGCGCTTGTGCATCTCCTCCGGTGAACGCTCTTCGGGGCTCGCGAGGACTCGCTCGAGGAGCGTTTGTGCGCGCTCCCACTTCTGCTCGACCACATAGAGGTCGATGAGCGGCTCCGCAGCTGCGGTGACGTTCGGGTCGTTCTCGAGCGCAGTCTCGTAGTACCGAACTGCACTGACCGTATCGTCCATCTGCTGGTCGTAGACCTTACCGATTTCGCAGAGGAACTCCGCCTTTCGGCTGAGGTCACGCGACGACTCTTCGGCGAGCTTCAGCGTTCGAATGACTTCACCCCAGTCGCCACGGCGCTGGTAGAGGTCACGCATCGCAAGAAGCGTCGGCTCGTGGCCAGGGTCGATGGCGAGGGCCGACTGATACGCCTCCTCGGCTGCAACGTCGTTCTGCAGGTTGGCTTCGTACATGAAGCCAATCCGGCCGAACGTCGCGATCTTGTCGGCCTGATCCTGGGTAGCGCTCGCCTTCTGGCGGAGCGCCTCCACGGCAGCATCCCAGTTCGCGGTCTCGTCGTAGAGATTCGCGAGTTCTTCGAGAAGCTGCGGCTGATCCGGGTTGATCTGCAGCGAACGATTGAACGCTTCAATCGCAGCATTCGGGTCGTTCACCTGGTCGCGCTGAATGCGTCCGAGCTCCGACAGAATCTGCGAACGGGTGCCATCATCGAGCGCCGTCACCTCGGTGTGGCGCTGCATGACCTCGACGAGGTCGAACCAACGCTCCGAACCGCTGTAGAGGCGTTCGAGGTTCTGAATGGCGTCCAAGCTCTCCGGATCCACCATCAAGATGTTGTTGTACGACTCGACCGCGCTGTCGACGTCTTCGAACTGATTCTCGAAGAGTGCCGCCTGACGTCCGTAGATGACGATTTGCTCTTCCGGCTCGTGCGTGAGCTGAATCTGCTGCTCGTACACTTCGGTCAGAGAATGCCAGTCGCTGGTCGCCATGAAGAGTCGCTCGAGTTCCTTGAGCGACTGCATGTGCGTTTGGTCGACAGCCAGGATTTCGCGATAGGTCGCAATCGCTTCCTCGACCGACTCGAGCCGCTCTTCCTGAATCTGAGCGATGCGGAATCGGATTCCGACGATCTCGTCAGGGTCGTAGGTCGACTCGGCCTTCTGCCGCAGAATCGACACGAGGTCGGTCCAACGGTCGTAGGCCTCATAGATACGCTCGAGGCTTTCGATGGCGAGGATGTCGCTCGGGTCGATCTGCAGGATGTGCTTGTAGGCCGAGATTGCATCATCGACCTGACCCATCTGCATCTCGTAAAGCTCCCCGAGCTTGCGCCAAAGGTCGCTCTGCTCGTCCGGATCCATCGTCAGCTCAACGCGCTGATGAAGAATCTGGGAGAGCTCCGGCCACGCCGCGATTTCACGGTAGAGGCGCTCGAGGTTGTCCATCACATCGACATTGTCCGGCTCGATGCTCAGCGCACGCTGCAGGTGGTAGACGGCGTCGTCCGGAAGCTCGAGCTCCTCGGCCTGCCACTTACCGACCATCTTGTGCAGCTCCGCCGCCTCGAGCGCGTCGCCAATCTGCTGGAGCACACCTTCGAATGCAGCGACGAGCTCTGCCCAGGAACCGGTCTCACGAGCGAGTCGCTCCAGATCGGCGATGAGCTGCTGGTCGTCGAGCGTATCGGGCGTGAACGCCGTCAAGAGCACGAGGAACGCACCGTCAGGATGTTGCAGTTCGACCTCGAAGATATTCGCCGACTGTCGACGAGCTTCGAGGAACGAAGCGATGTCGTCGGCCATCTGGTCCGAACGATCGAGGTAGAGACTCGCCAACTTCTGGTACGCGTCGGGCGTCGCTTGTTCGCGATAGATCGCTTCGAGCGAAGCACCAGCCTGCGTATTCGTCGGGTCGACCTCGAGGATGTACTCGTAGAACTGAGCCGCGCGGTCGCGGTCCATGATCTTCGTTTCCCAGATGTCGGCGATGCGCACGAGTAGGTCGATCTTGTCGAAAGCGTCTTCGACGAAGTCGAGCTTCATCTCGAGCACTTCGGCTGCTTCTTCCCAACGCGACTCTTGCAGGAACTGCTGCTCGAGCTGTTCGAGCGCCATCTCATTGCCCGGGTCGAACGTGAGGACGTGCTTCCACGCCTCGATCGCGCGCTCCGGCTGCATGAGCATCTCGCCCTGAATGCGGCCTTGCTGGGTCCACAACTCGAGCTTCGAATCCGGCTCGACACCTTCGTGATCGAGCAGTCGGTAGATGACGTTGCTCAGCTCGACGTAATCGCTCTGGTTCTCGTAGAGCTGACGCAGAGCGCGAAGCGCCGGCAGATGATTCGGGTCGATCTCGAGGACTTTCTGCCACGAATCGAGAGCTTGACCCTCGTTCGCCAGCTGGTCGCCCCAAAGCTGACCAAGCGCCTGGTAGAGACCAAGTCGCTCGCCCGCATCTTCGGTGAGCTCCACTTCACGCTCGAGAACATTGACCAGGTCGGACCAGCGCTCGTCTTCGACGTACAGACGTCGAAGCTGGCGAAGGGCGTTGAGGTCGTCCTCGCGCATTTGAAGCACGCGATTCCACAGGTCGACGGCTTCCATCTTGCGGTCGAGCGCTTCTTCTGCGAGCTGCGCCATCTGACCGTAGAAGTTCGCACGCTCGTCCGGATCTTCGGTAATCTCGGACTCTCGCTCGAGAATCTCGAACAGGTCTTCCCATTCCTGACGCTCGTAGAAGATGCGTTCGAGCATCTTCAGCGAAGGCGCATGAATCGGCGTCACGTCGAGGATGCTGCGGTAGGTGTCGACCGCTTGATCCAGATCCATCAGCTGCGTCTGGAACAATTGAGCGAGTCGGTATTTCAGATCGACGATCTTCTCTTCGTCGTAGAGTCCCTCGATTCGTCGCTCAATCACGCTCGCGAGGTCCGACCAACGGGCCTGGTTCTCGTAGATGCGATCAAGTGCTTCGAGTGCGTCCGGCTGCGTCTCATCGAGCTGCAGCGCGGCGAGGTAGGACTGCTCGGCTTCGTCCATCAGGCCGAGCTGCTTGTCGAAGATTCGTGCAAGCGCAAGGTAGAGAGGCACCTGTGCCTCTTCGTCCGCGCGACCTGCTTCAAGCGCGTCAGCGAACA
The DNA here is from genome assembly GCA_964384605.1 of uncultured Bradymonadales bacterium. Taxonomy (GTDB): domain Bacteria; phylum Myxococcota_A; class Bradymonadia; order Bradymonadales; family Bradymonadaceae; genus CAYLMO01. The sequence continues at coordinate 134,366 of CAYLMO010000003.1, read as the reverse complement.
ATTCGGCGGCCTGTCCCCAGGCACCGGTTTCGCCCGCAATCTCTTCGATCTCTTCGATGAGTCGAACTTCCTCAGGCTTCTCGGCGAGCGCGCGACCGTACGCGACGATGGCGCTCTCTTTGTCCTGAAGCTCTTGCAGGAACGTGTTCGCGATGAGCATCCACACGTCGTAGCGCTCTTCCGGCTCGTCGATCTGCTCCAATCGCTGAACGTAAATCTCCACGAGTTTCTCGTGCTGACCTCGTTCGCTGTAGAACGGCTCGAGGATGGCAGCGACCTGCGTCACCGCCTGACCCGACATGAACATCTGCTCCAGCGATTGAATCGCCTGGGGATTCTCGGGGTCGTTCAGGAGAATCTCCTGATACGTCTCGAGGGCTGACTGCGCATCTTCCAACGCCGTCTGGAACAGCTGTCCCAGACGAAGTCGAAGCGACAACATCTCGTCGGGGTCCTGGCAGTTCAGAATTCGCGCGCGCAGAATCTCGGCGAGGTCTTCCCACCGTCCTTCGCGTTGGTAGAGGCGGTCGAGAGCTTCGATCGCCACCGAATCATCGGGCTCGATCTCGAGCACTCGGTTGAAGCGGTCGATCGCCGACGATGCATCGAGCGTCTCCTGCTCGTAGATTCGAGCGATTCGGAGCAACACGGCGCGAACCGCCGCGAAGTCGGTCATATCGGCCAACTTCTCGTCGAGTCGCTCGATCAACAGCTCCCATGCGTCCAGCTGTGCGGCCAAACGCTCGAGCGTGTTGAGCGTCTCCTCGCGCGTCGGATCGGCGCCGAATGCCTCGACGAACGTCTCGAAGGCCGCGGCGAGGTCGCCCACGCGGTGCTCTTGAATCTGCCCAACTTCATTGAACAGCTCGAGTCGTCGCTCGGGGTCTTCCGTAGCTTCGATCAGCAGGCGGTTGATGTGGATGAGCTTCTCCCACTCCGCGCCCTGCTGATAGATCGGCACGAGCACTTCGGCTGCCTGAGCCTCGTGATCGCCACGTTCGATGAGGCCTTCGAGAGCCTCGGTCGTCGGCTGATGAGTACCGTCGTTCTCCAGAATCTCCCGGTAGACTTCGATCGACTGTGGCACGTCGAAGAGCTCGGTCTCATAGAGGCGACCGATTCGGTACTTCAGCGTGTACCAATCTTCCGGAACCTGCGTGAGCGACAGCTGCGCTTCCAAGGTCTGAAGAAGTTCGGACCACTGCTCCGTCTCTTGGAACAGCTCGTCGAGATGCTGCCATGCAGACAGTTCGGCGGTGTCGATCTCCAGAATGTTCCGGAACGTATCGATCGCGTCGTGCGGCTCATGCAGCTCTTCGCGATAGATCATCCCCATCGCGTAGAAGAGGTCTTTGCGTGCTTCGTCGTTCGGCGCGAGCTCGACCTTGCGCTGGAACGTCGACAGCAGCTCGTCCCACATCTCCTGTTCACGATACAGAACTTCCAGACGGTCGATCGCGTGTGCGTCCGAATCGTCGATCGTCAGAACACGGTTGTAGCTGTCGATGGCTTGCAGCGGCGCCTCGAGGAACTCCTCGTACATCGTCGCCGACTGCTTCAGCAGCTGAATCTTCTGTTCCGGCTCTTCGACGAGCTCCGCTTTCTGAACGAGAATCGAGACGAGCTGTCCCCAGTTCGAATCGCGCTCGTAGATGGCCTGAAGTTCATTGACCGTCTCGATATCCTCCGGAACGTGCTCCAACACCTGATGCAGGCGCTCAGTAGCCCGTTCGACATCTACGATCGTATCGCGAAGCACGGTCGCCGCGCGGCGAAGCATATCCCGCTTCACCAGCGGTTCCTCGCTTTCTGACGCCGTGAACTCGAACACCTGAACCAGGTACTCGTAGTCGTTGGTCGTCTGTGCCAGGCGGTAGAGGTGCTGCAGCGTGGCTTCGTTCTCGACGTCGGCCTGCAGGGCTCGGGCGTACGTCTGGAACGCATCCGCAAACGACTGGCCGCGCGTTTCGTGCAGCGCCGCGATGCGGTGCAGAAGTTCCACGCGCTCTTCGTCGGTCTCGGCCGTTTCGGCCTGAACCTCGAGCGCAGCGACGAGCGATGCCCAATTGTCGACCGCCATGTAGAGCGGCTCGAGAATTCGGCTGATACGACCCGAAGGCGCGTCCTCGGCGTACATCAGCTCTTCCATCGAGCCGAGCGCGTCCGCATCCGCGGCATCCGAATCCAGCACTTCCTCATACAGATCGACCGCACGTTCCCACTCGCCCAGATGCGCGTGAAGCACGCCTGCGAGTCGGTTCTTGACGTCGTTCGTCTCTTCGGCTGGCGCGAGCTCGAGTTCGTTCTCGAGATTCGCGGCCAATTCGTCCCAGCGACCCTCGGTGCGGTACAGGCGATTCATCGCCCGAAGTGCGCCCAGGTCCTCCGGATGGTCGGCGAGGATGTCGCCGTAGATCTCGATCGCCTTTCCACGATCGCCAAGCTTCTCTTCGAAGAGAAGCGCGATACGCAGTCGCCGAGCGCGAACTTCTTCTTCCGAATCGGCGAGCGCGAGCTTCTTCTCGAGCACGCTGTGGAGCTCTTCCCACTTCTCTTCGCGGAGCAGCAAACCTTCGAGCTCGTCGAGAGCGCGAGCGCTGCTCGGCTCTTTCTCGAGAACCTTCTCGAACCACTCCTGTGCCTGTGCAGCATCATCGAGATGATCCGCCCAGATGTCACCGAGTGCGAAGTAGTACTCTTTCTCGAGCTCGACATCGTCGACCGAACCGAGTGCGTCCGAGTAGTGCTCGACGACCTCTTGCCAGTTTCCGAGGTGAGCGGCGATGCGTTCCATCTGCCCACGCGCACGGCCATGACTCGGCTGATGCGGAAGGATTCTCGAGTAGGCGCGGAATGCTGCTTCTGGTTCGCCCTTCTCGTCGAGGTGGATGTCGCCCATTCGTCCGAGTAGACGCACTTTCTCGGCGTCGTCGGAGGCGTGATCGACCTGCAGTCCAAGCACTCGAATCAGATCGTCCCACGCACCGCGAACTTCGTAGACGGGCTCGAGGGTGACAGCGACTCGATGCTGGAATTCCGTCGACTCGAGATAGCTCTCGATGGCCGCCAGTGCATCCGCATGATTCGGGCGCCAGGCGAGCACGCGACCAAGGTTGGTCACTGCTTCTTCGTCTTCGCCAAGGAACTCCTTGCAGACGATGCCCAGCTCGTAACGAAGGCTCACCAGGAGCTCGACGTCTTCCTCGGTGTAGATCGGCCCTTCGGCAACGGCCACGCGCGCAGCTTCGTCGGCCGGCGCATCGACCACGACCTCTTCTTCGGATTCCTCTTCGAACTCCTCTTCGGACTCCTCTTCGAGGCTCTCCTCGTCGAGCCCTTCCTCTTCCTCAGCCTCTTCGGCATCGGACGAATCTTCGTCGAGCCCGGCATCCGAGGAGTCTTCCTCGAGGTCCGACTCCGACGAAACTTCTTCCAGACCAGATTCCGACGACTCTTCGGCGAGACCGTCGTCCTCGTCGAAGCCAGGCTCCGACTCTTCAACCGGCTCGATCTCGAGCTCGGCCTCGGATTCTTCCACAAACTCCGGCTCTGCAACCTCCGGTTCGGCTGCGGCCTGAACAAGGCCCATCGCGTCGACGATGGAGACCGCACCTTCAGTACGCGCCTCGGCATTCGCCTCCACGATCGCAATCTCGCGCCGAATGACGTCAGCGAGATCGTCGTAGTCCTGTCGACCGGCATACAGCCGGTGAAGCGCGGCGAGCGACGGAGCATAGTTCTCGTCGATTTCCAGAGCTTCTTTGTACTTCGTGATCGCGGAATCGACGTCGCCCGTCTGATTCTCGGCGATCATCGCCATGCCGTGCAGAATCTTCACACGGTCTTCGGGCGCATCGGTGAGCTCGATTCGTCGCTGATAGACCTTCATCAGGTCGTCCCAACGCTCGGCGCGCTCGTAGATGTCCTCGATCGCGGCGAGCGCCTTCAAGTTCTCGTCATCCTCATCGAGGACCGACTGGAACTGGGCGAGCGCCTCGTCGAGTTGGCCGAGCTCCTCCGAGAGGACTCGTCCGAGTCGCAGGCGAAGTCGGCGATGCGAATCTTCCGAAATCTCCTGCCCAAGCGCGGTCTGGTAGACCGAGACGAGCTGCGCCCACTGGTCGCTCTGATTCGCGGTGCGCTCGAGCTCGACCAGATCATCGGTTTCGGGCGTCGACAGGAATGCCTGCGCATACCAGGCAAACGCGTTGCCAACATCGCCAAGCTGAGCTTCGTGAAGCTCTGCCAGCTTGAGTTGATACTCGCGTCGCTCTTCGGTTTCCTCACGGTGCTCGAGGATGATCTCGTAGACGTCCTTGAGTTTGTCGTACTGCTCCGCATCGACGTAGATCGGTTCGAGCTGCAGCGCGGCAGCCGCGTTGCGTTCGTCGATGCCGAGTACACGCTCGAGGTCACGCTCGGCGCGACCGGTATCGTCGAGCCTTTCACGCCAGTTGCGCGCCGCACGCAGCAGCAGCTCGATCTTGACGTCATCTTCCTTGACCGTTCCGGCCAAAGTCTCGAGCAAACGAACGAGATCGGAAGGCTCGTACGAATCCGACTCGTCGTAGAACGACTCGAGGTCGTCCCACAGCTGATTGTCGATGTAGAGGCGTTCGAGTGCCTTTCGGGCCTTGAGATCGTCTGGCTGAAGCGCCAAAGCCTTCTGCCATGCCGAGATCGCTTTCTCAGCGTTGCCCAGACGGTCCGAGTAGAGCATCCCCATCTTCTGATAGAGCTTCATCTGCTCTTCAGCGTCCTCGTTGATCGCCGCTTTCTGATCGAGAATCTCGCCAAGTTCGTCATACGACTTGGTCTTCTCGTAGAGCGTCTCGAGGGCATCCAGCGCGTCGGGGTCTTGCGTAGCGAATTGGCGGACTTCGAGCCACAGCTCGGTCGCGATCTCATTGTTGCGCAGACGATCGCTCGCGAGTTGAGCAACTTCCTTGAGGCCTTCGGCTTTCGCCTCGTCGCTGTCGTACGTTTCGATCTCGCGCTTGTGCACGTCGATCAACTTCTCCCAGTCGCGTCGCTTCTCGTACATCTCCTTGAGGAACGAGAGCGCTTCTGGGTGATACGCGTCGATCTCCAAGACCGACTCGTAGGCTTTGATTGCCTCGGCCTGGTTTCGGAACTTCTCGAGGAACAGCTGCGCGATCTGGCTGTAGATCTCGACCTTGCGGGCCGGTTTCTTCACCATTTCGGCTTTCTGCTGCAGCATCGCGACCAATTCCGACGATCGATTCAGCTTGTCGTAGAGGCCGATGAGGGCATCGATCGCCTCGAGGTTCGATTCGTCGAGCGCGAGGATGTCCTTGTAGGTGTTCACGACCATCATGTCGTGCTGCATCTCGTCGCGATAGACGACCACCATCTCGTTCAACAGGTCGATCTTCTCCGCCGGGTCGTCATCTCCCAGCCCTTCGACCTCCTTCTTGATGATGTCGACATACATCGGCCACTTTTCGGCCTTTGCGTAGACGCGCTTGAGACGGGATTTGACGCGACCGTCCGAATCGACCTGTCGGTCGAGTCGGCGAAGCGCGTCCATCTCTTTGTCCACGTCGCCAGCGGCCATCGAGAGGTCCGCCATGCGCCAATAGACCGCGAACGCCTTTTCGTCCTCTCCCAGATCGTCGAATCGACCTTCGAGCTCGCGCTGGAACTTTCGCCAGTTCTTGTCGCCCGCTTCGCGATCTTCCAGAAGCTGCGCGATCTCTTCGTCATCGCCAGCAAGGGAGCTCGCGCGATCCGCATCGCCAAGGTTGATGAATGCAACCTTCGCCTGCAGCTTCGCCTCGTCGGTCTCTTCGAGTGCCGACTCCCAGAAGCTCGCCGAATCGAACAAGAAGTGGGCCCGCGAATGGAAGTCCGAGGCGAGGTCTTGCGCGACCGCTTCGCGCCAAAGACGCAGAGCGAGAGCATCTCCGTCACGGTGACGTGCTTCGAGCCGGGCAGCCCGAACAAGTAGCTGTAGCGCAGCCTCACCGGACTCACCCGATGCCTGCTCCATCAGCGACATGAAACGGTTTCGCCATGCTGCGTCGGGATCTTCGTCGTCTTCTTCTTCGGCAACGATCTCTTCGACCGCCTCGAGCTCCTCAACCTCGTCTTCGTCGCCCTCTTCGAGGTCCGCGTCTTCGAGTTCGTCGGCCTCGAGTTCAGCTTCCGAGTCTTCGGCTCCCTCATCCGAATCTTCGTCCGCATCTTCGGCCGATTCGGCGTCAGACTCTTCCTCGAGTTCGGCGACGTCGAGTTCGTCGGCGTCAGACTCTTGCTCGAGTTCGGCGCCGTCGAGTTCGTCGGCATCCGATTCTTCAGCGAGCTCGACTTCGAGTTCTTCGTCCTCGATCGGAGCGACCTCGAGTTCTTCGTCCTCTTCGATCGGTGCGACCTCGAGTTCCTCTTCGGGATCGGCCGCTTCGACCTCAACGTCCTCACCGTCTTCTTCGAGCGCGGGAACGTCGTAGCCGAGCTCGGCCAACGCTGCGCGAGCGCGCTCGTTCGCCGGATCGAATTCGTAGACCGAGACGTAGCACTGAGCTGCGTCTTCTTCCCTCTCGAGGTGGCGCAGATACACGTCGCCGAGGTCGAGCATGACCTCCATCTGACGAGCAGCGTCGTCGCCAACGCTAGCTTCGGCGTAGAGCACCTCCGCAAGTCGCAGCCACTCACCTTGTGACCGGGCAAGCTCCTGGCGATATCGCAGGGCCAAGATGTTCCCCGGATCGAGCTCCGCCGCGTAGTTATACGCGTTGTCGGCCTCTCCGAGGTCTTCGATCACATCCTCGAGGATGTTCCCCATCCGCAGATAGAGTCGGGAAGACACCCCGGCATCCTCGATCTGCTCGACGGCTTGTCCGAAGAAATCGAACGCCTCCTCCCACTCGCCAGCAAGCGACAGGGTCGCGAGCTTCACTTCGGGCATGAGGGCATTGTCCTCGGCCATCTGAGTCGCACGCGCCAACAAAGCTTGGCCGAGTTCGGCCTTGCCCAGTTGGAGTCCAGCGATTCGACCAGCTTCGAGGTAGAGGCGCGCCGAGCCCTCCGGAGTGGGTTGATCTGGTGCGGCGTCTTTCATCGCGCCTACCAGTTGACCACGCTCCTCAAGAGGGAACAGTTGCTCGAGTTGCCACACCGCCAATAGGTCGTGCGGGTTGGACTCGAGTCGGGCGAAATACTGTTGAACCAGCGATTCCCGATCCATGCGTTTCTATGCTTCCTGAGGGGTAACTACGTGACGAACGTTCGTACGCAACGTTCGCGCGACATGAACAACGCCCAAGCCGCCGGTCCAAAAGACCGACGGCGATAGGCGGTGAAATTCGGTGCTACTTCTCTTCTTTTGCTTCGTTTGCTTCTCTGATCTGCTGCACGAATCCCTGAGCCGCGGTGATCTGCGCTTGCTCGTTCTCAGGGTTGGCCCGCACGGAGTAGTCCTCGAATGCCGCGACGGCATCTTCGGTACGCCCCAGCTGCATCAGAGCCACGCCGCGGTTGAACACGGCGGTCGACAATGACGCGTCGGCCGCCAGTGCAGCCGAGAAACTCTTCTCGGCTTCGGCGTACTGCTCCGCATTCAGCTGAGCCACACCAAGTCCCATGTGCAATCGAGGCACATCGGCGTTGTTCTCCAGGCCGTTCTCGTAGACCTTGATCGCTTTGTCGAACAGCTTGAATCGGATGTAGAGGTCGCCGAGCGCGTGATATGCCGCGCCGCCGAGGTCTTCCTCATCCATCTTCATGCGCGCGTTCGCCTTGATCGACTCCATGTAGCTGTCGACCGCGTCGGTGTACTTGCGCTGCGCGTTCTGCGCGAGCCCGCGTCGGAACCAGGCCTTGGCGAAGTCGGGCTTGTTGGTGGTCGCCTGAGTAAAATACGTCTCAGCCTCCTCCCACTTGCCCTGCTGGCTCATCACCGTGCCCAACCGGTACGCAATCTGCGGGTTGTCTTCATCCCGTGTCAGCGCTTCGCGGTAGTAGTGAATCGCATTATCCGGTTCTTCCAGCTTCATATGATAGAGCTGGCCCAGATAGTACGGCGGCTCGGCGTACGACGGATCCGTCTGGCCAGCCTGTTTCAATAGACCCACCGCCTCGATCGTGTCGCCGAGTTGGTAAGCCTCCAATCCTTCATTCATCGTTCGAATCGCTTCCGCTCGGTCCATACTCCCGCAACCTGCGAGAATCAAAACCACCAAGCATGCGGCGAGCGCGCCAACGACGCGTAAACGACGAGCCATGGGCATCATCTGCATCGAAGCCTTCTCCGTGAGGGGTCTCCCGATTGCCGTCTGAGGCGTTTCGGGGTTTGGACTTCAGTTCTTTGATTCGCCGAGCATCATAACCCCGATTTCGGCGGGGCCGCAATGATCCTTCTGACCGCGATCGTACGCCGCAGACACGAAAAAACCCGGCCGAATTTCGACCGGGTCTTCGAGAACGCGAAATGCGTGCTTCCCTTAGGAACTCAGGTTGAACGGGTAGTTCACGATCACGATGCCGCCGCCCTTCGGCTCCGGGAAGACCCAGCGCCGAATCTTGCCGGTCATGCAGCGCTCGACCGACGCACTCTTCAGCGTCGTCTCACGAACCACTGCCGAGACCACCGAGCCCGTCGCCGAAATCGTGAACTTCACGACCACGCGACCCTTGAGCTCTTTGTTCTTCTGCAGTTCCTGCTCGTAGCAGAATTTGATCTCGCGACGGTGCTGACGCACCACGCGACGAATGATCTCTTTGTCCAGCGAGCCCTGAACGGCCGGCTTGCCGGGGACAATTTTCGGAACGCGAGCGTTACGCTCACCGAGGTCACCAGCGCCTTTACCGTAGCCACTGCCTCCACGTCCGCCACCACCGCGACCAGCGGTACCGACGTTCGCCAGGCCAATACCACGCTCGGAGATACCACCACCGCCACGGCCTGCGCCGGAGAGGCCGAGACCGCCGAAGCCTTTCGCTTCACCGAACTCGCCACCTTGGAGGTTTCCGAGTGCGTGAATCGCGTCGCTACCCACCGAGGTCGATGCCGTGCCCCACGGGCTCGACACCATGAGCTCACCGGCGATACCGGCGTTCATGGCGACTTCGGTGTCGCGCGCTCGCTTCAGCTCCATCTCTTCGTTCGAAGCAGGGCCTTTGATGGCGAGCTTTTTGTCGACCTGTTCGGAATCTTCCTTACCGGCCTTACCTTCCTCGCCTTTGTGCTTGGCGGCGGCTTCTTCGTCGCCACCGTCATCGTCCATCCAGTCGGGCTCTTCTTCTACCTGTTCCGGCTGAAGCATGAGCTGCACGAACCGGTCGTTGGCGTTGAAGCCATCGAGGTCGAGCGAACCAGCCCGATCGGGCCAGGTCATCGCGAGGAGCAAGAAGAGGATGTGGGCAACGGCGGAGAGTCCCACGTAAGGGACTGGAGCCGTATCGAACCCGAGGCCACCTGCAGCGACGACCGGCATGTCGGCAAAGTGGACGAGGAACGTCGTCTCACCAATGTCGATTGCCGCCGACGTTCGGCCCGTGAGGTTCACTCCATATCCGCCGCCAACGTGGGCGCTCGGTCGAGCGATTCCCTGGTCGATCGCCTGCTGGAGCGTGTACTCCTGATCGCCTTCTTTGATCGTACCGCGCATCTGCGGCGTGAAGTTCAGCGTGTAGCCGCCTTCGACAACCACGATGGGGAACGGGTCTTCGGTCAGCGTCGGATCTTCGAGGAAGAACTCGTCCTTCTTGTCCGAACCGATCGTGACGTTTTCAGACTTTGTGTAGCTCTTGATGGCGATGACGGAGTCTTGCCAGACCATCGCCACTTCGAGCGTGTCGCCACCATGACCGCTGAAGAAATTCTCTTTGTAGACTTCGCGGTCGCTCGTTCCGGCGAAGGCCCAATTCGACTTCGCGGCAGCGGTCGCACCACTTCCGGTGTCAGAAGCGGTAGCGGCGACGGACGACACCGGAGTATCGCTGTCGATCCACTCACCGGCCGCGTCGTAGTAGCCGTGCGAGACTTGCCAGGCGCCTTCGTCGTCGTAGTAGCCGTAGCCGAGCTGATAGGTACCGTCTTCTTCGTAGTACCCGGGGATGTAGTTGCCGGCGTCGTCGTAATACCCTTGCAGGGTGTACGGCTCGACTTCGGTTCCATCATCGAGCGTGATCATCGCGGGCGCGGCTGCAGCTTCTGCTTCGGCTGCTGCCACGGCGGCGTCCACGACGTGGACCCGAACGGTCGTATCGCCGAACTGAAGTTCGTCGCCGTCCATCACCGACGACTTCGTCACCTTCTCGCCGTTGACGTAGGTGCCCGTCGCCGATCCCAGATCGATTACGCTGAATTCGCCGTCGGCCGAGCGTTCGATCACCGCGTGGATGCGGGAAACGTTCGGGTCGTCCAGCTTCAGGTGGGAACTTCCGAGCTTACCGACCTTGACTACGTCTTGGTCGAGATCCTCGGTTCGAACCACCTCGCCGTCGACGATGACTTCGAATCGCAGAATGAGGTTATTTTCGCTCATCGCTCTGTGTCCTTATCGGCTCCCCGCACGCATCGGCGGGAGTCGTACTTCTCGTGGAATGTGGGCTCTACCTTACGGTCGCCCGCGCCAACTGTCGAAATTTTGGCGATTCAGATGTTTTCGACGCTCTTGATCATCTCAGGGATAAAGTCCGCTCGGATCTTAATCAGGCTGCTGGTCTTCCCGTGTTGCTCACCGGTGATGTTCGCTTCGTCCGGCTTGACGAGGTTACCTTCCACGTCGTCACCATCGAAGTCATAGACCGTCTCCTTCTTGTAGACGACGCCTCCGCCTCCGCCCCCGCCCATGGCTTCACCCGCCGTCGGCAGGCTGTCTTGCGCGAACGCTGCTGGGGCAAGGCTCATCACCATTGCCACCACGAAAGTCTTCAGAATCGTCTTACCCATCGGATTGCTCCCCGCGGTTCAGGCCGCGTCATGTGCTTCTCTGGATCGTCCTCTCTCCCTTCGACAACGTCGTTCGCGGGAAGTTCCATCCAGATCGAAAAAAAGTTAGGGCGCGGACAGTCTACCACACCTTCCTGAAAGCGAAAAAGCCGCACACGCCCGAATCGAGCGGAACTACACACACAAAAAAGGCCGTCCCGGCAGGACGACCTCATTTGAGCGATTCGTGTGGTCCTTATTGGCCACCCTCTGGAGCCGCTTCACCACCCTCAGGTGCGGCGCCGCCACCTTCGGCAGCCTCTTTCTTCGCCGCTTCCTCAGCTGCCTTGGCCTCTGCGGCCGCGGCTGCCTCCTGCTCCGCCTGCAGTCGGAGATCCTCACGAAGGCTCTCCTTCTGCATCTCCATCTGCGGAATCTGCTCACCCATCACTCGAATGAGCTCTTCCACTTGGCGAATGCGATCCTGAGCGTCGTTCCGTCGCTCCTCATTGTCCGAGCGCTGCCACGCAAGATAGTCCGAGTAGTGCTTGATCGCCTTCTCGTAGTGGCTCATCGCTTTCTTCATGTTGGCGATGTTCCAGTCCATCTGCTCGATTGGATCTTCCGGCGGAGGATCTGCGCCGATCCCGATCATCGCATTCTGCGCGTTGTGCTCATGCTCGAGCACCGCGAAGTTGAACGCGATCAATGGATTCTGCGGGTCCTTTGCTTTCACCTCGTCGTAGATCTTCTTGGCCGTCTCCAGGTCACCCATCCCACGCTTGGCGACCGCGACCGAAATCTTGGCCTCGAGATTCTCCGGCTCCAGTTTGAGCACTCGGTCGAAGAGCTGAATCGCCTCCTCGTAATCGCGAACGTTCAGAATCACTGCGCCCAGGTTCATGATCGCCGGAACGAAGTTCGGATCGGCATCGATCGACTGACGGAACTGGCGAATTGCCTCGGTCACGTCATTCTTCGCCAGCCAGACGAGGCCGACGATGTTGTAGATGTCGGCCCGCGACTTATCGAGCTTCAGGGCGTTCAGGCACACCAGCAGCGCCACATCGTGGTTGCCGCGGTCGTAGTAAACGCGCGCGAGGTTCGCGTATGCGTCCAAGTTCTGCGAGTCACCGGCGAGCGACAAACGAGCGTGACGAACCGCGTTCACGTAGTCCTTCCGCATGCGGAGGATCGCGCTGATGTTCGAGTGCGCCCCGGTATTGAACTGGTCAGCTTCGACCGCTCGATTGAAGTACGGCTCGGCCTCCTCGACGCTGCCAGTCTCCTCGAACTTGAGCATGCCCAAGTTGACGTGGGGACCACCAAGCGCCGGAGCGGTCTCGACGGCCTTCTGATAGGCCTCGCGCGCGCCATCGCGGTTGTCCCGCATCTCGCGCACCAGCCCCAGGTTGAACCACGCCTTGCCGAACTTCGGGTCTTCGTCGACCGCGTCCTCCAGCTTGCTCTCGACGAGGTCGAGATCGCGAGGCTCCTTCTTGAAGGCAGCAACGGCATCCTCAAAGGCGTTGATCGCCTCCTTGTTCACCGTGCCCCCCTGTGGAGCCGGTTTGTCCGGCTTGGTGTCGGCGCTCGAGCAAGCGGCGCCGATCGCAAGGGCGAATATCGTCAATAGTATCAGTCGTTTCATTTCGTTCCGTTCCCTGCTTATCGCATCGACGTCGGTTCACTCTGAGGCGGAGCCTCAGCCGGTCCACTCGCATTCAGGTCCGTCAGGCGGTCTTCATCCTCGACCGCTTCGATGAACTGAACGCGCGAGAAGCCGTGCGACAGGTGGTCCGGCTCCGCGCGGAGCTCAGACGGCTTTCGGTATTCTTTCGGACGAAGCTGGGCGAGCTGAATCTCGGCCTTCTTCGAGTAGTCGTTAAACCAGCTGTACTCTTTCGCCACGTCGAGTGCGCGCTTGTACGCGTCGACTGCCTTCTCCTCGATGATGACCGCTTGGTCCTCGAGAATACCTCGGTAGATCTCTTTCTGATCGTACGTCAGGCGAGGGGGGGGCGGTGAGCTACGGATGTTCTCCGCAAAGTCTTGGAAGCCGGCGCCAATACGGTAGAGAGCCGCAATTGCCCAGTCAGGACGAGCATATCCAATGACCTGCTCGAAGATCTTCTGCGCTTCTTCAGCGACCTTGAACTTCTTCTGAAGTCGCTTCTTCAGCTCTTTCTCGTCCTTCGAGTCGATCTTGATCTTCGCCATCTCCTCGAAGACGTCCTCACCAATCATGAAACGCGCCTGAGCGGCAGCATCACGACCGATACCCATCTTCTCCTGCTCGGCTTTCGGGTAGCTCTCGAAAGTCTTGAGCGTCTTCTTGAACCACTTCAGCGCATCTTTGCGGTTCGCACTTCCCTTCCGGTCCCAGAAGTAGAGGCCAACTTTCACGTGCGCCTGAACCATGCGGTCAGGCGGCCCCTTCTTGCCGTACTTGCGGATGTAGTTGTTGTACTGGTCGAACGCTTCCTTTTTCTTGCCCTGATCTTCGTAGATCTTCGCAATCTGGAAGTAGACGTCGGCCGACTTCTCTCGGTCGCGGGTGCCGTAGTTCTCCAGGTACTTCTCGTAGTTCTCGACGGCCTTGTCGAGCTGGCCCAACCCCTGACGGAAGGTCGATGCGTCGGCGAGGGCAACTTCGGCCTTCTCGCGCTTCGGGTACGTCGCAGCGTAGAGCTCGTAGTACTTGGCAGCTTCCGAGTAGACCGCGAGAGCGTGATAGTTCGCGCCAATGTTGAACAGCGACTTCGGCGCGAGTTCCGACTCCGGTCGGAACTTCAGCAGGAAGATTCGAACCTGAATGGCCTTGCCGAGGTCCTTCATCCGTTCGAAGTCGAGTGCGGCGTTGTAGAGCGCCTTGTCGACGTGCTCGCTCTCAGGGAAGTCGCGGAAGTATGCGACGAAGCAAAGCGCCGCCTCCTTCCACTTCTCTTCTTCGTCGAGAATCGTGCACTTCTTGAAGCGAATGGACGCGTTGAGCGCCGTGATGTCTTCGATGAACGCTTCATCTTTGATGGGCTGCTTCTCGAGATACTCGAGGACAGCCGCGTGAAGTCCCGCAAAGTCTTGCTGGATGTTCAACGAGTCGAGGTGAAGGTTCGCTGCGATGACCGAAAGACGGTGGTCGGGGTGCGAGTACGCAATGTCCTTGAACGCGTCCGAGGCCTCTTTGTGGTGATCATAGTCATAGTACGTACGCGCCATCGTGTACTTCACGTCGACGATGCGGTCCCCTTTCGGGTTGAGTTCGACGTACTTCTTGCAGGCGTTGAGAAGCTTTTGGTTCAGTTCCGGAATCTCTTTCGGCTTCGGAACTTCGACCTTCTTCTTTTCGCACTTGTTGTCTTCGGTCTCCTCACAGGTGGCCTCGTCGAGCATTGCCTGCGAATCCTCCTGGAGGTCAGCCTTCTCCTCGGAGAGGTTCACGATCTTGAAGTATGACAACACGAGCGCGTGCACCGCTTCGTTGGTGTACTTGCCTTCCGGCTCGATGACGGTGGCGTTCTCGTACGCCTGTGCAGCCTCTTCCCACTTCTGAAGGCGGTAGAGCAGCTCACCGTAGAAGAACGTCATCTGGTACGCTTTCGGACCTTTCGGATACGTCTCTAGGTAGAACTTGTAGAGGAAGTACGCCATCGCGTAGAGGTCAGGGTTCTTCGTCTTCTGCGCTTCGCGGTGGTACGTGGTCGCCCAGCCTCGGACGAGCTCTTCGACCCGAGTTCTGAGGCGCGGATAGCGCTCCTTGTCGACGTCTTTGAACTTTCCAGCATCGGCGTACTGCACGAGCTTCAAGAGCGAGACGATCTCTTTGACGACTGCCTGGCTGTACGAGTTCATCGTCGTCGTGTTTCGGACGACCTCGTACTGGTACTCGATGGTCTTGAACGAATCTTTGTTGAGCTTGATGAGCTCCCGGTAGATTTCGGTCGACTCGAGCGGCTTACCTTTGTCGGCATAGAGAACGGCGAGGCGCTCGCCCATGCCGAGGTACTCTTCCTTGTCTCCGGAGATCTTCTTGAAGAACGGGATCGCTTTGTCGGGCGCGCCGATGAACGAGTAGGTGAGGACGATGTCTTTGCGAGTCTGCTTGATCAGGCCGCCAGCCGTCTGGTGCTTGGACTTCTTGGCGATATCCATGACCTGAAGGAAGGTGTCGAGCGCTTTGTCTTTGCCTTCCAGGTTGAAATAGCACCATGCCTCTTTGTAGCGGGCGTACGCATACACAGGCGATTTCGGGTACTTCTTGACCTCTTTGTACGCCTTGAGCGCGCTCGCCATGTCGTCGGTGTCGAAATAGAAGTCACCGAACGCCAGCAGCACGTTCGGGACGAATCGGCTCTGGGGATACTGGTTGATGAGGCGCTTGAAGATCTCGAGCGACTGCTCGCGCTTACCGACTTCCATCAGGTTGGCGCCGAGGTAGTACAGGACGGAGTCGAGCTCGGCGAAGTCGGGGTAGTTCTGAATGATGTCGACGTACAGTTGGACAGACTCTTCGCGAAGTCGTTTCGACTCGTTGAGCATGTCCTTCATCGTCAGGCGGCATCGTTTCGCCCCCTGCTCGTCGCCGCGGTCTTCGAAACCGAAGCACTCGTCCTGTTTCGCGAACGCTTCCTGCTCGTAGCTCTTCGATTTCTCCCAGTAGAGCTCCGAGAGGTTGAAGAGGAACTCCGCACGCTGCGGGTTGCTCTTGGGCGTGACCTTGAGCAGTTCCTTCAGCTTCACGATTGCGGCGTCGAGCTTTTTGCGGCTCTCCGCCTGCTTTTCGAGCACGAGGAGGTCGGTCGGGCCGGTCTGTTTCTCGCCTTCGAGTGTCTTGCGCGGGGTCTGTTTGACCGCGGTCGCCTCGACGGCGAGCTCTTCTTTGTCATCCTGGGCGCTCGCGGTGGCGGGCACGAGTAGTGCCATCACCAGCGCGACCATCCACAGGGTCGACCGTTTGTGGTTGTCGTTGTTCTGCATCGTCCTCGCTACTCCTTGCTACGAGTCAAACCGCCGTAGTGGCGATTGCTCAGCGCTTGCACTGCGAATTGGTGTTGAACAGGTAGAAACCGAGCTCGTCGCGCCAGTATTCGCCGTCGAACGTCCAGTAGATCTCTTCGTCCGAGACCTCGATGTCGCCGCCGCCTTCTACTTTCTGCGCAACGGACAGCTCGGCGCGAAGATCCGCTTCGATCTCACCACGCTCAGCACGCTCCACCTCGAACAGAATCTTCTTCTGCTCGATGGTCAGGTCTTGAAGTTCACGCACGGTACGGTCGAGTCGCTGAAGCGCGATCGTTCCCGCATCGGACTTTGCGAAGCTTCGTGCCAGTTCGTTTTCCTGCATCAAATCGAGGCCCAGCTTGCTGCTCTTGAATGCGTCCGGCATTCCGTTGAGGAGTTCGATCTCCTTATCGATAGCAAGGATGAGGTTCAATTTGTTCCGAATCTGTTTGTCATCGAGAGCGGTCGCAACGACCTGCTGGAGTTCGGGAACCTCCGTTCCGTCGTTCCGCGCGTTGATCAGCCAGTTGTACATGGCTTCCGGATCTTCGCGATGGCGTGCCGCGACGAGTTCGACCTCTTTCTGTACTGGCTCATACTCGTAGATGAAGTCTTCGAGCACCGCGCGAACGCGGTCGTAGCGGCAGTTGTAGAAGAAGAGGACGCCCGCGAGGATCGGTCCTTCGGGGAAGTACCGGTCCGAGAAGAATGGGCTGTTCAGCGAGTGAAGGTTACCGAGCGCCTTGTTGTAGAGGTCGAGCTGGAAGTAGGCCCAGCTCGACTCGAACAGCGCCACGGGCCAGTTCTCCGAACTACGGTCGATGAAGCCGTAGAGCGTGAGCGACTGGTCGTACTGACCCACCGAGTAGAAGACCCGCGCGAGCGCGAGCGTCGTCAGCTCGAGGAGTTTCTGCTCTTCGGGCTGGAGCTCACCGCTTTCGTCTTTGGCCTGAAGGCTCTGGAGCGTCTGCTTGAACGCGCGCACAGCCGGCTGCGCGTCGTAGTTTGCAACGTGGGTCACGCCCGCAATGTACCGAGCTTTGGGGAAGTCAGGGCTCGTCGGCTTGACCTTGTCGAGCAGCGCAAGCGCGCCCTCGACGTCCAACTGGTTGTAGAGGTGACGACCGACCAGGTACGCGAAGCGGTCGCGGTACTTCTCTGGCACTTCTTTGGGGAAGTACGGTGCGTACGCGGCAAGACGCTCCATGAGTGCCGGGTCTTCCGGAATCACGTCCGTGAGAAGCACGAGCCCGCGAAGCGACGGGAGGAAGAACGGGTGGGTCTCGCCCGAGTCGACGATTCGGCCGAACGCGTTCAACGCCCCCTGGTAGAGTTCGAGGCGGAACAACGTTTTTGCGATCTCGTACTCAGCCTCGGGCCAGTACGCTTCCGCCGTCACGTCCTCTTCGGCGAGCACCTTCTGATAGATGAGTGCGGCCTCGACGAATTTGTCCTGCCCGTAGAGGTTCTTCCCCTCGGTCAGGAACTTCTCCACCGGACTCGCTTCCGCTACCTCTCCCACTTCCTCCTCGCCGAAGCTCATCCCTCCGTCATCTTGGGCATACGCCGCAGAGGCGCCCAGAGTGAAAAGGGCGAAGATGAGGAGTTTGGTCAACTGTGAGGACATGCGCTGTTCTCCATCGCGTAGGTAAACACCGTACGGCAGCCGTCGTGCAGCCCCAGGCTTTGCCCGTGGTGCATCTCGTCGGCGGTCGCGAGGCGAGTGTGTCTCAGAACACAGAGAATCCGTCGTAATAGCGCCAACAAAGTACCCGACGCTTTCTTACACCGTCAAGCTATTGGCACGTCCGACGATCCGGAACTCAGACGGCTGTTAAGCTCGCTTGCTGGCAACAAAAAAGCCCCCATCGTGGCGATGAGGGCGTGAATCATGGCAACGAAAGGTTGCTCACAGGTTGGAGTTCTCGACGCAATATTTGGTCGGGATTCCAACGGTAAACTGTGCACAGATGCCCGAGGGGCAGTCGCCGTCTTCGGCGCAGGTCTGCGTGCAGAATGGTTGCGAGTCGTTGAACCGTCCGCAGATCGTGGTGTCACATTGCGGGTAGTTCTCGACAACGCACGAGCTGGCTTCCACGGCGCAAGCCCGAATCACCGGGTTCGCGTCGCTCGGGTTCAAGTCGCAAGGCGCGTAGAGGTCGTCGGCACAGCCAACCATACCTGCCGCCATGAGCAGTACCATCGCCAGCAAGAGTCCACGCATGGTGGGCTTTCTCTCCATCGGTTCCTCCGTATACAACCAGCTTGCGCTTCGTAGGTCTTTGCGAGACGGCATCATGCCGCCGCACTACCAACCGAGTCAAGATCGAAGCAGGCCAAGAAAAACGAAAGGGCCGGCGAAAACGCCGGCCCTTTCGAAATCTTCTCTCGAAGTCAGCGATTACTCGCCGCCTTCCTCGCCACCGGCTTCTTCGCCGCCAGCAGCTTCGTCATCTCCGCCCTCTTCTTCAGCCGCTTCTTCTTCCATCGGCTCTTCAGCGGGGGCTTCTTCTTCCATCGGAGCCGACTCAGCCGGAGCTGCTTCTTCTTCCATCGGCTGCGTGGTTTCTTCGGTGGGCGTTTCGTCCGGCTTCTCTTCTCCGCCGCCGCATCCGACAGCGCCAAGGAATGCAACCGCGAGCAGGGCGACGAGCAGTTTACGGAACTTCATACCATGACTCCTTCGTTCTTCGTGTTGTGTCGACCCCGGCATCATTTCGATTGTGCCGAAGTTCGTTGGCGCGGTCGGTCCATCCCAGACCGCGAATTGCTACAAACGTAGCGAGCCCAAAAGCAACATGCTTCCAAGCGTCGTTGACAGGCGTACTATGGACTAGGAACAAACTGACGTCTACTTCTTTCACGATGCGCTGTGTCATTTTTTTGGCAGGTGCGCGCGGATACTCGCGACGCTAAGCTTCTGACGAACCAATTTCGGAGCACGAACCCGATGTCTCGACTCTCTCTCGCCACGCTCGCGATGCTTCTACTCTGGTGCCCGCCTCTGCTGGCCCAGGATGCAAAAGACGCCCCCAAAGTCGACGAGGGCTTCGAAGACTCCGAGGTCAACCTCCTCGAAGAAGCCGAGAGCATCTCCAAGCAAGTCGCCGAAATCCGCGGCCTCGAGCTGCTCGGCCCCATCCAGAAAGGCATCAAGCAACGAGAGGAACTCCGCGCGACCCTCATCGAGAAACTCGCAGAAGAGGTCTCCGACGAACAGATCGCCGCCGAGGGCAAGGTCTACGCCCGACTCGGGCTCATCGGCGAGGATGTCGACTACAAGCAGGTGCTCCTCGACGTTCTCACCGAACAAATCGCAGGCTTCTACGATCAGAAGGCCAAAGAGCTCTACATCATGCGCGGCATCCCGCTCTCCCTGCAGCGCCCCGCCATGGCGCACGAGCTCTTCCACGCAATTCAGGACCAACACTTCGACATCCTCTCGCTCCAAGAGCCGTTCTCCACCGTCGAGAACGGCGACTTCGCGCTCGCACGCTCCGCACTCATCGAAGGCGACGCCACCGTCGTCATGTTCGACTTCTCCCTCTACGAAGCCGGCACGCTCCCACAAGACGGCGCGAAGTCGATCGTCGACATCCCGATGTTCGCGAACATCCTTCAACAGCTCACATTCGAAGATCTGACCGCCATCGAATCCATGCTCGGCGGCGGTTCGTCCGGATTTGGCGCCCCCTCCGCCGGAGACACCGCGATGGCGAAGGCGCCCGCGATCTTCCGGGAGATGTTGATGTTCCCCTACTTCGCAGGAATGCGTTTCATCGTCTCGGTCCGCCGCAACAAGGCGTGGTCCGACGTCGACGCCATCTACAAGAACGCTCCTGTCTCCACCGAACAGATCATGCACCCCGAGCGATACTTCGAAGGCGACGAGCCCGAGATTCTCGCGTTCGACCCATCCAAAGCACTCCCCGGCCACGAAAAGATCTACGACTCGGTGATGGGCGAGTTCCAGACGTTGCTCTTCCTGAAGGAGCAAGGGCCGGGTCAGGGGTTCAATCCCAGCGCCGCCGCCGCCGGTTGGGACGGCGATCGACTCCTCGCCTACGAGAAGGACGGCAAAGTCGTCGTGGTCCACCTGAGCGTCTGGGACACCATCAACGACGCCCGCGAGTACTACGATGCCGGGGTCAAACTGATGGAAAAGCGCCACCCCGGAACCACGTCAAGCGCCACCGGCAAACATGGCCAGTCCGCATGCCGTGTGAACGAAAAGGGTGAACGCATCTACGTCGAGCAATGGGGCGACATGGTCCTCTACATCGAGGGAACTCCAAGCAAGCTCGACGAATCCGGCAACGAGACCGACGGCACGACCTGGCAAGTCCGTGATGCAGTCTGGAAAACCCACAGCCGCCAGTCGTTCGATGCAGCTGTGAAGGCCCGCAAAGCAGCCGCGAAAAGCGACTAGCGTCGCGCCCGGCCACTCGCGTCGAATACCCCCTCGTGGTGCACCACCTTCGGGTGCTTGGATCCTCGCCGCCACACGATTTCGACGATATCGAAACGCCCAATCACCGCACGGCGGCCGAGATCCCGCAGATACCACTTTGCGAGCCGGACGAGCCGGCGTCGCTTCTCGGCCGTCACCGACAGCTTCGGCGCCGGACCATCTCGCCTCGTCTTCACCTCGACGAACGCGACCTGTAGCGCCTTCCCGCGCCCGCGGCGGACCGTGCGAGCGACGACCAGATCGAGCTCACCAATTCGGCAGCGCCAATTCCGCGCCATCACGGTCCAGCCCTTCGATTCCAGGTGTTTTGCTGCGAGAGATTCACCAGCAGCCCCAAGACGATTCGATTCATTCGACATGCTTCACCTCGTGTAAAAGTCACAGAGGTTATCGACCGTTGGCCGAAATCGTTGCGTCGAATGTCGTTTGAGTCAGTCCTGGCGCAGGCGATCCGCAAATTGTCGGACCCCGCCAAAGCTCAATCGGTGGATGGCGCAGGGGCCGACTTCTTCGATGGCCGCGCGATGTTCAGCCGACCCGTATCCCTTGTTCGAGCGGAAGTTGTACTCGGGCCACCGCTCGTGTGCCTCGCGCATCATCTCATCGCGCGCGGTCTTGGCGAGCACGCTGGCGGCCGCGATCGCGAGGCTGCGACCGTCCCCCTTCACCAAGGTCTGCTGGGGCAGCTGCGTCCGAACCGATTGATTTCCATCGATGAAAACACGATCTGGCTCTCGAGGAAGTGCGCGGGAGACTTCCTCGATGGCGTCCTCCATCGCGCGCAGCGTTGCTTGAAGGATGTTGATGTCGTCGATTGCGGCGTGGTCGCGGAACGTGATCGACCAGGCAATGGCGTGCTCCTTCACCCGCTCAGCAGCAAGTTCACGAGCTTCTTCGGTCATCTTCTTGCTGTCATCGAGCCCGTCGAGCCAGCTCGCCTCCCAATCGCCGGGGTCGAGAGCGACCGCGGCCGCATAGACCGGTCCGGCGAGTGGACCTCGACCTGCTTCGTCTACGCCGATGACGAGACTCAAGCCACGTTCGCAGCACCAGCGTTCAATCTCGCCCTGCTGCGGTCCCTGCTCCCCAAATAGTGGTGCTTGTTCCATCTCGAAAGTCATGCGCCCGGAGTCATGAGCACGAAGCCCGTCTTCTGCGCTGCTGACTGGAGGACTTCGCGAAACTTGGCGGCCTGTGCGCCGGTCATGTCGACCTCTGGGCTCGAAGCGAGGACCGTCGAGAACCGCCCTTTCCGAGACGATGCCGAGACATTCACCTGAGTCGCGACCGCGAGCGCCTTCAGGAAGATCTGATACTCGCTCGGGCGTGATTGCTTCCAAAGATCGACCTGGTCGTCGCTCAGGTCCCCGACATGGAGGCGACCGCCGATGATATCTGTGGTCGCGAAGCGCTCGCCCAGCACGTGCCCACAAATCTTACGCCACATCCCCAACACGCGATCGTCGAGAACGGAATCCACGAAGAAGCCCGTCGCTTCGGCCGCCGCCAGGATTCGTTCGAACGGGAGCATCTGCTCGCTGTCTTCGGCGTCCGGATTCAGCACGTGTTTCGGGTCGAACCCCATCTGCTCGAGGTCAGTCTCGAGCTGATACGCCGACATCATCACGTTAGGTAGCTCTTTGCGTTCGGCGTGTTTCTCTTGAAGCTGTTCCTCGAGCCGGCTCACAAGCTCGACCGCCTCGAGGTATGCAGGGTCCTGTCGCATGGCCTCGACCTCTGCAGCGAGCTTCTCGACGATCTGACCAAGCTTGTGTGACTTGCCAAGGCGCTCTTCGAGCTCGCGTTCGTCGCGTGCGCCCACGTGCACCAACACATGGTCGATACGCTCCTGCAGTGAAACGAGCTCTTCGCGTACCTGATTTGTGCGTCGCTTGATCGACTCGAGCCGAACCTGATGCACGTTGGCCTGTTCGAGATCCCCAAAATACTTGATGAGGACGAACGCGCACGCGAGGTAACCCGCGATGTCGATCAGTGCGATCGCGCGCAGGTCATGGGGAAACGCCACTCCCACAAGAAGCGCGATGGTGCCGATGGCAAAGCCCGCCCAGAAGATCTGATTCTTCCACCACGCGTCGGGCATGGTCTCGTCGATCTGAATGCGCTCGTGTGTCTCGTCTTCGGCGAGTCGATCGAGCTGGTCCTCATGGTCCCGGATGACCTCATCCTTGTTGCGCATGAGATCGAGGTCCTCGAGCGTCAGGTCGTCCACCTGAATCTCGGTCAACTTCTCTCGAGCTTTCCGAAGCTTCTCCTCCATCGCCGCACCCTTCCCCAACGACTTGGTTGCGTCGGAGATCTGCGACTCGAGCGATGAGATTTCGTCCTCGACCCGCTCCACGGCGTGTGCCTTGCGATACTTGTCGATCACGTCGAGGACCCGATCGTCGAGAACGCTCTCGTCGATCGCGGTCGCCTTGGCCACGCTCTCGTCGAAACACCACAGATTCAGGCTCCAGAAGGTGGCGAGGTCAGGGAGTTCCAGCGATTGTCTGAGGAACGCGCCTACCTCGGACGCACCGGACTGAACGTCGCGCCAACCGGCAGCTTCTTGAACCTGCAGTCGCACTGAGTCACTCGCTGCCTTGCGCACGATGCGATACAGGCGATCTCGGTGGTCGAACTTCGCGGCAATCTTGATGCCGTCGCCCCGAGCGTACTCACTACGCAGCGAGTACGGCGTATCTTCTGGGTAGAGCAGTGAAATGAGGAGATACTGAATATCCCTCTCGGTGATTCCCGAGGGGAGCGGCACGGTCGTGATCGGCTCCTCGGCGAGGATCCGGACCGGCGCCTGCGTGCCAAACAACCCCTGGAAGATCAGCTCTTGTACGCGCATGTCCAGAGTTTACGGGCGCGCGGCCAAATGTGTCTACCGCGAACCGCTTCGTTCGCGAGCTTCAGTCAAGAAACACAAAAAGGCAGCCCGGCAGGGCTGCCTGATGCTGCGAGCTGAAAATCGTCTTAAACGCCCTTTCGGTCGCGCTTCGAACGAATTCGAGCGCTTTTGCCCGAACGCTCACGAAGGTAGTAGAGCTTCGCACGGCGAACGCGGCCGAACGATGCAACTTCGATCTTGTCGATTCGTGGGCTGTGCACGGGGAAGATACGCTCGACACCGATGCCGTGCGAGTTCTTGCGGACCGTGAAGGTCTCGCCGAGGCCCGAGCCACTGCGGCCGAGGACGACGCCTTCGAAGACCTGAACACGCTCTTTCTCACCCTCGCGGATCAGGAAGTGGACGCGAACCGTGTCGCCTGGGCGGAAGTCGGCGACTTCGCGAAGCTGTTCTGCCTGAATCTTCTTGATGAGTTCCATTTCGGACTCCCTATTCTTTCGGCGCGGCGCGCCCTTCCATCCAAATCATTCAATCGCCCCCGTGAGCCGGTTTGCTTTGTGGCTCGAACGAGGGCGCGCATCATTAGCAAGGAGTTTTCGACAGCGCAAGTCAGATCAAGGCATTTCCATGACTTGCACGATCGTTCCCGATTCGCTCGGCTGCGCCGTAACGGTCAGGAACTGTCCGCCTTTGGCGTATACATCGAGCTTTCCGATGTCGGTCGGCATCATTCCAATCTCGCGGGCTCGATCCATCACCTTCGACGAATCGGAGCGTTCCCAGCCGCGGTTCGCGAGCGCTTTCTCGTAGTACTCCAGCGACGACTCTGCCGTCGCGGTTCCTTCGAAGACATTGGCCACATAGGCCTTCTCCGCAGCGGTACCTTCGAATCGCATCAGGCGCTTGCAGCCCATGCACGCCGGAATGTGATCTTCACGATACTCGCGATCCACAAAGCCCTCTTCGCCCTGAAACTTGCTCAGGTCCAGGTTCTCGTCGGACCAGACCGAGGTGACTCGCGTTCGCCCGCTAGGTTCACGAAGAGCATCGATGTAGTGCATGACGTCGACATTCTTGTCGGGGCGACCGTCCATCTCTCGGATGCGCTTGAGAGCGTCGATTGCAGAAGACGACTTCTCGGTCGTCTCCGTTCCCATCATCTGAATCATGTCGTCGCTGATTCGTGTCGGAACGACGCCTCCCGTCCAGAAGTCGTCCTGCCAATCCATGAACTGCTCGATCTCCTTCTCGTGCTTCTTCTTCTCCGCGGGGCTCGCATTCACGATGTCGCCGGCGGTTTTGAAGCTGAACTTGTTGGGAATCGAGTAGTGCGCCTTCTTATTGACGCCGTTCGCCTGGAATTCGTCTTGGAAGCGCCGAAGGACGGCTTGAGGAGACTCGGAGGTCGTCATCGTGCTGAAGAACACACGATTGCCGTTCCAATTGTAGGCCCGAGGCTTCTCCATCCCCATCTCTTGGAGCGTACCGACGAACTTCTCTTGCTTCGTCTTCTCGGCGAAGTTCAGGCCCCAGATGTCGGCCTCGGCCTCTTGCACGCCGAGCTCGGCGCCGCGAGGGCTAAGCGTAACGATCGCCCATCCCGCTGACCAAACGACCAGCGTTGCGGCGATCACCTTTGCGGTAGCGATTGCGTACTTTCGCGTTTTCATTGGCAGTCCGAATGTGAAGCGTTGTCCTCGTCGCTGCAGAACTCTTCGATCCGCTCGCGTTCTCGTTCTTCGGCGTCGTCAACCTGGCCCTGAACGTTTGCGTCGCCAGTGTTGTAGCCACCGGTGCCGCCGGAAGCGTTCCCCTCCCATTCGGAGTCACCGTAGTTCATCATGACGCTGTATTCGTCTTCGGTCTCCGCCAGCAAACGGGCGATACCGAACGACATCTTCGTCGTGAATCCGGTGAGCGGAGCAGGAGCGACCAAGATGTCGTAGTGCGCACTCGCGTCATGCGTGAGTCCGCCAGCGACTTTGATCTCGTGGTTCTCGATCTCGCCGAACACGGCGCCGTAGCGAATGCCTGCACCGGCAGCGTGAACCGCGCCGGAGGAGGTCAAGATCTCCGCGAGCACTTCCGCGAAACCACCGCTCACGCTCAGGTCGTCGGTGACCGAGTCGTCTACGATGTGATTCGGGTACTTCTGGTCGCCCACGATGTCGCTTGGCGTACGCGTGAGGTCGTCGACCTCCGCGATTCCAAGAGCGTCGTACGGAAGCACTCGAGCGTGGGACTCACCCCAGTGGCCACCGGTACCGCCCACGCCGAACGCGATCGCCTCGGCACCGTCCAGCGCCTGCGATGGGTTCGCACTATTCGCTGCGTACTCTCCGTACTTTGCGGTCGCGGTGAAATACGCCCCGATCGTCGCGTGCTCGTCGAAGTTGGAGTACTCGGTGATCGGAATCACTTTGTCCCAAATCTGCTTGTTCGCCATCAACTGGACGCGGGTGGTCTCCATCCCCAGCTCGGCGAGCGCGAAGATCCCCGCGAACAGGAATCCCCACACCGGCAGGAAGATGATGAATTCGGTCATCGCCGAGCCGGTCTCGTCTGATTCGAGCGAATGAAGACGCTTGAGTAGGCTAATCATTTGGCCACCCCGTCGATGTTGTTGTCGTTCAGGCCGCGAACCGCCAGTTCGATTCGGAGCAAGTCAGCTGCTCCGCCGCCCAGCAGGTCGTCGAAGTTGAACTCGCCGGTCGCCGCGCCATCGAGCGCACCGAGCACGACGCCGCCACCCAACAGGTACGGGAGCGTATCTCGATAAGCGTGCTTGAACTCGAACGCAGACTGGCCCCACTCGCCCGGAAGCGCCACGGGGCGCATTCGCGCGGTGTAAGACGCATGCCACAGGTCCGGGTCTTCCAGACTCCCAGGCTCGTTCTGGAACGAGAACTCGGCACGAGAAACCGCCCAGTAGCCGCCTGACTCGTAGAGCAGCGGCATGTAGGTGCTGTAGTCCGCCGACAGGTAATTGAACTTCTTCCTCTCACCCGTATCGCTCATCCGGTCCATGTTGGGCAGGTACGCGAAGGTCAGTGTGGATGACGACAATTGCCATGCCGCGCCGTTCGACTGTTCCGTGATGAGATAAGGCTTCCACACGTCGCCGACCTGAGCCGTCGCACAACCTGCGACCAGGAAGCCCATCGCCATGACACCCGCGAGCGGGTAGGCGATCAGTGTCTTCCAGTTCGAGGTGAGCTGGTCCTTACTCTTGAACAGATAGTCGAGCTCGTGGATCAGGAAATCGCCCTCCGTGTAGATCGGCCAACACATGTCATCAAAGCCACCCGTCCTTGCGACAGGTAAGGTGTCTTCGATACCGGTGCCGCCGAACTCGGAGTTCGCCCTTCCCGCGCCTGGTATGCCGCTGATGTAGTCTTTGGGGACGGGGAAGGATGCCGTCACGAGAGCGCCATTTCGAGCACCTCGCATGATCCCTTCCGCCCAACCCCACCAGGGTGTCAGCGTCTTCAGATAGGCCTGATATTTATCTAGGCCCTCCAAATCCTTCTTGAAGTACCCGTTCTTTAACCCGTTCAAATACTGGATTAGGTCGGGCACCTCGTTGGCCATCTCTATGCCTACCTGGATTGTGAAGTCTGTTAACTTCTCACAGGCTGTAGTTAGCGCTCCGAACGACAGAACGGCCGCGATGCACGCCAAAATGGCGAGCGCGAGCGCAGTCAGGAAGAGCGCGCCCCAGGCCATCCAGAGCGCTTCGTAGAACGCCATCATGCCGAACGTCACCCGCTTGGCGACGTTGGTGAACGCCACGAGGTTCATCGAGCGCGCCTCGACAGCCGATTGCGACCAGGCTGCCGTATCTGCCGCGACCTGCACGTCGACTTTGTCTCGCGCCGCAAAGCCAGCGTCGAACAGCACAAGTCCCATCATCATGACCACGAGCGTCGCGGCCATGACCAACATGGCAATCGCGCCACTCTGGTCGCCTTGAAGCGATCGGAGGCGGGCGAGAATTCGTTTTGGGCTAAACCAGTAGGTCAGCATAATCTCTCCTAAAAATCCCCATCCGCGACACCGCCGCGAATTCCGCTCTCTCCATCACCTTCCGTCGGGTACGACCCGCCGGACTCGTTGCCAGCCGGCATGTTCGAGTTCGGCTTGGCGACCTGCGCCTTGTACGTGTACGTGCGCTCGTAGGTCGCGTAGTAACCCGGTCGGTTGCCCGGCCCCTCGAGAGTGAGCGAGCCAAACAACCGCCCCGTCAGCGGCATGACCTGGTTGTGCTTGTAGGTCACTTTGACTCCCAATCGACCACCGCTCGACTGCGGCGTAATCGACGTGGAGTAGTAGGCGTGGGTGAACTTCGTCACCGATCGCTGCGCGAACGATTGCGAATCGAGCGCACGCCAAAAGCTCAGATTATCTCGAGTCGTCAGGCGGAAGTTGAGCGACGCCAGGTCGGCCAAGAGCGCTGCCGTATCCGATGGCACGACCTCCGCGAACGGGATGTTCGCCGATGCCAGCCCGAGCCGCAGTTTCTCAGCGTCTCCATCGAGGTTCGTGAGGCTCAGGAAATCGCCTGGCGCGACGGGAGTCATCACCGCCGCCGCCGCAATCTGGGCCTTTGTCGTTGCACTCGCACTGCCTGCGCGTGCGCCACCCTCTTCTGGCTGCCAGATCCAGTAGGACCGTGCCGACTGAAACGCAGCGACGTTCATCAACACGCCCGCGATCGAGTTGACCACCAGCTGCGACATTCCGAAGAACATCAGCATGAAGAGCGGAAGAACGATCAACGTCTCGGTGATGATGGTGCCCCGCGCAGTACGCAGCGAAACCTTCTTCACTGTTCGCATGCGCTGCCGAGCGTACGAGTAGATGAGGAACATGAATGCCCACATGCACGTGCACAGCGCGACGTGCAGAAGCGCATCCAACTGCGTCATCTCGAGGAGGGCTCCATCGCGGAGAATCCACCCTCCGATTCGCGTAGCCGCAGCGTGCGGAACGATGACGAGCACCGATCCCACGGTCAGGACCGCAATGGCGCAAAGGTGGCCGATCAGGCTGAGTGCCCTCCCCGCCCACAAGGCAACCTGCGATTGGTTGGTCGATGAATTCATCGGTTCTTCCCCTTTTGGATGCCCTCGTTCACCGTATTTCTCACCTTTCGGCCTCCAGATCCTCGCGCGGCCGAATTCTTCGAAAGCCGCTCCCTGAGCGCCTCTTCCTGGCGTCGACGCTGGGCCTCGACGACCTCGCTTCCGGTCAAGCCTTCATAGGCGTTGTCCAGCTGCGAACAGGGAACGAGCGTGCGCCGCTCCTGCATCGCCGACTCACCGGAGCGAGCGCCAAAGCCAGGTTTCACCACAAACTCGTTCTTCCAGCACATCGACCCGGTCGGATACTTGCCCGTCACGCGAGCGCCGCCGGCGAGCGTGAAAGTCGCCCGGCGCTTGTCTTCTGGTCGGCTCGAACCTCCGCCACCGCCTGCGGGCACCGGCGCCTCGAGTTCATCGGCTGCTGCGCTCAAATACCGAGCGCGGGTCGCCTTGTAGACACGCGATGAAGCCTCCGCAACGGCACGTTCGACGAGACTATTCGTAAACGAATCGCAAATCGCTTGTTCGGTCGAAACATCCGTCGCGAGCAAAATGTCATCGCACAGGAACACCCACTGCGTTCCCTCCAGGAAGGCGTACTGCGCGGCTTCACTGAGCTGGCACGTTCCACCCTCGATGATCGGCAACATTCCTTCGACCACGGCGCGTCGTCGCTCCGGCTCCGGGACGAGCGAACACCCAAACTCGACAGCCCACCGACGATTGACCTCGGCGTCGCTATCCATCAGGTCCGCCACGTCCTGCTGCTCCACCGGCAGGCTGAGCGGTCGGAACGTGTGATCCACGAGCGCTCCGAACATCTGCTCACCTTCGACCACCGGAAACTCTTCGACGGGACCGAGTGATGTCGCGAGAGAATCGCCACCGGCTGCTTTCATCTGCTGAGCGCAACATGTCCGAACCTCGACGGACTCCGCCAACATCGCACACGTCAAAAGCCCCACGAACTCATGGCGCTCCGCGATCGCGCGGGCCTTCGGCGTAACGGAGGCGTACTCGCAAGCACGCTTCGATGCCGGTCCATTCGCCCCGAACATCTGCGATTCCCATCCGCTGATGAGCTGATTCGCGACCCGGTTGGTGCCGTTGTACTTTCGGGCTTTTGCCTCGGTCAGGCACGACAGTGCGCTCTCCGGATGAGGGTCCAAAGCGGCTCGAAGGGTGGACTCACTTCCGGAAACGCCCATCTCGATAATCTTCAAACACGCCTCGACCCGAACCTGATCGGCCGGATCGCCCAAGGCAGCCTCGACCTGAGCTCGATCTTCGGACGCGAAAGGAATCACGCGTGCCCGGACATCCGGAGACATCCATAGACCGGCAACTCCAAGGCCAATCGCCCCGACGACGACAAACGCCGCCATGCCGACCAACCGCTCCAGACTTGCCGTCTGAGCAGTACCGCCCTCACCCGACTCGAGCTCCTGCCGCGTGACCTGAAACCACACGACCCCGGCCAGACCGAAAAGCAGCAGGATTGCCACGCCCAGATAGAGCATCGGCATCGATGGCGGAGCCCAGGTACGCACCGTCCAAACGAACGTAGCGAACGTGAGCCCGGTCACGGAACCAATCGCCGCGACCAAAAGTGTCAGAATCTTTATCTTCATTGCGCCTTCTTTCTAGGCCAACAATCTACGCCATTTATTAGCGCAAGTTCAACAACCATGCGGGTTTTGGTGGGGTCATCAGGCCCCACCACCATCCCGATTCTTCTCGCGCAGTAGCCACTGCGAACGCCGATCACCCGGACGCAAATTTTGCGCGACCCTCAGAAGATCCGACGATTTTGTGTCGTTTCCGATCAGCTTCGCGATCTCTGCCGCAACAACCGCACGTTCCGGCGCCCGCCCAGGGACTTCCTCATCGAGTCGTTCCGCGACTGTTTCGAGCTCCGCCAACGCGGTTTCGCCTTCGCTCATCAGCCCAAATTTCGCCACTCCTACACCACGCGCCCATGCGAGTCGATGCTCACGAGCCTTGCCCCACTCAGCGTCTGCAATTGCTTCACGCCACTTCTCTTGTTCGCCTTCGCGTGCCGCCACTTCGGCCGACAGGCAGCGAAGGTCGGCGAACCACTTCGACTTCCCTCGCTTGACCGGCTCCAGCGCCTTCTTCGCTTCGACCAGATTTTCTCGACGCAGCGCCGCGATCACGAGCCAGTACCGAGCCCGCATCGATACCGCCGAACGCGACCGACCCAAAGAGACGCCGGACAACACCTCCAACGCCCCTTCGTCACGTTCCAACGAAAGCATCGCCCTCGCCCTCGCCGTCCGTTGGACGTGAGACTCGGTGCGACTTCGAAGCAACCCCGCATCGACCTTGTCTTCCGTATACGCGAGCGCCCGCTCGAACTCACCAGCATCGACCATCCAATGCCCGAGGTTGGCTCGCAGGTAGAGGTAAGAGACGAGCAACACATACGGAATGGCAACTGCGGGCAATGCCCAACCCCACTCTCCTTCTCGCGTCCCGACCATGAACTCGCTGATTCGAGCCCCTTTCTCGTGAAACGACATCGCGACTGCGAACAGATACAGCGCCGACGTCGCCAGCCCCGCAATCCCGAGCACCGAAACGCCACGAACCGCCCAATCCCATCGATTCTTCATTTCGATTGTCCTTCGCGCGGGAGCCGAATCACGAAAGTGGTGCCCTCCCCGACGGCTGAGGTGACCTCGAGCTCGCCACCGACGTCCTCGACGATGCGTTGACAGATCGAAAGCCCGAGACCGGTCCCGGAACCGGGTTCTTTCGTCGTGAAGAATGGATCGAAGATTCGGCTGAGGACGTCGGGCGACATGCCGGGTCCTGAATCGCGGACTTCAACCAATGCCTGGTCGTCATCTTCATAGATTCGAACCACGATCTCGGGCGCATCTTCGGCTGCATCCACAGCGTTCATGAGCAGGTTGACCACCACCTGGGTGATATGGCCCGGCACGGAATGCGCCACGCCCTCGCCTTCGACTTCGATCGATGCGTGTCGCGCTCGCGGGATCGCCTTGATGAGCGAAACCGCGTCTTTCGTGACCGCGACCAGGTTGGTCGGGGTCAGTTCGTGACCGTCCTCGGACCTCGAATAGTCGAGGAGGTTCCGAATGATACCGCGGATCCTCTCCAGCTGGATCTTCACCCGTTCGTGGATGTCTGCACGTTCTTCGTCGGTCAGCGAGTCGTCCTCGAGGAGTTCGACATATCCCGACACCGCCGCCAGTGGGTTTCCGACCTCATGTGCGATGCCTGCAGCGAGCTGGCCCACCGAAGCCAGCTTCTCAGACCGTACGAGCGACGCCCGGGTCGAGGCGAGACGAGCGTTGGTGCGCTGAACCTCTTCGATCTGAGACTCGAGCGCTTTTCGGCCAGACTCGATCCGCTCCAACATCTTGTTGAATGAACGCCCAACCTCTCCGAACTCGTTCTTCGGAAGCAGCGCGATCGGCGACGCAAAGTCTCCCTCCGAAGCACGCACGGACGCGACGCCAATTGCTCGCAACGGCCGAACGACGACGAAGGTAAAGAACGCATACCCGAGGGCGAGTACGAAAATCGCGTCGATCAAGAAGAACGGCCACAAGAAGCCACGCGCTCGCCGCTGACGTTCTTCGAGGTCCGGCATAGTCACCGCGACCGTGAGTGACTGCACCTTCGGAAACGCGTACCAATCGGCACCAATGCGCTGGAACATGCGTTCTTCGAGTTCGATCCCATCGCAAATACCGTCGGGCGCCTCCTCCGATGCGAGGCATCCTTCCTCGTCCCAGAACGCCACCACTCGGTCGCTCAGGACGCGTTCACCGGAGATACCGGAGCCGATTTCGTGCGCGGCGAATGTTGCGAGAAGGGTCGCCTCGGTGCGCGCGGAGTCTTGAATCTGGCGAGCGACGAAGTTCTCGACCGTAACGAGGATGAGCGCAAACGTTGCCGTCAGCATGAGGCAAAGCCCAAGCAGCAGCTGTGCTCGCAAACCACCAGGGAACTGTCGACGTTCGGCCAAATCCGCGCTCCTCAGAGCATCAAGTTGATGGTCGCCATCGACAGGTAGTCCGGCAGGTACGGCCCCAAGATCAAGTACTCCCACGCGGCGAGGGCGATGAACGGGCCAAATGGCACGGCCGCGTGCCCGCCCTCCTCTTCCCCTTCCTCTTCCGCTTCTTCTTCGCCGCTGGCGTCCTCGCCTTCACCCTCTTCAGCGCCATCCTCGGAAGCAGCGTCGGTTTCCGCCTGCTCCTTGTCGCCTTCCTCGTCGTCGAAGATTTCGCGCGAGTCGGTGACAAAATCGATCCCGAGCAACGTGGTGACCCCGGCGATGAGCACCCCCTGCACGCTCGAGGCAAACAACACGAAGATCACTCCCGCCGGACCGAACCACGCTCCGAGCATCGCCATCATGGTGAGGTCTCCGCCTCCGAGCCCTTCGACGCCGCGCGCCGCTAGATAGAAGTAGAACACGAACAAGATGATCAGCCCGCCGGTGAAAAATCCGACGATCGAGGCGAGCGGCGAAACCGGGGGCCAGATGCTGAGGTATTGAGGGAAGCCGAACATCCACTGGAAGATCCAGGGTGCGGCAAGACCCACGACCATGCCCGGAATCGTGAAGGAGTGCGGGATGATGAAGTGGTCGAGGTCGACAAACGTGATCGCCACGAGCAACGAGCCCAGGAACAACCTGGTCGCGAAGACGACGCCGTAGCCCGCGAGCGAAATGTCTACGGCTTGCGGAACATCGCGAAGGTTTCCTCCGACCTGCCACCAAAAGATCGCCGCCAAGACGCCGACCAACAGCTCGACTCCCGCATACCTCGCCGAAATCGGCGTCTTGCAGGTCCGGCACTTTGCGCGAAGCCAAAGCCACGAGAACACGGGGATGTTGTCGTACCAACGAATCGGCGTCTCACATACGGGGCACCGACTCGCCGGCGAAACCACCGAAAGCCCGGCGGGCACGCGATAGATCACAACGTTCAAGAACGACCCGATCAGCATGCCGAGAATGCCTGCGAACACGAGCAGGTACCAAAACAGCCAAGCCCAAGTTCCGTCGTTCATCCTGCAACCTTCCGTTCGCGGTAGCCGCGCCCAAGAAACACCACGTGCGCGAGTATCAAGATCGACGCCGCGATGGTGAGCGTGCCAGACCACACCAGCGTCGACTCCGCCGTGCGCACGATCAGTCGTTCACCATCCCAGATTCGCTGCGCTGCCGCCCTGTCGAAGCACAAGAACGCAATCGCTCCCGAAGACGACATCAGAATCAACAAGCTGAAGTATCTGAAGAATCGACGTCGGTACCGGTACGCGACCCCGTAGAACCAAACCCACACGTAGAGCAGGAACCACGCTAGGCCCACCGGAATGGCTGACCATTCTTCCGACTGCAGAGCGAACAACACCGCGATTCCACCGGCGACGAGCTGCATCGCGTAGGCGGGATAGAGAGCCCACGCTTCGTGGAACCTACCCTGCAACAAACGACGCCGCGGCGTTTCGCTACCGTCGCCGGCCTCGCCGAGCGTAACCGCGGGAAACTCAGCCGAAACCGACGAACGACTCTCGTCAATCTTGACCTGTTGCTTCTCGTCTGAATCCGATTCGACCATGCGATTCGAGGACTTCCAAAATTCGTTCAATTCCAACGCGCGACCTATCGATCCCGTGCATCGTAACACGGGAACGCCTGCGCGGTAGTCCTTGCGCAATAGGCGCACGTGCGGCGTTATGCTACAAGTCGCCGCCCAAGTTCTTTAGGTGGAAACGATGAAAGAAAATCGTCGCGTCGTACCCGGAGACCGCGTTGTCGTCGCTGGAGCCGGCGGGGGAGTTGGCCGCCATGTGGTCCGTGCGCTCGTCGACGCTGGGTGCGAGGTTGTGGGTATCGATCGACGTAAGTTCGACGAGATCCCTGCTCTCGATACGCTCCTCAGGGTGGACGAGCTCGAGTGGATCGTCGCCGACATTTCGACGGACGATCTCGATGAGCTGTGTGAGGGCGCCGCTGCCGTCGTGAACGCCGCGGCCGAGGTCGGCCTTTCCGAGAGCTACGAAGAACTCGCTCCGACCAACGTCATTGGACTCGGACGTCTCTGGGACGCCGCCTGCAAAGCTGGGTGCGAACACCTGATTCACGTGTCTGCCGGCGCACTCTATCGCCCCGGACGTGGCCTTCGCACCGAAGACGACGAGCTGGCCCCTGAGAACGACTACGAGCAATCGAAGGCCGATGCCGAAGCCGTTCTGCCACCGGTCGCGAAGTCGACCCACTGGACCATCCTTCGGCCGGCTCACGTCTACGGCCCGCATTGCACCTCAATGGCTTCAGGCCTAGTGACGCTGCCACCGATCCTGCGAAACTTCG
Source organism: uncultured Bradymonadales bacterium (assembly GCA_964384605.1). Lineage (GTDB taxonomy): Bacteria > Myxococcota_A > Bradymonadia > Bradymonadales > Bradymonadaceae > CAYLMO01. The sequence continues at coordinate 99,674 of CAYLMO010000003.1, read as the reverse complement.
CTCGGTATCAGCCTGCGTTCACCGGCGGAACACGAACGAATTGGTGCCACGTCGAAGACGTGGCGGCTGCCACACTCGCGCTCCTCGGCAAGCCTGCAGCCTACGAACGAGTCTTCAACGTCGCCGATGACACGCCACTCGGTTTTGGCGAAGTCATGACGTCGGTCACTGAAGCCTACGGGCTCGAAATCGGCCCGTTCATTCCATTTCCGAGCCCGACCGTGCTCGTGGCCTTCTCCCCGGTCGTCGACCGCGACTACGTCACCGGCGTGATTCGGACGGTCCTCCGCCAGCTCTGGAATCGCATCGCGGACCGCTATCAGTTGGACACGCCGCTGCGTCCGCGCATCGACAGGAACGCTCTGTTCTACGTGGCCGAAGACACCGTCCTCGACAACTCGGCCCTGAAAGCGCTCGGCTGGACCCCAAAGTGGTCCAGCTTCACCGAAGGAATCGTCGAGACGGTCAAGTGGTACCAAAAGGTCGGCTGGGTCCCTCAATACGACGCAGCACCTCTCGAAGTGCACGACTCGTCGCGCGGATTCGGCTTCAAACAGGAGATCACCGGCGCTTGGATTCACCCCAAGACCGGTCAACGAAACCCCATGACCCTGTCGCTCGAGGTCGAGTTCCAACGGGTCCAAACCACACTTCCAGGGATCGTCAACGGGATGATCTGGGCCGAGGAGTTGGCCGACGCCGCAGCCCTGGAAGGCACCATCGAACTCGCCATCGTCGGCCGTCAGCTGTCCTATGAGTTCGGATTCCGCTCGACCGATGGCGAAGTGCACCGTGGTGAGATCAGCGCGAGATTCAATCCGCTCAAGCCACTCAGCTCGATGAGTGACCTCACCGGCACGCTCTCCAACTCGCTCGGCGAAACCGTTGGCGAGCTCGACCTGTCGCTAGAACTCGCCGAACAGCTGGTGCCGATGCTCCTGAGCTTCCGGCTAAGCTGATGTCGACGTGGGAGAAACGTCCATCCCTCTGGTCGAGCGCCACGCGCGAGGAGTGGGATGACTGGCATTGGCAGCAACGCCACCGCGTGAGGAGTTTGCTCGAGCTGTCGCAAGTCGTCTCGCTTTCGAGCGCCGAGATAGACGCCTTTCGCGACGCCGCGGAACGCTTCCGGGTGGCCATTACGCCACACTACGCTGCACTGATCGGCCAAGAGACGAACTGTCCGGTGCGCTTGCAGTGCGTTCCACAGCCGGGCGAATTGCAGACGTTCCCGTTCGAAATGCGGGATCCACTGGCCGAAGAGTCCCACATGCCGGTTCCCGGCATCACGCACCGCTATCCGGACCGCGTGCTCTTCTACGTTTCCCACAATTGTCCGGTGTACTGCCGCCACTGCACGCGAAAGCGAAAGGTCGCGAACCCGACTACTGCCGCGGCGCGCTCGCAGATTGACGTCGGTATCGAGTACATCGCGAACACTCCGGCGGTTCGTGACGTCGTCGTCTCCGGAGGAGATCCATTGTCGCTCTCAGACGAGCGACTCGATGACATTCTGGGCCGTCTTCGGGCCATTCCCCACGTCGAAGTTGTCCGTTTGGGCACCAGGAACCCGGTCACCCTCCCACAGCGAATCACACCCGCACTCTGCGAAATCATCGCCAAACACGGCCCGATCTACGTGCACACGCACTTCAACCATCCCAACGAGCTCGTCGCCGAATCGGAACGCGCCCTGAACGATCTCCGGCGAGCAGGTGCCGTACTTGGGAATCAGTTGGTGCTTCTTCGAGGGGTCAACGATGACCCCGACACGGTCATGGACCTCAACCGGCGCCTACTCCAAACCGGTTGCCGCCCGTACTACATTCTTCAGTGCGATATGGCCGAAGGCATCACGCACTTCCGCACGCCCCTCTCCAAGGGATTGGAAGTGATGGACCACCTGCGAGGGAGAATCGGCGGTATGGGCGTGCCGCACTTCGTCGTCGACCTTCCCGGCGGGGGCGGAAAGATCGAACTCGTACCCGACTATCTGGTCGAAGAGCGCGAAGGAGAATGGGGTCGTGAGTATTCGTTTCGAAACGCGCACGGCGAAACGTACGTCTTCGTCGATGCCGGAGGGGACTAGCCGCCTGCCGCTTCGAGCCGTTCGATCGCCGAACGCAGCTCTTCGCGCAAACAAGCGTAGCAGTCTTCCTGCTTGTCTTTGCCGCACCCATCTTTGGGGAGCGCACCAAAACGGCGCAGCGCACCGAGCGCGCGAGTATCGCCCAACTGCCCGATCGCGACCACGAGTTCGCGGTTTTCCTCGCACCCAACGGCGTGCCTGAGGCGAATCGTCAGCTGATTCCACGTCGGCAGGTTCTCGAACTGCTTGGAGTTCTCGAGGAACTCGAGGGCCCGAACTCGCACCTGACGCCGCTTGTGATGCTCGGCGACCTCTGCGATTCGTTTCGTACCTGCGGCTTTCACGTGACGCGCCAAGAAGTCGCTCGCCTGGCGCGCATTGTCGTCGTTCCGGTCTTCGAACCGCGCCATGACGTCGTCCAGCAGCTCCGTGTCGCGCGCGTAGGCCGGGTTGAGACGAATCGCCTCAGCATAGCTCTCCAGCGCGTTCTCCCACTGGTCCTGCTTGATGAATGCGTTTCCGAGAAGGAAGTGCACATGGGGACTCGACGGCTCACGAGTCTTGATCTCGATGAGCGCGGCCGCCGCAGCCTCCGGATCGTCGTCCAGAAGCGCCATCGCTGCCTTCACCCGAGGTCGCTCCAAGAAGTCGTCCCGTTCGTCGGACACCTTGTAGAGGTCGTTGGGGTCGAAGTCGAACCCGACATCGGCCGCATTCGCCACCGTTTCGGACCCGTCGGCGCCTGAATCGTCACCACCGAACACCGCGACACCAATGAGAATCAGCACGAGCAAGACGGCCAGCGCGCCGGCCCCCGCCGCCACGACGGTGAGCGGGATTGTGGTCCCCTCGCTGGAGTCGGACTTCGGCTTCGGCTGGAAGCGCGTGAGCTGAGACTCTAGCTCTTCGCGAAGCTCTCCAGCCGATTGGAAGCGGTCCTCTTTCTTCTTCGAGAGGAGCTTCAACACCACGGCTTCGAGCTCCGGGTCGACGTTCGAGTCGGGTGCCTTTTCCTTGAAGGGCGGAGCTGGCTGCGACAAATGCATGTTCAGCACGAGCGGCAGCGTTTTCGCGTAGAACGGCAACTCGCCGGTCAACAGCTCGTAGAGCATCACCCCGACCGAATAAAGATCCGCGCGGTGATCGACCTCTTTGCCCCCAGCTTGCTCGGGAGACATGTACAACGGCGACCCATACACCACTCCGGCCTGCGTCAGCCGCGCCGTGTCTTTGAACATTCGGACCTTCGCGACACCGAAGTCCGTAATCTTCACAAAGTCTGGGTCGTCTTCCCGATCGACGATCAGCACGTTCTCGGGCTTGAGGTCGCGGTGTACGACACCCACTTCGTGGGCCTTCTCGAGCGCGCTGCATATCTGAATCGCGATGTGGAGTGCGCGTTTCTCATCGAACTCCTCCCCAGCCCGCAACAGGTCGATCAGCGCCGCCCCGTCGAGAAACTCCATGACGAGGTAGTAGAGCCCGTCTTCGGTCTGCCCGAAGTCCGTGGCCGCACAAATGTTGGGGTGGTCGATGTTCGCCGCGGCCTGCGCTTCACGCTGAAAACGCTCCACGACCTCGCTGTCCTGAACATGTGAAGGGTGGAGGACCTTGATGGCCACCCGTTTCTTCATATGAACGTGCTCGGCAAGGTACACCGCACCCATGGTCCCGGAGCCGAGACTCTTCTGGATGCTGTACTTTCCGGCGATGACTTCGCCGTCGAGGTTGCGCGGATCCGGCGCAGCCATAAACGGACTCGGGTGGGGGTAATGTGTCCCTCAACTCCACACTAACACTGGAGTTGAGAACCTGAAAGGTACTCGATCGTCATGCACAAAAGACACAAAAAAGGCGGGGATGCCCCCGCCAATCTTTTGACGCGTGACGTTACTAAAGCAGGTCGCCCGTCGTCTTGATTCCCAACGCGAAGTACGGAACCGCCTGACTCACCTTCTCGCCCGTTCGGTAACGGTGCGACAGGTGCCAGTTCACGAGCGTGAACACGCTGAACGAATCTACCGAACCACCAGGGTTGGAGTAGACGCCGTAGGAAATCAACGGACCAAGCCGGTGGATCGGGCCATTCTCATTGTCTTCCGAATTCGGGAAGTCGTCATACAGCGCGTTCGTCACGTTGTAGCGAACCCCTGCGACGAGACCAAAGTCCGTCAGAAAGAGAACGTCCGCATCGTTCGTGAAGATCCAACCATCGCCCGGCACCAGGATGTCCCACGTCTGCTCGTAGTACACCGTGTCGCCGTCTGGCAGATCCACGTTGAACTTGCTGAATCGCAGGTTGTTCCGAACCGCCACAGGACCGACTTTCGCCTGAAGCAATGCGGCCACGTACAGCACGCTTCCCGACGTCGCTGCGTTCTCGCCCGCTTCTCCAAGCGCTTCGAGCGTGTCGTCGTCGTACTCCGAATTCGCGTCGGGGAACGACAGCACCTGGTCGAACCCACCGAAGTAGGTCACTGGCTCGTAGCCCACTCGAAAGTTCGCCACCGAAGCCGGCTGAATGCTCAAGAACGGACCACCCCGGAACCAAGCCGGCGAAATGATCGGCTGTACGCCAACACCCACGAAGTTGTTCTTCAGCGCGAGCGACTCACTTTCGTAGAGCCGAAACCGATACTCCACATCGGTCGCAACCACGAGTCCGAGCGGATTCAATCGTACCGCGGTTGTATTCGACCAGACGATATCGTGCGGTGACTCGGCCGAGGCGAGCGATGGAAGCGTGCAGAGCACGACCAGCGCGGCGACGAAAACGCTTCGCTTCATAATCTTCTCTCAAAATTGAAGTAACGTTTAAGTCTCTAACCGACCGTTTCAGCGTCGTAAAGCCCTATCGAAGAAACATCAGCGAGAGGTCTTCCCAAAACACGATCACCATCAACGCCCCCAGCAGCAGGAAGAAGAACGGCAAAGCCATCCGGTAGAGCGCCACCACAGGCTTGTCGAACGCCAGAGACGAGATGAATAGGTTTATCCCCACCGGTGGTGTGATGTAGCCGATCTCCAAATTCGCGAGGAAGATGATCGCCAGGTGCACCGGGTCGACCCCGTACTCCGCGGCGATCGGCGTGATCAATGGCACCACGACGACAATCGCGCTGAAGATGTCCATCAGACACCCGATGATCAGCAGGAAAATCGTCAGCAAAATCAGGAACGTAATCTTCGATTCCACGTGCTGGCTGATGAACCCGAGAATCTTCATCGGGACCTGTTCCTGAATCAGATAATTCGTCAGGCCCAGGGCCACGCCCAGGATGATCAAAATTGCGCCGACCATGACCATCGACTCGCGTATCACGAGCGACAGGTCCGGCCGATCATCGTCCTTCGACGGCAACCACTTGATGTCCTTCATCACGACGACTTCCACAAAGAGCACGTACAGCGCTGCAATGGCCGAAGCTTCGGCGATCGTCACGAATCCACCGTAGATACTCACGAGCACCACGACGGGCACCATGAGTTCCCACATCGCGCCTTTCACTGCCGACAGCGCCTCGCCCGCATCGAACTCCGTTCGCTTCACCTTGTGCTTCTTCCCGATGAACAAAGCGTAGATGCTCAATACACCCATCATCAGAAGCCCCGGCAAAATGCCGGCAACGAACAGATCGTCGATGCTCACCATCGCGACGATCCCGTACAGAATGATCGGCAACGAAGGCGGGAAAAGCAGGCCGATCGAACCAGAACCCGTGATGAGGCCCAGGCTGAAGTCCTCCGGATAGTTCTCCGTCACCATCATCGGGAACAACAACCCGCCGAGCGCGATGATCGTCACGCCAGACGCCCCTGTGAAGGTCGTGAAGAATGCACAGGTCGCGATCACGACGATCGCCAGCCCGCCCGGAAGCCAACCGAACAAAGCGCGCGAAACACGCACCAACCGGTCGGCAGCCTTGCTGTAGGCCATCACGAAACCGGCCAAGGTGAAGAGCGGAATGGTGATCAAATGAGGGTTGGTGGCGAGTTTGTAGTGCTCTTCAGAGAGCACCACGATGCCGGTGTCCGCCATCGCGAACATCGCCAACGCAGAGGCCGCCAGAATCACGAAGAGCGGCGCACCGAGGAGCGCCATCAAGATGAGTACGATGCCAATGAGGATGGTCATTCTTCTTCCCCCTCTTCGGCATCACCACCGTCTTCGTCGTCCAACGGCGTCGCGGTCTCTTCGAGCTCGCTTCCGACCACCGAGCCCGAGCCTCCCGCGGTCGCAGACGCCGCTGCCGGTCGCTCTTCCAGCGTGATGGTCCCCACGGGTTCACCCGTTACTCCCCAGGCAATCGACTCCACGAGCCGAATCGAGAAGTGGAGCGCCAACATCCCGAACCCAATCGGGAACGCCAGCTGGAACATCCACTCCTCGGCAAAGGCCGTGACCTCTTTGGGGAACTCCAGACCAATCTCCACCAGATCCCAACCCGCGATCGCGAGAAACCCGCACACCACGACCGAGAGCAGATTCGTCACCACCTGAATCCACGGCAGCGACTTTTCCGGAAGCACGTTGCTGAGCGCATCGATCGTGATGTGCTTTCGGCGTCTCGTCGCCAGCATGGAACCGAGGAATCCAACCACGAGCACGAGCTGTCTCAGCACCAGGTCGATCCACTCCAGCTTCACAGCATCGACAAACTCGCCGACCATGTAGGCGAAGCTTCCCTCTTCGGGCCCACGACGCTCGATTCGCGTAGTTGGCGTCGGCGCCTCGGACGCCTCGTCGGTCGATTCGGCGTCAGCTTCCCCGCCAAACCCGCCGCCGAACCCTTCGTCTTCCTCGCCGTCGTCGAACCCGCCGCCAAAGCCTTCGTCGACTGGTTCGTCGTCGAATCCGCCGCCAAATCCCTCGTCGGCCGGCTCCGACTCCTTCGGCTTCGCTTCGGGCTCAGGCTCGTCGTCGAACCCACCTCCAAAGCCCTCGCCATCTGGTTCCGCGGCTGGTTCTTCGTCAAAACCACCCCCGAACCCTTCGTCTCCGCCGCCAGATTCTTC
>CAYLMO010000003.1:0-92469 GCA_964384605.1 uncultured Bradymonadales bacterium | reverse complement strand
CTGGTTCTTCGTCAAAACCACCCCCGAACCCTTCGTCTCCGCCGCCAGATTCTTCTTCGAATCCGCCACCGAATCCGCCACCGAACCCGTCGTCCTCCGATTCTTCGGAATCCGACGATTCTTCGGGCTCCGGTTCGATCGGAACTTCGACTTCGACCGTCGCACCTTCGACCACGCTCACCTGCAGCGGAATCAACACGTTGCGATAGAAAACGTTGTAAACGGCGAGGCTCAACATAAAGACCACCACTCCAACCAGGAGGGCGGCCTCAATGCGAGTTAGCCGTTCTTCCAACTCGACTAGTTTGTCGATCATCTGTCTGCCAACCCGAGGAAGGGGGTCTTACTTGCGATAGGCCTTGAGGTGCTTCTCCATCTCGTCCACGAGCGCCGCCGGGAACAGCTTGCCGGTCAGGGCCTTCTTGGTCTTCTTCGACATGTCCATCCAAGCGTTCATGTCCGTCGGCTTCACCATCTCGATGCCCGCACCCTTGATGGTCGCAATCGCGCTCTTGTTGTCCTTTCGGATCTGCTTCAACAGCGACTTACCGTTCTTGTCCGCGACCTTCATGATTGCGTCTTGGTGCTCTTTCGGAAGCTCTTCCCAGCTCTTCTTCGAGATGATGAGTCCGCCAATGACAACCGCCAGACGCAGGTTCGTCACATGCGTTGCTTCCGTGTGCCATTGAAGCGCGACTGCGCCGTACGGCGAGTTCGAGAACGTGTCGATCACGCCCGTCGACAGGCTCGGAAGCACGTCCGGCACGCCGAGTGGAGTAGCGTTCACACCGCTCACCTCCATGACCGCCTTCGAAACTGGATCCGCGTCCCACACCCATGGCTTCACCTTCTTAAAGTCCGATGGCGCCGCGATTGGCGAATTTGAGAACACGTAGTTGAAACCGACGTCGCCCCAGTGCAGAAGCACGAAGCCCTTCTCTTCCAAGAGCTTTCGGAAGGTCTCCGTCATCTGGTCTCGAACGTAGTCGAGTTCCTTGTAGTTCTTGAAGGTCAGGGGCAGCTGCAGAACCAGCAGCTCCGGCGCAATCTCGCCCATTCCGACCGACGTCACGGCGCCGCCGTCGAGCTGGCCGGTGCGCATCTTTCGCACCATCGCGGACTCGTCGCCCATCACGCCACCGCCGTAAATCTTCATGACGACTTCACCATTCGTCGCCTTGCGAATGTCGCGATTCGTCTTCTCGAAGCTGTTCATCCAGCTCGAGTTCTTCGGGGCCAGCGTCGCGATCTTCAAAACGTGCTTCGGCTTCTTGGCTTCCGCATCACTCGCACTCCCGACCATCACAAAACAGACGGCGAGAATCGCGCTCAGCACGCGGACAAAGTTCGAATTCGTCATGACAAACTCCATGCTTCCAATGAGGGATTCGCTCACTCGTAGATGAGCTCATCCATGTGTTCAAGCCAGAAGCGAGCGCGTTCTCGCGCCACTTCGTTGTTCAATCTCAGGTCTGGGTAGTCGTCGACATTCGCCGTCGCCACGCCATACATGAGCTCCACGAACTTCTCCCTGTCCTGCACCGCCGGCGCGTAGAAGCGAGCGTACAAGAAGGGGATCATCTGATTCTCTTCGCCGTACGCTTCCATCGCGCGGTCGAAGTACTCCTTCGCGAGCTCAGGCTTCCCGCCGAACATCGCCGGGCGCGACGCGTAGTACACGCCAAAGAAGTAGAGCACACCCCCAGCGAAGTAGTCCGTGTCGAGCTCCTCGACACGCTTCATCATCAGCTCCACCGTTCCCAACGACGCCACCATATCTGTGTCGCCCTGGTTCAAGTTGATCGCCGACGCCCAGCCGTAACCTGCCCAGAACAACCCGGGCACATCCTCTTTCTCGACGTTCTTCAGTTCCTTCTCGAGCTTCTCGAGGTCGCCCTCGCGCGCCGCCTTCTCGAGCTCCGGCATGTCGAGAAGCCGGAACCCGTAATCGCGCGCCCGAAGATAGTGAATCAAGCACCGCTGCCTCAGCGTCGCGATCGTCTCTTCCTCAGCAAACTCCACCTGCGCTCGCTCGAGGTCTCCCTCGAGAAAAGCAAACGCATAGCTGTAGTAGCCCTTCGCGAGCAGCTCGAGGAGCTTTTCGTTGTCAGGGGCTGAGACGAGGAATGTCTCCAATGTCTTCAAACTTGCGGGAATCGCATCGCGGCCGAACTGCACATCCGGCTCTCGATCGATCGCGATCGAACCCGCGTACAGCACGTCCGCGGTCTGATTCACCGTCAGGCGCTGAAGGTCACATGAAGCAAGAAGAAGCGCGCTCGCCATGATGCACACGAGCGACCCACGACAGATTGCCGGGAGTCTCATCAATCGACCTCGAGGGAGGGGATTCTTTGGGCTGATGGCAGGGAGTATTGCCCGCGCACGTGCGCAGTGCAACCGCCTCAGCGTACGACGGCGAGGAAGTGGGCGAGTTCGTGCCGTATGAGCTCGTCTGGATCGCCGTCATCTGCACCCGGCTCACCCACGACTACGCCCAGCCCGCCCACGGCTTGCGCGAATTCCGGCGCTACCATCACGCCCCCAAATCGATGCAGCAACCGCCCGCTCGCCAACGAACGAAGTTGGATCGACTCCCCGACCGACAACACCGCGTCGTGCACGATCTCCAACTCCACGTTCCGGTAGAGAAGCGTCGTCTGCGGATCCGTCTGCACACGCCAACGAATCTCTCCGTCGGCCAAACGGAACGCGATGAGGTCCGAACGATCCGTACGGACCAAGCCATGCACCTCGTTCTCGAGCACAAACGGCCGCACGGGAGTCGGTTTGTCCAATCCTGCGCTCGTGAGCTCCAAGTTCCAGGTCGTCTCGGGTCGCAGATCCTCCAGCGGCACCGAGTGCAGCGAGACGCGACCGTAGCGCTCGACCGGCAGGATCAGCACGTCGTCGATGAACGTCGGAGTTCCCGCCAGCCATCCGTCGACTCGCAGCTGCCAAGCTACTCGCCCTGTGAACGGGTAGATGGCGTGTACCGAGAGGGACCGCGAGCCTTCGTCGTGGCTGAAAGTGTAGAGTCGGCCGCGGTGGAACTTGGGCCCACCTTCGGGGTTGCCACCGATACGAACTCGCCACAACCCTTCCCCGTCGAGCGGATTGAACGCCGACAGAAATCCGGTCGACGTGAGCGTGCACGCGAGCGGCCCTTGGAAAATCGCGCCCGAGACGAAGGTCTCAGTCTCGCGGTGGCGCCAGACCACAGCTCCACTCGATCGTCGGAACCCGGTCAAACGGCCGTGAAAGTCGGCCGCGACGATGAGGTCCGCGATCGGATAATGCGCGGCGTCGAGCAAGAAGGCGCCCACGCCGTCTACTTCGCACTTCTGGTGACCTGTCTGTCCGTCGACCAGAATCGCTCGTCCCGACGCGTGGCCCACGAGAACGTCATCACCGCACAGCGCATAGCTCGACGGTTCCGAGTCACCGATGCTCCACTTCACCTCGCCCGAGTCCAGATCGAGTGAGTGCAGCGAAGTCGAAGTGGGCACGAGAAGTCGTTCCGCCGTCGTGCTCATCGCAGCAAAATGGATGTGCGGGTCTTCGAACGTCCAAACCGCGGTTGGGTGCAGCCTACGAACCGTTTCGAACGGCCACGCAAACGATGGCTCCGGCTTCGGCACGTCCGTCGGCCGCAGGTTTCCGTGGTCCCGCAGGTACTCTTCGGGAGTTTCCAGATACTGATTTCCACCCCCGAAATCGCCGAGCCACGCTCGCAACGAGTCCACCTCTTGCTGCAGGTCGGCGAACCGTTGATTGAGCTGGAGTCGAGGATTCGCGTCGGACAAATCCCCGATCATCATCTCAGCGAGCGAAACCAGGGACTCTAGAAACTCATTGGGCTGAAGTTCGAACTGGAGCGTCTCCTCGGCGCCAATCTCGATCGACCAGATGTTTCCGCTCCCCGCGACATCGATCCGGCCGCGTGGAATGCGGCCGGCAACGCGGAACTTCGGTCTTTCGGATTCCATCGCGTTGAACAGTTCGCGCGCACGCTCCAACACGCCTCGCAGCGCGAGAAACGGGTAGTCGTCGCATACGACCACCTCGCGGCCGCGGAACTCGCAGCAGACGAACCCTGGCACGAGCAACGCGTGCAGATCGAACGAGTGTTCTCCGCCATATTCCTCGATGCCCGGCCCACCCACATCGACGCCGTACGACAACGTCAGGCCGTTTGCGGCCGAGGTGGAACCCGCTCGTTCGAGCACCTTGTCCGCCGCGCGGCGATCAAACTCGACCTTCTGGAGCCGGCGAAGGCGACCGACATGCGAGCTGAACCGCCGCACGAATGGGTCGCTGCCGAAGCTCTCGGAAATCTCGAACAACGCGGCCAAAAGCTGTTGCGCAGCATCACGCACCGCTCGAATCATCTGCGCCGCATCGACCTCGACGTCATGCGCCACGACTCGCGCCTCGTCATCCACCGAATAGAGCGTGACTGCGATCGCACGACCGTTCGGCACCAGCACGAGCTCCCAGGGCTCGCGGCGAAACTCGATGATCGCCTTCGAACGCCTGCCTTCAGCTAGTTCGAACAAGCCTTCGCAGAGGTCCGCCACGAACGGAAAGATGCTCTCTTCCGAGATCGAAGCCGTGATGTTGTTGGAGCCGATGACGAGATCGATGATGTCACCGATCTCCGCGAGATTGGGGCGAGAGTCTGCGGGGCGATACGGTCGCAGCTCTTCGAGGTAGCGCACGTCGTGCCGCCACTCTCGTCCAACCACGAACTCGACCCGTTTCATCTCAGCTCTCTCGTTTGACCGCCGCCCTACCGGCGCTGGTCAGCTCTCGCCATAACGTTTTGCCCACCGGGATCAATTTCTCGAAGTCGGTCGCCTGCGAGCGGTTCACGTAGATTCGACGGACGTGATCGAAGTTCAAAACCCGACTGAACGGGCTCTCCTCGAGGTCATCGGCCTTGGCCAGGTGAATCTTATTGTAGACCTCGTTGCAGATCACGACGTTGATGTGTTTCGCAAATTCCGACTCGGCATCGCCCTTCGGCACCGAGTGCAGCGGCAACGTCTCACGCGACTGGATCGACGACTCCGACGGAACCCGCGTTCCGCCCAGCTCGATCTCCAGCGATTCCCGAAAGCGCTCCATCAATACTGGCCGAACAGCCTCGTAGGCCCGCTCGATGTATTCGAACTCACCTTCGAGATCGAAATGGAGATCCTTCGCTCGAATCTTCAACGCGTTCTTCTTGGCCACCGCGTCCTCGCACGAATTGTAGTGATCTGACTCCCCTCCAGTATACGGACCACCTCGCAAAACCAGCAAACGAGAAATTTTTTCATCTTTTTTCGCAACGATCGTGACCAACGGCCGAAAACCTATGGTGAGACAACAACCACTCACGACGAAGGAGTCGACGATGACCAGCCCCATCCAAGGTTCACGACAGCAGATGATTCACCAGGCGAACAACCCGCCGTCGCATGAGAAGGCGCTCGAGGGCAACGGATTCTCCACGTTCCTCGACGGACTCGCCGACGGCGCACTCGCCACGGCCTCCGCCGTGGGCGATTTCGTTCCGGGCGGTGGCCTTCTCAAGTTCGCGGCGAACGGCCTCCAGAAACTCAAAGACGGAGACAACGCCGTCGGCGGCGACGACCAGATGGACAAAATGTGGGCAATGCAGCGCGAGAACCAAGCGTTCAACATGCAGTACCTCCAGCTCCAGACCGAACTGCAGTCCGACAATCGCCGCTTCAGCACCATGTCGAACCTCATGAAGGCTCGACACGACACCGCGAAGTCCGCCATCAACAACATGCACGTGTAAGGAGCCGAAATGCTTGCGCAACAACACCTTCAACGCGCCTATCTTCTCTTGGACTACGGAGAACTCGACGAAGCTCTCGCAGCCTGCGAGCGCGCCGCAGATGTGGCTCCCGATCACCCGATGCCACACGCACTCGCGGGGAGCTTTCTGACATCGTTCGGACGCCCTCGCGATGCGCTGAAACCACTGCGACGAGCGTTGCGACTCGCGCCTGACAACCCTTTCGCGCTGCTCACGTTTGCCGAGACCAATCTCGCTCTCGGACGCACTGCCGCCGCGAACCGGGCGCTCTCCAAGGTTGCACCAAACGACGATTGTACTGCCGCTTGGCTCGAGTCGCTCGAAACCCTCGCAGACACGCTCGAAGGCGCTGAACCCACTCGCATCGAAGCGGCTTAAGGCTTGCCCAGCCGCATCAGCCGTTGCTATGCATGATCAAGACGAAGGGAGGCACCCTCGATGGTAATTGACGGACAACCTGGAGTGGAGCTGCTGCAGCGAATGCAGGAGCTCCACCAAGAGACACTCGAGCAGACCAAAGGAACATCGACGTTCTCCGTCGATGCCCCCAGCTCGACCGATGCGACGTCGCCGACCTCTGAGGTTTCGGCTCTTCGAGAACGAATCGAAGTGGAAGCGACCAAGGCGCTTCGGGGTGACTACGCCTCCGATTCCGAGATTCGATCGGCCGTGATCGACCTCATTCTGGACGAACGACTCGGCGAACAAGTCACCCCTGCGCAGCGTCGCAAGGTCGGCAAGAAGCTCAAAGAGGACCTCGTCGACGATCCTGGATTCGTGCGGCAAGTAGACGACATGCTCTTGCTTGCGGCTCGTGAATTGGCGAGGCGTCCATGACGGATCCAACGGCCGGATCGCTCCCCGCAGCGAACTGCGAGAATTGTGAACGACTCGCGATCGTCGAATGGAACCTCGACGGCGAAGACCTCTGGTCGGCGTGTATTCACTGTGGCACCCGCGTCGAGGTCGAGACCTACGTCTCGCTCTCAGACGCCGTTTCACTCGGCTATGTCGCCCCCGGATTCGAAGAGCCTCACGGCGATCGCGGATGCCGTGACGGCCAGTGTGGAGTACGGCAACCGACCAGTGACGCTGGCATTTCGTAACGCTTCGTGTCATTTCTGTAGACGGAGCACAAAAGATATCCCTGCTAAAGCAAGCTTACCGCCGTGCCGACTGCGCATGTGAGCGGGAGCGCCTCCCGCACCCCCTTTAAAGGAGGGCCGGACGATGATGTACGAAGTGTTCATTCCGTCGAGCGACGCCGATGGATTCGACGTCACGATGACGGTGGAAGCCGACAACTGGATGACCGCGCTCAAATCGGGCCTCGAACGCACCGGCGAAGGCGCGGATGCGATCCGGAACGTGATGTGTGACATCCAAGAGGACAACACCATCCACGTCACCGACGCCACCACGCGTCGGGTCTTCATCCTCACCGAAGTTCCGACCCAAGCCGATGCGGCGCCCGCGGAAGACGGCACTGCCGGACCGGAAGACGAAACGGAGCGGGTCAATCTCGACGCGGTTGCTCCACCGCCTCAAACGAACACGACGCCGGAACCCGCCGCTCAGGCACCTTCGCCTGAACCCGAGCCACCGGCACCCGCCGAACCCGTCGTCCTCTCGCAGCCCAAGGCCGACTCGGTTTCAGAACACGTTGCTGCGGTCCAAGCCGCACAACAAGCCGCCGGCCTCGAATCGGAGAGTGGCGCGTTCACCACGTCGGACGGCCGCACGCTTCACATCGGATCGTCCACGTACGAAGCCCTCCAGAAAGACCAAGAACCCGCGCGGATCGTTCGCGAAGATCGTTCCCCAACCGGCCAACGCCGCGCCCTGGGCTCCATCGGACGAAGCTCCGAGCGTGTCTCCGAGAACATCCTCGAGGAAGTGTTCCTCGAGATTCAGGAGATCCACGAACGCCAAATGACGATGGACCAAGTCGTCAACTTCGTGATGGACCTCGCGCTCAGCAAAGTCGGAGCCGAAGCCGGCTCGGTGATGTTCGCCGACATCAATGGTTCGGAACTCTACTTCGCCACCGCCCGCGGACCTGAGGCCGAAAAGGTCATGAACTTCCGGATCCCCATGGGCGTCGGAATCGCAGGCTTCTGCGCTCGTGAAGGCGTCTCGCTCGCCATCAGTGACGCAAAGAAAGACGACCGGTTTTACCCGAAGGTCTCCGAGACCATCGGATACCCGACGCGCTCCATCTGCTGCGCCCCGATCCAGTTCGAGGGCCGCGTATATGGCGCGATCGAGCTGATGAACAAAGAAGAAGACGTGTTCACCAGCACCGAAGTCAATGCGCTCACCTACATCGGTCGCCAACTCGCACAATACGTCCACGATCTGATCATGGACCGCGAGAAACTCGACTAGAACGCCGTTCCGTAGTCGCACTTCTGCCATCGGATGGCTTACATGGTCGAACGCGGTAACCAATCCGACGAACTCGATCGACAGTCGTGGAGCAACCTGCTCGACGCGCTGCGATGGACTGCGCTCCACTACCCCGAGCGCGGCGTCCACATCATCGACGAACGCGGCCGCCAGGAGTTCCGAACCTGGGCGCAGCTGCTCGAACGCTCGCGAAGAGTCGCCGCGGCTCTGCGCTCTCGCGGCATCGGCCGAAGCGAGCGCGTCGTCTTCGTCTTTCCTACATCATTCGAATTTCTGAGTGCGTTTTTCGGTGCACTCGCGATTGGGGCCGTGCCGATTCCAGTGGCCCCGCCCCGCCCTACCGTGGCGTCGAGCGAAGCGATCGCGGAGTACTTCCTTCAGGTCGCTTCGCGTCTCGATGCCACCGCAATCCTGTTCGGTTCGTCGATTGATAGCTCTTATCAACCGCCGCAATTCGGCCGCGTCCACACCGTCGTCGACTACAACTCCCTCCTCGACTCCGTCGAGATTGGCGCCGCTGCCCCAATTCCCGACGAGACTCCTGCCGTCGCATACATTCAGCTCACTTCTGGCGCGACGGGCAACGCAAGAGGCGTCGCCGTTTCGCACGAGAACATCCTTCAGAACCTTGCCGCAGTTGGCGACGCCCTGGACGTTCGCGAAGATGATATCGGCGTCTCGTGGCTCCCGAATTACACCATCATGGGCTTGGTCGGCGTCGTCTGCTTCACGCTCTATTGGTCGCTCGACGTCGTACTTCTAGACCCGGAGCGGTTTCTGAAGCGCCCCGAAGAGTGGTTGTTCGCGTTCAGCCAGCACCGCGGAACGCTTTCGGTCGCCCCGTCTTTCTCGTACCGCTACTGCGTTCGACGCGCCCAACGCAGCCAGCTTCACGAGCTCGACCTGTCGTCGTGGCGAGTCGCGATGAACGGCGGCGAACCGGTCCGCGTCGAAGACATGCAGGCCTTCGGCCGACGCTTCGGCCATCATGGACTACAGCCCAACGTCTTCATGGCCGTCTACGGGCTCGCTGAAGCCACGCTCGGCGTGACCTTCGCTCCACTCGAGGAACGCCCCACCATCGACACGGTCGACCGCGCACGGCTCGAAGTGGACGGAATTGCGCTACCGGCACCTCGAGACGAATCGGCGGACCATGCGCGGGCGCAATTCGTCGCAGTCGGCCGTCCGCTGGCCGGTATCTCGATCGAAATCGTGGACGACGACGGCGTACCTCTCCCCGAACGACGGTTGGGAGAGATCACAGTCGCCGGCCCAAACGTTACGCTCGGATATGTCGGCTCCGGCGGAAGCCGGAGCTCGCCAAACGCCCGATTTGTGGGCGACAAGCTCTTCACCGGCGACCTCGGCTACGTCGCCGACGAACAACTCTTCGTGGTCGGCCGAGCGAGCGACGTCGTGCGTCATGTCGGCGGCAGGCGGCTCTTCCCCGAAGAGATCGAACACGTCATCAACGAGGTAGATGGCGTCCGCACCGGAACAGCCGCGGTATTTGGAGTCGAAGGCCCCGAGCCCGACTCCCGCGACCGGCTGATCGTGAGCTTCGAAGTTCAAGACGGCGCCGACGAGCAAGAACTCTCAGACGCCGTCCGAAATCGAATCGGACGCCGGTTCACCGTCGACCCCGACGAAGTGCTCGTCCTGAGCCCAAAGTCGGTGCCACGGTCAGCGAGCGGAAAGGTGCGACGCCACGTGGCTCGAAAGCTGTACTTGGCCGGAGACCTCGACCGACGGTCCCGAGGACCGCGTACGGACAGCATCCGTCGAACCCTGGTTCGCGCCCGTCACGGGCTGCTCAAGCTCGGCCAGACCATCGCCGAGTCGCTCCGCAACGATGAAAAAGAATGACCCCGCCGCGGCGTTGCCGGACGGGGCCATGACATCGATGTCGGGACGCTGTTACAGCGTTACTCCAACAGTTCCAACGCCACTTCCGGTCTCTCCGAGCACGTTCGAGCACGAGTCGAAGATGTCGCTCTTGACCTGTTCGAGGTCCGAGCAGCTTGCGACGGTCCACTCGTCTTCGGTGGTACCGGTCGAGCAGGCTCCACCGTACTCGTAGACAGCGATCGTCTGACCGGTCTCGAGCGGAATCGGAGTTCCGGCGTCGTCACGGAACTCGACGCCAATCGAGCCACCGCAGCCGAGCGAGAGCACGTTACCCGAGAAGGTGTCGACGCAGCCGTCGCCGTCGAGCGTCGGCGCGGTGCCGTCGATCACGGTGTAGTTCGCTTCGTCGTTGCCTTCGGTGATGACGCCGTCGCCAATGAGCGCACCCCAGCCGAGGCTGTTTCCGCCTGCATCGAGGAGTTCAACGCCCTGGATGTCCGACCCTGGGTCATTTACGCCTTCACAGGCATCGGTCGCGGTGGTCACGTCGGTGATCTGAACTGCGTAGACCTCTGCGGCAGGAAGGACGCACTCGCCCGCGTCATCGCAGATTGCGCCGGCGCCGAGCTCACCTTCGCAGTAGGCGTTCGGGTCGGCTTCATCGGCACAGCTCGTTTCGTCTGGCGCGGCCTGGCATACGGTTCCTTCACCGTTCATGCGCGCTCCGCACACTTCGTCCGCTGCACAATCTTCGTCGCTGGCACACGTCGCAACGCAAAGCTCCGCCTCACAGACTTCGTTCTCTCCGCACTCCGAGTCCAACAGACAGGATGGCGGCTCTTCGTCTTCCGTACAGGCGACCAGCAAGCCGACCGAAGCGGTCGAGACCAGCGCGAGCGCAATTAGATTCTTCAGTGCTTTCATCTCATTTCTCCTCAAATTGAGAGTGACGACCTTTCGGTCGCTTCAGAGTACTCGCAACCTCCGTACCAACTCTCTTTTCTCAAGGAATCGGCAAAAAAAATGCCCCTCGCCGCTGTGGCGAGGGGCATGGAACCTCAATCTACGAGGCTATTAGGGGAGCGTCACGGTGAGCGATCCAACGCCCGAACCGTCGCCGAGAAGCGTGGCGCAGCTTGCGTCGTTGCCTTCGCTGATTGCAGCGGTATCGGTGCAGAGGAAAGCGTTCCACGTGTCGTCGGTCGTTCCCGTCGAGCAAACTCCGCCGTACTCGTAGACGAAGATGGTCTGGTCGTTCTCGAGTGCGACCGGAGCGCCGGCGCCGTCGAGGAATTCAACAGCAACCCAACCGCCGCAGCCGAGTGCGAGGACGTTGCCGCTGAACGTATCAACACATCCGTCGCCGTCGAGGGCCGGTGCGGTTCCACCGATCACTTCGTAGTTGGCTTCGTCGTTCCCTTCGAGATCGACGGCTTCAGCGACGAGGTTACCCCAGCCGAGGCTGTTGCCACCCGAGTCGAGAAGCTCGATGCCCTGAATGTCCGAACCTGGGTCGTTCACGTCGCCACATGCTTCAGGGACAGTGGTGGTGTCCGCAACCTGAATCACGTAGTACGAATTCGGGACGTTGTTCGCTCCACCAACGCACTCGCCCGTGGTGGTGTCGCAGAATGCGTTTGCACCAGCCTGTGCTTCGCAGAATGCGTTCGGATCAGTTTCGTCCGCGCACGACGTCGGGTTGTTGTTCGAGGTCGTGTCAGCGACACAAACGGTGCCTTCGCCGTTCTGACGAGCTCCACACACTTCGCCAACGAGGCAGTCGGAGTCTGCGGTGCAGGTTGCGGTGCAGACTTCAGCTTCGCAGACGTCAGGTGCGACGCAGTCGGTGTCGAGGAGGCAGCTTTCGCCTTCGGTATCGCCACAAGCGACGAAAAGACCGATGCATGCCAGCGAGAGGAGCGAAGTCCCCGCAAGATACTTGAGATGCTTCATTAGTTATCCTTCCCTATGGGTTGGTGAAAAAATACTGCGCTGTTCATAGTGACGCTCACACGCGACGCTCGATTGGCCCCGCAGTAGGGCGACGAGACGATATGAAACGCGTTACTGAGCCACAAGACTTTGTGCGTATGCTTTACCGCATCCGCTTCTCACGTCAACTGTTTTCAGCCCGCCCCGCCGCTAGGAGGGGTCGAGCGTGGCCTTTCCGAAGAACGGCTCACCAAAATTGGTTTGGCAATCGAGGTCGAAGTCGATTGCGTCGAAGTTGTTCGCCTCACATCCACGAACGACAAGCCGTTCCTGAGGCTCTTGAATAGTCTCGTCGCAATTATCGGACCACTCGATCACGACGACACGCCAATCCGCAGGCGGAGTCATCACGGGTTCACCCGCGACATCAACGAATCGCACCAGCATGAAACCACCTTCGCCCCCTAGCGAAGTGGTGGAGGTGATAGGACCTTCGATACAACTTCCATCTTCCGTGAGCGCCGGCGGTTGCCCACTCAGCGCCGAAACGATGCGCTGTGAGTCAGCGCCGCGCGCGACGATCGTTTCTCCGAAGGCCACAGGCTCACCCGCGCCATCGACGAGGTACACGGCCGCAACGTCGGCACCGGGAACGCCGTCTTCCGGCAGTTCCAGCGCAGTCGCCGGGGAAACATCTTGAATCAAGAGTCCTGTAACAGCTTCCGGCACGAAGCAGTAGCCATCGACGCTGCAGAGCGCGCGAGGGTCCTGGCAGTCCGAATCGATCTGGCACTCGGCGTTCGAATTGTTCTCTTGAGGTTCTTCGATGACGCAGGTTTGGAGCGTGGTTTCGCCACTCGGCACAACGCTGCACACCTCGCCCGGGAAGCAGTCATCGTCATTGGTGCAGGTCGTGACGCAGAAGCCTCCTGAGCACGCCTGTCCGGCGATGCAGTCCGAATCGAACATACACGCATCTTGCGACGACTCGGCGTCGAGACCGGCCCCACAGCCCGCTCCCATCTGGGTCAGACCGAGGATCGCGAGTCCGCACAGTCCCGCGATCCTCCGGCCCCACCGCATCCATCCATCAAACTGCGCAGAAGACATCAGTGTCAGTCGTTTGGAGTAACGTTGCTCCGAGGGAGCATCGATGCTCCGCTCGCAGACCAATCTCACACCCACTGGCGCACTTTTGTGGCCGGGCGTCCTTTTTCAAGATGGAATTGATGCAGGAGCCGCGCCAACGGCACGCGTCGCACTATTCGAGCTTGTACGTCGCCAAATAGTCTTTCGCGTCGTCAGCGAGATCCGACTTCGGGTGGAACTCGATGAGGTCGTCTAGCGCACGCTTTGCGGCGCGCACGTCCTTGAGCTCCAGGTAGCAGCGCGCCATCAAAAAGAGTGCTCGGTCGTCCAAACCGACACCCGAATAATTCTCGAGCAGGAACCGATAGCGCATCGCTGCCGCGCGATAGTTCTCTCGCTTCAAGTAGAAGGACGCGACATAGAATTCATGATCGGCAAGCCGTCGACGAATCTCCGCGAGTCGTCGTCGAGCGTCCTTCTCGAACTCCGATTTCTTGTAGCGCTTCAGGAAGTACTCGAACTCGCGCCGTGCATCGAGCACGCGGCTGAGGTCCTTCTCGTACGCCGGCGGCATGAAGAACCAGTCTTCTGGCATCTGGCCATAGAACGAGTTTGCGATCTGGAATGCCGCGTACGGCAGCTCCGGATGCCGAGGATGCAACTTGATGAAGCCTCGGTACTGCTCGATCGCCGCCGCAAACTTGTCCTGACGGAAGTACACATCGCCAAGCCGAAGGTCTGCGAGCGCCGCAAACTTGCTGTACGGGAAACGATTGCGCACGAACGAGTACAGGCGTTGCGCCTCGATGAAGTCGTCGTCCTCGAGGGCCTCGTCGGCCCGCAGGAACGCCACTTCAGCCTGCTTCTGATAGTTGACCGCATCTTCGTCCTGCGCCCACGCTCCCGAAACCGGCGCGGACACAACCACCAAGGCGATCAAAAAGATCCATCGTTTCAACATCGTCTTCCCTGCATCAATTCGGCTCACTCTCTACATCAGCGGCCGACCGTGATACAAGCTGCACCAGCGGTGTCGCACAATCCCCAAGTCTCGTTTGACACCGCATGGGCCAGACTGTATACCAACCGCCCTTGTTTGCGGCCCAATCCTTATGCCGCCCTTGGATGACGCGACGCTCGCGGCCTTTCGCCCCATGCGTCGGATACGAATTGGAAGAGTGTGATGAAAACGTTCAGCGCTAAGAATTCAGATGTCGAGCGCGCGTGGCACGTTGTTGATCTCGAAGGCCAGACCCTCGGTCGCGCCGCTACTCAGATCGCAACCCTGCTCCGCGGCAAGCACAAGCCCACCTTCACCCCGCACGTTGATTGCGGCGACTTCGTCGTCATCATCAACTGCGAAAAGGTCGAAATGACCGGGAACAAGTGGGACTCCGAGATGTACCGACGGTACTCCGGATACCCGGGCGGCTTGAGCGAAGCCACCGCCCGCGAAGTGCTCGAAAAGAAGCCCGAGCTCATCATCGAGACCGCTGTCCGCGGCATGCTCCCGAAGAACCGCCTCGGCCGACAGCTCATCAAGAAGCTCAAGGTCTACGCCGGTCCCGAGCACCCGCACGAAGCTCAGCAGCCTCAGCCCTTCGAACTCGGCAACTAAGATTGTATCGGCCGACTTCACGGCTGAATGGAGATATTTAAGATGGCTAAAGTCGAACAATACCACGCGATCGGCCGCCGAAAGGCTGCACGCGCTCGAGTCTTCCTGCGCCCAGGCACCGGTGTCGTCACCGTCAACGGCCAAGTCGCTGACGACTACTTCCACCGCGAAATCCTCATGATGGTCGTCCGCTCGCCGCTCGTCGTCTCCGAGACGAACGGCCAGTTCGACATCATCGCGAACGTCGATGGTGGCGGAAAGAGCGGCCAAGCAGAAGCCGTCAAGCTCGGGATCTCGCGCGCCCTCACCCTCTTCAACCCTGACCTCCGCGCTATCCTCAAGGAAGGCGGATTCCTCACCCGCGACGCTCGCGTCAAGGAACGGAAGAAGTACGGTCAGAAAGGCGCTCGCGCTCGCTTCCAGTTCTCGAAGCGCTAAGCACCAAGTATCGTCATCCACGAAAAAGCCCGCTGGCACGAACCAGCGGGCTTTTTTGCGTCACTTTCTCCGCGACGAAGTTGGGACTACTCGCCGTCGTCTTGGAGCAAGTCTGGCCGGCGTTCTCGCGTGCGCTCCAGCGACTTCTCGCGCCGCCACTCGTCGATCTTGCCGTGATGCCCACTCAGCAAGACGTCCGGAACCTTCATGCCGCGAAACTCCCGCGGTCGTGTGTAGTGCGGATACTCGAGCAGATTCGTCTGAAACGACTCGTCGGCGAGCGATTCGGCATTGCCGACGACACCCGGCACCAGGCGAACAACGGCGTCCAAGAGGACTAGCGCCGCAGGTTCCCCTCCCGTCAGCACGAAATCCCCGATCGAGATCTCACGATCGATCCAGGCTTCGCGGATTCGCTCGTCGATCCCCTCATAGTGGCCACATGTGAGAATCATCCCCGGCCCTTCGGCCAGTTCGGCCGCCAGGCTTTGCGAGAGGCGTTCTCCCTGCGGAGTCAGCAGAATGCGAGGGGACGACGGTGCACGCTCTCTGGCGGCCTCCAGGGCGCCAGCGAGCGGCTCGGGCTTCATCACCATTCCGGCGCCACCGCCGTAGGGCAGATCGTCCGCGCTCTTGTGTTTGTCGGTCGCGAAGTCTCGGATGTTGGTAGCGCGAAAGCTAGCCAATCCCGCCGCGCTCGCCTTTCCCAGCAGGGACGAGGCGAGGGGCGTGTCGAAGTACTCGGGAAACAGGGTGAGGATCTCGACCGAAAAAGCCATGGCGTTGCCTCAGGGCAGGAGCGTCTGATCTTCGTGCGCCCACCCTTCGAGCGGCTCGAGCACGATTCGCTCGGCTTCCGTGTCGACTTCGGCGACCGAAGCCTTGGTGAACGCGACAAGCCAGCGCCCTTTGATGCGCGGCCCGGTGATCACCAGCACGTCGGTATCGACGTTGTCGAGAAAGCCGTCCAAGCGGCCAATCTCAATCGCTTCCGGTCCCTCGCCGCGGAGCCAGACGGTGAATCCCACGAGATCACTGCGATAGTATTCGTCTTCTTCGGGCTCGGGGAGGACCGATCGATCCACCGAGATCTCGAGGTGGTTCAATGACTCGGCTTCGTCCCGGAAGTGGAAACCTTCGAGACCGACGACGACGAAACGATCGCGCGGCTGGACGGATTCGATCGTCAGGAGCGACGGCTCGTCGTCTTCGAGGACGACGACGGCGCCAGGATAGATGAGCTCGGAGTCGTCGTTGAAAAGCCAAAGGCGCACCTTGCCGTCGCGGCCGTGCGCCTTTCCAAACTTCCCAATCGTGATGCGGTCGTCCGACACGTTCAGTCGACGATGTCGAGAGAGGTTCGTCGGTGGTCCGGGATGGCCGCGGTGTCGAGGATGGTGCGCAATGCGCGAGCGATGCGGCCTCCTTTCCCGATGACGCGACCACGGTTGTGTTCCGGCACGTCGAGGTCGAGCTGAATCTGTCCCCGCTTGATGCTGGAACGGACCTCGAATTTGTCGCCGTCGTCGAGCAGGCCCTTCACGAGGAAGTTGGCAAGCTCGACGTAGTCAGCACTGCGGTCTTGGTCGGCCATTGTCTTTTTGGGTGCGGCAGGAGTTCGCTGCGGTCGGCCCAACAGATACGGGGCCGACCATCGCGTGTGTTTGATTTAGCCTTCTTCGCCGTCGTCCGAAGCGGCTTCTTCGCCAGCCTCTTCGGAAGCTTCTTCAGCTGCTTCGTCAGCAGCTTCGTCGGCCTTGGGCTCTTCAGCGGCTTCTTCGCCTTCGCCAGCTTCAGCGGCGGCAGCGGCCTCTGCTTCGGCCTTGGCGGCGGCTTCGGCTTCTTTGGCTGCCTTCTCGGCGGCCTTTTCAGCTTCGGCATGTGCCTTGGCGGTCGCTTCGCGCTGAGCCTGAACTTCGGCTTCGCGAGCAGCTGCACGCTCGGCGCGGGCTTGAGCGTCCGCTCCGTCTGCGCTGAGGTCAATGGCTTCGCCGTTTTCCAGCTTCTTCACGAGCGACTTAACCGTGTCGGACGGAATCGCACCGACGCTCAGCCAGTAATCGACGCGGTCTTTCTTAAGGCGAATGACCGGCGGCTCTTGGAGAGGGTCGAACGTGCCGAGCATCTCGATGAAGCGGCCGTCACGAGGGGCGCGCTTATCAGCAGCAACAACACGGTAGAAAGGGCGCTTCTTTGCGCCGCGGCGCGTAAGTCGAAGTCGTACAGGCATTTTTTACTCGTCCTAAAATCAAACACACATCGATGTCGGCGACCCCATACATGTTGGGCCGACCGCGCGAAGGGTGCGGAAAATAGAGGGTGGGTATGTGGTTGTCAAGCCAAGGCGCACGGCGAGGCGATCTTTGTCCATCACCGCGCGACTCGCTCGAACTGGAAGGACTACTGGACCGACTTCATCACGTCGTCGAGCTGGCCGTTCTCGTACATCTGCGTGAGGATGTCCGAGCCGCCCAGGAACTCACCATTCACGTAGATTTGCGGGATCGTCGGCCAATCGGAGAACGTCTTGATCGCCTGACGCTTCTCCGGATCGGTCAGGATGTTCACCGCGTGGTACGGCACGCCGTAGGTGTCGAGGATCCCCGCCGCACGGGCCGAAAACCCGCACATCGGCTGCGCTGGCGTCCCCTTCATGAACAAGACGACCGCGTTACTCGTCACCTCGTTCTCGATCTCCGACATGACGTCACCGCCCTCGGCACGCGTTTTGGGAGCTGGAGCGCTCCCTTCTTCATTCAAGATAGGCAGCGAGATCTTCTTCGAGTCAGACATCGGATACTCCTTGTGGTGTCTCCATGCGCCCTTCAGAACGGGCGCCGAGACATCTTATTCCTGAGCAGAAGCCCACTCCGCCGGAGTGAGCGTCTTGAGTTGAAGGGCATGCAGCTCGCCACTCGCCAATTCCTCGGCGAGCGCTGCGTTCACCATGCGATGCTGCTTGAGCGGCAACTTACCCTCAAACGCTGGCGAGACAACGACCACGCTGTAGTGATCACGCGTCCCGGTCAGGTCGGTGATGAGCACCTCCGCTTCGCCGAGCGCTTCTTCGATCTTTCGGACAATCTCCGACGGTTCCATCGATACCTCTTTATTCTGACGGGTCCTTGAAAGACTCCGAACGTCCTCTCTATACCGAACCTCTTGCTCCTGCGGCAACCGTTCGAACACGAATTTTCAACGGCGAACGAAACCCATCGGGGGGGTTGCGGCATCAAATGAATGGAAATTCAGTGCGCGATCCGCACGCCGACTCCTCCCTACCTTTATTGGATTGCCGGAGTGACATCGGTGTCGGTTCGCGATAGAGATCGCGGCGACTGAATGAAGAACCATTCAGTACCCATGAAATTCACATTTCGTTCGACGACCTACTCACACAGGGAACATCGTCCATGGCAACCAATCGCATCCAAAAAGCTGCCGTCATTGGCGCGGGCGTGATGGGGCGCGGCATCGCTGCGCACCTCGCCAACGCTCGCATCCCCGTCATTCTGCTGGACATCGTGCCACCGAATCCGGGCCCCGAAGACGACGTCAATGATCCGGCCTTCCGCAACAAGTTTGCCGCAGGCGCGGTCGAGCAAATGAAGAAAGAGAAGCCGTCGCCGATCTTCACGACGCGCGACCTCGAGCTGATCACGCCCGGCAACGTCGAGGATCACCTCGAGCTGCTCGGCGACGTCGATTGGATCGTCGAGGTGGTCCCCGAGAACATGGACATCAAACGTGCGACGTTCGACAAGATCGAAGCGCACGCGCGTCCCGACGCGATCATCGCTTCGAACACGTCCGGCCTTTCGATCGCCGGGATGCTCGAAGGCCGCAGCAAAGAATTCCGTGAGCGATTCCTCGTCACGCACTTCTTCAACCCCGTCCGCTACATGAACCTCCTCGAGATCGTCGAGGGAGCCGACACCGACCCGGCCGTCACGAAGACGGTCGTCGACTTCGGCCGCGACGTGCTCGGAAAGGGTATCGTCTTCGGGAAAGACACCACGAACTTCGTCGCCAACCGAATCGGCACGCACGCGATGATGACCGTGATGCAGAAGATGGGCGACTACGGCATGGGCGTCGCAGACGTCGACGCAATCTTCGGCAAGCCGATGGCCCGACCGAAGTCCGCCGTCTTCAGCACGGCCGACCTGGTCGGTCTCGACACCCTGCTGCACGTTGCCAAGAACTGCTACGACACGTTGGTCGACGACGAAGAGCGCGAAGTCTTCTCGCTTCCCGAGTTCGTCCACACCATGGTCGACAACGGATGGACCGGCCGAAAGGCGGGTGGCGGCTTCTACAAGAAGACCAAAGAAGGACTCCAGGAACTCGACGTCGAGACCATGGAGTACAAGCCGCGCGTGAAGCCGGAGTTCGATTCGCTCGAGGGCGCCAAAGGCAAGCCTGGCGACCGCGTGAAGCACGTGCTCCACAACGGCGAAGACGACGCTGCAAAGTTCGCTCGCGAGGTGTCGCTCCGCTCGCTCGCCTACAGCGCGCGCCGTTTGGGTGAGATCGCCGACGACGTCGTCAACATCGACCGCGCCCTTCGTTGGGGCTTCAACTGGGATCTGGGTCCGTTCCAGACCTGGGACGCGCTCGGGTTCGACTGGGCACTCAATGCCATGGCCGAGCACGACATCAGCGTGCCGCAGTGGGTCCACGACATGAAGTCCGACGAAGTCGGCAGCTTCTACCGCTGGGATGGGGCAACCGAGCAGTTCTACGACCCGCTCGCCAAAGAGTGGAAGAACGTGCCGACCGACGAGAAGAGCTTCTCGTTCGACGTCCTCAAGAAGGGCAACAGCCCGATCAAGAAGAACGACGGTGCGACCCTCTGGGACATCGGCGACGGCGTGGCGCTCCTCGAGTTCCACACCAAGATGAACTCGGTCGACACCGACATCATCGAGATGATGAACACCGCGGTCGATGAGGTCGAAGCAAACTACGAAGGCCTCGTGATCGGCAACGGCTCGTCAAACTTCTCGGCCGGCGCCAACCTGTTCTACGTCCTCGTCGCCGCTCAGAACGAGCAGTGGGACGACATTGAGCAGATGATCAAGGCGTTCCAGGACGCGAACCAGCGCATGCGCTATTCGTCGAAGCCGGTCGTCGCGGCCCCCACGGGCCTCACGCTCGGCGGCGGAGCCGAGATTGCGATGGGCGCAAACGCCATTCAGGCCGCGGGCGAGCTCTACATGGGCCTCGTGGAGGTCGGAGTCGGCCTCATCCCGGGCGGCGGCGGCAACCTGCAGCTGATGCGCAACATCTTCGGGCTCCACAGCGAGCACAAAGACCACGACCCGATGACCTTCCTGCAGACCGTGTTCCTCACGATCGGCATGGGCGCTGTTGCTGAGAGCGCCGAGCAGGCTCGAGAGAAGGGCTTCCTGACCTCGGCCGACGGCGTCACGCTGAACCGTGAGCACATCGTCGAGGCCGCGAAACAGCGCGTGCTCGGCATGTCGCGACTGGGCTTCCGCGCACCGCGCCCCATGCGCTTCCGACTCCCGGGAGCAAACGGAATCGCTACGGTCGACGCCATGCTCTACAGCATGCAGCACAACAATCAGGTCAGCGCATACGACCGACACATCGGACTCAAGCTCGCCAACGTCATCTGCGGCGGTGAGACGACCCCGGCCGTGTTCACGACCGAGCAGCAGCTCCTCGATCTCGAGCGCGAGGCCTTCCTCTCGCTCGTCGGCGAAGAGAAGACGCAAGAGCGCATGAGCTACATGCTCATGAACAACAAACCGCTTCGTAACTGAGTTTCTCGAAGGCTCGAAGCAACGAACACAACCAACGAGAACACTCATTTAGGAGAACGAAGATATGGAAACGAAAGAAGCAGTTGTCGTTTCGTACGCTCGCACGCCGTTCACGCGAGCACACAAAGGAATGCTGAAAGACACTCGCCCCGACGTCATGGCGGCACGTGTGATCGAAGGTGCGCTCGAGCGCGCTCCGGGTCTCGATCCGGCTGACGTCGAGGACGTCGTCATCGGCTGCGCGATGCCGGAAGGCGAGCAGGGCATGAACGTCGCACGCATCGCGTCGATGATGGCCGGGCTTCCCGACACCACGCCGGGAATGACGGTCAACCGATTCTGCTCGTCCGGTGTTCAGACCGTCTCGATTGCCGCTGAGCGCATCATGCTCGGCCAGATCGACGTCGCGATCGCCGGCGGAACCGAGTCGATGTCGATGGTGCCTATGTCCGGGAACAAGTTCTCGGCCGCGCCTGAGGCAATGGCAGACATCCCAGAGGTCTACACGCCGATGGGAACGACCGCCGAGAACGTCGCCGCCAAGTTTGGAGTGAGCCGCGAAGAGCAGGATCAATTCGCCTACGAGTCGCACGTGAAAGCGGTCGAGGCGTGGGAGAAGGGATTCCTGGCTGGCGAAGTGATCGACATCAAGACGAAGGTCATCGGCAAAGATGGCAAGTGGACCGAAGTCGTCGCCAACAAAGACGACGGCCCTCGCCCCACCACCACCGCCGAAGTGCTTGGCAAACTCCGCCCAGCATTCAACCCGAAGGGAACGGTCACGGCTGGAAACGCCTCGCCCCTCACCGACGGAGCGGCTGCGGTCGTGATGATGTCGAAAGAGAAGGCCGACGAGCTCGGTCTCAAGCCGTTGGGCTACTACCGCGCCTTCCAGGTCGCCGGCGTTCCGCCTGAGATCATGGGCATTGGCCCGGTCCCAGCGATCCGCAAACTCCTCGAGAAGACCGGCCTGACGATCGACGATATCGATCTGTTCGAGATCAACGAGGCATTCGCAGCTCAGGCTGCCTACTGCGGCCGTGAGCTCGGCGTTCCTGCCGAGAAGCTCAACATCCACGGCGGCGCGATCGCCCTCGGTCACCCACTCGGTGTTTCGGGAACGCGCATGACCGGCACGCTCCTGCGCTCGCTCGAGAAGGTCGACGGTCGCTACGGCATCGTGTCGATGTGCATCGGCGGCGGAATGGGCGCAGCAGCCCTGTTCGAGCGCGTGAAGTAAGCTACGACCAGACAAACAAAAGCCGCGGCCGAAACGCCGCGGCTTTTCTGTTTCTTGGGTGCCTAGATGCGGGCCTTGGCGACGACGCCGGCGACGAGCCCCTTGAGCTGTCGCCCCGAGATCGGCTTGTGGACGACGCGATCCCGATGGTTCGACACGAACTCACGAGTGCGGTCCGTGAAGACTCCGGCAGTGCAAAAGATCGTCCGGGCCAGCAACTCGGGGCGCCGCGTCGCGATGAACTCGCCAATGTCCACGCCGTCTACTCCCGGCATGATGATGTCGCAGATGACGACATCGAACTCGTCGCTCTCGAGAAGGCGAAGCGCAGCTTCGCCGTCTTGAATCGACGTGAGCTCGTGATGCTTGCCGAGGATTCGTTCGTAGGCGTCGAGCACGAGTTCATCGTCGTCGATGAGCAATACGTTCGCCCGTGGGGTCTCAATATGTGCGGACGACGAAATCTCTTCAAACGGCGATGGAGGAATCTCGACCATCGATTGGGCGGGTAGCGCGAACGAAAAACAACTCCCTTCCGGTCCAGACCTTTCGAGCCACAGGCGACCGCCGCTCTGCTCGATGATGTCTCGGCACAGCCAGAGCCCGAGGCCAGTGCCCTCCTCTTCCGTTTTCGTCGTGAAGAATGGCTCGAAAATCTGAGCCCTGGCTCCATCGGGAACTCCGCACCCCGTATCGATCACGTCGACGCGCACCGAGTCGTCCGAGAGGTAGGCGACGACCTTGATTTCGTGCCGGGTTTTGCGCTCCACCTTTTGCACCGCGTGCGATGCATTGACGAGTAGATTCACGATGACCTGACTGATCTTGCCGCGCTCGCAAAACACGCGAGGCAGCCGAACGTCGAACTCCTCTTTCAAGTTGGCGTGGTAGCTCAACTGATTGCGAACCATGCTGCAGGCCGCCTTCAGGGTCTCGGTGAGGTCGACCATCTCGAGGATGTCGTTGTCCTTTCGAGAGAAGCTCCGCAGCTCGCGAACGATGTGGCTGATCCTCGCCATCCCCTCGAGGTTCGTCGCGAGCATCGAAGTGAGTTCGTCCAGCAATTCGAGCACTCGGGCACCGTCGGGGCCCTCGAGCTCGGGGAGCCTTTCTGGAGCGACTTCGCCCACGATATCGCGAGCCCGTTGGAACGCTGCACCGATGGTTGCCACCTCCTCTTGCATCACGTGGAGATTGGTCGTGATGAAGCTCGCCGGATTGTTCACCTCGTGGGCGACGCTCG
This sequence comes from uncultured Bradymonadales bacterium, assembly GCA_964384605.1. Taxonomy (GTDB): domain Bacteria; phylum Myxococcota_A; class Bradymonadia; order Bradymonadales; family Bradymonadaceae; genus CAYLMO01. Next base: position 69,024 of record CAYLMO010000003.1, on the reverse strand, counting down.
CCGCGACCTGACCAATGGCGGCGAGTTTGTCGGCCCGCATGAGGCTACGGCGGAGCACTTGGGACTCGCGGCGAATGGTGACATCGCGAGCATTGATGATGATGAGCTCTTCGTCGGACCCGGTCGGGAGCATTCGGGCGCGTGCCTCGAGCAGGACCGTTCGTCCGTCGGCGTGCTTCGTGCGCACTTCGATCGTTTCGTCTTCCCGACGATTCAGCTTCAGGTTCTCAATCTTTTGCGCGGTCTCCTCATGATCGTCCGGAAGGACGAAGTCGAAGACCGAATGGCCCAGGACGTCTTCGCGCCTGAAGCCGAGGAATTCGAGAGAGTTTGGGCTGACGAACCGGATGACGGTCGTCGAAGCGTCGAAGATCGCGATGAGGTCCAGACTGTTCTCGATGACCTGTCGATACTGGCGCTCGGTCACGCGCAGCGCCTCGACGGCGTTCACCGTGTCGGTGGTTTCCCACGACTGGTAGACGAGTTCGTCGAATTCGCCTTTGGTCGAGATCGGTACGATCCGGCTCGTGAACGAACGCATCTCGCCATACACCTCGACGGTAGAGGATTCGACGAGGGTTCGGGGGTTTGCCCGAACGCTCTCGAACTTTCTCCGGAGGGGTTCGCTCCACTCGTCCGGGAGCATCTCGAGGAAATTGCCTCCGATGATCTCTTCCGCGGGTTTTCCCATGCAGGGGCCGCTCGAGTAGCGGATCTCGCCGTCGAACGACAGGCGTAGCCACATGTCGGGGGCCCGTTCGCCAGGGATGGAGTTCGACGCGAGTGAGGTGATGGGCGCGAGCGTGAGCACCCAATGGTCGTCGAGCCGTTCGGCCGAACCGATGAATCCAGCCCCTCCCCCGACACAATTGAGCCAGACTTCGACCGGCCGGCCAGGGTCGTCCACCAGGGCGGTCCAAGCGTCGAGGACCTGTTCTTCTGGGCCAACCTTCCATTCCGAGAGCGGAGGAGGTTCACCTACGAATTCAGCCAAACTGGCAGAATACCACTCGATCTGGCCGGACGAATCCGTCACTACGAGCGGCACGCCCACCGCTTTCAAAATCTCTTCCACAACTACCCTGGTCGAGTGCTTGAGCCACAATTTATCCGGGGATCCCAAGTGCGTCCATTGTCGCGTGATCGAGATTGTGTGGTAGCGTCTGTGTTCGCGACCGCCCCGAAAGGATCGACCAAACCTGACGAGACGAGATGACCGCCGAACAGGATGTCTCTATCGAAGACGTTCGCGCCGCCCGCGAACGAATCCGCGACCATATCGACATGACTCCATGTCGCCGTTCGAAGCTGCTCAGCGATCAATACGGCGGTGATGTGTTCCTCAAGCTGGACAATTTGCAGCTCACCGGTTCGTTCAAGGAACGCGGCGCGGCGAACAAATTGGCGCAGCTGACCGACGAAGAACGCGCTCGCGGCGTAATCGCTGCGTCCGCCGGCAACCACGCGCAGGCGGTCGCGCTCCATGGTGCGCGCCTGGGAGTCTCCACTCGCATCGTCATGCCGGAAGGCACGCCGATCGTGAAGGTGTCTCGGACCCGCGGATTCGGCGGCGACGTCGTGCTACACGGCGAGAACTTCGACGCGTCGTACGCACACGCGCGCGAACTCCAAAAGCAGCACGGCTACACGTTCGTCCACCCCTTCGAAGACCCGGCCATCATTTCGGGACAAGGCACAGTCGGGCTCGAGATTCTCGAGCAAGTTCCCGACGTCGATGTCGTCGTCGTCGCGATCGGCGGCGGCGGACTGGCAGCGGGTATGGGGGTCGCGATCAAGGCGCTCCGACCCGATGTGGAGCTCATTGGAGTCGAGCCCTCAAACCTTCCCTCCATGTCGCAAGCTCTCGCTGCCGGCGCCCCCGTCGAAGTTCCCGAGGGGAAAACCCTCGCCGACGGCGTGGCCGTTCGAAAGGTTGGAGCGCTCACCCGCAAACTCGTCGAACGCTACGTCGACCGCGTGGTCACTGTCTCGGAACGAGAGATCGCGTCCGCCATCCTCACGCTGTTGGAGCAAGAGAAGACGCTCGCAGAAGGCGCTGGCGCAGCGGCCCTCGCCGCCATCATGTCGGGCGCAGTCGACGTCAAAGGGCGGCGGGCCTGCGCCCTCATCTGTGGCGGCAACATCGACGTCAATGTCATCTCGCGCATCATCGAACGCGGCCTCGTGGCCACCGGCCGACTCCATCGACTCTCGCTGCGAATCAAGGACACGCCCGGGACGCTCGCCAACGTTCTGACCCTCGTCGGGCGCCTGAAGGCAAATGTGATGGAAGTCCACCACCAGCGAGCGTTCAACTCGGGCGAGGCGTTCGGAACGACCAACATCGAGCTCAACATCGAGACCCGCGGCCCCGACCACATCGAAGAACTCGAGGCCGCCCTCGGCGAGGCCGGCTTCGAGATCATTGAACACCTCTAGGCACTCAGCCCCCTGATGAACCCCTTACTCCCCGTCCGCGGCGACCTCTTCGAGGAGCAATATCGCATCCGCGACCGAATCGGACGCGGTGGATATGCCGTGGTCTACCGCGCTGTCGACGAGGAGATGCGCCGCGACGTCGCCATCAAGATTCTCATCCCGCCTGGTGTTGGTGACCCCTACGATGAGCGTGTGGTCGCTCGGTTTCTGCGCGAAGGGCGGCTGATCTCGGAGCTGCACGATTCCCATACGATCACCCTCCACGACTACGGCAAGGCAAACGGCGGCCTGCTCTACATGGTGTTCGAGTTCATCGATGGCACGCCCCTCGACCAACTCATCAACTCGGACGCCCCGCTGCCGCCAACGCGAGTCGCCCGGATCTTGCTCCAGGTGCTCGACAGTCTGACCGAAGCCCATCAGGTCGGTGTGCTGCATCGAGACATCAAGCCGAGCAACATCATGGTCTACGACTACCTCGGCGATACCGACCTCGTGAAAGTGCTCGATTTCGGCATCGCAAAACCGGTAGGCGAGCGCGAAGTGAGCGCGGAGCTAACGCGGGAAGGCGTGATCATCGGTACCCCGCGCTATATGTCGCCCGAGCACGTGGTGAGCGAGGACCTCACGCCGGCGTGCGACATCTTCAGCCTCGGACTCGTCGCGCTCGAGATGCTCTCGGGACAAAAGGCGCTCGTCGGCGAGGATGACTCGGCAGTGCTCCGCTCGTTGCTCAGCTCGGATCCGGTTCCCATCCCCGACAATGTGCTCATCCCCACTCCGATGCGACTGATCATCGAGCGGATGGTCGAGAAGAACCTGGACGAGCGGTTTTCTTCCACGACAGCGGTGATCGAAGCCATCCACGCTTGGCTCAGCGGCAGAGCCGTCGCCGACTGGCTCGACCCCGAGACGAGCAAGACGCTCGAGCGAACGCTCACGCACCCCATCACGAGCAGTCGTAGGCAACGCGGCTCCGCGATTTCGCTCGCGGCGACCGTCGGAGTGTTCCTGTTGGGCGGCCTTTCGACCGCCGCCGTCTTTCGGGTGACCGATCTGGAGACGCGCCTTCGGGAACTCCGCTTCGCCAGCAGCGACACCCAAGAACCCAAGGACGTGCGCGGCTTTGGCGCCTATGGCGAGAAGCACTGGAACGTCACGAACGACGCCAAGATCAGGTACCGGTTCGTCGGGGCCGACGGCATGATCGAGACCGACGATGCGTCCAAGATTCCGGTTCGGTCCCACGAGGTCGTCGAAGTCATGGGCGCCGAAGCAGAGCCACTGGTCGACGAGGTGTACGTGACCAGCCTCGGCGAAGATCCACTTCGGGTGCGTATCGAACCCAAAGAGTGGACGCGGGCCGCACACACTGCGATGCCCGTGAGCTGGGAGATCGTTTCGAACGTGCGCGGACGAGCGATCGCAGTGGCCCGAGAAGCGCGAAATGAGCGTAAGTCCGTTGGGTCCAAACCCAAGACGAAGATCAAATTCGACATACCGCTGGTCAAACCATAGCGGGTTCCCAATGTTGGTGACCCGCGCTACCCTCGACTCGTCCCACGCAACGAAACAAGATGTCTGGCATCGCTGACACAAAAATCGCCCAACTCGCGATCGCACGAGGACTCGTGGGGTTGGACGCATTGCTGCAGGCCGCAACCGAGAGCGGATCGAAAGACCGCTCTGTGCTCGATGTGCTCATCGAGAAGGGGCAACTGACCGCTGAACAAGTGGATCGGTTGCGACTTCGCGTAGAAAACGCGCCCCCTGAGGCAGTTTCGAAGGAACTCGAGCAGGGCAACACGATCGTGCTCGATGAGCTGCACCGGACGGACGATGAGGCACACCTCACCGAAGACCAAGCCGCCCTTCTCAACATCGGCGAGATCGACCTCACCCTCGCGGGCCGGAGCCGTTACGTAACCGTCGACGAACTCGGACGTGGCGGCATGGGCATCGTTTCGCTCGCTCGCGACCAAATCTTGCAGCGCGACGTGGCCATCAAAGAGCTGCTCGACCCAGCCGACGCGAAGGGCCGCGACCGACTCCTGCTCGAAGCACAGGTCACCGGCCTACTGGACCACCCGAGCATCGTGCCGGTCTACGACCTCCGGTGCGATGAAGACGGCGACCCATTCTACACCATGCGCGTGGTCGAGGAGCCCAGCCTCGAAGAGCTCCTGAACGAAGTTCGTGAGGGAACGACATCGCACTCGCTCACATTCTTCGTGACCGTCCTTCGCCAGGTCGCTCTCGCCGTGCAGTACGCGCACTTGCGCGGCGTGGTGCACCGCGACCTCAAGCCCGAGAACATCCTCGTCGGTGAGTTCGGCGAGGTGTACGTGATCGATTGGGGAATCGCGAAGGTCGTGCGGGCAAAGCTCGGCCTTCACACCACCGAAAAGATGGTGATGGGTGCGCTCGTCGGAACGCCTCTCTTCATGTCGCCGGAACAGGCGCGGGGCGACAACGATGCCGTCGACGAACGGTCTGACGTCTACTCTCTCGGCGCGATTCTGTACGAGATCCTGACGCTCGGCCCGATGTTCCATGCCGACCACGTGCTGGCGATTCTCTTCCAGGTGGTGAACGAGACGCCCCCTCGGCCGAGCGAGGTCGCTCCCGAAAGAGACATTCCGGCTGTCCTCGAAGAGATCTGTTTCAAAGCCGTCGAGAAAGCTCCCGCGGAGCGCTATCAGTCGGCCCAGGAGTTCGCCGACGAGCTCGAGCTCTTCCTCGAGGGCGCGAAGGAGCGCGAACGGCGAGCACAGATGGCCGGAGACGCCGTCATGGAAGCCGCGCAAGTTCGCGCAGTCTACGAGGACGTCCGCAAACAGTACGTCCGCACCCGGCTCGAGCTCGAACAGAAGCGCTCCGAAGTCGAGTCTTGGGCGCCCATGTCCGAGAAGGAAGTGCTCTGGGACCTCGAACAAGAGGCGGAAGATCTCTCGGTCGAGATCGAGCGGCGCTTTACCGACACGATCAAAGCGTTCGGACAGGCCCTGACCTACGAGCCCGAGAATCAGGCGAGCCGCAAAGCGTTGGCGGACTTGTACTGGGAGCGCCTCGTCGACGCGGAGCATCGCGACGATCGGTCCGGAGCTGCCTACTTCGAAGGCCTCGTGCGGCAGTACAATGACGGCCGATACGACGCCCTCCTCGAAGGTCGCGGTACGCTCAACGTCACGACCAAGGGCGTCGACGCCGAGCTCGAACTCTATCGATACCAGTCGGTAAAGCGCCGTCTCGTCGAATGGCACGTCGCCCAGCTTGGTAGCTCGCCAGTCCGAAACCTCGAAGTACCGAGCGGCTCGTACCTGATCGAGACCAAGGCGCCGGGCTATCGACCGCTTCAGGTGCCGGTCGCCATCCCTCGCGTCGAGGCGGTGAGCGTCGAGCTCGAGATGGTTCGCGACGAGGCGATCCCAGACGATTTCGTGGTCATTTCGGGAGGTCAGTTCCTGTGCGGTTCGAAAGAGCTCGGCACGGCTCGCCTCGAGAACGTGAAGACGTTTGCGATCATGAAGTACCCGGTGACGTGCCGTGAGTACGTCATGTTCCTGAACAGCGTGGACCCCGAAATCGCCTCGCAGCACCTGCCTCGAGTGGGCGAGGACGGCCCGTCGATCATTCCGAAAAATGAAGATGGTCGCTACTTCATCCCCGATGTCGACGACGACGGCGACGCATGGGACGAGAATTGGCCGATCTTCATGGTGAGCTACTTGGACGCATCCGCTTACGCGAAGTGGCGTGGCGAGCAAGACGGCCGCACCTACCGCATGCCGACGGCGACGGAGTGGGAGAAGGCGGCCCGTGGCATCGACGGGCGAACGTACCCGTGGGGCAATCAGTTCGACCCGGCCTACTGCTGCATGCGTGACTCGTTCCGCGGAAAGTCGCTGCCGACGCCAGTGGGCACGTTCACGCTCGACCGGTCGCCATATGGCGTGTTCGACATGGCCGGAAACGTCTCGGAATGGACGAGCACCGACATCGGCGGCGACGGCGACAAGATCATCAAGGGGGCGTCGTACAACTCGATGGCCCTGATGTGTCGCCTCGAAAACTACTTCTCCTCGCCCGTTCGATGGCGATACGTGCACTACGGCTTCCGTTTGGCGATGCCCCTGTAGCGGCGAACGGATTCGACCTCGTTCTTTGCTTCACATTTCACCTCACGTTACCCTTGGGTAGCCGCAGTGATAGTTGAGAATCGGTCTGCCCACCCTTGTAGAGGCTGCCATGAGTCTGAATTTGTGTCGGAATCAGTTTCGTAATGTGTGCTTTCTGGCTCTCGCCATCCTTCTGAGCGCCGGTTGTGGTGCGGGTGACGCATCGGGGCCTCTCGCCGACTCAGGCGGAAACAGCACGTCGAACAATTCGACGTCGCCGGGGAACAACAACGCGTTCGACGCAGGCGGGCAGAACGCCGACGTTCCGACGACAAACTCCGAGCAGGTCGACGCGGGCGTGTGCGTTTCGCTCAGCGGCGACGGTTGCGCTCCGACCGACCTCCGACTCGGCACGGGAGAAGGCCTCGGCGGCACGCTCGCCGACGGCACTTTTGCCGGGGCGCCCGACTGCATCGAAGACACCTACTTCCGAATCGAAGGCGGCGCAGAAGGGTGGGACGTCGTTTACGCCAGCCCGGACGGCACCGGCAACGGCGCCTCGCCGGAGACGCCAAGTTCGCTGGGCGATGCGCTCAACTCCGAAGGCCAGGTCATCGTGTCGCTCCTGCCTGGAGACTACAGCCTGCCTGGCGGCGACTTGAGCTCCACCGCACGGATCGCCAGCCCATGCTGGAAGACCGCGACCATCGACCTCGAAAGTCCCATCACGGTTGCCGACAAATCGACCTTCTCGCTCACGGGCGTGACGCTCACCGGCGAAACCGGAACGCTCCTTTCGCTGGAGAACGTAGATTTCGCATTCGTCGGACTCTCGGTGTTCCAACGGAAAGGAGACTGGAAAGAGACCGGTGATCCCCTCGTCGGCGTGCACGCCATCGGCGACGGATTCGTCGCGATTGCCGAAAGCTCGATGGTAGGTCTGGACGTCGGTCTCCGGATCGACGGTGTGAGCGCGGGCATAACCGATTCCGCAATCGTCGATGTCTACGACGCGGGCATCGAATCGAACCGTTCACAAGGCGAGATGCAGGCACAGAACCCTGTAATCGCTCCGTACAACGCTTCGTTCACCATGACGCGCTCGGTGATCGAGGGTGCATCGGAGGCCCCGAGCACGCGCGCAGGGGCAGTGCTGCAAGGCGCCGCCACGATCATTCAGTCGAGCCGGATTGCCGGATTCAACTCTCAGGACGCCGCCGGCGGCCATGGTATCGCGGCGGCTCAATCATACGTTCGGCTCGTGAACGACACCGTGATCGAGACGAATGCTGGCGCCGGAGTCGCTTCGAACGGCTCTCGAGTCCACCTCAGCAACGTGGCGATTCAAGAGAACGGCTGGGGAGTCTACTCCAGCGACGGCGGGGCAAATGCCATCCCGGCCGGCGAATTCGATTCTTTTGCGGACGACGTCTTCATCCCGGGCGGGATGTTCATTCCCGGCGGCATGTTCATCCCTGGCGGGATGTTCATCCCCGGCGGCATGTTCCTCGGTGGCGACACATACTTCCCCGGCGACGTCTTCATCCCCGGCGGCATGTTCACGCCGGATGACGTCTTCATCCCGGGAGGAATGTTCCTTCCCACCGATCCGAGCCAGTTCCCTGCCCACGACAGCATGGTCTCAGCCGGCGTAGCGCCAGCAGATGCGTTCCATGCGGTGGCGATCGATGGAAACACGGCGATCGCTGCGAACGAAGTCGCGGGCGTGCAGGTCGGCAACGGTAGCCTCATCATGCAGAACGCCGCGGTCTTCGATTCCGCCCCCAATCCCGTGCCCGGCGCCCTCATCGACCGCCGCTCGGGTGGCCACGGTATCTTCCTCAACTCCCCCAAATTCTACGAGATCAGCGATTCTGACATTCGAGAAAACTGGGGCGTTGGACTGTTCGCCAAGCATCCGATTGGCGACGCGACCTTTACGCTGCAACGCGCTGGTCTCTTCGACAACGGATTCGGCGGAGCCTGGCTCGTCGGCGGCGACGGACAAAGCAAGATTTCGGTGAGCCAATCCGACTTCATCGGGAACACCGGCGTCGGCCTGCTCGTCTCCAACGCGCCTGCCACCATTACCGAGAGTCTCTTCATGTACACCCGCCGCGAGTCGTTCGCGCTCCCGTCTGGGAACGCCGAGTTGGGCGACGGGTTCATGAACGTCGGTAGTTCGATGTTCACGCTTCAAGGTTCCATCATGCGTGCGAACGAACGCTTCGGCGGCCTCGGAGCGAGGGTGCTCGAAATGCAGATCGACAACTGCCTGTGGCAACGAAATGGCGGCCTGACCGGCTCCGGCGACGGAACCACCTCGTTTGCAGTCACCGCGACCGAGTCCGGTGCGAGCTACGCCGGCGACGATGTTGCCGCGACTAGTGCGCGACAAGGTGCTGCTTCGGTCGGCGAAGTCGGATACGTTCAGGACCCGGAAAGCTCGGGTATCTCCGCTGGCTCCCCCTGACGACTCCTAGATGGTAGACAAGCCCAAGCCGAGCGACCTTCTCGATTCGCGCTCCGACCTCCGCACATCCAACGTAGTTGAGGAGTTCGGAGCGCAGATCTTGGACTTCGTCCATCGCTCTGACCGCGACGCGATCATCTTCTACGCCACCGATGGGGACATCGAGTACGCCAACGAGCGTGCGCTCGACTTCCTCGGCGCCAAACAGCTCGTGGGGCTGAACTACTTCGACCTCCGCGACGACGACTGGGCCGGCTTCGCCAACCGACCGGAGTTCGGCGATGAGCACCACGAGCTCGTACGTCGCGCCCTCGCCGGCGAAGAGACGCGTGGCGAGTTCATGATGCAGACGCCGAACGACGTCCGAGAGGTGGAGGTCCTCTACGGCCCCGTCTACTCGGACGATTCGTTGATGGGCGTGCTCGCGAGCTACCGCGACGTCACGGGCTGGCGACAGATGAACGAACTCGTGATCAACCAGAATCGCGAGATCGAGATGCAACGCGAGTTCCTCGCGTCGGTCCTCGACCTGCTCGACGATGGCGTCTTCGTGCTCGACTCCGACAAGAGCATCGTCCTGGTCAACCCGACGTCGTACGAGCTGCTCGGAATCGATCCCGAGCGAACGTTCGACGACGTAGACTCGTTGTTGCGCGCATCGAATCTGATGCGCCCGACGACCGCGATCGACCAGATCGACCGCGCTCTTCGAGACAAGTCACCGGCGTCCGGTATCCACCTGACCAACGAAGACTCGACGTTCCGCTGCCTCGAGCTGAGCATCAGTTATCACGCCAACTCGAGCCGCAACGTGATTTGCCGCCTGCGCGACCTCACCGAGTGGCAGCAGGTTCGTCAGTTCCAACTCCTCGCCTCGATCGGCCGCCTCGGAGCCGAGCGTCACCAACCCGATGAACTCGCCACGAAGCTCGTCGAGACCATCTTCGAGCAGCTCAGCGTCGACATCGCAATCCTCGCCCTCTTTGACCGCGGCCGCCTGCGCCCGGTCGTCTGGCGAGGCGTCATGCTCGAACCCGAGTTCATCGTCGACCCGTTGACGCACCCCGATGTTCAAGAGGCTCTCTCGAGCGCCTTCCCCGTGGAGTCCGATGGCGCTGAGTGGGACGGCCCCGGCGGCGGAATGACAGGCACTCACTATGTGGTACCGCTGATCGCCTCCGGCAACGCGATCGGCACGCTCCACCTCGGATCGCTTCAGTCGGTTCGACTCTTCTCGACCCCTGAGAAATCGTTCGCAGACCCGGCCGCAACCTTCGACCGGGTCGACCGGGCCTTCCTCTCGGCGCTTGGCGCATACGTGGCGGTAGCGCTCGAGTCGACGCGCCTCTTCGCCGCGGCTGCCGAAGGCTCGGCCCGCCTGAAGGCGCTCGTGGAGCGAATCCCCGACGGAGTCGTGCTCTTCAACGCCCGTGGCGAGATCCTGCTGTTCAACGAGGCCGCCGGGGCCATCGCCGAGATGGAATGGCGCAATCTGAACAGCGACTCTCGACCCTATCGAATCCGGGATATCGACGGTCGACCGCTTCCTCGCGGTGAGTGGCCGTTCTTCCAAGCTGTCCGCGACGGGAACCCGGTGCTGCAGCAGGAGCTCATCTTCGATTTCGGCGACCGTCGAAAACATATCGAAGTCAACGTGAACCCTGTTTCGCCCAAGGACGCCCACGTCCCATCGTTCGTCGGAACCCTCAAGGACGTTACGGAACGATCCGAACAGGACCGACGCAAGGACGAGTTCCTCTCGGTCGCGAGTCATGAGCTTCGAAGCCCGATGACCCCACTCACGGGCTTCATTCAGATGACCCGGCGAAAGCTCGAACGGGGCGAGATGCCTGACATCGAGCTCATCGCTCGAGCCGAGTATCAAGTCCACCGACTGAGCCGGTTGATCGACGGCCTCCTCGACATGACGCGCATCGAGACCGGTCAGATGGTCCTCCAGCGCGAGCGAGTCGACCTCGCCGAGCTCCTGTTCCGCACCCTCGATGGTTGGACCTCGCATCCAAAAGACTTCGAGCTCGAATTCGACATCCCCAGGGACCAGATCATCATCGCTTCCGTCGACCCAGTCCGGATTGACCAGGTGCTCACGAACCTCGTCGACAACGCCGTGAAACACATCTCTCCGGGCGGGACGGTGCGGGTGGGCCTGAGCGCCGATGCGAGTGAAGCATTGGTGACCGTTTGGGACGACGGCGAGGGCATTCCACAAGGCGCGATCGAACGCATCTTCGACCGGTTCTTCCAAGCCGACGGCGAAACCCCTACCGGCGTCGGCCTCGGGCTGTACATCACGCGCGAAATCGTGCTGCAGCACGGCGGAGACATCTCGATCGATTCCAAACCCGGTGAACATACCGTGGTCGAGATACGTCTCCCCCTCGAGCCGCATTGAGCCTGCGAGCGATCGCGGGTAGCCTCTTACGAAATCACAACTTAGCCACAGCTTCCTAGCGCACAGGTGGGTTCGATGTCGAAACTAGCCCAGGCCGAATCGGCCTACGAACGCGGTGACCTCGACCAGGCCGAGATTCTTGCCGCGCAGGCGATGAACGAGTCCCGGGACGCGGAGACTCTCGCGGCGTTTTGCCGCATCGTGGGCGAAAATGGCAGGCGGCCCGACGCGGCTGGCTTGCTCGCCGCCGTGGTCGACCAGTACCCAAACGACGGCTACCTCCGGACCTTGCTCGGTGAGCAACAGGTACGACTCGGCCAATGGGGCCCGGGCGTTCAGAACTTTGTGCGAGGCCTGAACGCCGCGAGCAACCAGGCCGCGATCCAACACTCGATGATGGTGGTCGCTGACCTCGTCGCCGCCCACAAGTCAGGCAAAGTGAAGGCCGAGGACGCGAATCAGTTCGTGAACGGAATCCTCTACAATGTCGCCAGGGCCCCCGAGGAGCTCAAGTCGTTCCTCGCTTCAGCTCGTCGCGCAGTCAACGAACGATCCACGCTGCAGGAAGTGGGGGCTTCGGTGCCGCCAGACAACATTCTCGTGCCCGGCCGGATCCACCGAGGCCCACCCCAAACCCCTCCCCCACGACCTCAGTCGCGTTCCAACGCACGTTCCGCTCAGGCTCAGGAACGCATAGATTCGTCGCCGATGCAGCGCCAGCGTCGCGAGGCGGTGGGCACCGGGATCACGATGGACCGGCGCTCGGGAGGCATCAAGATCGCCGAGCTGATCCGGCGAGACATCGAACTCAACGAACAGATTCAGGGAACGCTCGAGCCCATGGGCTTGCCGATGTGGCCAAGCACGAGCACGGCCGAACCGCTCGACAATATCCCCGCGATGCGCCCCAAGATGCTCGGCCTGACGCGCAAAGACATGCAGGGCGACGGTGTGCTCGAATTCACCGAAGGCAGCATCGCGTCCGAGATTCTGATGGAGCGGTGCTGGCAATCGCTTCGGGAGGCCGCAGCGACCGGAACCGCTCGTCCGCTCACGCTGCGCCCAGCGGAGGTGACCAAGCTCGAAGTCGCGCTTTGGGACGGAGCAGCCGCACGCATGCGCGAAGTTCCCGCCATCTTCGACGACGACCCCGAATACAACCCGGTGGAACTCGCCGTCGGCAAGTTCATCGGGGACATCATCTGCAAGAACTTCGGCGGGTTCTGGTACTACGAGCGTTCGCCCTCACGATCCTTCGTCCAGATTCGCTCGAACCGCGTGGACACGCTTGCGCTGGCCCGTGAATGGTTCGAAGCGCGCGACAAGGATGACGTGTCGCTGGAACGTGCCGTGGCTGACGCTCGCCGCTCGTCGGGGCAGCAGGAGCACCAGGAGGCACTCATCGACGTGGTCACAGGCCTAGATGACCGGGCCCTCGCCTTGAAGCTCGCAGAGCAGTGGGTCCTCTTTCGGTCGCATCCGAGCGATGTGCAGCTCGTTCGCGTGGCCGACGCCATTCGGCCAGAGCAAAAGTTCGGTCAGATGGTCGTGTTCTCCATCGACAAAGCCTTCACGGTCGGCGCGACTCCGCTGGGGACCACGGACAAAGGTCGAGTCTCGATTGCATACGACCGGCGCACGGACGAGTTCTTCATTCTCAGCAGCCGCAAGCACTTCGCGTTGTTCCTTTCCAAGGCGGACGTGAAGCTGAGCCGTGATGGGTTGCAGGAGATCGCGAATCTCTTCGACTCGTACCACTGCCCTGCGGTCCGCGTGATTCGCGACGGCAAGGACGAAGACGGGCCGAAATTTGAGGATGTTCGCGATGGCGCCGACTTCTACCTCAGTGCTCGAGGTGGAAACCGGGTGGTGAAGTGGAAGATTCAGTACCGAGAGAACGCGCCCATCCGCTGGAACATTGGGTTCGCACAATGAATCGACACGTTGTCGCTGCAGTCGTATTTTTGCTTCTGACCGCGTTTGTGAGCGAGGCATTCGCTCAGCGTCGGCGCGCACGCCGACCACGTCGCCCGCCACCGCAGCAAGTGACCGTGCCGTTCAACGTAGGTGTTGCGCCCACCGCGCTATTCATCACGGGTCCGGTCCAAGACGATAAGCTCTTCCACACAGCGATGACGATCGACCTGTTTGCCGTCATCGACCAAGAACTCATTCGCAAGTTCGCGAATCGCATTCCACGCGAGTACCGGGCGGCCGCGATGCGCCAGGAAGAGGTCCGATACAAGCCCGCCGCGCTCGGGCTCGTCCCGGCGTCGATCATCGTCTCGCCGAAGATCGACGGCTACAGCGAGACCGGCATGTACGGCCTCAACTTCAAACCGATTGGGGTCGGAACATCATTTGGCTCGGGAGTGAGGCTAGGCATCCAAGCCGGCCTCGACCTCACCTATATGTTCATCCACTCCGACACCCTCCCCTCGCCGACGCATTTCCTGCGGCCGGGTGCCGATCTTCGGGTCGACCTCGAGTTCAAGATCACGAAATCGTTCTTGATGTCATTGGGTTGGAAGTCAGCCCTCTACCCACCCCAGGAGGTTGGTGGTTCCATCCTGGAGTGGGGAGAGCTCGACCAATCGATCTGGCACATCGGGCAGGCGTACCTGATGTTCCATCAGCGTGTGCCCGTAACGCGCCGGATGTGACGCCTACTGGAACTTCAGGTCGACCTCGGCCTCTTCGCCTGCGGCCGGTGCGAGGTCTTGTTCCTTGGCTTTGAAGCCCTTCTTCTTCACACGCACTTTGTACTTCTTGTCGGCCTTCATGTTGCGGAAGCGCCACTTGCCGCTCGCCGTCGAGCGCGTGCGCTGAACGACATTTCCCTTTTCGTCGACGAGCTCGATTTCAGCGTTCGCCGCAGCTTCATCGTCGGCGAAGTTCAGCGAGCCAGACGCCTGTGCGTAGTTCTTCTGCTGGTACTCGTAGTCCGCGTGCACGAACGGCATCTCTTCCACCTGGCGAGCATTGCCTTTGGCGTCGCGAATCGTCACGCGCGCCACATAGTCGCCGCCTTTCGCTTTGTCCTTGGACTTTGTCTGCGCGCCATCCCAATGGAAGTCGATCGGCCCCTGCTCTCCGTCGGTCTTGAGTGAGTAGACCTGCTTCGTCGCTTTGCCGTTGTCATCGGTCTCGAAAATGCCGACCTCGACTTTGTGGCCAAAACTCTTCGGCGCGATGTTTCGCGCGGTGAATCGAGTTCCATTGTTCTCGAACCGCGAGCCCAATCCGGTCAGATAGACGTCGCCAGCGTACACGGTGAATCGGCGACGGCTCTCTTTGCCGCCTTTGTTCGTCGCGACGATGTCGACGAGGTGTTTGCCGGTTTCGAGGCCCTTGGGTGTCCACGACCAGTCGAGCTTCGAGCCGCATGCGCCCGCGACTCGGAGGTCGTCTACGAACACTTCGACTTTGCTCACGCCCGCCCCTTCGTTGTCGGCTGCGGTCACGGAGACCTTGTGTTGGCCCTCCACGTGCTGACCGCTGACCAGCCCGTCGACGTTCACCGAGAGAACGTCAGTGGCTACCAGTCCAAGCACAGCCCACATCGCCTCCGCCTTCTCCGAGCCAGAGTCGGACCATCCGCCGTCCTTCTGTTGCTTCTGCATCAGATGCGCCATTCCGCGCTTCACCGAATCGTCGCCGTCGTTCAGGCCCAGTCGGCGCAGCGTGTAGAGCGTTTGACCAGTGATGAGTGTGTTGGAATCGCTCCCCTGAAGTTGCTGTCCCCATGCGCCGTCTTCCCGCTGCGCGGCGACCAGTCGGTCGCGAAGTTCGACCATCGTCGCTTCGGTACCGCCGACGCCGGCCTCGAGGAGCCCGAGAATTGCGTAGTTGATGTGCTGCGTCGGTGCGCTCTTGTTCCCGAGCATTGGGTCAATCTTGCGCTGTAGGCTCTTCTCGGCCTTCTGAATGGCCGTGAGCCAGCGGTCGTCGGCGCTACGCTCGTACGCCTGCTTCCAAGTCTGGATCGCTTGGTAGGTTCCCTGAATGTCACCCTGTGCGACGACGCCATGATTGTAGGCGCCCGTCACATCTCCGTCCTCGGACTGATACTCGAGCAGGTCGTGCGCGGCGTTCAGGAGGTCGTCGGAGTATTGGGCGGAGACAAGCGCGTCGTACCGTGCGAGTGCCGCGCCCCCGAATGCGCGCGACGAAAGCCTGAGGTAGCCGCCTTCGGCCGCGTGGCCCTGCGTGGTGCGCAGCCCGCCGTTGGCGTCGAGCATGCCGTGAAGCACGGTCTCCATTCCCTTCTCAGGCAGTGTGTAGTCGTTGCTAAGGCCGACCGCGAAGGCTTCGCCAGTCACACCCTGCACGTGACAGCCGAAGCAGGAGTTCTTCTCCTGCCAGTCGACCGTCGCGTGCGACAAGAAGTTGAGTCCACGCTGCGCGGCATCGCGCGCCGCCGGGTCGCCGCCTGCTTTGGTGACCGGCTTCGCTGGGCCCTCTTTGCAATCGAGCACGAACTCTTTCGCGGCCACCGCCGCCGCCCCCTCAGCGTTGGGAGCGGCATCCGCCGCACTCGTCACGTCACCGCCAAGATACGCCAGGACAACAATCCCAAGCGCGCTCGTTCCCATTAGTCCCCAGACTTTTCCCTGCTGGCTCATCGATGCCTCTCATGCTTTCGCGTTTCGTTAGTTAAGGGTCGAAACGAGCACGAGAGGCATTGGATCTAAATTTTTAGAAAATTCATTCGTCGGCCGATTCTTCTTCCGCCGAACCTTCGTCAGGATCTTCGTCAGGCTCGCGCAGCTCCTCGGGATCGAACTTCACGGCACCGAGTCGGCCATCGAGCGCGGCGAGATATGCCCGGATGTTGCGGGCGTTCTGGCCGAAGTCGCCCTTCCCTACCCGCGAGGCGCTCCGCACATTCACTTCGGTCACGAACTCGGTGACCGGCGAAATGGTGATCGTCATGTCGTCGACGAATCCCAGCAGTTTGGTCGTTCGCGTGGCGGTGATCACCATCGCGCCTTCATCCGTTTCGACAATCTCCATTCGCTCGACGTCGCCGGTCGTCTCTACCGCTTCCGCATACACGCGCTTCGGGTCCGCGCTGTAGTAGTGCGGGCGTACGTCTGGATACTCGGCTGTCTTCCCCGTCTCGACGTCGTTGATCACCGGCCATACGGCCGACGCGGCAAGAACTCCGACCACGAGCACGCCGATGATCGCCGCAAATCCAATCAGAATGCGTCGCTTCATCCTCAGCCCTCAGCACTTACAGAAATGACTTCTTCGAATGTGGTCACGCCCTGCGCGAGCTTCTTGATGGCGCTCTCTCGCAGCGAAACCATTCCGTTGGCCCGGGCAGCCCGCCGTATTTCGGCGGCGCTCACCTGCTCTTCGATCAGGCCTCGAACCGTGTCTTCCACCTCGAGCATCTCGAACACGCCAACGCGACCGTAGTACCCGGTCGACCGGCATCGGATACAGCCCTCGCCATAGTGCACCGGTAGCGTGCGCTTCGACTTGGGAGGCAGTTTGATATCCAGAAGCCGCACCTGGTCTTCGCTCAGGTTCGTCTGCCGTTTGCACTCGGGGCAGATTCGGCGAACCAATCGTTGCGCCATCACACCGACGAGTGTCGAGGCAAGCAGGAACGGCTCCACGCCCAGGTCGAGCAAACGAGTCACGGTCGACGCCGTGTCGTTTGTATGGAGGGTCGAAAACACGAGGTGTCCGGTCAACGCTGCCTGCGTCGCCATGCGGGCGGTCTCGGCGTCGCGAATCTCCCCGATCATGATGATGTCGGGGTCCTGCCTCAAAATCGTGCGGAGTGCCTGCGCAAAGTCGATGTCGATCCGCCGCTGTACGGCAACCTGATTGAACTCTTCGTAGACCATCTCGATTGGGTCTTCGACCGTCGTCAGGTTCACGTCGGGCCCGGCGAGCGCTTTCAACGTCGAATAGAGCGTCGTCGTCTTTCCCGAACCAGTCGGCCCAGTCACGAGCACCAGGCCGGTGGGGCGCGAGATGAATCGCTTCCAGAGCGCCAGCTCTTCTTTGTAGAAACCGACCTTGTCGAGGTCTTGAATCAGAGCCTGCGGATCGAACACGCGAATCACGATCTTCTCGCCGAACGCCACCGCCATCGACGAGACGCGGAGCTCGACTTCTCGCCCGCCGCGTTCCGTCTTGATGCGGCCGTCCTGCGCGCGCCGTTTCTCGCTGATGTCCATGCGCGCGAGCATCTTCAGACGGCTCACGAAGGCCGCGTGCACCGCTTTCGGAAATGCGTAAACGTTGTGCAGCACACCGTCGATGCGCAGTCGCACGATCGATTTCTCGCGCTTCGGCTCGATGTGAATATCGCTCGCGCGCTGGTCGAATGCGTAGTGCAGCAGATACTCGACCGCGTTGATGATCGGCTGGTCGGTCGCCTCGATCTCGCCGCTCTTTCGCAGGCTGACCAGCTGCTCGAGGTTTCCGAGGTCCAATCGGCTGCCGAACGTCTCCTCGGCCGCCTGAATCGAGGACCGAAAGCCGTAGACCTCGGTGATGATCCGCTGAATGTCTCGCTTGCCGCTCACGACGACGTCGATCTCACCCGGCACGGTGTCGTGCAGAGTGAGCAAGAACTGTCGGTTGAACGGGTCGTCCACGGCCACGATGACTCGGCCGTCCTCTTTGCGCAGAGGTACGCACGTATGGCGGCGAGCAAAAGGTCGGCTCATCGTCGAGGCGATGAGCTCCATATCGAGGTCGAGGGGGTCCGGCTTCACGAAGGGCTTCGAGGCAGCGTCGGCAACGATCGGCATGATCACGTCTTCGTCGAGAACGCGGCCAGACGGCGTGCGGAACTCGAACGACACAACCACTTCTGCTGGCGTGACGACATAGTCCGGCACGCGGCGCGTATCGGCGAACGACTGCTCCTTCATGATCTGAGCGCGTACGCTCGGACCTTCCTTGATCGCTCGCTGCGCCTGCTCCGAGGTCATGAGCGCCTCGGCGACGAGCAGCTTCACCAGATTTTCGATCGTGTATTCGTTCATTTTCGACCCAACGACACCGTAGAACGAGAAAGGTCTACGGGCCACTTTTGTTCCATTTGGGTCACTCGGCGGCGTTGGGTACTTCGGCGCCTGGCTGCATCACGACGCGATAGAGCACTGGAACCACCAGCAGCGTCAGCAGCGTCGAGCTGGCCAGCCCGGCAATCACCGTAATGGCCATCGGTGTGCGCAGCTCGGCGCCCTCTCCCAGCCCCAGAGCCATTGGCAGCAGGCCTAGAATGGTCGTGAGCGTCGTGATCAACACGGGTCTCAAGCGAATCCGACATGCCGACACGATCGCGTCGTCGAGCGACTGCCCACGCTCACGCAGCTGCTGGATGTAGTCCACGAGCACAATCGCGTTGTTCACCACGATTCCCGCCAACATGATCAGTCCGATGAAGACCAGGATACTGACGTCGATCCCCAACACTCGAAGTGCGGCGACCACTCCGACCAGGGCGAGAGGGATGCTCAGCAGAATCACGAACGGGCCGCGGAAGCTCTCGAACTTGCTGGCCAGCACGATGTAGACGAGGAAGATCGCCAGCGCGAGCGCGAAGAGCATGGCCTCGCGCGCCTTCTCCATCTCGACCGACTGGCCCGCAACATCAACCGAAATTCCGGCGGGGAGCTGCAAAGCTCGCAAAATTCGTTTCGTCTCGTCGGCTGCAGCGCTGAGCGACATGAGCGGCACATCTGCCTCGACCAGGGCCGCCCGCTGACCCTCGATGCGGCGAATTTCGCTGGGCCCTTCGGCCACGGTCAGATCGGCGACCGCACCTAGCCGAATCTCAGGCCCATCGGCCGTACGTGGCCGCACGATCAAGTGTTGGAGCGATTCGACGTCCGGAATCTCGCCGGGATCGGTCCGCACGAGAATGTCGTAGTCGACCTCCCGCTCGCGAATCTCGGTTGGCTCGATGCCTCGCACCTGGTCCCGAATGGCCTCGCCCACGTCCCGAGCCGTGAGCTCGAGCGCTGCTAGCCGGTCCCGGTCGAAGCGCACCACCACCTCGGGAAATCCACGCCCGAGGTTGTTTCGAACATCGGCGAGCGCATCGCTCGCTGCGAGGGAGTCGCGAACGTCGTCTGATGCACGGCGCAACAGCCGCAGGTCATCGCCCTGAACGCGAACTTCGAGCGGCGTCTGGAGCGTGAACAACGCGGGCCGTTCGATCTCCGTCACTGCTCCGGGGACTCGTTGGGCGGCGGTACGCACGACGGCCATGAGTTCGCGCTCCGTGTCTTCCGGCCGCGTGCTCTCTGCGACTCGTACCGTCACGCGGGCAGTGTGCTCGCCCTCGTCACTCGCCTGGACGTTGGTGCGTTCCGTGCCCACCGTGCTGGCGAATCGTTCCACATTGTCCATCTCGACGAGTTGCTTCTCGAGTCGCGCGACCGCTCGCTGCGTCTCTTCGAGGCGGGTACCGACGGGCATCCGCATCGCGATGTCGAACTCGCCCTGGTGCATCGTTGGGAGCAGCTCGGTGCCCAGCTGATCGAACTGCCACAGACTGCCGCCAAAGAGGATGATCGCGATGAACAACACGCCGAACTTCGCCCGCAAAGCTCCTCGAAGGAACGGCTCATAGGCATCTTCGAGCTTCGTGTAGACCCGGTCGAATCCCGTGAAGAGCCACCCCAAAACGACCTTGCCCACACCTACGATGGCGCGAACGAGTATCCCCAGGAGTCCGGCGACCGCGAGAACGCTTCCAAACGCCAGTCGTCCGACGACCACGTCGAGCAACCCGACGACGACCGTGCGAAGCACGATGAATGGCACCACGACGAGCGTAGCAAGGCCGCGTACGCCCCGGCCGATCGGCCCGGCATCACGCATGCCTGCGAACCAGTCGCGCATGTCGGTCTTGGCCGACGTCCACGCGCCGACTGGCCGTTTTGCGTAGCTCAGCACACGCGACGGCACACCCGAGAGACTCTGCGTATCGAACCCCTTCCGACTCGCCAACATCGGCACGAAGAACAGCGCAACAGCGAGGCTCGCGATCAGCGCAAAGACCACCGAAAGGGCCAAATCGCCGAAGATCTGACCTGCGACGCCCTCGACGACGACGATGGGAAAGAACACTGCGATCGTGGTCAGCGTAGAAGCGGTAACTGCGCCCGCGACCTCTCTCGTGCCGCGCAGAGCGGCCTCTACGACGCCATCGCCCTCTTCTCGGCACCTGAATATGCTCTCGAGAACGACGATGGAGTTGTCCACCAGCATTCCGATCCCGAGCGCGATACCGCCCAAACTCATCACGTTGAGCGTGACCCCGGCGAGCCGCAGCGCCCCGAAAGCCGCCACGACCGAAACCGGGATAGCGACGGCGATGATGACGGTCGTCCAGCCATTCCGCAGGAAGAGGAACAACACGAGAACCGCGAAGATACCGCCCCACACCGCGGTCGAAACCGCTTCTTCGATCGACCTCTCGATGAACGTCGCTTGATCGTTCAGCACCGTGATCGTCACGTCATCCGGCATCGAAGCCGCTACGAAATTAGGCTTTCCGAGTGGCTTCGAAACGGCGAGCCCCGTGCGCCCCTCGGCAAGCATCCTGGCGCGCGACGCGGTCCTGCGGGCGCGGTCTCTCGCCAGGTCTTGAGCACGTCTTGAGAGCTCCTGGGGCGAACCGAACAAGGCCGCGCGCACGCGGTCGCTCACTTCGACGAGGTTGGCGTCGGCCTCTTTGAACACTTCCACGACGACGCTCTCGGCAACCCGCCCGTCAGACCCCATCCGAGTGATGACTTCTCGTTCACGAGCATCACGGTACACCCGAGAAATCTGGTCGAGCCGCACCGGACGACCTTCTGGATACGCCACGATCAGTTGCTGAATCTCTTCGATCGTCTCGAACGCGTTGAGCGTGCGGACGAGGTACGTGACGTCGCCTTCGCTCAGCGCACCGCCTGCGAGGTTGATGTTCTCCGACGCTAGTCGCTGGGCGACTTGTTCGCTGTTGACCCCGAGAAACGCCATGCGCCCCGGATCGAGGTCGACGCGCACGACCTCTTCGAGTCCGCCGCGAACCTTGATGATCGCAACCCCCTCGACCTTCTCGAGCGCTCGTTGAACCTCGTCCTCCGACAGCCGCCGGATCTCGGCGAGCGGGGCATCACCCGACACACCGATACGCATGATGGGGTCGAGCGACGGGTCGTAGCGCAGCAATAGTGGCGTCTCGACGTCTTCCGGCAGCGGCACCAGCTCGGCACGCTCGCGTACCTTCTGCGTGACGTAGTCCATGTCGGAGTCCCACGCGAAGCGTAGGACGACGTCGGACTGCCCCGCACGGCTCACGCTCGAAAGTCCAACGACCCCTTCGACCGTGCGCACGATCTCTTCGATCGGCTTGGTGATGTTCTCCTCGACCTCTTCCGGCGCGGCGCCGGTGAGTTCGGTTCGAATGGTCAGCGTGGGGTAGCTCAGCTCCGGCATCAGATTGACCGGCAACTGGCGGTAGGAGATGTAGCCGAACACCGCGACAGCGATGACGATCATGAGCGTGGCCACCGGACGAAACACGGTCCAGCCCGCGACTCCTGACGTGTCGAAGGTCTGCTCGTCCTTTTCTGCGACGACATCTTCCGCAGACTCTTCGGTCGACTCGAGCTCTTCAGTTTCCGAGTTCGGGTCGTTCTGGCCACCCTCTTCGGTCATACGTCTTCACTGTTGCGTGTTTCGGCGACCACAAGGGTGCCGTCTTTCAAGCCGTCTTGGCCCAGCACGACGACTTGCTCGCCGTCCTCGACGCCCGACTTCACTTCGACCAGAGAACCTTCCGTGATGCCGAGTTCGACATCTCGCCGCTGAACGGTCTCGCCGGAGACCACGAACACGCGAGGCCGACCTTCGACCTCCACGACCGCTCGTCTCGGCACGGTCAGCACGCCTGGTCGCTCCGAGGTGACGACGTTCACTTTCACGAACATCCCCGGGCGCAATCGAAGCTTCGGCCTCGTCGGCGTATCGGCCCCAGGAACGTCGGTCTTCGCCTCGGCGGTTGGGTCTTCGACATCGATCGTTACCCGAACCGTGCCGGTTCGTGGGTCGACCACCGGGCTGATCTTCTCGACCTTGCCCGCGAACTCCTGATTTTCCAGCGCGTCACTGACCACGTATGCCGCTTGTCCTTCGAACACTTCGCCCAGCACCTGCTCGGTCAGGTTCACGTCGACGATGAGGTCGGACGGGTCCACCACGCGGAACAAGGGCGTTCCCGTCGCAACCTGTTGCCCACGGTTCACGTGACGAATCGCGACGACGCCTGCGAGTGGAGACGTAACGCGCATGTCCGCCGAAGCGGTTTGAGCCCGTTTCTGCTCGTTTTGCGCGGTCTCGAGGCGGTACTGCACCTCGTCGAACTGCTGCTGCGAAACGATCCCTTTGTCGTAGAGGGGCTTCAGGCGTGCGACTTCGCGTTCGAGGCGCGCCACGTTCGAGGATGCCGTCTGGACCCCTAGATTCAGCTCTTCGCGCTGCACACGAGCGAGTCGCTGCCCCTTCTTCACGAAGTCGCCCTGTTCGACGTCCAAGTCCACGAGCACTCCCGGGATCTCGGCGACGATGTCGACGGCCTGTCGACTGTCGACCGCACTCGTCGACACGATACTCGCCCTCAAGTCACGCCGTTCGACTGGAACGACCTCGACCGGAACTTTCTTCGGCGCGGCCGCTTCACCCGCATCGGGTTTGCCCTCGCCCTTCCCGCGATTGCACGCGGTGGCCAGGGTCGAGGCGAGCAGCAAGATGAACAAAAATCTTCGCATCAAGAAGCTCCCGCTTCGCGAATCAAGTCACGCAGAGAATCGGCAGAGTGCACGCCGCTATCGATATGATGCACGTTCCCGCCTTTATCGATCACGACGATCGTCGGAAAAGCAGTCACCCGGTACAGGCCCATCACTCCGCCGTTGTCGAACAGCGGGTCCCAGCCCCATCCGCCCCGATCGAGAAAACCTCGCACCAGAGTCTTTCGCTGCGGCGAAGGGTCGTCGGTATTAATCGACAAAACATGAACCTTGCCGGCGAGCTCCGGATCGGCCTCGACTTCGGCGAGGTAGGGCATCTGATCGAGGCACGGCTTGCACCAGGTCGCCCAGAAGTCGAGCACGATGACCTTTTCGGGGTGGTCGCTCGGTCCGGTGACGTTGCCGTCGAGCGTCTTCAGGTTGAACTCCGGCGCTGGGCCGCCGACGAGTTCGTCGTGCGGTTTCGGCTGCAACTGCAGGTACGCAGCATAGCCGAGCGCCACGAGCACAATCGCCATCATGCCGTAGTCAACCGCCTTCGCCTTTCCACTTCGGCGGGGCGGGCCTGCCGGAACGGGTGCTTGTTCAGCGTCCATCGACCTTTCCTTCGACTTTGCGGGTCTGCTTGAGCGCTTCGAATCGAGCGTTCGGCGTCACGTAGTAATCCTCGACGCCTTTCTTCGTGATCGCGATGTTGTCCTCGTGCCACAGCGAAATGTAGGGCAATTCATCAGCCAGGATGGCCTGAACCTCCCCGTACATTTGACGCCGCTTATCGCGGTCCGTTTCGCGATTCGCGTTATCCAGCAATTCATCGACGCGGGCATTGCTGTACGCACCGCGATTGGCTCCGGCCGACCGATTGTCGGGCGACGGGATATTGCTCGAGTGGAAAATCCAGCGGTAGAGCGACGGCTCTAGCACCGACGGCCACTGCAATGTGGTCAGCTCGAAGTTCCGCGACTTCACGTCGCTAAAGAACGTTCCCCATTCGTACGAGCGCACTGTTACATCCACGCCGATTCGCTTCCACTGATGGGCGATGAGCTCGGCCATGGACACACGAAACTTGTTCGACGAGACCTTGAATTCCAGCGAGAACCGAGGGGCAGGACCGTCGCCGTCGGGGTCGGGGTAGCCAGCCTCGTCGAGTAACTTCTTCGCTTTCTCGACGTCGTACGGGTACTGGTCGACCTCGCCATTGTACGCCCAGTGGGCCGGCGAGAGCAGTCCGGTGGAAAGCCGCGCCTTGCCGCGAAACTTGTACTGGATGATCGCCTCGCGATCGACGCCATGAGCCAAGGCTTCGCGCACCTTCTCGTTCTTCAGCACCGGATGCTCGAGGTTGAACGCGATGTACGTGTACTTGAACGATGGGGCGCTCTCGATCTGGAGCTTGTCGCTGTCCTCGACGACCGGCAGCATCAACGGCGCTACCGCGTTCTGCACGATGTCAGCCGTATTGCCGAGCAGCGCGAGCAATCGAGTGTTGTCGTCCTTGACCACCTTGAAGACCACTCGGTCGAGTGGCGGCTTGCCCGCGAAGTAGTCGTCGAACGCCCGGAACACGACCTTCTGCGAGCCGTCCTGGCTCTCGAAACGGAACGGTCCTGCGCCGATCGGGTCGCCGGGGCACTCAGCATGCCCCGAACAGATGGATTTCGGCACAATGCCCATCGACAGATCGGTGATGAACGGCGCGTGCGGCTCTTCGAGTGTAAGCGTGAAATGCCGGTCGTCCTTGATTTCAAAGGACGTGATTCGGCGAGACATTCCGGCGTACGGCGACTTCACGAGGTCGGAGCCAAGCTCCATATACGTGTAGTGCACGTCGGCCGAGGTGACTTTTGCGCCATTGTGAAACGTCACGTCGTCGCGGAGCGTGACCTCGTAGACAGTCGGTGCGGTCTGTTCGATCGACTCGGCAAGCTCCAGCTCAGGCTCGCCGGTAGCGGTGTCGGTGGAGACGAGCCCCGCGTGCAATAGGCCAACGAGCTTTGCGCTCGCGTCGCTCGTGGCAAACCGCGGGTCCAGGCCTTTGGGCGCAGAGTCCAGCAACACGACGAAACCAGAGGCCTCCTCAGGCTCGTCGCAGGCAGGTAGCGCGACCAAAAACGCTAGAACGAAGAATATGCCGTGTCTCAATGCCATCCCTTCAGCAAACGTCGCTGCGGTTGTACGACATTTCGTCGAACATGAGAAAGAGACTCGGAGCTCGAGCCGCGAGCTATCGATCCGACCACGGCAGTGCGGAACCCCCACCCTTGAACGTCGCGAAGGCGATGGAGGCGAGGCCTAGGCCAAAGCAAAACAGCTCCACGGCGTATGCCGGGAAGAGTAGAACGCTGACCATGGTGCCCGTCGCTACGAATCCGGCCCGCCCGAGCCGGCGATCGATCGCCAACCCCAGGCAGAAGAGCCCGGAACAGTGCACGCCGAGCTCCATCGCGAGCGCGTTGTGGA
Organism: uncultured Bradymonadales bacterium; assembly: GCA_964384605.1. Taxonomy (GTDB): domain Bacteria; phylum Myxococcota_A; class Bradymonadia; order Bradymonadales; family Bradymonadaceae; genus CAYLMO01. Next base: position 43,335 of record CAYLMO010000003.1, on the reverse strand, counting down.
GCGGCACATCCCCGAACAGCGCCATACTCCGCGCGATCATCCCAAAGATGTACATGACGGTCAGACCAGCCGTGAAGATTCGGCTGACCTTGTGGTGCGAGTAGTACTTCGCAGTCACGAAGATGATCGCGGCCAAGATGGGGAGGAAGGTGAATCCGAAGATGACCGTGACGAACACCACCGGGTCAGTGGTCCACCGCTGAAACGACTCCGGGACCGTCCAGCCCTCGACGAAAAACCACTTGTAGAGCGGTGCGAAAAAGAGCAGCGACCCCATCACACCGATGAGCCAGCGGCGCTCCGAGATTCCTACCGATTCGTCGTAGTCGAACGCGATCTTCTTGAGCTTCGCTTCGCGCGTTCCGAGCTCCTCCGCGAGCGCTTCGATGGTCGCAAAGACGGTCTCGTCGGGCTGCGGAAGCTGAACGTAGAGGGCGCGCGCTGCGGCGAGGTTCTCGTGATCGACTTCGAACTCGATCATCGCGACCACGGTGTCTTGCAGGCCGGTGATCGCGTCTTCGTTCTCGCTCCAGATTTTGAGCGCCGACGCGAACCCGAACCTCGCCTCGCCGAACACTTGATGCACCGTGTCTTCGTCTCCTGCAACGATCGCCTCGCGGAGCGCGAACAACCGCTTGCGTGCATCCGCCACCAGTGTGTGGCTTGCCCGGTGGGCCAAGAATGCATCGATGGCCTCGCGCATCTCGTCCGCGGTTTGAAACCGATCGGCGGGGTCGAGCGCCATCGCGCGGTCGCAAATCTCTCGAAGCTCCGACGGGATGCTGACCGGGTAGTCCCGCCGCCGCCCCATATACGCCGCGCTCATCACGGCGAAGAGCGAATCACCGTCGTGCGGAGGATATCCTGTGATCGCGCAAAACAGGGTCGAGCCGAGCAGAAAGATGTCGGTCCGATGCGACAGCCGGTCTCCGCGGCCAACCGTCATCTCGGGCGCCATGAATGCCGGAGTTCCCACGACTTCGTCGGAGGTGTCGGCCAGTGGAATCTTGCCAACGTTGTCGCGCAGTGCGACCGCAAGCCCCCAGTCGAGCAAGTAGACCTCGCCGAATCGCCCGATCATGACGTTCTCGGGCTTCAAGTCCCGATGGATGATGCCGCGGTCGTGTGCGAACGAAAGGGCGCGACACGCGGCTTTCGAAATCTCGAGATGGAACGTCAGCGCGTCTTCATCCGGAACCTCGGCCGCACCGTCGATGTAATCGGACCACGGCGTTCCGTGGATTCGCTTCATGACGATGACGGGACGACCGCTGTCGTCCTGCCCGATCATGTGCACGGGCACCACGTTGGGGTGCTCGACCATGCCCATCACTCGCGCTTCCTGGAGCAGCGCGTTCTCCGCCGACCGAGACACCTTGTCGGGCGGGACCATCTTGATGGCGACTTCGCGCGCGAGCGAGCGCTGGCGGGCCTCATGCACCACACCCATCCCGCCACGACCGATCAGACCAGCCATCTGGAACTGAGCGTCTTCGCCCTCGCCCACTGGCAAGTGCGGTAGCGAATTGCGAAGTGTATCGCGCCAATCGTTGGGCGTGTTCGACACCATCGTCTGGTCGATCTGAACCGTCCGGTCCATCTCGAGGGTGTTCCAGATTGTTTGATAGTCGTCGCTCAAAATCACCTCGTCACGGGGAGGGTAACGGCGGCTGAGCGCAACAGCAATGAGGTTCAGCGACACAGGCATTTTCGCGATGCATGGAATAGCATGGCGTGTGAGACCCGTTTCGCACCCCCTTCGCAAACCTCGACCAAGACAAGACCGTGCTTCTGCAAATCACGACAACGCATCGACCTGCCCGCGACCTCGGCTACCTCGTCGGAAAGCACCCCGACCGGTTGCAGACGTTCGCGTTGTCGAATGGCCAGGCCCACGTCTTCTTTCCCGAAGCTACCGACGAGCGAACGACGCTCGCGATGCTGATGGAGCTCGACCCCGTCGGGCTGGTACGCGGCCGAGGCAACACTCTCAATCAGTACGTGAACGACCGACCGTACGTCACGTCGTCGTACTTCAGCGTCGCGCTCGGCTCGGTCCTTCGCGACGCCCTGAAGGGCCGCGCTCCCGACCGACAGGAGCTCGCCGACACGGCCATCCCGCTCGAAGCCGAGATTCACGAGGTATCGGCGCCGAACGAGCACGCGATTCGCGAGTTCTTCGAGCCGCTGGGCTGGGAGGTCGATGTCGAGGCCTACCCACTCGACGCGCATTTCCCCGATTGGGGCACAGCTCGTTCGTTCACCGTCCACCTCGCGGGCACGGCGAGACTCGCCGACCTCGTCAGCCACCTGTACGTGCTCCTGCCCGCACTCGACGGCAACAAGCACTATTTCATCGACGATGCCGAGGTCGAAAAGCTGCTCCGACACGCCGACGATTGGCTACCGGAACATCCGCAGCGCGACCGCATCACTCGGGCTTATCTCGAGCGACGTCGCCACCTCGTGACCAAGGCTGAAGCCGAGCTCGCCAAACGTGTGCAACCGCTGGACGACCCAGAGTCGCTGGACGAACTGGACGAAGCCGAAGAGCAGCAGGTCGACAAGCCGCTGCGCCTGCACGAAGCACGACTCGAGCGGGTCGCGGAGATCCTGAAGGGTGCAGGAGCCACCTCGGTACTCGACCTCGGTTGCGGCGAGGGCAAGCTGCTGCGCGTCCTGGCGGAAACCCCGCAGTTCCAGCGAATCGTGGGCCTCGATGTGGTCCTCGAACGCCTCAAGCGTGCGACGAGACGACTCCGCCTCGACGAGGGCCGACACGATGGCCGCGTGGAGCTCCTACATGGCTCGTTGCTCTACCCTGACGACCGGCTTCGAGATTTCGACGCCGCGGCGCTGGTCGAGGTGATCGAGCATATCGAGCTCGACCGGCTCACTACTGTCGTCGAAGTACTCTTCGGCTCCACACGTCCGCAAACGGTCGTCATCACGACGCCAAACGCCGACTACAACGTGCTGTTCGATGGCCTTCCCGCCGGGAAGTTCCGTCACGGCGACCATCGTTTTGAGTGGTCTCGCGAAGAATTCGCACGATGGAGCGAAGGCGTTTGCGAAGCCCACGGATACTCGGTTCGGTTCGAAGGAATCGGCCCGGACGACCCGGCCCACGGCGCTCCAACGCAGGTCGCAGTCTTTACTCGCGGCGAGGTTCAATCATGAAAATCGAACTCCCCGAACCGTGCCTCGTTGTGCTCGTCGGTGCCTCGGGCGCCGGCAAGTCGACGTTTGCCGCCAAGCACTTCGCGCCGACCGAAGTGATCTCGTCGGACTGGTGCCGCGGTGCCGTTTGCGACGATTTCAACAGCCTCGAACATTCGAGCGATGCCTTCGAACTGCTTCACTTCATGGTGAACAAGCGGCTCGAGCTCATGCGCTTGACCGTGGTCGATGCGACAAACGTGCAGAAACACGCGCGTGAGGCACTCCTGCACATCGCGAAGGCCAACGATCTGCTCGCCGTTGCCATCGTGCTCGACCTCGACGAATCGATCAGCCACGAGCGCAACGAACATCGACCCGACCGCGATTTCGGTCCCCATGTCGTGCGCGGGCAGAAACGAAACCTGCGACGTTCGCTCAAGCACCTGCGCAAGGATTTCCGCCGCGTGTTTCACCTGCGCACGCCCGAAGAAGTCGATGCCGTCGAAGTCGTTCGCGAACCGCTCTACAACAATCGTCGCGAAGAAATGGGGCCATTCGACCTGGTCGGCGACGTGCACGGCTGCGCCGACGAGCTCGAAGAACTGCTCGGCAAACTGGGCTATGGCGTCGAATGGACTGGCGATCGCGACACGCCGCCCTACTTCGGCGTTCGCGTGACCGCCCCCGAAGGTCGTCGGCTCTTCTTCGTTGGCGACTTCAACGACCGCGGTCCGCGCACGCCTGACGTCTATCGAATCGCCATGTCGGCGATGCACGACGGACACGCACGCGCAGTTCCGGGCAATCACGATGTAAAGCTCGAGCGGTGGCTGCGCGGTCGCAAAGTCACGCCGAAGCACGGGCTCGACCTCACCATCGAACAGCTCGAAGCCGAGAGTCAGACTTTCCGCGACGCCGTCCGTGACTTCATCAAGGGCCTCGTCAGTCACGAGGTCGTGCACGACGGTGAGCTCGTCGTCGCCCACGCCGGCGTGAAGGAGAGCTACCAGGGGCGGAGCAGCGGCCGCGTTCGCTCGTTTTGCCTCTACGGCGATACGACGGGCGAGAAGGACGAGTATGGCCTGCCAGTTCGTCTCGACTGGGCTCGCGACTACCGCGGATCGGCGACGGTCATCTACGGTCACACGCCCGTCGCCCAAGCCCGCTGGGTGAACAACACGATGAATCTCGACACGGGTTGCGTCTTTGGTGGCAAGCTAACGGCCCTTCGATGGCCCGAGAACCAGCTCGTCGAAGTGCCAGCGCGCCAGGAGTACTGCCCGCCGTCGAAACCATTCCTCGAGACGGCTCACGAGCATGGGACCACTCAGGCGACCGACCTGCTCGAGCGCTACGCGGTTCAGACACGACTCCACCACCGCGTGACAATTCGTGCGGAGAACTCCGCCGCTGCGTTCGAAACACTCAACCGCTTCGGTATCGATCGCCGCTGGCTCGTCTACCTTCCGCCGACGATGTCGCCCTCGGAGACATCCTCGCTTCCGGACTACTTGGAGCACCCGCTCGAAGCGTTGCAGTACTTTCGCTCGAAGAACGTGGCCGAAGTGGTCTGCGAAGAGAAGCACATGGGCTCGCGTGCGGTCGTGGTGTTGGCGCGCGATGCAGAGGCGGCAGCGACCCGATTTGGAGACGAAACGGGACGAACTGGCGTCGTCTACACTCGAACAGGGCGCCCGTTTTTTCGGGATGCGGAAGTCGAGCAGGTCTTCCTGAGCCGAGTACGCGCTGCACTCGAAGCGGCCGGCACGTTCGAACGATTCACGGCCGATTGGATCGCGCTCGACGGTGAGTTGATGCCGTGGTCGGCCAAGGCAACGGAGCTGCTCGTGCGGCAGTACGCCGCGGTCGGCGCCGCTGCGTCGCACGCCCTACCTGCGGCAGCCCGAGCGCTCGAAGCCGCGGGCAACCGCGGGCTCGACGGTGCTTCGGAGCTCGCCGATACCTATCGGTCGCGGGCCGAAGACGCCCAGGCGTTCACCAACGCATACCGGCACTACTGCTGGCCCGTTGAGTCGGTGGACGACCTGAGGTTCGCGCCATTTCAGCTGCTCGCCGCTGGCGACCAGACCTTCTTCGACAAAGACCACGTCTGGCACATGGAGACGCTCCAGAACGTGGTTGCGGCCGATCCATCAGACCTTCTCCATCTGACCGGATGGCGAACCGTTCACGTCGACAACGAAGAGGAGTGTTCCGCCCTCGTCGACTGGTGGCTCGAACACACGAACGCCGGCGGCGAAGGCCTCGTCATCAAGCCTCGGTCCGTCGTCGCGACGCACGAGGGCAAACTCGTTCAGCCCGGCGTAAAGTGCCGAGGGCGCGAGTACCTCCGCATCATCTACGGGCTCTCGTACACCGAGCCCGAGCAGCTTCAACGGCTCAAGAACCGACGCCTCGGCCGCAAGCGCTCACTCGCCCTTCGCGAGTTCGCGCTCGGAGTCGAGGCGCTCGAGGGATTCGTCGGAGCGCTGCCGTTTCGCGACGTGCACCGCGCAGTGTTCGGTGTGCTCGCGCTCGAAACCGAGCCGGTGGACCCGAGGCTGTAGAAGTTGTTCCGGCGACAGTTGGCGAATGCTCGTGCTAGGGTCCGCTCCGCAAAATCACGAGCGGTCCTCGATAGGTAGTAGAGATGACCAAACGACTCTTCGTAGTCTTCGCCCTTTGGCTGCTTTGCACTGCGTGTGGAAGCGACCAAGAATCAAACTCTTCGACATTGGACGCCGGTAGCACCTCACTCGACGCGGCCAGTACAGACGCCGAAGCCTCGAGTTGCATCGGCGACCGAGAGCTACAGGTATGTGGCTCGTCCGGCTGCGAGCGCGCGACCTGTAGGGTGGATGAGTGGTGCGAGTCTGCGCGTTGCGTCCCGTGGCGGGAGGCATCGTACGAAGTGGACTTTTCGCTCGAGGTCGATGAATCGACAAACTCGGTGCAGGTCCAGGTCGTCGAAGGAGGATTCCCGCGCGAGTTCGTCGAGGCGCTCCGATTCGACTTCGGCGACGGCATCGCCGGATGGGGCGATCGCCTGAAACACACGTACGCCGCCGGTGGCGTCTATCCGGTCCAGCTCGAGGTCCGGTTCTCGAACAACCACAAGATCTCCACCACCAAGCTGGCTAGGGTCGCGCCACCGAGCGAGTTCAACCCGCTGGTCCTCACCGTCAACGAGATCCCGACGTTCATGAACGGCAGTGAGCCCGTCGTGCTCGACCAGGGGACGACCGACACGTCGGACGACACGACCGCGCCAATCTCGCTCCAAGTCGTTCGCGACCGATTCGTCGTGAATGTACGCATCCTCGAGGACTCGTCAGACCCGATCGTTCGCGACTCGATTGCGCTCACCTCCGACGTGGCCTTCGGCGAAACTCCCGCTGGCGAGTCCCTGACCGACAAACTCGTGTTCGACGAGCCCGGAATCTCGGGCCGATTCGAACTCACACCACAGTTCGCCCCTCCAGTGGGTTCGGTGGAGCTCATCCTCCGCGCGTCCACCGAGAGCGGTTCCGAGTTCGAGCGAACGCTCCAGGTACAGGCGGTAGACCTCACGCCGGCGACCGATCCGTTCGACCGCGAGCACGTCTGGCTGTTTCGCACCGATCGCGACTACTTCACCACGACCAGAGTCGATGGAGCGGGTTCGCAATATCAGTTCAGCTCCACGGCAGTTCCCGACGGAGAACCCGACTTCGCGCAGGAGCTGCGCCTGATGGGTGCTCAGGGCGACAACCAGGCCGTGAACGAGGCGTACCTGGAGATGATCAAGGAGTCTTTGCGCACGCAAACCTACCGGTACTTTGGCATCGCCGACGACGGAACGCCCCTCGAAGGAATCGAGTTCGAGATCGTTTGGCAGGGCGAGGCCGGGGCTCCAGACCCAGACCAATTCAGTCCCGAAGGCACGTTCTCGATGATGCGATTTGGCGGCTTCTTCGACGGCTACATCGGGTTTTCGAAGTTCGCGGACTACAACGAAGACCGGGTGGACGACAGCACCGCCGAGTATGGCGTGGCGAACGCGGCGATTCTGGGCACATTCACGTCGCTGCCGCAGGTCTCCGACGCATTTTTGCCGATCAATCCGCAAGGCGGCACACCGGTCGGAGAGCACCCGCTCGACGAGGCCGTTCTCGCCGCGGAGTTCGATCGGTACGGGTCGAACGCCCCCGACGCAAACGAACGCTACGATGAGCTGACCCGAGTCTCTCGTTACATCGGGCTCGCGCTCGCGCCGGTCATCGCCCACGAGATGGGCCACGCCATGGGATTGATGCCAGACGGATTGCCTCCCGAAGGGTTCTTCGGCGGACGCCCGGATGTCTCGTTTGTCGGCGCCCAGCGCACAAACAGCCACCACTGCGACCTTCCGGGCCTCAACTTGATGCAGGCCGGAGGCGACAACCTCGAGCTCGTCGGCAGGCTCAACCAGCTCGCCGAGATTCCTGCGGGAGGTGGTCTCATCCGCCTCGCAGAAATCTTGTCGCTCGAAACGCAGCTGTCTCCTTTGTCTCGCGCCTATCTTCAACGACGGCTGACCCACGGCATCGACTGACGCGACGAACCAATTTTTCGGTTCCATCGCGTCGCCTCGGCCGCTAGCCTCCGCGCATTCGTACGAATTTGTGGAGATAGAGATGCTACGAAAATTTGTGATTTTGATCGCCGTTTCGGCCGCCCTCGCTGCTTGTGGCGATGACGAGAAACCGAGCACGACTTCGAACGCAACCACGCCAGACGGCGGTTCGACGACGAACAACTTGTCGACCGACGCGGGAACGGACCCCGACTCGGGCACCGACGATGACGCCGGCGACACCGACGCAGGAATGGCGAGCTGCACCCTCCCGACGCCGATCGTCGCGGGAACCGAGCAGACCGACGCACTGGCGAACGACCCGGCGCGCTGCGGCGCACCGGCCTATCAGTGGTCGCGCGACGAATCGCTCGGCGACATCGTCGAGTTCGGCACTTCGAACACCTTCCAGGCTGCGCTCATCAATGCCGTCGCGGCCTCGGAAAATGTCGTGTTGCCGCGTGCAGCCGAGTACGACGTTCAGGTCGAACAATTTGCGTACAAGACTCAGGACCGCGGCGACCTCATCGACGCCACAGGGCTTGTCGCTTTCCCGACGAATCTCGAGACCGACGAACCGGTTCAGATTGTACTGCTCCTACACGGCACGGCTGGTTTCACCGACGAGTGCGCTCCGTCCGCGGAACAAGATTCACGCGCCCTGGCGGCGATTTTGGCGACCTTCGGCTACATCGTGGTCGCACCCGACTACATCGGCCTGAAAGCGCTCGGCGACCCGACCGGATTCAAGCATCCCTATCTCGTGGGCGAAGCGACGGCGATCGCGAGCCTCGACGCGGTTCGCGCGGTATACAAGCTGCCCGCCGACAAGCGTGGCGGACTCTGCCCGAGCACGGAATTCGGCTACTTCGGCGGCTCGCAGGGCGGTCACGCCGCGCTCTGGGTCGACCGTCTCGCCCCCTACTACGCACGCGAACTCACGATGCTCGGCGGCGTCGCCACCGTTCCGCCTGCTGACGTGCTCGGCCAGATGGACCGCGCGCTCCAGGCGCCCGTCCAGGCCACGGGCAACACGGTCGCGTTCCTCGGCGCCTCGGCCGATTGGTATGGCCAAGAAGGCAACCTGAGCGATGTCTTCGTCTCGCCGCTCGACGTCGAGATCCCCGCCGCGCTCGGCTCCAGCTGCGATCCCGAATCTCAGGTCACGATCGACCCGGAGAATCTGAGCGACGTGTTCACCACCGAACTCCTCGACGCAGCTCAAAACGGAATGCTCGAAGACTTTGGGTTCGCCGGGTGCATGACCACCGAGAACACCATCGAGCTCACTTCGGTCGAGCGAATCCCATCGGACCTCCCGAGCTACGGCATCCTGAACATCTTCGGCGAGAACGATAGCCTCGTGCATACGCCGATCGAGCGCGAAGCCTTCACACGACTTTGCAACGCAGGCATGCCTTACGAGTACTTGGAATGCGCCGGAGCGGGACACGTCGACGCAACGTTCTGGGCAATCTCCGAGATCGTGACGTTCCTCGAGGCTCGCTTGAACAAGGAGCCGTTCGAGCCGAGCTGCACGCCACCAGCGGCGACGATGTGCTCGGGCACCCAGTGAGGCCCGGCTAGGCGTGGAGCCGCAATAGCGGCTCTTCGGCGCTCACGCCGATGCGCAGCGGATAACCGTAGTGGCCGAGTCCTCGGTTCACGTACAACCGGTTGCGCCCCTTCGACCAGAACCCGAAATCGGGCGAGCTGGTGAAGATCGAGACCATCGTGATGGGGATTCCCAGGTCGGCCAAGCCGACCTGGCCCCCGTGCGTGTGGCCCGAGAGTACGAGGTCTCCCAGACCATCCGGCACGTACTGAAACTGCCCCGGGTCGTGAAGCATGACGACTCGGGTGTGCTTGTCGCGACGCGGGATCGACTCCGACACGTTCTTCACATGCTCGGCTCGGCCTCTGAAGCGCCAATCGATCCCCACAATCTGCACGTCTCCGTTGGGCGTCGAGATCGTAGCCTCCTCGTCGATGAGCAGGCGGATGCCGTGAGCGTCGCACGCCGCCTGAACGACGTCTGGTGCCTCGAGGTCGTGGTTGCCGCGACAGGCGAACACACGCCCTTCCAGCTCGGCCAGCGGCGCGAGAGAACGCCGAACGAGGTCGGGCTGCCCCGAACTCTCCATCGTCATGAAGTCACCAGTGATCAGCACGACATCGGGCTCCTGCTCCACGATTCGCTGGCAGGCGTCGAAGAGTCTCTTCTCCGAGACGAACGGCCCGAGGTGCATGTCGGTGAGGTGCGCGATTCGAATGGGCGAGTCACTCGTGGGGCCGTCGAGCTTCGCGCGGCTCAGCGGTCCTGAGTCGGTGCCGTCGAGGTTCACGTCGACCACCGAGGGCCGGTGCCACATCGACTGCGCGAGGCCAATTGTGGCCAATCCCCACGGGACCCACCATCCGACTGGTTCATACCCGAGAGCGGCGACCACCGCCCACGGTAGGGCGAAGATGGTCGCGGCCGAAAACCAAGACGCCGGCCACGAAATCAGAACGCGATAGGGCAGCGAACGCATCCGCGGACGGATCAGCGCGAGATAGTGGATGAACACCAGCCCCGAGAGTCCCCACATGACGAAATGTTCGGGCTCGGGTTCGGCGAACAACCCGATCCAAATCAACACTTGGATACCGACAAGTACGGCGAAAAACGTAGCGTACAGCCGGTTCCGCAGCTTCCAAATCACAAGTACCGCTGCGGCCCATGCGGCCAGCCAAACCCAGGTCATTCGAACTCCTCCAGCAGACCTTACAGATGGTTGGATGCGCTCAGAAACAACCCGTTTCGCGCATCGTGCTTGCCCTCGCCGCATCCTTCGGACTACTCCGGCGCTCGACACGCTCATCGAGCGCCGACCCACGAGGGCAATCATGTCGCACGAAGCAGAACGTCATCCGTTGGTCCGACTGTTCCGCCACGCCGAGAAAGAACGAGGCCGAATCTTCATCGCGTCGTTCTACAGCGTGCTCAACAAGGTGTTCGATCTGGCCCCGCCAGCCCTGATTGGTGCGGCAGTCGACATCGTCGTCGAGCGCGAAGAGTCGCTCATCGCCCGGATGGGCGTGGTCGACGTGATGGACCAGCTCGTGGTTCTCGCCGTCGTCACGGTGGTCGTCTGGGCGGCCGAATCACTCTTCGAATACCTCTACGCGACCGGCTGGCGAAACCTCGCTCAGACCGTGCAGCACGACCTTCGCCTCGACGCCTACAGCCACATCCAAGAGATGGAGATGGCGTACTTCCACGACCAGTCGACCGGCGGGCTGATGTCGGTGCTCAACGACGACGTGAACCAGCTCGAGCGATTCCTCGACGGCGGCGCGAACGACATTATCCAGGTGACCACCACCGCCGTCGTGATCTGCGCAACGTTCTTCATTTTGGCACCGGGCGTGGCGTGGATGGCCATGCTCCCGATCCCGATCATCCTCTGGGGTTCGTTCAAGTACCAGCGCCTGCTGCAGCCTCGGTACGCCGAGGTCCGCGAGCGCGTCGGCCTGCTGAACGGCCAGCTCAGCAACAACCTGACGGGCATCGCCACGATCAAGTCCTTCGCAACCGAGTCCTACGAGACCGAGCGGATCCGCGAAGAGTCCGACGCGTATCGCCAGGCCAACCGCAAGGCCATTCGGCTGTCGTCCGGGTTCTCACCCCTCATCCGAATGGTCATCGTCGTCGGCTTCACCGCTACCCTCATCTACGGCGGCAAGCTCACGCTAGATGGCGAGCTGGCGGTCGGAACCTATTCCGTGCTGGTGTTCCTGACGCAGCGGCTCTTGTGGCCGCTCACGAGGCTCGGCCAAACGTTCGACCTGTATCAGCGAGCGATGGCATCGACCGCCCGCATCCTGAACCTGCTGGACACGAAAGTGCAGATTCTGAGCGGCGATGAACCCCTCGAAACGAGCACGGTCGCGGGTCGAATCGAGTTCCGAGACGTGACCTTCGCCTACCCCGACCGCGAGCCTGTCCTCGAGAACTTCAACCTCGTCATCGAACCGGGCCAAAACATTGGACTGGTCGGCTCCACGGGATCCGGCAAGACCACGCTCATCAATCTTCTCCTTCGCTTCTACGAACCTCAGAAAGGTTCGATTTTGCTCGATGGCAAGCCAATCGAGCAGATCGATTTGGCCGACCTTCGGCGGGCGATTGGGCTGGTGTCGCAGCACACGTTCCTGTTCCACGGGAGCGTGCGCGAAAACGTGGCGTATGGTTCGTTCGAAGCCGACGACGCTTCGGTCGCCTCGGCCGTCGAAGCGTCCGAGGCATCGCCCTTCATCGCCGAGCTCCCAAACGGCATCGAAACGGTAGTGGGCGAACGTGGCGAGACGCTCTCCGGCGGCCAGCGACAGCGACTCAGCATCGCGCGGGCCGTGCTCAAAGACCCGCCAATCCTCATCCTCGACGAGGCTACTTCAGCAGTCGACAACGAGACCGAAGCGGCGATTCAGCGATCTATGGAGCGCGTCTCCAAAGACCGCACCACGCTCGCGATCGCCCACCGTCTCTCGACGATCCGCAATTCGGACCAGATCATCGTGATGGACCACGGGGCCATCGCCGAGCAGGGCACGCACGACGACCTCGTTGCCAAGGGCGGGATCTACGCCCGACTCTGGAACGTGCAGACTGGCGGTGGAGTTTCGGCCGCTGCCGAGTGAACGCTACTCGGCGGCGAGCAGCGACTCGAGGTTGAACTGGCCCGCTTCGATGAACGGCGCGTCGCCACGGCTGTAGAGCTGGACATCTTCCGGCGCGTCTTCATCGACGAACGTGAAGCTCGTGAGGAGCTCGATCTGCGACGGCTCGACCATATCCAAGAGCGCGTATCCGACGACGAACGCCCCGGGCTCGTCGAGGTCCCGTAGAATGCCGTCGTCTGCTCGGTCGACCAGGCGCGGCATGAGTTCTTCCATCACGCGACCCTTGTGCTCGGCGATCGTCCCCATGTCGATCTTCTCTTGGTCGTCTTCGTCGATGATGACCATCGCGTAACCGTCGCCGAGCTCCTGTCCATCGAGCACCGACGCCGAGATATCTTCATACTCCGAGAATCGAGCGGCACCCTCGAGGAAGATGATAGCCATCTCGTCGAGCCGCGACGAACGGTCGTCGATGTACTCGTCGATCAACCTCTGACGCCGCTCGGTGTCGGCAATTCGGCGGTTCGCCATCACGCGCAGCGAATTCTCGAGCGACTGCCGGAAGTCTTCCGCTCGACGCCCCTGCATCATCGCGTGGAGAGCGCTGTCACTGAATCGAATCTGCGTGACCATCTGCCCTTCCGGCCCGTCGAGCGCCACGTCTGGTCGATCGTTGAGCTTCGACAGCACGAGTTTGAAGGCGAGTAGCTCGGCTGCGTACTCCGACGCCGAGGTCTGACCTGACGCGAACTCCCCGCGGACATCGCCGGTGACCAACATGTCGATCGTCGACTGAATCTCAGCCTCGGCCATCTGGACTTCGGGCATCGTCGGGATGCTGTCGAGGCAATCGCGGAACTCCTGCCGCTCAGAGAACGTGGCGTTCGAATCGAGCCTGCCACACGTCGTATCGACGAACTCGGCGAGAGCATCGGTCTGCACGCCCACGTCGTTGAAGAGCGGTCCGTGACCAATGAAGTACGACGACATCGCGTCGACGTGATCGAGCATCTGGTCGCGCGTCAGGAACTTGTCCTTCTCGCGCAACGTCAGCCGAGAATTCACCTGGGTATCGACCGTCACACCGTCCACCGTCGTGATGGACACAACCTTGCGCCACCGGAAATCGCGGTCGGTGAAGAACAGACCCGACTTCTGCTCCAGTTCGCTGAACAGCAGCGTCTGATTCTCGCCGTTCGCCTCGATCTGGATGGTCCCGGTATCGAAGTTGTTCGCGCGGTAGAACTCCATGCCGAGGAACCGGAAACCAATGTAGTTGCCCTCGGAGCGGGCGTCTTTCTGGAGGTCGAGTTCCTGCGCGACGCCGGTATCGGGGCGATTCGCGAGGGCCTGCGCGAGGCGGATATCGCCGCGCATCGCCTGTGCGATCGACTGTTCGAATGCCTCGTCGCCCGCGGCTGCCAGATCGAATCGGAACCGCGCGACCGTCAGACGAAGCGACGATCGAGTCGTACTCGCCGACAGCTCTGGAGTGAGCCGACGATCGAGCTCTTTGCGAAGCGCCTTCTCAGCGAGGTCATCGACATCGAGGTCGACGGGTCCGAGGTCCAGGTTCACTTCCGGGAGCCCCTCGACGCCGAAACCAGTCGTCAGCGCGACCGAGAAATGGCGCAGCGACTGCTGCCGCACGCCCACATCGATCCATGCCGTATCGCCCTCCCCTCGCACCAACTGAACGTCCAGTTTGCCGGCGAGCGCAACCCTCGCGGCGAACGACAACCGGGCGTGTAGCGTCACAATGTCGGCCACCGTTCCGATCAGGAAGGGAACGCCAGCGCCCAGGTTCATCCCGAGCGCTCCGTCGGCCGTCATGGCGAGCGACTCTCCTGGGGCCATCGACGAGATATCTTCGACCGACCGCGGCAAGATCCAGCCGCGAGTCTCCGCGATCGAAGCCAACGGAGCGTCGACCACGGCCTCGAAAGCGTCTGAGTATGGCGCGATCACCACCGTCTCGACCGTCGCGTTCGCCGTAAACCCGACCGAACCGACCACATCACCCGAATCGAACCCCCAGTTGTGCCCGAGGTCGGGACCAATCTTGAAGTAGCTTTCGCCCCACACGACGTCGTTCTGCTCCGCGAACCGAGCACGAGTGTCGACCACCTGAGTCGCGAATGCCTCCTCGCCCAGTCGGTCGGTCAGGCCGGTGCGCAGCGACGTCAAATCGTGCACGACCGTCTCGCCAAAGACTTCTTCCTGGGCCCCGTACAATGCGGTCGAGCCAAGCTCGAGCTGGCTGTACGGGACGTCTTTGAGTTGACCGTTGAGCTCTTCGGTTGCGAGTCCGGCCCCGAGCACCGTGAGGTCGCTCAGGTCGACGTCGCGCATGTCGCTGAACGCGTCCTTGAACTTGTCGGTGATACCGTCGCACTTGGGACCCTCGCAGTTCGGAGGGTTGCTCGACGTATCGACGTCGGTGCCAGCATCATCCCCGCACGAAGCGGCGAAAAGACAGAGAACAGCTACAAAGAGAGGCGAGAAACGGCGCATGACACATCCGGAAGTGGTTGAACATGCACCGTAACCCCCATCCTACGTTGTTTCAAACTTGGTTTGAGCGGTTCTCTGCCTACTTCAGCGGATGGACATGGACCGGAACGCGCTCTCGTTCGCATGTCGGCGAAGCTTTCGAGCAACGAACCCGGATTTCAGGAGCGAGTTCATCGCGCCGGAACGCGAGGAATGCCTCGCGCGCGGCCTCGGCGGACTCCTCGGGTAAGTCGAGTTTTGCTGCCGCGAGCGACTGACTCCGCAGCAAGTGGGGGTCGCGCGGAGCAATCTCAAGCCCACGCTGGGCGGCTTCGTACGCATCTCGATGATGGAACACGGAGCCCGAAGAGATTGCGAGTTCTCGCCAAATCCGGTCGTCGTGCACCTGTTCCGAAGCTGCCTTGTACGCTTGCGCGGCCTCTTCATTGTGGAACGTTCGTTGGTGCGCCTTGCCCCGCGCGAAGTCGATCGCCGGGTGTTTGCCGATGAGTTTCTCGGCCCGCATGAAATGGTCGAGCGCGTCTTGCCGACGCCCCTGTCGCGTCGCCACCTGGCCGAGCACGAGCTCGATCATGGCGACTTTGCGCTTGTCGGACTTGTCGACGGTCTCGAGCGCTTTCTCGAAGACTACTTTGGCCTCGTCGACCGACTCCGAGACGTGCTCCTGAAGCCCGATGCCCCATCGGTAATGCCGCTGCCATGCCGGAAGCTCAGGCGACCGCTCGGTGCCGCCAATCTGGGCCTTGGCGGTCGCGATCTCGACAATCGGCTGCTCGACACACGGGTCGACGTCGAGGCCCGTCCGAAGCTTCGTCTCGGCTCGCCACCTCTTGCCGAGTTCGGTCTTCGAACGCTTGCAGGTTTCGTCATGAAGCGACTTCGCGAGCCGCCGATGCCGAAGCTTCGCCTTCAGCGACACGGGATGCGCAATCTCGCCGTCAGGCACGGTCCATCCGTAGCGAACGACTTGCGCACCGCGCGGTGGAATGCGGTGGTCGTACACCGGAGTTCGAAACGACAGAACCTCGTGGTTGTTCACGTTGACTCCCTCCACGTCGCCGACGAGCGCGTGTAGACGGTGGGCACTCTCGTCTTCGCCAGTTTCGGCGTGATCGGTACCGGCCGATGCGAGCACGTTTCCGTTCGCGTCTTCCAAGACGAACTCGACCCACGTATCGCGGAGGTCACCAGCACCGCCTGGGAAGAGGTGGCCGACCTTCTCGTTGAAGACCACGACGTCAGCCCACAGCTGGTCACCCGGAGCCAACTTCGTCGGCTTTTCGAGGCCGAACTTACCGACACCCCAGCCCGCGATGTCCATCGCGCCGCCCTCCTGCACCATCTTCGTGGTCGCGGCGAGCTGCGCCTCGTCTCCGATTGCCGCTGCAAGCGTCGTGTGGCCCCCTGGGAAACGGTGCGAGCGAATCGTCTTGCCGTCGCCAATCTCGACTTCGGGCATGTGACAATCCACGCATGTCTGCTTCTCGAGCCCGCTGATTCGGCCAACCTGGACACCGTTGTACGGGGAGCGATGGAACGGCGTGAAGTCGTCGATTCCACCCACGACAACGGGGTGACCCGTGTCCGGGCTGAGGAAGCCGCGGTGGCAGCTCACGCACAACTCGTTCGTGCGAATCTTCGCACCACCTACCCGCTTCACGTGCGCCGCGAGCGTCTCGGGCTTGTCGTCTTCGGGGAGCGGGACAAACGTCGTCGACAGTAGGTACGACGCGTTTCCATCGACCGTCGCCTGTTCGATTCCGTGACAGGTGTTGCAGGTGATTCCCAGGTGAGCGCGGGCCTCAGTCGGCTCGATTGGACGCTCGATCGCCCCGTCGAACAACAGTGTCGGGTCGTGGCAACCGGCGCAAAACGGAGCCTTGTCGCGGCCCGCCTGCTCCACGAAATCATCGAACGACGTTTTGTAGAACGGGTTGTTCAACGAGCTCAGCCCATGAGCGCTGACCTTCCACTGGCCGACAATCTCGCCGTGGCACTCCGTGCAGGTCTCGATATCGCCGTGTACGTCGACATCGTAGTGCGCGCCTTCGGGAATCTTGGCAAACGTTGGACCGAATTTGCCCGACGGCTCAGGGATCATCGGCTCGGCCACCGGACCGGCCGGTTTCGCCTCCGCGGTCGTCTTCGCCGTGGTTTCACCAGCCGGTGCCTTCTCTTTGTCGCACGCCGCGAAGCTCGCGAAGCACAGTGCTACCAGCAACGCCCCACGCCAGAGGCTGTCGTTCAGTCGATTCATGGTCGTCAATCCGTATCGGTTTCGCCGATTGTATCGGCAAAAAGAAAGCGCCGACACTTCGAGAGATGTCGGCGCTTTTTCATTCTTCCAGCGTCTCAGGCGCGTCGGCGGCGAATTCCCACCAGACCGAGCAGTGCGAGGAGCGCCAACGCTGCGCCAGATGCGCCTCCGGCGAGATCGGTCGACGAACATCCGCCAGCGGCCGACTCACCTTTGGTGAAGTCTGCTTTGACCCCGATCTCGGGGACATCTTCGCGCACCTTTTCTTCGATGATGACCTCGGCTCCGCTTCCATTTCCAAACACCTGATCGCCAGTCGTGTTCGGGCTGGGCGACGCGGTCGTCGTGGGGCCACCGGAACCTTCCGGACCGCCCCAACGGCCGTAGGTCGGGTCGGCGCACGAAATCGCACCTTCCCAGGGGTGTCGAATGATGTAGCGACCCTGGAAGTTGTTCACGCTCGCCGGGAACGCTCCCTGATCGATCTCACCGTCGTCGTCTTCGTCGACCTCGCGACCGCCCACGACCGCATCAGCCGCTCGGAATACGAGGTCCTCGCCAACCTCATCCTTGTCGTAGCGCATGTGCAATCGGGTCACGACGTAGCCGTTGCCCCAGCCAAATCCAGCTTCTTCCGTGCCGTCGATCACGTCTCCACCGAGCGTCGCGATGTCGTCAGGGCCGAGCGTCACTGGCCCAGGGCAAGGGTCACACGTTGCGGCGTTCCACGAGTACTCGGTCACGGCAGCGCCCGGGTGCTCCTTCAACGTTCGCGCGAAGAGCGCACGGTAGAAACTCGGGAAGTCGTTGCGGACGTCGTCCACGACCTCAATGTTCGTAGGGATGAAGACATTGTCGTAGTTCGCCAGCTCGTAGCGCTGGTTCTTGGCGAGCGTGTAGACGATGAGGTCCTGCTGGCCATTCGAGTTGATCATGCCGAGGCGAATCGGAAGCGAAAACTCTGGCGACTCGTAGTTGAACCGAAGCGGCGAGAGCACGGCGTTTCCTGCCGCGTCGAACGCGACTTTCGTCGAATCGACCTTGGCCACGAAGAAGTACATCCCCGCGTCGATGTAGGGCTGATAGTAGGGCCCTGCGCCAGCGGGAACGTTGTAGTTGTTCTGCATCAGGTAGTTGTCGAGCGCGGTCGATTCCGTCGCCGACAACACCGAGATCTGATACTCGCCAACCTCGAACTGAGCCTCGACGGTTACGGTCCCGCCGCCCTCTTCCTGCGTCGGAGCATTGTTGCCGCCCGCCGAGGCAAAGTCGTCGTACTGGTACTCAGGCTCGCACGGGTCCTTCTCCCAATACTCCACGAGGCGAGGCGAGGTGAGCGTGTCGATCTTGCCGAACACGTCTTGCGGAAGAGTCTTCACGTTCGCTTCCATCAGCACCTGCGGTACGGGCACGACCATCGCGAAGTCGTCGAGCGGACCGCTGTAGCGGTTCTGCATCGACAACACCGTCGTCGTTCCGTCGCGCATCAGCACCACCTGCGTGGCGTCCGCAAACATCTCGGCCCCAGCGCCGCCGACATAGAATCCGCAAAACGCCGACGCTTGCGCCGGCAACATGATTGCGGCCAACAGCGCGGTCACAATCCAAGTCCATTTCGATCGAAGCGATTGCCTCATTCTATCCTCCGTTGCCCGAACGGGTCGGGCCAGGTTGGTTCACGTACATGATTGGAATACCCGCAAGAGTAGTGCCAATCGGCACGTGCGCCAAATCACCTCCAAATAGGCGAAAAGGGGCGCGAATTCGTCAAAAATTCGCGCCCCTCCGGCTTTCCCCCATCAGAAAACTGAGATCAATCGCGACGTCGACGGCGCGCCACCATCCCGGCGAGGAACAGCAGCCCCAGCGGAGCGAGCGCTCCTGCACCGCCGGTGGTGCACGCGGCTTCGTTTTTCGGTCCATCGCCCGGGCGACCAACGCCACCGGGAGCGACCCCTTTCGCCTCGATTCCGAGCTGTTCGATGTCCTGCGTCACGAGCCCTTCCACTTCGTCTGGGTCGCCGCCAAATACGTTGCCACCACCGGTGTTCGGGCTCTGCTGCGCGTCGACCGACGGTGCACCCCAAACGCCGTACTGCGGGTCAGCGCAGTCCACCGCTCCGGTCCACGGATAGCGAATGATGTAGCGGCCTTGGAAGTTGTTCTGCCAGCTAGACGGATGCGCGCCTTGGTCGATTTCGCCGTCGCCATCTTCGTCGATCTCACGGCCGCCAACGATCGGATCGACCTTTTTGAAGACCAGGTCCTCACCGATCTCGTCCTTCGAGTAACGGGCGTGGAGTCGCGTCACGACCCAGCCCCAGGGCTCACTGTCCACGCCGAGCGTGAGCAGGTCCTCCGCGTCGAGCGTCACGTCGCCTGGTGGGCACGGGTCACACCCCGCTGATGCCCACGAATACTCGGTCACAACGGCGCCGGGATTCTCCTGAATCGTGCGCGCGAAGAGCGACTTGTAGAAGTTACCGAAGTCCTCTTTGACCGCTTCCGCGACCTCGATGTTCGTCGGAATCGTGGTGCTCGGATAGTTCGCAACGTCGTAACGCTGTTCGTATGCGAGGATGTAGATGAGCAGGTCCTGTTTTCCGCTCGAGTTCAGCATTCCGAGTCGAATTGGCAGGCTGAAATCGGCCGTGTCGTAGCTGAACCGAAGTGGGCTCAGCACCGCGTTCCCGTCGGCGTCGAAGGTCACTTCCGCCGGGTCGACCTTGGCCACGAAGAAGTACATGCCCGCGTCGATATACGGCTGATAGTAGGCCGATGCCCCCGTCGGAACAGCGTAGTCGTTCTCTTTCAGATACGTCTCGAGCGCCGTCGACTCGGTCGCCGACAGAATCGCGATATTGTACTCGCCCTCTTTGAACTGGGCCTCCACGACGACCGCTGGCGGCTCGCTGTTCTCGGACGTCGCGTTGTTGGCAGAAGCACCCGCATCGAATGACCCGGCCCAACCGTTGTTCGACGCATTGTTCCAGTACTCGAAGCTACACGGGTCGATCTCTTCGTACTCGACGAGCCGCGGCGCGGTGAGCTTGTCCACTTTCGCGAATACCCGCTCGTCCAGCGTCTTCACGTCTTCAGGGGCAAGCACTTCCGGCACTGGCACAACCATCGCGAAGCCCTCGGCCGGACCGCTGTAGCGGTTCTGCATCGAGAGCGTCGTTCGGGTCCCCTCGCGAACGAGCACGACCTGAGTCGCGTCGTTGAAGAGGTCGGCACCACCACCACCGACATAAAATCCACAAAACGCACTCGCCGAGGAAGGCACGGCGAGGAGCGCGAGGAGAGCAGCAAAAAAGAGGCGTTTCATCGAGTCGCTCCGTGTTGGTGTTTCATCACGGTAGCGATTCTGCCGAAACGCCTCTTGGTTGAAGAGTGCACAAAAGTGCACACCCAAAAAATTTTGTCCGGTCGCGCTACTTCGCCTTCGCTCGCCACGGCGGAGCCAAAATCGGCTCGCGCTCTTTCACCGTCTGCACGCGCTGAAGCTCGATTTCGGTCGTCAGGAGCGCCGGCGAGACGGTCGACACGGGCACGTAGCCAGACTCGGCGCCGCAATAACCGTTGAACACGCCAATCTCTTTGCTCGCAGCGACGATCTTGTTGATCGAAGCCAGGGGCGTACCCACGAGCTCAGCTCCACGAACGAGCGTCTCCTCGCCCGTTTCGGGGTCGACCTTGTAGATGAGCCGGGGTGAACCCTTGAACGCCTGATAGCCATAGCCCGAGGTGTTCGTGGACCCTCCGGTGATGTCGCGAATGATGAGGCCGAACGGTTTACCCTGCTTTTTGACCTCGGCGATGAGCATCTTCTTGAGCTGCTCGTACGGGACAGCTTTCTCCGGGTCGGCTTCGACGACCAGGTTGGCCATGCGTGCCATCGGCTTGCTGGTGCCTGCAGCTCGCCCGTGACCGTTCGACTTGAGGCTCCCCTCGATCGGCGTACGACTCTTGAGGAAGCCCTTCAAAATGCCTTTGTCGACCAGCACGGCGCGCTCGGCGGCAACACCTTCGTCGTCGTAGGCGTAGTGGCCGTTGAGCTGCGTCTTGCCTTCGACCGTGAGGGTGGGGTCGTCGAATACCGAGAGGAACGGCGGTACGACCTCTTGGCCGACTCGCCCTTTGAAGGTGCGACCCTCCTCGTCGTCTCGTTGGCGTTCGCCTTCGAGACGGTGCCCCACGGCTTCGTGGAAGAGTACGCCCGAAGCCTCCTGCATCAGAATGGCCGGGCCGGTGTACGGCTCGATCGCCGGAGCGTTCTTGAGCTCGACGAGGTCAGCGGCCATCACCTTCGCGTCGGCGACCAGCGTCTCGGTGCCGGGCAGCTCGCCGAGCGACCGCGCGTAGTAGGAGCGTCCGTTCTCGAGCAACATGCCGTCTTCAGACCGCGCCCACGCGGTCACGTGGATCGCGTGAACCGTGAACTCCTCGACGATCGTCGTGCCCTCCGAATTGACGAAGTAGCGCACCACTCGACGAGCCGTGACGTCCATCTCGGAGTCGATCAACTCAGGGATATCCAAGAGGGCTTTGGTCACCCTTTTGACCGGCTCCTCCCACTTCGAGCGGTCGAATTTCAAGGGCAGCACCGGCCCGCGGTACTGCGCGGCCGGTTCTTTCGACAGCGACGGAACGTCGACCTTGTCGTCGGTCGCGTAGATCGCCCCGCCCTTCTTCGTGAGGAAGTCGCTGACCGCCTTCTTGTAGGTCTCGTCGGTGAGTAGCCAGAGGGTCCCACGAATGCCGATCTCGCCCGTATCGAGGGGAGCGGACCGGTCGGCTACGTACTCTTGCAGCCGGAAGTTCTCGGTCTCGATATTGGCGTAGTTGTCGAAGTCGTAGTCGCCGACTCGGACTTCCACGTAGGCGACGCGCGACCGTTGGTCGCCCGAGTACGTAATCGCACCGTACTTCCCGCGAATCTGTCGCTCTTCGACGTCACGAAGCTTGTAGGCGATGAAGTAGGCGGGGTCGTAGTCGCCGAGCTTCATCTGGTTCATCGAGCGGTCGAGCTCGGCGGTCATCGCGCCGATGATCTGGTCGCGCTCCGCCTGCACTTCCTTCGAAGGCTCGAGCGAGTCCGACTTGGCGGGTGTCGCACCGCAACCAACCAGCGCCGCGGCGATGACGAGGAGCAGGCGCACCGCGCCGCGTTTGAGCGAGGGCGTGATCATCCGTCCACCATTCCGCTTTCTTTCCAATCTTCGAGCGAGCGCGGGTCTTCTTTGTCGAGCTCACGCACGTACTCGGCCTCCCACGGACCGCCGCCGGCGACGTTGTCGTCGTAGCCCCATTCGCCGACGAGCTTCATCGATTCGCCGTCGGGCAGAAGCTGCAGGTAGCCTTCTCCTTTGGCACCGCGGCGAGCTTCTTCTTTGCTGCCTGGATCGATCCATTTGAACTTTAGGATGTTGCCGTCGAGCGTGCCTTCGAGCGTGCCGCCATACTTGTAGGTGTAGATTCCACGCACTTCATCGCCAGTCTGGCGCAGGTACATGTGCTCGAACTGCGGCGAGTACCAGACGCCCGTGAACGTCGTCCCCGACGGCAGCGGCTTCGAGGCCGGCATCTTCGAGCTCGGCCCACAGCCCAGAGTCCCGAGGGCGAAAATCGCCGAGAGTGCGAGCAGCAGTAGGTTGGTCTTCATGAGTCTCCTCCCTCTTCAATGAGTGTTGCAGCAGTATCCCATCGCTCGAGCAGCTCCATCTCGTACTCCGTGGCGCCTTCGAGCAGTCGTTTCAAAATATCGGTGACGCGTTCGCTTTCGAGCAGCAACCGCCATTCTTCTTCGGTCACAAAACTCTCCCGCCGCGCATTGCCGGCGGGGTAGGTCAACCGTATGACAACGGAATCGTCTTCCCGTTCCACGGCTTCGATCGCGACGTCCCCATCCGCGGCCGCGATCAGGTCGTCCTCGACGCTGCGCAGGTGCCGATAGATGCGGAGCGCCCGCTTCACCAGCGGGTCTTCGTACGCATCGAAGTTCCGGTTCCGGCTAAACTCCACGTCGTCATCGCGCAGGAGCCGCCGAACGATTTTGTGCGTCAGGTCCATACGCCCGCGACACTAACATAGGTTTTGCCAAAGCGCGCTCCGATCGAGCATCCGTCTTGGGCGAAACCGCGACTTGCGCAATACTCCGCTCGACCGCTCGCGCGAGGAAGTATGAAGTCCGACGAACAGATGGTCCCCGGAACTGGATGGACGCCCGAAGTGCGTGCTGCCATCGCCGACACGATGCGCCAAACGCCTCGATCGGAGCGCCGCATCGCGGTCTTCGACTTCGACAACACGTGCATCCTCGGTGATATTGGCGAACTCTACAGCCACTTCCTCATCGATGAGCTGCTCTACCGCTACGACCTCGAAGAGTTCTGGGACCTCATCGACGAAGCCGACGGTCGCGACAAGATTCGCGAGCTAGCGCTGGCGTCTCTCGACCTTCCAGAAGGCGAGCGCGACGCGTCCGACGCCTACCGCAGCTACCTCGCCGAGATGGGCGCACTCTACGGGCGCAAGCTGGTACGCGAAGGGAAAGCGTCGACCTACGCCTGGGCGGTCCTGCTGCACGTCGGTATCTCGGCACTCGACATGAAAATCCTGTCGCAGCGCGCAATCGACATCGAGTTGCGACGCCCCGTCGAGATCGAAGAACGCCAGACATCTCGCGGCGAGACCGTGCGCATTGGGCGCGGCCTTCGCCCGTTCCTCGAAATCGCACAGCTCATGCGATCGTTGGAGCGAAACGGATTCGAGGTGTGGGTCGTCTCGGCTACGAACCAGTGGTCGGTCGAGACATTCGCAGGCCATTTCGGGGTGCCGGAAAACCGCGTCGTCGGCAATCGCGTGTTCGTGGAGTACGGCGTGCTGACCGACGAACTGGTCGCCCCGGCGCTTTTCCGACAGGGCAAGGTCGACGTAATCGAAAGAGAGATTGGAGCGATTCCGACCATGGTTTTCGGCGACAGCGACACCGATTTCGACATGATGGCGACCGCCAGCCGGCTCGGCGTCGTCATCGACCACGGCAACCAGATCATGCGAGTCGGGGCCGCCGAGCACGGATGGGTCATTCAGCCTCAGGCCGAACTCACCCCGCTCGGATCGTTGCGAGAGATTCCGCGATGACGAAGGTGCTCGACCCGTCCGTTGCCAACGACCTCGAGACCGCCGCGGAAGCGCTACGGGCCGGGAAGCTGGTCGCGATTCCGACCGAGACCGTCTACGGCTTGGGCGCCAACGCCCTCGACGAGGCCGCCGTCCGCGCGATCTTCGAAGCCAAGGGCCGACCGGCAACGAATCCGCTAATTACGCACGTCGCATCAGTCGAAGACGCTCGCCAGCTTGCCGGAGAGTGGCCCGAGACGGCCGACGCGCTGGCGCGCGCGTTCTGGCCGGGACCGCTCACGCTCGTGGTACCCCGAGGCGCAACGGTGCCTTCGATCGTCACGGCTGACCTCGATTCGATGGCCCTGCGTGTGCCGAATCACCCAGTCGCACTCGCGCTGTTGAGACTCGCTGGCGTACCCGTCGCCGCTCCAAGCGCCAACCGCTACACCGAAGTGTCGCCGACTACGGCACAGCACGTTCTACGCGGTCTCGAAGGCCGCATCCCGTTCGTATTGGACGGCGGTCCCACCGACGTAGGTATCGAATCGACCGTATTGTCACTCGTGGAGTCGACGCCGACGATCCTGCGCCCGGGCATGGTCACAGCTGGCGAAATCGCCGCGGTCATCGGGTCGGTGCGTGTCGCTTCGACAGCAGTCGACGATGACGTCGCTCGACCCTCACCAGGGCTGTCCAAGCGTCACTACGCGCCGCGTGTGCCCTTGTCGCTGTTCGACGCGCTAGGCGAGGCGTCAGAACGCGATCTGGTGGTCAGTCGCGATGACCTCGGAGCACCCAAGCAAGTTGTCCTCGGAGACAACCCGGCCGATTGGGCCCGCGAGCTCTACGGAATTCTGCACGCGCATGGTCCCGAGGTCGTCGACCGGATACTGGTCCAACGGCCGCCAGATTCGGCGCACTGGACGGCGATTGCCGACCGGCTCACCCGCGCAGCGACCTGACTACCGGCCAATCTGCCGGACAAACTCGATGAGCGAAGCCCGGTCCTCGGCGCCGAGGTTGGTGCCGAACGTGTGCCCCGGCTCACTTTCGAGTCGCCTGGGGTCGAGTAGTTCTTCGAGTGACGATACCTGGCCGTGGTGCAGGAACTGGCCACGCGAGCCCGCGCCCCACAACGACGGAACACGATACACGCCCGGGTCGAGCCCTCGAGTGGACGACTGCGCGACCGATGGCTCAGTCCCGATCGCCGCCAGCAGAACAGGCTCGCCAGCGGTACCGTCGACGCCATGGCAAGCCGAGCAGTTCTGCTCGAACAGTTCCCGACCGCGTCCCTCGGTCGGCGCCTCTGCGCCCTCGAGCCCTAGATTCCACAAGTAGTAGGCGATCGCGAACGCGACCTCTCTCGGCGGGCGTTCGTCGCGCAGCGACGTGATGATGAGCGTCTCGATACGCACCGTGAGCGCTTCGAGGCTGTTGTAGATCGTGCCGGCCCAGTGCAGTCGCGTCTGATGGCGAACCGCGCGCAGATCGGCCATCGCTGCGGGATTCTCCACGCCGTCCGGAGTCACATCGATTGCGCCCGCGCCCCAACGGCTCGGTGGGAACGTCTGAGGTCCGCTCAACCCGTGGAGCATCATCGCGTCGTAGTCGAATTCGGCGTTCGGCCGGCCCATCACCAACGCGCCGTCCACCACACTCGCGTGACAGGTCGAGCACGTCGGTGCAAAGCCCTCGGCACTGTCCGAAATCCGAACGCGTACAAGGCCGCCCACGCGCCCGTCGGGCGCCGTCCACAAGCCAAACCTGTCGGCGTGCTCTTGCGACTTCACGCCGTGGCGAAACGTCGAATCCGAACCGAGGGGATAGCGTTCGAAGGCCCGTTTTCCGTAGGCCATCACCGACTCATGCGTCCATTCTTGGAGCGACCCTAGGCGTTCGAAATCGCCTTCCGAAAGCCCCCACGGATTGTCGAATCGCCCAAAGTCTGCCGGCGTGACGTGTCGCGTCGCCGGGTCTGCAACTGGAAGCTGATTCCACGCTCGGCCCGGACCATAGTTCTCCAGGCGCAGGCGTGCGTAACCGTTCTCGTGAGTCACGAGCGACTCTTCGAGCGCCGCGCGGCCAATCGCCGCCGAATCGACGTAGAGCTGCCCCCACTCGAGCTCGGCGTCTGCAGTCGGCTCAGCCGCTTCGCCGCATGCGACGAGCGCCACCGCGACTATGGCGAACCAGTATCTCATCCCACGCACTGAGCCGACGAACACGCCCACTTTTCGCCGTCGAATGCGCAATGCCCTCCAGCGCAGTCTGAGTCGTTGGTGCACTCGTCAAAGAGGACCATTCGCATCGTGCTCACCCTACGCAGAAGTCGTTGGAACATGACCATTTCTCGCCGTCGAATCCGCAGAACCCACGGCCGCCTCCGTTGACGTTGTCGGGGCAGTCCGCGTCGCTCGTGCACTCATCTTCGCACGTTCGGCAGAACCAGCCCTCGACCCCACCATAGTCGCCGCACGAACCGAGTGACGGCGAGCAGTAGCTGCCTTCGCCGCAGTCCGAGTCGACCCGACAATTGCCGGCTGTTTTGCAGGTGTTGTTGTCGGCCGACCAACCACCTTCGCAGTGGCACACACCGGTGCCGCAGTCGCTGTCGGCGAAGCACGAGTCGTAGGTGCAGATGGCGCCGCCACGGCTGAGCGTGCAGCGGCCGTTCACACTCCCCATGTTGTCGATGCAGTCGGTGTCGAACTCGCAGTCCGCGAAGTCCATCATGTTGTTGTCGCCCGAGCCAGGCGGGCGAACCTTGTCACACTCCGTCGCCATCGGTCGGTGCTCCGGAGGCTCAGGAATGACGCAACCGCCCGTCGTCGAGTTGTTCGCGGAAGTGTTGTTCCCCGACGTCGAGTTGTTCGCGGACGTATTGTTCGCGGTCGAACTGTTCGACGTTGCGTTGTTCGCGGTCGAGCTGTTCGACGAGTTGTTCAAATTCTCATCGAATTCGAAGGGCTTCGATTCCGCCTCGCCGCAACCGACGGCGAAGAATGAGATCAACAAAAGAGACAGAAACACGCGCATCTGAACACCTCCGGGGTGCGGTCCACTTCGTATGCTCCCACTACAATGCGAGTTCCATTCCAGTGCAGAATCGCACTTCTGAACGTCTCAGCGATGGTAGCAATTGCGGAACCCTCAGCATTCTGAGGCAGTCTTGCCCGACGCTGCAAATTTCTGTCAGCTGACGCGGAGCACGGCATGGCTGAGCCGCCCGGTCACGGTGCCGGTGGGCACTTCCACCTCGAAATCGGTGCCGAGCACGATTCGACGAAGTGGCTGGGGCTTCGCGAGAAATGAGCCGTTCGTATCGAACGACACACGCTTGGTCCCGTAGATCCAGAGCTCGGCCGACTCGATCGATCGTTCGTCCCAGCTCCAGTTGGACCCCGCGGTATCGAGGACGATGGAGAGCTCTCCGCCGTCATACTCGCGAACCTCGACCACGGTCACGCCTTCGACGGGAAACGCCCCGACCAGCGTGGCGATCGAATCCGACGCCTCACCCAGGCGCACCGGAAGGGCTCGGTAGCTCGCGTCGCTCATTTGCCCTTGTTCTTGCGACTCTTGGACTTGATCGACTTGTAGAGTCGGCCTTGGGCCCGCATCGCCTTGTGGTACTCAGCTTTGTTGGAGCGTAGAGCTTCCGAGTCGAGCTCGGCCTGAAGCTTTCGCCACGATTCCAAGCGCTCTTCCGAAACCTCGCCCGCCTCGACAGCAGCGATGACTCCGCAACCGGGCTCCCCCTCATGTTTGCAGTCTCGGAACCGACAGTTTTCGGCGGCGGCTGCGATCTCTTCGAACGCGGCGTCCAGTCCGTCGCCGTCTTCGCTCCAAAGGCCGAACTCGCGCATTCCGGGAGTGTCGATGAGCAACCCGCGGTCGCCGGGGAGCACGACCATCTCGCGGTGCGTCGTGGTGTGCCGGCCTTCGTCGTCGGAGGTCCGAATCTCGGCAGTCTTTTGAACCTCGGTGCCGATGAGGCGGTTCAAGATCGTCGACTTACCTACGCCCGACGAGCCGACGAGCGCGACCGTCTTTCCGCGTCCGAGGAACGGCAGCAGCCCACCTAGTTCGTCGTCTTCGAGCGCGCTCAATGGGATGGCATCCACGCCGGGCGCAACCTCCGCCACGCGCTCGATGAACTCCTGAGGGTCGTCGACCAGATCGGCCTTGTTCAACACGACGACCGGGGTCGCCCCAGAGTCCCAAATGGCCGTGGCGTACCGTTCGATTCGGCGCTCACTGAACTCCTGGTTCATCGAGGTGACGACAAACACCACGTCAACGTTTGCCGCGACGAGCTGGGGTTTGGTGACCTGGCCGGCGGCCTTGCGTACGAACTCCGACGAACGTTGCGCAACATCGACGATCAGCATCGGGTCGCTGAGCGGTACCACCGCGACCCAATCGCCAATTCCGGGCCGAGCGAGGCTGTCGTGCCGAGTGTTGCGGAGGGGGCCCGAGAGCATTGCACGGCTCCCCTCGAACGACTCCCCCATCAGCTCGTACTCGATGCCATAGTCGGCCGAGATACGGGCCGGAACGCACTGCTCCGGCCATTCCTCTGCCTGTTCCTGCAGGTCTTCCGTCCAGCCGAGTTCGTCCAAATTCATCTAGGCAGAGGCCTCGGCTGCGCTGGTCGTTTCACGCCATTTTCGCGAAAGCGCTACGTCGTGTTGGTACTGAGCGACGTGATGGTCACGAGTCTCGGCATCCCAACCGAGCAAGTCCTGCATGTGGTCGGCGACGACCTCTGCAGCGGCCAACCCCTGGTCGATCGCGCGGTAGAACACCTGCGTTCTTTGAATCAGCACGTCAGTCACGGTCGAAGCGAGCTCGTGTTTGACGCCGAACTCGACCTGACCGAGCACTTCTGGGCGCTTGGGGTCGAGTCGCTTCGCGAGCTTGGGGTCCTTGTAGATCATACGAGCGACCTGAACGGCTCGCATCCCGTAGGTATTGGCGAGCAGGCGGGCGGTATCCATCTCGAGATAACCGCCGCCGATGTCGAGCACTTCCTTGGCGACGCGATCGTGGTCGTCGTCGGGCGGCCAGTTCACGGCGCCAGGCAACGGCTTGTGGTCGGTCTGAGCCTCGCTGAGCGGCCCTTCGATTGCCCCGGAAAGGCGCAGCAGTTTGACCGCCGTATCGACGACCTCGGCCGACATGCGACGGAACGTCGTGAGCTTGCCGCCTGCGATGGTGATGATGCCGTCGTCGGTAACGACGATCTGATGCTCGCGGCTCACCGCGCTTTCGTCGATGGAGTCGCCATCACTCTTCTGCGGCTTCATCAGTGGGCGAAGACCCGCCCAGGTTGCGATCACATCGTCGTCGCCCAGCGGGTGGTCCGGGAAGTAGTACTTCGCCGCGTCGAGCAGGTAGTCGATGTCTTCGCGAACCGCGTAGACGTCGCCCGGATCACCTTCGTAGTCGGTATCCGTGGTCCCGACGTAGGTTCGGTCGCCCCACGGAATGGCGAACAGAACGCGCTCGTCTTCCGGGTGGAAGCAGACGACAGCGTTGTTCACCGGGAGCTTCTCGTAGTCCACGACCAGGTGCACGCCCTTCGTCGGCCGCAGCAGCTCACGGTCGGACTCCTTGCTCATCGAGAGGGTGCGATCGGTCCACGGGCCTGTCGCGTTGATGATCGCGGGTGCGCTCACCTCTTTGACCTCGTCGGTGAACATGTTGCGAACTTTGACCGCCGTGACGCGACCCGAGTCGTTCTTCACGAATCCGTCGCATCTCGCCCAAGTCGCCACGATGGCTCCATTGTTTGCGGCGTCGAGCGCCGACTCGAGCGTGAGCCGAGCATCGTCGGTGGAGCAGTCGTAGTAGAGCGGCGCTCCCTTCAGTCGGTCCGTCTGCAACGCGGGCTCTTCCTTCTCGACGTCCTTCTTCTTCAGCGTCCGGTGGCGCTTCGGCGACCGGAACAACGAGAGGCCCTCGTAGACCCACATCCCGGCGTTGATCGTGGTCAGATTGCGCCTCGAACCCTTGTAAACCGGAAACAAGAATCCGAGCGGATTGACCAGGTGCGGTGCGATGTCGAGCAAGATCCGTCGCTCACTCACTGCCTCGAAAACCAGAGAAAACTCGAGCTGCTCGAGATAGCGAAGGCCGCCATGCACCAGCTTCGACGAACGCGAGCTGGTTCCGTAGGCCAAATCCTTCTGCTCAATGAGCGCAACCTTGAGACCACGAAGCGTCGCGTCGCGCGCGATTCCGGCGCCGTTGATACCGCCGCCGATGATCAGCACATCGATCTCTTCGCCCAAACGATCCCACATCTCTTGCCGTGTCGGCATTGCTTCTCCCGCATAGAGTCGGCGGGATTATGCGAACCCACGCATCTCGCCGCAAGCCACACTCCATCGTTCGCCACAATAAACCCATTGTTTTCGAAGCGAAGACGGCTCGCGTTCATCCAAGATAGCGTTAGACGAACTTCTCCGTACGAGGACAAAAATGGGACGCATGGTAGACGGCGAGTGGAAAGACGAGTGGTACGAATCGACCGATGACGGGCACTTTGACCGGCCAGAAACGGTCTTCCGAGATTGGGTGCGCAAAGACGGATCGACCAAATTCGCCCCCGAGGCCGGCCGGTATCACCTCTACGTGGCCTGGGCCTGCCCGTGGGCACACCGCACGCTGCTCACGCGCAAGCTCAAAGGGCTCGAAGATGCCATCTCGATCTCGGTCGTCGCGCCATTCATGGGGGAAGACGGCTGGGCGTTCGACGACGAACATGTCGACGATCTCCACGGCGCGGAGTTCCTACGCGACATCTACAAGCTCGCCGACGACCGATACACCGGGCGGGTCACCGTACCGGTCCTCTGGGACAAAGAGACGAAGTCGATCGTGAACAACGAGTCGAAGCTCATCATTCAGATGCTCGACCGAGAGTTCGACGACCTCGCGACCAACGACATCACGCTCTTCCCCGAAGGCCAGGCCGACGCCATCATCAACCGCATGGACGACTTCTATGACGCGGTGAACAACGGCGTGTACAAGTGCGGATTCGCGACCACTCAGAAGGCATATGAGGAGTCGTTCGACGCGCTCTTCGAAAAGCTCGACGAGTACGAGGAATTGCTCGGCCAGCAGCGCTACCTGATGGGGGACGAGCTCACCATCGCAGACCTTTGCCTCTTCCCGACGCTGCTGCGCTTCGACATCGTCTATTACACGCACTTCAAAGCGAATAAGAAGCACATCTGGCAGTACCCCAACTTGTGGAACTATACGCTCGACCTCTATCAGACGCCGGGCGTCACGGAGACGCTCAACCTCGCAGAGGTCAAGGAGCACTACTTCACGAGCCACGAGACCGTGAACCCGAAGCGGTTCATCGCGAAAGGTCCGGAGATCGACTTCACTCAGCCACACGACCGCGACCGGTTCAGCGAATGAGTGTGACTAGTCGGTGACCACGTTGATCATGGAGCGCGGCTTCAGCTCGAACTGAGCCGCCGCGTCGCGATTGCGAATCCCGACCTCGAGATAGTCGCTACTGTTGAAGTAACAGACCGCCTCGCCCTCTTTTACGTCGCCGAAAGTGACGTGGAAGGGGGCGATTTCGTTGCCGATCTTCACGTGCGTTGGCTCGCGCTCCATCCGCTCCATCGCGTCGCGCGACAGGTTCGTAATGCAGTTGCCGAAATGGTCGATATGGACCACGCGGCACTCGACCGAGCGTTCCTTGATGATCGGCCCAATCTCGGGGAAACGAACCAGCGACTTGAGGTCGATTTTCGGGCCGAAAGACGAGATATCCACACCGGCCGCAACGTGCGCCGCAGCCGGCGAGAAGATGTCACGACCGTGGAACGTGCTCGACACGCGCGGCAGCTGGAACTCTGGGTTGGACAGTTCGAAAGCACGGACCGGTGGCGTCCGCTCCAAGACCATCGTGAACAAGCCATTGTCGGGGCCGATGAGCACGAAGTCCTCCGTCTCGACGGCGATTGCGCGACGAGGCGTGCCCACTCCGGGGTCGACGACCGCGAGCACGATCGAATTCGACGGCAGGAACGGAATCGTCGTCGACAGGATGAACGCACCCGAGAGCACGTTCTGCGCGGGCACGTCGTGACACAGGTCGATCGTCCGACAATCGGGACAGATCTTGTGCATGACAGACTTCATGATGCCCACGTAGGCATCGCGATGACCGAAGTCGGTCAGCATCGTGATGAAACGGCTCACGGTTCTACCCTCGACAGAAGGACAATCAGTGCAGGCTCTCGCTTTGCGCGGTGAAGTTACAACCCCATTGCTCGACTGTGAAGCCTGCGACTGCTACTTTTGATGCGCACGACAACCCAGACTCGCACCAGGGGGAAACTTGAAACGAGCGATTTTCATCAATCTCGTGGCCGCAGCTATGCTGCTCGGCTGCGGGTCGGACTCGATCGACTCCGACGAAAACGCCCAAAACGACCCGGATGGCTTTGCGGCCCCAGAACAGAGTGCGGGCGGCATTCAGCGATTTCCCGACCAAGAATGCGAGGAGGAGCAGTGGTTCGACAACGTCACGGGGATGTGCCGCGAGTGTCCGGCGCCAGAACTGACGTGCGAGAGCCTCGGAACGTCTAGCGTAAACCCTGTGCTCAACACGATCGAAGTTGGGTTCAAAGACGGTACCGTCGACGTGCTTTCGGCCACGATTTTCGCGGAAGCACGATGGCGCGACTGCGAAGCTCCAGACGGCAACAGCACGAGTTGCTCACGCACCGAACTCAGGCGACTTCACGCGATGGCGACCACCACCGACAACCGGCTCTCGTTCAAGCTCGATGTGCCACGCGAAGCGGACACGGTCTCGATCGAGCGACTTCGAATCTTCGATTCATGCGGCGTTGGGTCCGAGTTCTCCGTCTCGAGCGGCTGGCGCGACAACGACTCCAGCGCACCGCCGCTGAAGTGCGAGTTTAAGTATCTGAGCAGCTTCTAGTGCTCGCTCGCCGCGCCGGCTCCACGCGGAATCCGAATCTGCTCGATCATATCCTGCACGTCTTCGGGCGGTTCTGGCGTCAGGTACGAGACCACCAGCGAGACCGCGAAGTTGATCACCATTCCAATGGTCCCGATTCCTTCTGGTGAGATGCCGAAGAACCACTGTTCTTCGGTACCGCCGAGGAACTTGAAGTAGACAATGTAGCTCGCGGTGAAGACGATCCCGACGACCATTCCGGCCACGACGCCCTCACGATTCGCCCGCTTCGAGAAGATCCCGAGCAGAATCGCTGGGAAGAAGCTCGATGCTGCGAGACCGAACGCGAACGCCACGACCTGCGCGACGAATCCGGGCGGATTCACCCCAAAATACCCGGCGACGAGGACCGCTCCCGCCGCCGCAAATCTCGCGGCGAGGAGTTCCCCCTTCTCGGAGATGTCGGGCATGAAGGTGCGCTTGAGAAGGTCGTGACTGATTGAGCTCGAGACGACGAGCAGAAGGCCTGCGGCGGTCGAGAGCGCTGCAGCCAGCGCACCAGCCGCGACGAGCGCGATGAGCCACGCCGGGAGCTCGGCAATCTCGGGGTTCGCCAATACCATGATGTCGCGGTCGATGTAGAGCTCGTTCGCGGTCATCGTGGGTTCGTTCGAAATCATCCGCTGCCCCAACTCGCCGCGAGCCTCGAGGAAGTCCGGCTTGCCCTCGAATGCCGCCCCGCCCCGGTACTGAATCTTGCCATCCTGATTCTTGTCGACCCAGGCGATGAGGCCCGTGGTCTCCCAATTCTTGAACCACTCAGGGACCGATTTCTCGCCCTCTGATTGCGCGTAGCTCGCCTCGGAAACGGTATCGATGAGGTTCGTTCGGGCAAACGCCGCCACGGCGGGAGCAGACGTGTAGAGAATCGCGATAAAGAGGAGTGCCCATCCTGCCGAGATTCGTGCGTCACTGACTTTTGGCACCGTGTAGAAACGCACGATCACGTGCGGCAGCCCGGCCGTTCCGACCATGAGCGCAGCCGTGATCATGAAGACGTCCAGGGTCGATTTCGACCCGTCGGTGTACTCCGTGAAGCCAAGCTCTCGATGAAGGCCATTGAGCTTGTCGAGCAGCGATATCGTCTCGCCATTCGCGATTCGACCGCCTATCTCGCCCGCCAAATCCGCGCCGAACCCGAGCTGTGGGATCGGCTGGTTGGTCATCAAGATCGAGATGAAGATCGCCGGGACCATGAACGCGAAGATGAGGATGCAATACTGCGCGACCTGCGTGTACGTGATCCCCTTCATCCCCCCGAGAACTGCGTAGAAGAAGACAATCGCCATACCGATCATGACGCCGTATTCGATCTCGACCTCGAGGAATCGCGAGAACACCACGCCCACGCCGCGCATCTGCCCGGCGACGTAGGTGAACGAGACGAAGATGGCGCACAAGACCGCGACCACGCGGGCCGTGCTCGAGTAGTAACGATCCCCCACGAAGTCAGGGACTGTGAATTTCCCGAACTTGCGCAGATACGGTGCGAGCAGCAGTGCCAGAAGCACGTATCCGCCAGTCCACCCCATCAAGTAGACCGAGCCGTCGTACCCCGCGAAGGAGATGATTCCTGCCATCGAGATGAACGACGCAGCGCTCATCCAGTCTGCCGCGGTCGCCATACCGTTCGCGACGGGGTGCACACCGCCGCCAGCGACGTAGAAATCTTTTGTCGAGCCGGCTCGAGACCAGATTGCGATGCCGATGTAGATCGCGAACGTGATGCCCACGATGATGAATGTCCAAGTCTGAACGCTCACGATGGCCCCCTCAGGTCTCGTTGACGTCGAACTTCTCGTCGAGCCGTCGCATGAGCACGACGTACACGAAGATCAGTACGACAAAGACGTAAATGGCTCCTTGTTGGGCAAACCAAAACCCTACCGGGAACGACGTTCCGGGAACGGTGAACTGATTCAGCCAGTCGGCCCCGACGATTCCGAGGCCATAGGACACCACGAACCAGACCGAGAGGAGGCCGGCGAGGATTTTCTTGTTGGCGGACCAATAGCGGTCCATCTGGGCTTGATGTTCTTGGTCCATGCGGGCGTCCGGAGCCGGGAGATTCTGTGGTCGTGCTGCGAGTTTATCGCAGCCGGCCAGCGCCCGCGAGCGGCCTACAGGAGCCAGCGCTCCAGGAGCGTGATGAAGAACTCTTCCGAGCGTGCACGTCCTGGCTCGTCTTCAAGCGCGGGCCGGCCGAGCCACTGCTTCTTCACCCGGCCCGTCACGTGCCAGGTCGAGAACGACGACACGAGGAAGACCACCAGCGCACGCGTATCTACCGGCTTGATGATGCCCCGCTCGACCAATGCTCGAAACTTTTCGTCGAGCAGCGAAATCGCCACGACCTGCAGCTCCTCTTCGACGCTGATGACGTCTTCGGAGTTCTCCAACATACGATAGAGGGTCAACCGCACGAACGAGAGATTGTGCTCGAGAAAGTCGTGCATGTTCACGACGAGGTCGTCGATGAGCTCCGCCATCGCTTCCGTCGAGTCGACAATGTCGAGACGCTTCACGAAGGGATCGAGCGCCTCCAAGAACTCCTCGTGACCGCGCCGGTAGACCTCGCCAAACAACGCTGGCTTGTCGCGGAAGTGATATTTGAGGGTGGCGATGTCGACGTCGGCCGACCCCGCGATCTGTCGCAGTGAAGTCGCTTCGTACCCGCCGTCGGCGAAGTGTTCCTCCGCCGCATTCAGGATCCGCTCCTGCGTTGCCTGCCCGTTGGCGCGAACTGCTTTCTGGCGTCCTCTCGGCATGGCCGTCCCTCGTTGATGAGCTGTCGGGGAAGAATCCCCACCCTTTTCTCGGTATAACACGACGACTTGCTTTCTTCCATCACATGATGGAACATTTATCCAACACGTGATGGAACACGAGGTTTCCATGGGTGCTCGACAACTCCTGCCAGATCGCATTCGAGTCGTGGTGAACGCTGTTCGCCAGGACCTGCGAAACGTGCGTCTGGCGGTGACTGCCGAGCGTCGGCCATCGTTCAGCGCGCGGTCGACCCCTCCGGCGGAGGTGCCGGAGCGGCGGAAGCGTCCCAAGCTCCCCGACGGCCCTCCGGACCGCTCGGAAATCATACCGAGCGATGAAGAGAAGACGCCAAACAGCGCGCCAGAACAAGCGATCGCGGTGTTTGCAGAGTCCGGAATCGAGGTCGTGGTGGAACCTGGCCAGACGATCCTCCAGGCGGGGCTCGAAGCCGGCGTCGACCTGATCTTCAGCTGCGGTTTAGGCGGCTGCGGAGCGTGCATGCTCACCTGCGTGGAAGGCGAAGTGGAGTACGACGACGTCGACGCCACGTGCCTGCTAAAGCAAGACATCGAGGGCGGACTATGCCTCGCCTGTGTTGGCCGCCCCCGCGGCCGTGTAGTCCTAGACGCGTGAGGAACTCATGAGCTTGGTCGACCAATTCGAACGCATGATGGACCGCGCGCCGGTATATGTTCGGCGCAAGGTCGAACCGGTCTTCGAAGTCGTGGACATGCTCCGCCAGGTGCAGAACGCCTCGGTCCTCGCCGACTTCATCCCCAGCTTCTCCCGCGGCTTCGTGCTCAAACTTGGTGAGCTCGAGAACACCGACATGGTGAGCGGTCACGCGGCTCACTTCGACTGGACCTACAAGACCGACTTCCCCGAAATGCGCGAGCTCTACTCGCGCGCGAAACAACATCAGTGGGACTCCGAAACTCAGCTCGATTGGTCGACCGACGTCGATCCGCGCAACCCGGAAACGCCGCTAATCCCCGACTCGTTCATTGATCGCGATCTCATCAAGGCGAACGGAATTCGCCTGACCGACGCGGAGTACCGAGCGCTGCTGCACGACACCGCGGCCTGGATTCTCTCGCAGTTTCTTCACGGCGAGCAGGGAGCGCTGTACGCGTCGGCTCAGGTGACCGAGTCGGTGCAGTGGCTCGACGGCAAGCTCTACGGCGCCACGCAGGTCATGGACGAAGGCCGGCACGTCGAGAGCTTCCACCGCTACATCGATACCAAGCTCGAGAAGCTCTACATCATCAACGACAACCTCTTCACGATCATCGACGCACTGATGACCGACTCACGCTGGGACATGAAGTTCCTCGGCATGCAGATCATGGTGGAGGGGCTGGCGCTCGGCGCGTTCGGAATGATCTACAAGGCTACAAAAGAGCCGCTCCTCAAGGAGATGCTCAAGTACATCATCCAAGACGAAGCCCGGCACGTTCACTACGGCGTCCTCGCCCTTCGCGAGCACATCGGCAATCTGAGCGACAAAGAGCGCCGCGAGCGCGAAGACTGGGTGTTCGAAGTCTCGCTCCTCATGCAGAACCGATTCATGATGTACGAAATCTACGAGGAGTGGTTCGAACACAAATTCTCGCGACGGCAGTGGCGGGAGATCATTCTCCAAATGCCCGGCCTCCACGAATTCCGCAGCGTGATGTTCAGCCGACTCGTGCCCAACTTGAAGACAATCGGACTGCTGTCCGAACGCATGATGCCTTACTACGAAGAGGCCGGCCTACTGAAGTACATGGACGGCGCCGACGCCACCCAGATCGACGAGCGCGAAATCATCGCCAATCTCGATCGTGAAGGATTCCTGCACAATGCGGCGGCCGAGTAGGACCATTTTCTCCCGCACATTTCCCATCTTTCTGGCACTATGATAGACAGCCTGACTCTCGAGTCAGGCTCTTAATGACCGAGCGTCATTTCGCAACACATGCAGTTCACCAACGAGTAAAGATGTCAGCAACAACTTTGAAAGAAGCGATGAACAGCCCGGCATGGTGGTTTTCGGCGGCGAGATTTGCGCTGCTCCACGTGCTCTGCCTGTTCGGCTTGCTCCTCGACCTGAGCGTCTGGGATATCGCCATCGTCGTGTCCCTCTACTTCTTCCGCATGTTCTTCGTGACCGGTGTGTACCACCGGTACTTCTCGCACCGAACGTACAAGATGGGCCGCGTCACGCAGTTCATCATGGCGTTCCTCGCGGTTTCGTCAGCGCAGAAAGGCGTGATGTGGTGGGCTTCGCATCACCGCCATCACCACAAGTTCTCCGACGAAGAGAACGACGTTCACTCGGTGCGCCACGGTGGGTTCCTCTGGGCCCACATGGGTTGGATCTTCCATCCTGACTGGGACGACACCGACATGAAGCGGGTCAAAGACCTCGCCCGCTACCCGGAGCTCGTGTGGCTCGACGAGAACAAGTTCGTCCCACCGATGGTTTTGGCGATCATCTGTACACTCGTCGGTGGAGTGACCGGCCTCGCCGTATGGTTCCTCTGGAGCACCGTCCTTCTCTGGCACGGCACCTTCACGATCAACTCGCTCGCCCACGTCTGGGGGAGCCGCCGCTACGACACGACCGACGACTCGAAGAACAACTTCCTGCTCGCGATCATCACGCTCGGCGAGGGGTGGCACAACAACCATCACCACTACCAGGCGTCGGTCAATCAGGGCTTCTTCTGGTGGGAAATCGACATCACCTACTATGTCCTCCTCGCGATGGAGAAGGTCGGCCTCGTGTGGGACCTTCGACGTCCGCCCGAGCACGTAGTGCATCAGCAGAAACACCCCGTGCAGCGCGCGCTCGAAGCGTTTTCGGAGTCCGCCGCGAAAGCACGTGAAGAGGCGCTCGCCGCATTCGCAACCCGCCGCGCAGAAATGACCGCGTCGTGGGAGCATTCGCTCGCCGAGTTCGAGCACAAGCGAGACGACCTCGGAATTCGAGTCGACGACTATCTCGACGAGCTCTCCGAACGCTGGGACGCCCATGTCGAAGACGTCATGGCTTCGGCCAACGCTCGATTCGAGGAGGCGAAGGTCAGCGCTCTGGAAGCCCAGAAAGGCGCCCAGAAGGCGTACGCCGAGATGGCCGACTCCGCCGCGGAGTATCGCGAAGAACTGAGAGCTGCCGCACACGCGGCCTACGAAGAGCTCGAGGCATCGTTCCGCGAGATGATCGAAGCTCAACCTGGGTTGCAGCCAGCCTAAGCAGGCTCGCCAATGCAGCTTCGAAAGCGCTCCGGAAGGGGCGCTTTTATTTTGAGCGTTTCGTCGGTGACCGGGTGCGGGAGCTCCAGCTGTAGCGCGTGGAGAAACATCGGCGCGTCCCCTTCCCCGCCGTAGCGTTCGTCCCCAACGATTGGAAATCCACACTGAGCGAGATGCACGCGAATCTGGTGGGTTCGACCGGTCTCGGGATGACACACGATGCGGGCGAGTCCATTGCCCACTGCATCGACCTCGAAGTGAGTCTTGGCGTAGTCGCCTCCGGCGTGAACAGCCACGTAGCGCGAAGGCGCCGACTTCGGCAGCGACGAGTCGCGGGCGAGGTGATTCTCCATCTCCCATGCTTGTCCGGGACGCACGGCGTCGCCCGGCGCGACGACGATCGCCATGTAGGTCTTCTTCGCCAGTCGCTCCGAGAATGCCTCGGCGAGCCCCTTGTTCGCGTCTTTGTGCTTGGCGAGGACCATGACCCCCGTCGTGTCGAGGTCGAGCCGGTGGTGAATCGCGGCGTACCCGTCGAGATAGCGTCGCGCGGCATCGAGCACGTTGTCGCGAGTACGGTCGCGGGTGGGAGACGACGGCAGCCCGGCCGGCTTGTCGATCGCAAGAACCCAGTCGTCTTCGAACAAGATGCTGATATCGTGAGCCATGAACCGAACCCAAAGCAGCGGTACGACAATGAAATTGTTCTCAGGCGCCTGCGAACGCAACCGTGAACCCATCCTGAATGAGCTTCGCCGCCTCGATCTAAGTGGGCTCGTGCTCGAAGTTGCGTCTGGCACCGGCATGCACGGCGCTTGGTTTGCACCTCGGCTCCCTCAGGTCGAGTGGCAGCCCACCGACCGTTCCGACGACGCACTCGCGAGTATCGCCGAATGGCGTGCGGAAACCGGCGCGACGAACCTTCGCGAGCCATTGCGATTCGACCTGCTCGGCGAGGCGCCCGTCGAAAGAGCCGATGCCATCTTCAACGCGAACATGATTCACGTCGCCCCGCCGGTCGTCACTGAGCGCCTGTTCGAGCACGCCGCCGAACTGCTCGATTCTGGCTCGCCCATCATCCTCTACGGACCGTACTGGTACGACGATCGACCGCTCGAGCCGAGCAACGCTCGCTTTCACGAATCGTTGCAGGAGCGATACGAAGGCGGAGGCATCAAGCGCTTCACCTGGGTCAACGAAGTCGCGGCGAACGCAGGTTTTGCCCACGAACAAGACATCGAGATGCCCGCGAACAATCGCCTTCAGGTGTGGCGGCGAAACTAGTCGAGGCGCCGTCGGGCCGAAAGCTCGTGCGCGTGCAGGCCTTCGTGCTGTGCGAGCGCAGCGGCGTCTGCGGCGAGCCCTTGGGCGGCTGCGCGATCGTCAATCCGCATCCACGTTCTCACGCGAAGAAAGGTCATCACCGAAAGTCCGCCGGTATATCTCGCGGTGCCGCCCGTCGGCAGTACGTGATTCGGCCCAGCGCCGTAGTCGCCCAGCACTTCCGCTGCCCCCTCTCCGATGAACAAACCACCGTAGTGCTGCAGTCGTCGGGCGACGGACTCCGAGTCTTCGGTCATCACCTCGAGGTGCTCCGGGGCCAGCTGGTCTGCGGCTTCGATCGCCTCGTCGAGGTTTGCCGCGAGCACGGTGAAACCGTTTTGGAGCGCCGCCGAGGCGGTCTCTTTGGTCTTGAGCAAGGCCACCTGTCGTTGGATCTCGGCATCGACCTCGTCGGCGAGCCGTTCGCTCGTCGTGACGAGAATGGGCACAGCGTCAGGGTCGTGCTCGGCCTGCGCCAAGAGGTCGGCAGCGACCGTGACCGCATCGGCCGAATCATCGGCCAACACCAGCAGCTCCGATGGTCCGGCGAGCATGTCGATCGCGACGACACCCGAGACGAGTTGCTTGGCCGCGGTGACCCAGCGGTTGCCCGGTCCGACGATCACGTCGCAGCCCGGGACCGACTCTGTTCCGTACGCCATCGCCGAGATGGCCTGGGCGCCGCCGACCGCCAACAACGCGTCTGCCCCGGCAACTGCTGCCGCTGCGAGCGTGACGGCCGTCGGCTTGGGCGAAGCGACCCAGACGGTCTCCACGCCGGCCGCACGCGCTGTGACTGCCGTCATCAGCACCGACGACGGCAGCGGAAAACGTCCTCCCGGCGCGTAGCATCCCGCGACCTTCATCGGCGACACGTCATGGCCCGCGACGCCACCAGGGATGGGTAGTTCCGTCTCGGAAATGGCCGCCCGCTGCGCTTCAGCAAAAGCCCGGATGCGACCGGCGGTTCGTCGGAGTAGCTCCTGGTCCGCCATCGGCAGCGATTCCAAAGCCGCCTCGCACGCTTCGCGAGAGATGACCATCGGAGCACCGGCCTCGAGGTCGCCGAATCGCTCGGCGTACTCGCGCAGCGATCGGTCGCCGCCCTCGCGGACGGCGCTGACGATATTCGCGGCTCCGGCGAGGGTTTCGGCATCGACAGGGTCGCGACGCAGCGAGGGCAATTCGTTTCGGGCAATGCGCTTCATCACGACTCCTTCGTGTACTTCTCTTTGGCGTCGCCGCGCCGTCGCTTCACTTTCTTTGCGCGGGCGTCGAGCACGCGCTCGACATCGCTGAGCTTCACTCCATTCGCGGCCATCCGGACCATCGCGAAGTAGAGCAAGTCGGCGGCTTCCCACGCCACTTCCTCGGCGGATTCGGCTGTCGTGAGCTCGTCCGCCTCTTCGCGAATCTTGGCGCCGAGTAGGTCAGCGTCCTCGAACAATCGCCGCGTGTAGCTCCCCTCGGGTGAACTCTCTTTTCGGTCCCAGATGGTCTGTTCCAGCGCTGCGAGACCTTTCAGATCCCCGAAGCAGCCATCTGTGCCGAGGTGGCAGAACGGCCCTGACTGTCGCACGGTGAACCTCAACGCATCCCGGTCGCAGTCGGTGTCGATCGCGACCAGCTCCTGGGTGTTGCCCGAGGTTTCGCCCTTCACCCAGAGGCCTCGGCGACGCGAGTGATAGGCGCCGACCTGTCGCTCCACAGCAACTCGGATGCTCTCGGTATCGCTGTAGGCAAGGCCG
Organism: uncultured Bradymonadales bacterium; assembly: GCA_964384605.1. Taxonomy (GTDB): domain Bacteria; phylum Myxococcota_A; class Bradymonadia; order Bradymonadales; family Bradymonadaceae; genus CAYLMO01. The sequence goes on along the minus strand of CAYLMO010000003.1, from coordinate 913 downwards.
AGGGTTCGACCGCCCTCGTCGGCCACGACCGTCGGAACCAGGCCATCGGGCCGGTCCGACTTCAAACAGGCCGAGATTGCGTCGCCGAGTTTCATCTCGTCTTTGTACAGTGCCATGCCGACTTGGGCGTCGACGCCCATCGCGTCGAGCTGCGCGATCTCTTCGACGGTGGTGACACCTCCGGCGATGGTCAGTTTGCACTCGTCTCCGCAGATCTCGACCAGCTCCGCCACACGGTCCATGGCGGTTCCGCCCATGCGCCCTTCTCGCTCCACGAATGTCACGAGGAACCCGCTGACGAACGGTTTCAGTTCGCGCATCCGCTCGGCGATTCCTCGCCCCGTCCCTTCAGTCCAGCCTTCCACGACCACTTCGCCGTCCACCGCATCGAGGGCGGCGATTACACGCTCTCTCGGAAGTTCGCGCAGAATCTCGGGCCGCGCTGCGGTCCCGAGGATGATCTTGTGGGCTCCGGCATCGAGCCACTCCATCGCCTTCTCGACTGAACGAATGCCGCCGCCCACCCGACACCGGGCGATCTTGAGCAGGTCGTGTATGACAGTGGCGTTGTTGCCTTTCGACATCGCGGCATCGAGGTCGATCACCGCGATATCTCCGGCGAGGCGGAACTTTCTGGCGATGGGTCTCGGGTCGCCCGCGTCGATCTCGAGTTCTCTGCCGCCGACGAGCTGCACGGCGTGGCTGTTTTGGAGGTCAATGCTGGGTACGATCATCGGTTCGGCACTCCCGTACAGACGCCCGAAATGGACGTTGGTTGGTGTACCTAAAGATGGTCGAAGTCGCCAGTTGGTGCGGTTTCACTAGCAGTACACCTGGGCGAAGCCCAAGACACCTGGGCGAAGCCCAAGACACCTGGGCGAAGCCCAAGACACCTGGGCGAAGCCCAAGACAC